>JAGIBF010000066.1 GCA_017744515.1 Niastella sp.
GGCTAATGTCGTTTAATTAAGCTTGTCACCCTGAGCTTGTCGAAGGGCTTTCAGGGAAAAAACATCTTTTAAAGAGGCTTCGACAAGCTCAGCCTGACATTCGTTCCTTAATTCAACGACATTGATTTATTGGCAAATCCCTTGATTAGGATGTGAACCATAAACTGTAGTTCTTGTCATATTAGCAGGTAGGGACATTGATCGAATATCTTCCCCTAAATCTCCAGGATTATATCCTTCTCCATTATGCCAAACCCCTCTCGTAGCTGGCATACTAAATCCTGCCCTATTAAGCGCATTGATAGCAAAAGTACTACAGTTATTAGTATTTAGATTATACTGAAACGAACCGAAATTTTCTTTTATAAAATCCAAAACACTAAAAAACTGACTGCTCGTCATTGTTATTGTCAATTTAATATCATAGCCCCTATATTGGTCATTATTGAAAACTCCACGATCAGACGGTGAGTATGGAGTTGCACCGTTTGCTGGATAAAAACCAATATTACGTACAGTGGTCCGAGTGGGAGTTATTTGAGTTATAATTAGGTAGGTATGCCCTACATAAACGGGATTCTTATCATCACCAAATGGGTTTTGTCCAGACCAAGGAGTACGACTTCCTGGCTCAGGTTGGCTGACACACAAGGATATCTGATAATGATATCCATCACCAGGCGAATTAGTAAAGCAATTAAGATAGGTTTGAGCATCATTAATAGGAAAATCAGGTGAATAAATCATAAAACTATTATATACCGAATTCACATTTCCACCTCCTCCACTACTACTTGCTCCTCCTCTTGTATAATCAGGCATCTCCAGTAACTTACTCGAAACAGTTGTAGCCGGAAAGAATGTTTCACATCTTATAAGCTCAGACCAATAGACGCCTTCAGGATCGCCAGCTGAATAATTGTATCCTTCTGCATATATACAGATGGTTGTAGGAGACTGGAAAGTTGTTATCTGTAAGTCATTATGAATATCTACCGACCTATCCATTCCCTTTTTAATAGCACCATCTGGTAATACCAAATATGAAGTAACAAAATTACCCTTCCAGTCTTCGATTAAAATATAGCCACTGAATTTGCTATTTTTATTTTGCAGACAAACACTATCTGGCAGATACGTAACAGCTTCGACTTTAAAGTCTCCATTTTTGACCTTATAAATAAACAGCTTTCGTATTTCATTAATGGAGTACGATTTATTTTTTGCCAAATTACTTGACAAAAGAAATGATTTGCTATATCCAATTGGAACGACTATAGCCTCAACATTGGAAAACTGCTGCACTTCCGCATTTTCCCATTTTGGCCAATGATAAATGTGTTTTCGAGGTAACGTTATTTGATTCGCGGAAATAATACTATCAAAACCTTTGAATGATTCATATTCGAGCACCTCAAAATATCTTCTTGCATCACTGACTAAGTTAGTTAGCGAATTATTTTCTTGGTCTATTTCCTTTTTACAACTTATCATGCATAGTGCGCAAGTCAACAGAACGACGATTGAAAGAAACAAGTTTTTCATGGCATTGATTTATGGATTAATGCTACAGTAACCTACAACTGCCCCTTTATCCTGCTCAAACTAATCTCAGTAATATCCAGGTAAGAAGCCAAATACTTCGCAGGGACCCGCTGCAACAACTCTGCATGATTATTAAGCAGCCACTCATACCGCTGCTTGCCGG
This sequence comes from Niastella sp., assembly GCA_017744515.1. Classification (GTDB taxonomy): domain Bacteria; phylum Bacteroidota; class Bacteroidia; order Chitinophagales; family Chitinophagaceae; genus Paraflavitalea. The sequence goes on from JAGIBF010000066.1 coordinate 1,709, forward strand.
TATGCATACGGATGGAATACAATTGCTCGCCCCAAAGCTTGTGGTAATGAATTGTGAGCACCCGGCCTATAAAGTTGAACTCCGGAAATTGTTGATAAATAAATTCCAACTCTTCAAAACTGATATAAAAGACTTGAGTGTCCTCCAACGCCTGGATCGATTCATAACTGGGCGTTTGAGTATAAAAACTTTCAATAGAAAAGACGACATCCCCTTCTTTCATGAACCACGACGAGACCTCGGCATCACTATCGTTTTTTACATAAAAGCACCGCAAAAGGCCAGAGACAATAAAGCAAACATGCCGGCTCACAGATCCAGCCTTCAATAAATAATCTCTCTTAGTAATTTCCCGGCATCTAACATGATTTAACAAATATTCCCTTAACTCATCCGACAATGGATGAATCGATTCCAAATGACGCAGAAGTATGTCCATAACGTCACATCAGATTTTACTTTAGTAGATGATAAAAGGAACAGGTTAAAGGGATATCAAGAGCAAGCGCAGGCGGGATATTAATCGCCTAAATGTATAACAAAATGCCAATACAGAAATTAACATTTGTATAGTTTTTTGTCAACATTTCAAGTTGCGGTTTTACTTTACCGTACACTTATCTGATCATGCGCTCATATCACGCCCATATAGTTCTCATATGCGACCTATATACTTACTATATCAACTCCATATACCAGTCATATCCCACCCATATAACCTTCATATTGGTTCCATATACTTGTCATATCCCATCCATATCACACCCAGGGCTCCGGAAGGGTTCCGGCATACCACATCCATATCACAGCCATATAAAGAGCATACAACATCCAGGCATCAGCCATATCACAACTGCATAAATGCAATGGCAAAAAAAGAAATATCAGAATAAAACGTCGATTTAAGAAAATAACAACCATATCGGAAAGGCGCATTTGGAGACCAGCTATCGAACATAGTACGTTTGCTCTCACACGTTCGTCATGACAACGTACATTCATTAACGTTTAAATTTAATTATCATGCCAAAGCAAAAAGGAACACACAGGTTATTGGGCACCACCGGTGACATGACCTACCAGAAAACACAGGACGGTTATACCGCCAGGGAAAAAACACACATCAATGGCGATAAGATCAGAACCTCCGATGCTTATGCCCGTACGCGGGAAAACATGGCAGAATTCGGACGATCAGGAAAAGCAAGCAAGCTGCTGCGCGCTGCGCTCTCCAAACTCATAAAGAATGGCGCAGATACCCGGATGACAAGCCGGCTCACCGGCACCTTTTCGCGTATCATAAAAACCGATCCGGTCAACGACAGGGGCCAGCGCGTCGTAACAGAAGGAAACATCTTACTGCTCGAAGCATTCGATTTCAATATCAATGCCGCACTGATTACCACCTTTGCAACGCCGGTTTCGTCTACGATCAATCGTACTACTGGAGTTTGCACCGTAAATATTTCCGCGGTCATTTTGAGTGAGATCGTAACCGCTCCGGAAGGCACAACACACCTGCGCATTGTAACAGGTGCGGCAGAGCTCGATTTTGAAAGGGAACATTATATTAGCGCCTTCAGCGCCAGCAGTGACCTGCCCGTTTCAAATGTGGAGACGCCTGCCCTCACCCTTACAGCCCAGGTAACAGCACAGTCGCAGCTCCCTTTGTTCTTGGTTATGGGTGTTCAGTTTATTCAGGTGGTCAACGGCAAAGTGTATCCGCTTAAAAACGGAGCATTCAATCCCCTCACCATCGTGAAGATCGACGCCCCTTTATCTGAAGAAATATAGATAAAGACCGTCAAAATAGTAGCGCTGCTATACACATGCCATTGCCTGCTTCCTGCCTGTATACATGGACAGCGTTTTCCCTGAACAGCAGATCACCGGGAAACAGTCACACAGGAACATCCTGAACCTGCGCAGGAAATAAGAATGGTAAATACAGGGTTAATGCCTGACGTAGCAAAACCATTTAATCACGATTAAAAACAGAGTTATGAGTATTCAGGAAAGATTACAGAGTCCTACACCACCCTTCTTTGCCAGGTTGCGCAATTGGGGGTTGATCCTGGCAGCAGTGAGCGGAGCCATCCTCACAACGCCGGTAGCCTTACCAGCGATCATGGTCAAAATTGCCGGCTATGTTGCAGTAGCCGGCACGGTAGCCAGTGCAGTGGCACAAGCAGTGACCACACCCGGCCTGGAGGCATAGTAGCTGATAGCTGACAGCTTAAGCCGCCTCCCGCACACATAAAAAGGTGCGGGAGGATTTTAAAACTCGCTTCACTTTGTTTTTTGCCATACAACAAGTCCTGCATGTCTATGCAGGACTTTACTTTGCATGCAGCTAAACGGTATTTTCCTTCATATGACGAGCCGGCAGGAATTTACAGCTGCCTGATCACATGCTTATAGCTCTTCCCCAATGGCAGCTCCCTGCCATTCTTCAGCCTGATCATATTGCCTTCTATATAGTGCACAAACTTCTTGTTGAGTATGTAAGATTTGTGGATGCGTATAAATGACTCGGGAGGCAGCTGCTCTTCAAAACTGCTTAAGGTACGCGGCGTCAGGAGGTATTTTTGAGCATCCCATATCTTTACGTAATTGCCCACACTCTCGAGGTAGTAGACCTCATCCAGCGCCAGCTGCACCTGCTTTTTATCAACCTTGATGTAGATGCTGGCGGGTTCACTGGCTACAGCAGGCTGCACGGGAGCGGTCGAAGTTTCTGCCTGCCTCTTCAACGTGTACAAGGCCAGCGCCCGGTTGGCAGCTTTCAGGAAACGGTCGAACCTAAAAGGCTTCAACAGGTAATCGCACACTTCGAGGTCGAAGCTTTCGAGCGCATGCTCTTCAAACGCCGAAGTGATGATGACCAATGGCCGGTGCTGCAGGGTGCGCAAAAAATCCAGCCCGCTCAGCTTGGGCATGCGGATATCGAGGAAGATAAGGTCCACCGCCTGCGTGCTTAAAAAAGAAAGCGCTTCCGTGGCCAGGTAACACTGCCCCACCGGTTCCAGGAAAGGAACATCCTCCATGTATTTCAGGATTACCTGGTGAGCCAGCGGCTCATCATCCACGATTAAGCAACGTATCTTCATGTCAGGTCCAGTTCCAGTTCAGCTTTAAATGTATGATTTTCTACCGCTGTTGTCAACAAGTGTTTACCCGGATAGAGCAAAGCCAGCCGTCGCTGCAGGTTGGTGAGCCCGATACCGGCCACAGTGCTCCTTTCCTCGAAAGAGTTGACGCAGGTAAGGCGCAGGCGATTAGCAGTAGTATGTAAACGGATATGCAGGAAAGCTTCATGCTCGGCAGGCTCGATGCCATGTTTGAACGCATTTTCCACCAGCACGATCAGCAGCAGCGGCGCTATGCGTGGCGTACCGGGCGCTATCTCCTGCATGAATTGTATATCCGGCTTGCGCTTTAGCCTGATCTGTTGCAGCCACATGAAATCTTCAAGGTATTTTACTTCTTCCTGCACCGTCACAGCAGGCTCCTTGGTTTTGTACAGCACATACCGGGTCAACTCAGACAGTTGCAATATGCTTTCAGAGGTTTGTTTGGATTGCGTGAGGCTCAGCGCATACAGGTTGTTCAGCGTATTGAAGAAGAAGTGAGGGTTCAGCTGCTGTTTCAGCAGGTCCAGCTCGGCCTGCGCTTTTTCTTTCTCCAGCGCCATGATGCGGCTGTTTTGCCTGCTCCATTGCAGGGCCAGTACGACCGGGAGGCTCAGCAGGAGAATGATGATAGCACCACCTGCATGCTCCAATGCAAAGGGATTGGCCGCAAAGATATTCCCCAGCCTTCTATTCACGGGCAGCAACAGCAATAGTTGTGCAAACACCGGATAAGTAATGCTCACAACGGCAAGCCCCGCCACTATGTACACGATCAGCCCTTTGGGTTTCAGTACATGAGGCACCAGTACCCGGTTATTGATATAGTAGAAAAAATACCCGCAAAGGTACATGAACAGAAACTGCACCGTAAAGGCGAGGAACAGGCCAAAGTGTGCAAACAGTTTCCGCACATCAAACTCAAAACCTACCAGCAACCCTTCGGGCCTTTCATACTTCGGGTTACCCATGCTGGAGACGGCCATCACCGATAGGATCGCAGCAATCAGCAGCAGGCTGATGAGCAGCGACCGGTCGAGGCTCAGCCATTTCATCCATGGCCATTGCTGCATCCTTGTGCGCAGCCACGCAGCTGCCGTCAACAATAGCTCGAGCGACAGCGTGCATAGCAGACTGATGGGGGCCAGTCGCTGCCAGAGAGAGTTTACTTTGAACGATGTGGTGCAAATAAAGAACATGCCCCACAGGTACAGGCCAAAGCAGGCCAGCCAATACAACCAGTATCGATTGGCTGGCAGTGTTTCTTTCAGCCGTGGCTTGTACCAGGAGAAAAGAAGTATAGGCAACTGCACCACCACCAATACACCAAGGGCACCACAGTAATGCAGCCAGGTATAAACCTGTTTATCCAGCAACTCGAAAATGGCTACCCAGCACAGGATGCCCATGTGCAGGAATGTCTCGTAATGCCTGTTGCAAAGTGTTGCTGTTTTATGGTGCCACCGTTTCATACTTACCCGATCAAATGATAAAAGAACAGCACCCGTTCAGGCTGCACAAATTTTAATGATGAACGTACCATTTTTCATGATGTAAGTAAAGCGTTCCGGAAAACGGGCATTATAGGTCGTTGATCACTGCTTTACGCTCCTTGCCCATTGATAATTGCCGGGCTTGGGTGGGTCGGATATTTTCGTCCTATGCAACGACTACAAATAATCAACCTTTCCAAAACATACGCCAACGGCGTACAGGCGCTCAGCAATGTGTCGCTCACGATTTCCAATGGCATGTTTGGCCTGCTCGGCCCCAATGGCGCCGGCAAATCTTCTTTGATGCGCACGCTGGCCGCTTTGCAGCCGCCCGATAGCGGACAGGTGTTGTTTGATGGTAAAGACATCCTGCAGCAACAGCAGTTCCTGCGTAGCCAGCTGGGTTACCTGCCGCAGGACTTTGGCGTGTATCCCAAAATTGCCGCCATCGACCTGCTGAACCACCTCGCCATCCTGAAAGGAGTCACTGATAAAGGCGCCCGCAAAGAGCAGGTGCTGGCCCTGCTGCAGCAAACCAACTTATACGCCGTAAGAAAACAATCGGTGAGCACCTTTTCCGGCGGCATGCGTCAGCGCTTCGGCATTGCACAGGCTTTGCTGGGCAACCCGCAGCTGATCATCGTAGATGAACCTACGGCCGGGCTCGACCCATTGGAGCGCAACCGCTTTCACGACCTGCTGAGCGAGATTGGCGAACAGGTAGTGGTGATCCTGTCTACCCATATCGTGGAAGACGTGCACGACCTCTGTCCCGACATGGCCATCATGGCCGGCGGCAAAGTGATCCTGCAGGGCAAACCGGCTTTGCTCACAGAGGCATTGGCCGGGCAGGTATGGCGCAAAACGGTGCCCAAAGAAAGGCTGCAACATGATCAGGCTACCCTGCCTGTGATCTCCACGCGCATGACCGGCGGCAAAATACAGGTATATGTACTGAGTGGCGTTCATCCCGGGGATGGCTTTGAGCCTTTTCAACCCGATCTGTCGGCTGTTTACTTCTCGGCTTTGTTCGGTGCGCAACGCACCAGAAAGGAGGTCACGGCATGCTAACATATTTATTAGGGTTTGAACTGAAATACCATGTCAGGCAGATCACGTTCATCGTGTCGGCTGTGCTGTTCATCGCACTTGGCTTATTGATGATACAGGGCAATTTTGGCGGCGCTGAACTGCATAAGAATGGGCCGTACGTTATCAGCTACCTCACCTGCTTTCTTTCCCTCATGGTCATTTTTATCAGCACACTCTTTTGCGCCAATGTGGTATTGCGGGATACCGTTTACCGGATGGATGCTATTATTTTCACGACCTCGCTGGAACCCCTGCCTTATTTTATGACACGCTTGCTGGGCCTGGTGCTGACTGTTTTTATCGTACTGGCATTGGGTGTGTCGGGCATTGCCCTTGGCAGCATGGCCGCAGGTACTGATCAATTGGGACCGTACAACTTCCTTTATTTTTTACAACCACTCCTCGTATTCGGATTGCCCAACGTACTGTTTTGCTGCAGTGTTATTTTCAGTGTGGCATTGCTCACACGTCAGGTGCGCGCTGTGTACATAGCTGGCGTGTTGTTGTTCATTTTATATTTCCTCGGTTCTATCCTCGGCAATTCGCCCATGATGGCAAGCTCCTTAAAAACCAGTGAGCCCGGCCTTCTGCCCTACCTCCTCGACCCTTTTGGGCTGGCCGCTTTTATGTATGATACGCGCGCCTGGTCATTGTCCGACCGCAATGACAGATTATTTCCCCTGGCGGGCGCCTTCCTGGCCAACCGGTTGTTGTGGACGATTATCAGCTGTTCCTTACTGTGGGTCGCTTACCGGTATTTCAAATTCCGGCTGCCGGTAGCGGAAAAAGCCCGCAAGCGGACTGCAACCACAACCACTACCAACGTGATTCCTTATAGAAGCGTAGCGACTACATCTGCGGGGGTTACCTATAACCGCCTCACGTTTACCGCTCAATTAAAACTGGAAGTAGCATCGGTGTGCAGGCATATTCCTTTCCTGGTGATGATGGCCTTGTGGGTATTCCTGTATGCAGTGGAGCTGAAGGAGAATATTTTACAAGGACCTTATGGTACCCGCTTTTACGCAGCTACCGGCTATATTGTAGAAGAGCTGCGCAGCATTCGCCCGGCCTTACTGCTGCTCATTTTTTATGCCGGTGAGCTCATCAGCCGCGAGCGGGCGGCCAACATGGAAGGGCTGGTATTTACTACACCCGTGCGCAATGCAATTCTGTGGGGCGCCAAATGTGCTACGCTGGCCGTGCTGGTGGCGTTGCTCATAACGGCGAATATTACAATAGGAATTGGATTGCAATTGCTGACAGGCTACACTGCCATCGACCTGCCTGCTTATCTTTCACTTTATTACTACAGCGGCCTGCCTTTATTCCTCTTTGCCGTACTGATCGTGTTTATACAAACCATTGTTGCCAATAAATACCTCGGCATGCTGTTGAGCCTGGTGATCGTGGGTATCGTGGTGTTCAGCCGCCAGCTGGGCATTCAGCATTACCTGCTGCGCTATGCCACCCTGCCCGACCTGAGGTATACGCTCATGAATGGGTTTGGCCATTACACAAAGGCTGTGCACTGGTATCTATTGTACTGGACTTCTTTCGCGGCTGTGCTGAGCTTGCTGGCTGCTGCGTTATGGAAAGCGAGTGCACATACTACGTTGTGGCAGCGCATGCAAACGATGGGACGGCAATGGGGCCTTACCGGTAAAGTATTGTTGGTAGCCTGCCTGCTGTGTTGCACAGCCGCCGGCATGTACATCGAGCGGAGAACCACCCAGGTAAGTACAGCACGGGGTAATTCCACCATGCAATTATGGGGCGTAGAGTACGAGAAGCGCTACAAGCCACAGGAACATTTGCCGCAGCCTTATATCATAGCCGTAAAGACCCATATCGCTTTATACCCCGAAGAAGGCAGGTACACGGTACAGGGTAGCTATGGCTTACGCAATGAATCCAGCCAGCCCATTACCACATTGTGGTTTGGCGTAGATCCCGAAGTAACCAGCGTTTCCTTTACAGTGCCCGGCGCCGCTATTGCTAAGACCGACCCCATGTTCAGGATGTATTGGTATACGCTTGCACAACCGTTGCTGCCAGGCAAGGAAATGAATGTACAGTTCAACATGGAAGTAGAGCGCAGTAGTTTCGACCGCTTCAACCCTGAGCATTCGATCGTGGACAATGGCAGCTATGTGGAGCTGGAGAAATACATCCCGTACCTCGGATACAATAACCGGTTTGAGGCCGGTGATATTGCTGTCCGGAAACAACATAGCTTGCCGCTACAAACAACAGGCATAGTACGTGACAGCAGCTATCACTTCATCAATTATGAAACGGTGATCAGCACCGCTGCCGACCAGCAGGTAGTGACCGTGGGCGCCCTGCAGCGGGAATGGATAGACGGTAACCGCCGCTTTTTCCATTATAAAACGGAGCAGCCGGTGAACTGCATGCTGGCGTTCAGCTCGGCACGCTATGCCGTACAAAAAGAGGTGCACAGGAATATTACTTTCCGTATTTACTATCAACCCGGGCACAGTGCTAACCTGCCTTCTATTATGCAAGCCATGAAAGATGCCATCGATTACGGCAGTGAGCACTTCAGCGTTTATCCGCTCTCCTGGCTCACGCTGGCTGAGATACCGCAGTATCCCGGCGCTGCTACGGCGTACCCGGGTGTACTGTTCAGCACGGAAAAGATCAATTTCATGAGCAACCTGAGTGACAGCAACCGCTTCAACAATGTGTATGCAGTGACGGCGCATGAAGTGGGGCATCAATGGTGGGCTAATAAATTGTCACCACTACCCTTGCCCGGCCGTGCGGTGCTCACGGAGTCGCTGGCGAAGTATACAGAAATGATGGTGGCGGAAAAACGTTATGGCAGGCAACTGCTGCGGCAATTATCGCTGGCAGATAACAACCTGTATTTTGCACTGCGCTATATAGCCGGCGAACCGGAACAGCCACTGATACGCGCCGATCAGTCTTTTGTTTGTTACCAGAAGGGCGGCCGAACGTTGTATGGCATTAAAGAAATGCTGGGTGAAGCAGCTATGGACACGGCACTGCAAAGGCTGATCGCTCAACATGGTTTTCCGCAGCGACGTGCTACGACAAGCGACCTGCTCCGGCAATTGAATGCCGTAGCTACACCGCAACAGGCAACACACATCAACGATCTTTTCAACAGGGTGATCGTGTACAACAATGCCATCGAAGTGCAGCAATTTGATTCATTACCCGACGGTCATTACCGGCTTCGGGTAAAGATCAGTGTACAAAAGACCAGCGAAAACGATGGACAGCTGCACACCATGCCACCGCATGACTGGATGACGCTGGCCGTGTACGATGGCGCCGGACAAACAGGACAACCTGCGGGCAGACTCCTGTACCATCAACAACATTTGTTTACCGGCACACCTGCCATACTTACGCTCCACCTGCCCCGCCGGCCGGCGCAGGTGATCCTCGATCCGGGCGCCTTCCTGTCCGATGCCGACCTGTCGGACAACGAGCAAAAAGTGTCTGCACAGCCGAAATGAAGGATCTGGCTACTGAACCGACATTTGAGCTGTTTGAATTGAAGGCCTTGCAGGGAGCATTTCCTGCTCCCTGCATTATTTTTACAAAAAAAAGCGGTGCTGATCAGTGATAAAAAAGTCCGGGCCTACGGCTACCCCGCCTTTGCCGTATTGTTTTACTGTTTCTTCATGCTCGACATGTTTTTTGCAGCACCGATCGCCTGGCTGCTGCCCAAGACGCTTGTAGTGACCTGTATATTCACCATCCTTGTGTGGGAACCGGTAAGATTAGTGGCATTGTGGGCTTATGGACGGTGGGCTGGTGTACACGACACCCTCAAAAGAAGGCTTATTGTGGTGACCATCCTTGTATCCTATGGGTTCCTGCTGGGCTTCCTGCGCATATTTATAGAAGGGAAACTGCTGCGGGTATGGGGTGTAGGCGTTTACAATATACCCGTATTCCTGATGTTCACAGGTATCTCCATGCTCTTTATCCTGCTCGGCTTTGTGATTTACGAGGTCATCTTTTATATCCAGCGTTGGCAAACCACCCAGATCGAAGCCAATGAATTGAAGAAGCTCAACCTGCAAATGCAGTTCGACTCACTGAAGGTACAGGTACAGCCCCATTTTCTTTTCAACACGCTCAATACGCTCATCGGCCTGATTGAACGCGATCAGCAGCACGCTATCCGGTTTACCGAAGACCTCGCCTACGTTTACCGATACCTCCTGGAGGCCAACCAATCGCCCGTCATTAGCCTCGAAGAAGAACTTAAATTCGCCCGGGTATATTTCTCTTTGATGAAAACACGTTACCCCGAAGGACTCTTTCTCGAAGTAAACGTGGAGGAGCCCGGCCTGTATGAAGTGCCACCGCTCAGCCTGCAGATACTGATCGAAAATGCCATTAAACACAATACTGTTACGCGTGCCAATCCGCTTTTTATAAAGGTACAGTTGGGCCAGCAGACCCAAAAGGTTATCGTACGAAACAATTATCAACCCAAATATTATGTCCAGCGGTCCGGCCATGGATTGCAGCATTTGCGCAAGAAATTTGAGCTCTTGTCGCTGCCGCCCATTACTGTCAACAGCGATAAAAAAGATTTTACCGTAAGTTTCCCCGTAATAAAAGCAACCATATGAAAGTCCTGATCATAGAAGACGAAAGCATCGCTGTACAACGACTCTCCGGGATGCTGCGCGAGCTGGACCCCGATGCAGAAATTGTTGGCGTCATGGACAGTGTGGAAAGCAGTGTGGCCTTCCTGAAAAAGCTCCCCACGCTCGACCTGGTATTGATGGACATAGAGTTGGGTGACGGGCGCAGCCTGGATATATTCGACAAGGTAAAGATCGACACACCCGTGATATTCATTACGGCTTACCAGGAACATGCCCTGAAAGCTTTTAAACACAACAGTGTCGACTACCTGTTGAAGCCCCTCCACAAGACGGAACTGGCGGCAGCCCTCGACAAATACCGCCGTGTGTACAATACGCAGGAGGCTCATCTGCAAAAAAACATGATGCAGTTCCTCGAAGAAATGAAAGCCCTGGAACAGCCATCCTACAAAGAACGCTTCCTGGTCAAAGTAGGCTCCCGCATGATCTCCGTACCGGCCGCGGGCATAGCCTACTTTTATACCAAAGACAGGTGCCAGTTCATCAAGACGGCCAACAATGATGACCTTATCATCGACAAGCCGCTCGATGATATCGAAAGTGAGCTCGATAGTAAACAGTTTTTTCGTGCCAACCGGCAGTTTATCCTCAATTACAATCATGTCGATAAAGTACAGGCCTGGTTGAGCGGCAAGTTGAGAGTACAGGTAAAGCCTGCCGCCTATGAAGATATCATCGTCAGCAGGCTGCGGTCAACAGATTTCAGAAAATGGCTGGGAGAGTAATGCGGAGTTTTAAAGATCGATCACTTGCACCAGCACTACCCAGCCCCGTGCAGTATGTCCCCATACGCGCAGGTAATTGGCTGTAGCACTTCCTTTTTTTACCTGCCCATATACGTAACCAAGATCATTACTTTGCGAAATGCCGGATGCAAAAGCGCTGAAACGGGCTTCCTGCAACAAGGCCAGTGCCTGCTGCACAGAATCCTTTGCCTGTAGTGGCTGCCTGCCATTGAAATTAAGCACTCCATTAGTAGCTATACGGTTGATAACACTGGCACTGCCTGCCTGCAACGCTTGCAGCAGTGATGTTTCCAGCTGATCGATAGAAGTTGGTTGAGTAGCCGGTATCAATAGCTCACCCACAGCAGTCAATACCTGACCGGGAAAAGCGTTATTGACGTAAGAGGTTCCGAGGTCTGCCAGCAGCTTCCATTTGCCGGTACCATCCAGCTTCCATACGGAGGTGAATTGCCCGCTGCCAAGGACCTTACCGCCTATAAAGTCCCGCACTTCATAAGGTCCCGTTGTAAAGCCAACGTCCCCTGCGCTGGCTGTATGACTCATCGAAGGCGTCCACAATAGTTTGGCGCCTTGCGCCGGCGCCCGCTGCCAGAACTTCACACCGTTCAATACCCTGCCATTGTTGAAGATCACCCCATTACTGTCGAGGTTGGCCAGGAAGGCCGCACGCGTATTTTCTTCGCGCGATTGCCGGGCAAAAGCGAGCTCAGCTTCTACCAGGCTGGCGGCAGATTGACTATAACCTTGCAAGGCAATGGCAAGACAAAGCAGACTGCAAATTGATTTCATGGAATGCATAGTTTGTAAAAGTAAAAAAGAACAGGTGGTAGAAACCACCTGCGTCACATGAGAAAAATTGATGAATAATGTACAGTGATGACAAACTGTAACAGCTTCAAAAGTAACGCCGTCACGCATAGCGCGTATGCGTCGTTGTTTAAAATGACGAACCCGTCTGCTTAGTCGCCCGTTTTTAAAGCTGAAGTGAAAAACAACTTAACCGGAATATGGCGGGAGGCCTTATACCGCTTTTTGCCTGCACAAGTGGCTACTCTCCCTTTCATTTCAAACCCGAATGACTGCACCATAGCAGCCGCATGCTGCATTTTAATCAGTACCTGTATCCAAACTCATAATAATACCTGTCTATAATCATTAAAACATATGCATCATGAAGTTTAATGTACTTGTAAGTTCTCTGATCCTTTTAGGTATACTGCAGGCAACAGTCGTGCAGGCCAAAGTATGGCGTGTGAATAACACCACCGGCGTTGCAGCAGATTTTAAAGAAGTGTCCACTGCCATCGCCAATGCATTGGTAGTAAACGGCGATACGCTCTACGTGGAAGGTACAGCCACCTCGTATGCCACAGCCACCCTCAACAAAAAAATCGTCATCATCGGTTCCGGCTATTTACTATCCGGAACAGGCGCCAACACCGGCCTGCAGGCCATGGGCCAGTCAACTAAAATAAGCATTCTCAATATCGACTCGCTCGGCACAGGATCTACGATCATGGGTGTGAGCACCCAGTTCTACTTAAACTCTAACGTAGATGATATTACCATTACGCGCTGTGAAGGCTATATTGGCCGGTACAATACCTACCCCAATTCGAAAATTGTGAACCTGACGATCAATAAATACATAGGGTACATCGATATGGTCAATTATACGCTCGAAAATCCCCGTATCACCAATTGTATATTGACCAATGTGGTGGTATTGAACACGATCATCAACGGGCTCATCAGGAACAATGTATTTACAACGCAGGTAACACTGGCCAATAGTTATATTACCAATAACATCTTTCTGAGCACCACTAACATCACCTCCAGTACCATCAAATACAACATTGCTGTTACCAACGTGTTACCGGCAGGCAACGGCAACCAAAATAACGTATCTTCTACCGTACTCTTTGTTGGAACAGGTTCCGGTGATGGACGATATATGCTCAAAGCCGGATCACCTGCTATCGGCGCCGGTGAACCGATCAATGGAGAAACGCCGGATGTGGGCGCATTCGGCACAGCCGACCCTTATCGCCTGAGTGGCATACCACCGATTCCTTCTATCTACATGCTCACAGTGCCCGGCTCCGTGCCTGCTGCTGCCACCAGCATGGACATTACTTTCAGCACCCGTTCGAATAATTGATCACCTCCAAATCCTATTCATGACGTATATACGATTTATGAGCATGGTGGCATGGGTGTGTAGTTCGATCGCAGCCCACGCACAAGAGCCCTATCCTCCTGCCCCGCCAGCACCCGTATCAATAGTGAAGGCAGAATATTTTTTCGATAATGACCCCGGTTATGGCAATGGCACAGCCATCCCACTGACGCCCGACACGCAACTGGCCAACCTTACCCGGCCCCTGCAGCTCAATGGCAGTGGGCTTAATAACGGTATCCATTATTTTTACCTGCGTACCCAGGATGCCAATGGCAACTGGAGTCTCACCAATACAGCTTTGTTCGACAACATGGTGGTGCCCACGTATCCGGTGGCAGCCACTTTGCCCAACCTGGTAGCTGCAGAGTATTTTATCGACAATGATCCGGGACCTGGCAACGGTACACCGGTTGCTTTACCAACGGCTACGTCGGCAGACGGATGGCACGTGCTGGTGAACCTGACAGGGCTTCCGCCTTCCGTACACCGGCTTTTCATCCGCACCAGAGATGCAAACGGCCGCTGGAGCCTTGCCAATTATGCGCTGTTCGACAATACGGCAGTGATCCCCTATCCTGCAGCACCAACCCCCGCTCCGGCTATCGGTACGGTGGAATACTACATCGACACCGATCCTGGATTCGGCAATGGACAAGCCATCGATGTGGTTGCAGCTGCCGATATCAGCAACTTCACCTTTGGCATTCCCCTTACAACAGTATCCCAGGGTGCGCACACCATTTTCCTGCGCAGCAGACAAAATCCCTGGAGCATTTCGGCTTATGCCGATTTTCTCTATGGGTCCACACTGCCTGTCCACTGGCTATATGTAAAAGGAGAAGCCACTGCAGACGGTACGCGCCTCACCTGGGCTACCGGTGAAGAACAGCAAACCGATAAGTTCATCATTGAATACAGTACCGATGGCAGCAACTATGCCGTGGCCGGAGAAGTGAAAGCCACCAACCAGTCCCATGGCAGCAGCTATACTTTTATGCACACGCATCACCTGCAGGGCGCCCTATACTATCGCATCAGACAAACCGACCTTGACGCCCGGTATACCTACTCGAAATCAGTGGTAATGGTATTCCGCAATAATCTCCGGCAGTTTGCACTCTTTCCCAATCCTGCTACCGAAGTAGTGAATGTAGCTGCACCAACGGGAGAAGTCATTAGACGGATAGCCCTGTACAATACTGCAGGCAACCTGTTACAAACCCTGCGGGTAACAGGTAATCCTACAGCAACCAGCCTGCCAGTCGGCAAGCTGCCGTCAGGCACTTATTACCTGCAGATCGAAGGAAAAACCAGCACCAACACGTTGACTTTTGTAAAACAATAATTATATATAATATATGCGAATGATGAGATCCTGTTATTGCCTGGGACTATCGCTTGCGATGATCATCGCTACACAGCCAGGCTGCAAGAAAGATGATGCCCCGGCGGGCGAGGTCAATGAAAAACCCGGTAAGATACCGGGCATGGGTGACCAGCCCGGTGAATTACAAGGCGAACAGTTTCAGCTGCCCCGTGGTGTATCACTCGTTGGGGAGATCATCGGCGCCGAATATGGCCCCGATGCACCGGGTGTTTGTGTGTTTGACGGTGTAGGAAAAGATGTTATGGTAAAAGTAGAGCTGCAGCGCGATTCCATTGGCGGCCCGATGACAGTAGAGTTTCCGCCCGGGCTTATCATTACTTCTGCAGCAGAAGGATTTCAACACGGCCTGCTGGTAGAAAAAGTGTTGGTGACGCTGCCGCCCAGGGTACCCGGGCCAGGAGCACCACCCAAATGCACCGTTACCCTGCTGATGGCCTGCCTCAACCTCAGCCGCAACCCTTCCGAAGCCACCGCC
This sequence comes from Niastella sp., assembly GCA_017744515.1. Lineage (GTDB taxonomy): Bacteria > Bacteroidota > Bacteroidia > Chitinophagales > Chitinophagaceae > Paraflavitalea. Next base: position 16,900 of record JAGIBF010000066.1, read on the forward strand.
TCCTATAAGTTTGGTCCTGTCACCAGTTCTCCACTCATCAAAGACCTGATCAAACGCCTCTCCGGCAAAAAGATATTATTCAGTCAGTATCCGCCCAACGATCCCGAATGGTCACTCAACACAGAAGCTGTCCAGGATGCTGTATGGAGCCTCACCGAATACCAGGGACTCACCAGTGATGACCTGCGGCGCATTGCTGAGCTGCCCAATAAATAAGCGCGTATTGTTTCATGGCTATACAAAGAAAAAGGGGCGAAACATTTACTTCGATCCCTTTTCTTTATTTATAAAGGTGCAGGAAACAGATTACCCGAATCAGAGGCAGCCGAAGTTCGGAGGCACCTAAAGGCAGTTCAGCTATAAAAACTTCCATTTGAGACCTGCTCAGGATAACTTTTGCATTTTCTCTTGTCTTGTAGGTTTATCAATTAACCAAATCTACACAATGAAGAAAATGCTAACGGCAGTCTTTTCCCTCTTCGTTCTGCTATTTGCGCAGGCTCAGCAGAAACCGGTTACCGGAGTGGTAAAAGACAGTAAGGGAGAACCTGTTCCCTTTTCTACGATCCTCGAAACAGGCACCAAAAAAGCGGTGCAGGCCGATCAGAATGGCCGCTTCTCTATCAAAGTCGCTCCCGGCGCCAGCCTTACGATCTCCTCTTCCGGTTATGAACCACAAACAGCTACAGCAGCCGATGGTATGACGGTAACGCTGACTACCAACAGCAACAACCTGAATGAAGTAGTGGTAACGGCATTTGGTGTAAAACGCCAACCCAAAGAATTGGGTTATTCCATTGCAAAAATATCGGGCGATGACGCTTCCAAAGCACATTCGGTCAATGTTCAGAATGGCCTGACCGGTAAAATTTCGGGCCTGAATATTCAAACTGTGAACAATGGTGTGTTTGCCGATACCCGCATTACGCTCCGTGGTATCCGCTCACTTACCGGCAACAACCAGCCGCTGCTCGTAGTGGATGGCGCACCCATGGACCTCAGCTACATCAACTCCCTGAGTCCTCAGGATATACAGGATGTAACTGTATTGAAAGGCAATACAGGTGCTGCCCTTTATGGCCAGGATGGCGGCAACGGGGTGATCATCATTACCACAAAAACCGGCGGCCGTGGAAAGGCGCTCGTTTCTGTTGGCTCCACCATACAATATGAATCGCTCTCCTTCCTGCCGAAGATCCAGCGTGCATTTGGTAATGGCGAAGGTGAGAACCCCGATGGCACACCCCGCCTCGACGTGTGGACCAACAACAGTTTTGGCCCCCGCTTCGATGGAAGTGAAGTAGACCTGGGTGATCCGCTGGAAGATGGCAGCGTAAAAAGAGTAAAATATGCAGCGCAAAAAAGAACGCCCATACAACAGTTCTTCCGACCCGTATTCACCTTGCAGAATGACTTCTCGGTATCTGGCGGTGACGAGAAAAGCCGCTACTACCTCGGCATTCAGAATGTGAAAGTAAATGGTATGATCCCCAACGACGAGAACCGCCGCACGACGCTGCGCTTCAATGCGGGCCGTGAGTTCGGCAGGCTCTCCACGGCCTTCCGTATATCATACATCAATGAGAACTATAACATCGTGAATCAGGGAAGGGGAACTGCCAATAACATTTACCGCAGCCTGTTCAAAACGGCAGCCCATGTGCCGGTCGACCAGTTCAAAGACTGGCGCAACGATCCGTTCTCCACGCCTGATGGCTACTACAACCGCTTTGGCTACAACCCCTGGATGCTCATCGACATCGACCGGGCGAAAGGACGTTCCGATGAGTTGATCGGCAGCCTGGAGGCCAACCTGCGAATATTGGAAGGATTGACGCTCAACTACCGGGTAAGTACAACCATTGCAAATGTCACCAATAAAAGCTGGCTGGGCGCCATCAATGTGTCGGAATATACCACCAACCTCAAGGGTATACAATCATCCCGCGCTTCCGTGGCCGATGCAACCGACTTCGCCGCCCGTATCAACTCGGAAACATTCGCTACGTATAAAAAGCAGTTCAACCGCTTTTCGATCGACGCCCTCGTTGGCTATTCTGTGATCGGCCGTTTCAGGAAGCAGCTCAATGCTTCCGGCAGCAACCTCGTGATCCCTACCCTGTATAATATCAACAACCGCACGGGAGAGATTGCAGGCAGCGAAAGTTATGCAGAGGCAAGGACCGCAGCTGCGTTCGGAAAGATCAGCTTCGGTTGGGACAACTGGGCTTTCCTTGAGATCACCGGCCGCAACGAGTGGGATTCACGTCTCAATATCAACAACAACAGTTTCTTCTATCCCGGTGGAAGCCTTTCACTGCTGCTGCATGAAGCGCTCCCACAAATAAAGAACACACCGGTGTCTTATCTGAAAGTACGCGGCGCCTGGGCACGTTCCGGCACCGTTAACCTTGACCCCTACTCCCTGGAGTCAACCTTTGGCACCGGCGCCAACTTCCCCTATGGCAGCCTGCCAGGTTATACGGCGGGAAATACCATCAACAACCCCAATATCAAACCGGAGTTTGTAAATGGCAAGGAAGTAGGTCTGGAGATCGGTTTCAACAACAACAAGGTGATGCTGGAGGCAACCGCCTACCAGCAGGACAATACCGACCAGATCATCGGCGTACAGGTGTCCGGCGCTACGGGTTACAGCACCGCACTGGTGAATGCGGCCGCCTTCGTCAACAAGGGCATCGAGCTCGACCTGAAGCTGACCCCACTCATCAAAGCCGGCAAGGATTTCCAACTGGACCTCAAAGCCAATTATACGTTGTCCGACAACAAAGTGACAAGGATCTATGAAGGATTGACAGAACTGGGCATCGGCAACAACAACTTTGCGATCGTAGGTTTACCGGCTTATACTTTCAAGCTTACCGATTTCAACAGAACGCCCGACGGAAAGGTGATCGTAGACCGCACTACCGGCCTGCCCTCTGCCGATCCTGTTCCCAAGACCTACGGCAGGACATTGCCCAAACACCTGATCGGCGTAAACCCCACTGTTCGTTACAAAGACTTCTCTTTGAGTGTCGTGGTTGACTATCGTGGCGGTCATTACATCTATAACGGTATTGGTCCCTCGCTAACCTTCGAAGGCAACGGCGCGATGACGGCTGCTTATGACCGCAAACCATTCGTATTCCCCAACTCGGCTTACGATGATGGCACCGGCAAGTATGTCGACAATCATGATGTGCTGACCAGCGGTGGCTCCGCCACTTTCTGGACCAGCGCCGTCATGACCAATACGCAATCATTGTATTATACCAGTGCGGCCTCCTGGAAGCTGCGGGAAATAGCGCTGACATATGAACTGCCCCAGACCTTGCTGCAACATACACGCATCATCAAAAGTGCGCTCATCACGCTCAGCGCCCGTAACCTGTTCATCTGGACGCCGGCATCCAACATCTATACCGACCCGGAATTCAGCAATACAACCGGCAATGCACAGGGTGTGAACACTACTGCACAAACACCGCCTACACGTATTTTGGGCGCCACCATCAACCTCACATTTTAATTACTGATCATGAAGAAATGGATCTTATACCTCGCTATACCTGCCGTCCTGACAACAGGCTGCAGCAAGAGCTTCTTTGATATCAATGACAATCCCAACGTGGCTACCACCACGAGCATTACCCCCGACCTCATATTGCCTTCTGCCATGGACCGCACAGGCACCCTCTTTTCTACCAATGGGTCCCTGGCAACTATCGGTTCATGGATGGGCTATTGGGCAATAGGCACCAACTATGGCGCCGTTACAGAACACCGCTATGACATGTCGACCGACTTTGGGAATACCTTCTGGACAAGTTCTTACGATATCATTTTCGACTACCATACCATGCAGCAAAAGGCAGAAACCGGTGGTCAGGATTTTTATGCGGGTATTGCCCATATTATGAAAAGCCTGCACTACCAGGCGTTGGTAGACCTCTTCAACAATGTACCTTATTCGCAGGCAATGGACATCAATAAGCATATTACGCCTGGCTACGACAAAGGGGAAGATGTTTATAAGGATCTCCTGGTACAGATCACCGAAGGCATCCGGCTCATCAAAGCGGCCGACCTGTCGAAGAACATCAACATTGCCGACGCCGATATTATGTTCCATGGCAACAAGGCATTGTGGGCAAAGTTTGGCAATACGCTCAAACTGCGTTTGCTCATCCACATGAGCCAGGTGAATGGTTTCAACCCCGCTGCTGAGATCAATACGATCAATGCAGAAGGAAGCGGTTACCTCGCCACCGGAGAAACGGCTGGCATCAATCCCGGCTATACCAGCACCAAACCCAATCCTTTCTGGAACGCTTATGCCTTTAACCAGGCAGGTAATTATTCGCAGGATTATCGCCGGGCCAACAACTTTGCCCTCAACCTGATGAAGGGTCTCAACGACGAACGGTATAAATATTTCTATCGTCCGGTTCGTGGCGGCACTTATGCGGGACAGTACCGTGGTATCGATTATGGGCTCAACAATGATCCTGCACATATTTACACCGAAACCAGCCTGTCCGATATTGGTGGTTCGCCTACTACTACAGGAGGTGCCTCCGGCCTCGCGAAAGCCGCTACCATGGACACCTGGATACTCACTGCTGCTGAGAGCTATTTCCTGCAGTCCGAAGCTGCCGTTCGCGGATGGATTGCCGGCAATGCGCATGTGCTTTACCAGGAAGGTGTACGTGAGTCATACCGCTGGCTGGGTGTACCCAACGCCGTAGCTACTGCCGACAATTACCTCGCATCTACCGATACTAAAGTGGCCTGGCCTGCTGCAACAGCTGACCAGATCAAGGTGATCAGCTGGCAAAAATACTTTGCCTTCAATGGCAACAACTTCCCCGAAGCATGGAACGATTATAAGCGCACAGGCGTAGTGCAGCCGGCTATTTCCGTAGATGCCGGCCGTCTTACAGACCATGTTCCTTACAGATACCCCTATCCTACCAGCGAATACAGCTACAACAGGAAGAACGTGGAAGCGCAGGGAACGGTCGACCCGTACACCAACAAAGTATTCTGGGATCTTTAAACTCAAAACTATCGAAGAATGAAAAACGTATTTTATACAATCGCAGCCCTGTCGGCTTTGCTTACAGGCTGTCTGAAAGATGAAGGCTATGACGATAATAAAACAGGCTTTCATGCAAACAACAGCGAAAGATCCGTTACGATACTGAATGCCTACGAGGTCAACGGCATTAAAACCATTGGCATTTTCACCACGCCGGTGGAGGAGAGTTTAGAGGGATTTGTCGTTGCACTGGCAGGGCCTGTTGCGGGAAAAGACATACAGGTGGATCTGTCGGTAACTCCCGCACTGGTAGATGCTTATAACACGGAGAACAGTGGCGAATATGAAGTGTTGCCCGCTGCGGCATTTGAACTACCACCTTCCGTAACCATCCCTGCCGGCAAGGATTACGCAAACGTAAGACTGAAGCTGAAAAAAGGTCCGCTGGACCCTACCAAAACTTATGCAGTGGGTGTGCAGCTTTCCGGCGCCAACGATCCTGCTGTCAAAGTAGCCGGCAACACAAAGCAATTCCTGATCGGCATATTGGTGAAGAACAGTTATGACGGCGTATACGAGTTGCGTGCCGCGACCCAGCATCCTACCAATGCTGCGCTGGCGGGTCCTGTGGGTCCTACAGAAATAGAGTTGGAAACCAACGGTGTTACCAGCGTCATTACATCCACCCGCCATCCCTGGGCCAATGGTTCAGGTTCCGGATTACCTGAAGGTTACAATACCATCTTTACGGTTAACCCTGCTACCAATAAAGTGACCGTTACCGATGGCAATGGCATTGGCTTTATGAACTCACCTGGCTATGATAGCCGGTATGATCCGGCCAGCAGGACCATCTATGCCAAATGGCAATATGTGGGTAGCGGAGGCAACCGTGTATTTACCGACACACTCGTATTTCTCAGGCTCCGCGATTGATCCATATCCTGCTACTATAAAAAAGGTTCCCGGCCGCAAGGCGGGAACCTTTTACTGTCGCTGATAGTTATTGAGCAAGTACCTCGTCGAGGTTGCCCAATGCCATGGTAAATCCTTCCTTGAAGCCCATCTCCAGTATCTTTTGTATACTTTCCTCGCTGGTGAACCTGATCTCTATCGTTACGGTGGTGCCTTTGCCGTTGGCTTTGAATTCAACGGTCCAATTCATATTGGGGAATTCTGCATTCTTATTGCCGTTCTCATCACAAAAGGCATCGATATAGGTATAGCGCTGGTTGGGAACGATCTTTTGGTAATCGGCCCGGCAGTAATGGCGTTCGCCTTCGGGGCCTACCATACTGTAAAGCCATGTACCGCCTTCCCTGAAATCCATCGATTTGGTTTCTGTACTCCAGGGACGTGGCGCCCACCACAGATCAAGTATGGCGCTGTCGGTCCAGGCTTTCCATACATGGCTCAGCGGTGCATCGAATTCTCTTTCAATGGTTATCTTTTTGTTGTCCAGGTCTTTCTCGAAGACAAGCTCTTTGTTTGCAATCATGGTCATTTGTTTTTTAAGTTTTTTAATACTGCATCCAATTGAGTGAATTTGGTTTCCCAGAGTTGCCGGAATGGCTCCAGCCAGTCAGCAATGACTTTCATTTTCTTTGGATTTAAGTGGTAATAAATTTCCCTGCCCGAAAGCTCCTGTTTTACCAGGTCACTTTCTACCAGGACCTGAATGTGTTTAGACACCGCCTGCCTGCTCACGTCGAAGTGCTCGGCCAGCGCATTGGGTGTCATAGCCTGTACGGCTATAAGGCTTAGGATGATTCTACGGGTGGGGTCGGCTATTGCCTGGAATACGTCTTTTTTCATGGCTACCTTTACTTGATTTGCAACTTACTGGTTGCAAATATAAGCGCAACTTATTGGTTGCGCAAATTTATTTTTAGCCTTGCTCCTGTTCGCAGCTTGATTGAGGTTAAGATACCTGCATGTAGCGGTCAAAGAGGCTGATAATAATCAAATAATGATTGCGTGAACTTAGGATATGTGTGATCGTTCAACAGAAATAGGTAAATTATATACAAATTATATTCCCGCCCCTTTTGAACAGCTATTGGTCCTGCCCTGTGTAACTGTGCATCACGTTTCCATTAAACCTTAAACCTTGTCTCATGAACCGTAGACTATACGTCTGTATAGTGCTGCTTGTAATAACCGTGTGCTCGTCAGGCAGCATTAAAAATGATCGTACAGATCAATTCCCTTCTATAACCTTCAGCGAGGAAATTAAAAATTATGACGACGTTTATCAGCTTTTGATCGACTCCATAATTGGCGGTCGGCGACGTTATCGGCTGGGTGTATATGATTATTTATCAAATACCGATGACCATATACTTCATTTTGAAGTAAAGGAAATGCCAATAGAATTAGGAGGGGAGACAAGATGTTCTGATTTAAAAAGAAGTCCGCTTCTGGATACTATATCTCTTAATTCTGAATTTCTGAAGAGAGGTTGCAAAGAATATATTATACAGGTAATAGCTCACGAAAGTATACATGCTTTCATAAACTGGTGCGTACATTCGTATCATATACATAAAAATAAAGTTGATGGAGGCTTTTTGCAAAGAGCTTTTAAGACGGATCGGGATTCAATAGAATCAATTATTAAAGATACAGGGCACCTTACAGAGGTAAAAAAGCATAGTTTAATGTGTCGGAATTATTTAGACTCGATGAGCAGGTGCATTTACCAATATGCAAAGAATAATCCGAATTTTACGATGCGTATAGCTCGGTCACTGGCCTGGGGAGGATTAGAAGATACTCCAGAATGGAAAAAAAGAGTAGACACTTGTTATTCAAGATTTATAAATGCTGCAGTAACACAATTCAATGCCCCAGACAGTAGTCAAGCTATTGAATATCCTTCATGCTACACAAAAGAAGAAATTGATAATTTGAAGCAACTATTAATAGACGCTTTCCAAAAAACCAAATCGGCGAGATATGAAGGTGTAAGCCTGTATTGAAGTGCACTTATCAAAGTGATTGATGCAGTTGCCAATTAACTGTTTTTCTTTACATTAGTGTTCAAATTCGAGAACACTAACCGATTACTCCATATGATCAAGTCTTACTGTACCCTTATCTGTATTGCTTTATTGCCTTTATTTAGCATTGCGCAAGCTCCCTCCAACTCCTACCTGATCAGGGCGGGCAAATTCTACGACGCGGAAAAGAATGTCTTTATCAAAAACCAGGAGATTTGGATAGAGGGCAACTCCATCAAAGCGGTGGGCAATAAACTGACCGTTCCCAAAGGGACTACCATCATCGAATTGCCCAACGCTACAGTAGCTCCCGGACTGATCGATGCACATACCCATTTGTTGATGCTGCAAAAAGTGGATGATAATATTGCCATCGACGTATTGATGAACTCACCGGAATACCGGGTACTCAGGGCTGCCGGATTTGCGCGGTCATACCTCGAGTCGGGGTTTACGACCATCAGGGACCTGGGTAATTCAGGCAAGTACCTCGATAAAGAAGTGGCCGTAGCCATCAGGCGTGGCTTTGTACAGGGACCACGTATGTTGGTATCCGGTCCCATCCTGAGCGCCATGGATGGCCAGTTTTACCAGCTGCCACAAAAAGACCAGGAAGCGATCACGAAGTCGGAATACCGTGTGATCAGCGGCGTGCAGGATGCCATACAGGCTGTCAAGGAACATGTCAACAACATGGTGGATGTGATCAAGATCGTTGCCTTCGGGGAACGGATGGGGCTTGAAATGGAGGAGATGAAAGCCATCGTGCAAACAGCTCATCAATATGGACTGAAAGTAACGGCACATGCCAATTCCGACAACATCATTCAGCAGGTGCTGGAAGCCGGCGTGGATGGCATCGAGCATGCGTATTATATTTCCGACAGCTCGCTGGCAAGAATGGCCCGCCGCGGTGTATACATGGTGCCCACCGATCCTTCCATTCAGGCGATCATCGATACGGAAGAGGCCCAGCGCAAAAAAGAACACGATACCACAGAGATAAAGAAGATGTTGCAGCCGCTGACCGACAGGCTTACGCGCGCCCGTAAGATGGGTGTACTGATCGTAGCTGGTTCCGACGCCTATTTCGATACCAAAAGCTCACGCGGCAATGCCGCCAAGCAAACACTGGCCGCCTATTGGGAAGAAGGCATGCCGGTGACAGATATCCTGCAGGCTGCTACCTGGAATGCAGCGCTGGCACTGGGCAGGAAAAATGAGCTGGGTGTGTTGCGTCAGGGAGCTAAGGCTGATATCGTGGTGTTTAACGGCGACCTCGAGGCTAACTTTAAGAAGACATTATTCGATGTGCGGATGGTGATCAAAGATGGCAAGATCGTTCATCAACCATAAAATGGCTGCTATGAAATTATCCCCCCTGCTGCTTTTATTGCTTATCGGTTGCACAGGCAACATAGTCCAGGCGCAGCAAAAGAAACAGGTCCCCCTTATTTTCGACACCGATATGGGACCTGATTATGATGATGTAGGCGCCATTGCCCTGCTCCATGCGCTGGCAGATAGCGGTGAGGCGACTATATTGGCTACCATCGCCAGTACCAAACATGCAAAGGTGGCAGCAACACTGAATGTATTCAATACTTACTTCAACAGACCCAATATCCCTATTGGTGTTCCCAAAGGCAAAGCGCTCGATATAGGCGCCTGGCAAAAGTGGGATTCGTTGGTAGTAGCCAACTATCCGCATGCTGTACAATCCAATGAGGAGGTCATGGATGCAGTAGCCTTGTATCGCAAGATACTGGCTGCGCAGCCTGATGGTTCAGTAACGGTTGTAACGGTGGGCTTTCTGACCAACCTTGCCAACCTGCTACAATCACCGGCTGATCAGTATTCCCGGTTGAGTGGCGCCGACCTGGTAACAAAGAAAGTGAAACAACTGGTGTGCATGGCAGGCTGGTTTCCTGCAGGCAAAGAATTTAACGTGCACAAGGACAGCGCAGCATCCAAAACTGTATTCACCCAATGGCCCGGCACCATTATACTCAGCGGCTTTGAAGTGGGTGTTGAAATATTATCTGGCTTGCCCCTGATAAATAATAATGCCATCCAAAAGAGCCCGGTGAAAGATGCATTTGCCAGAAGCATTCCCATGAGCAAGCAGGACGTTAACGGCCGCATGAGCTGGGATGAAACTGCCGTGTTGATCGCTATCAGGGGATGGTCTGCATATTATGCAGCGCAGCCTGGTCGCTTCATTATTCATGAAGACGGCAGCAACACCTGGGATGCCAGCGGTAAAGGTCATTTTTATGTAGTAAGAAAAATGCCGGTACCGGAAATGACAGCATTGATCAACCAACTGATCATGCACCAGCCAATGACAAGACGTTAAAACGCTTTCACTTCCAGCACCACGCTATTACGGCCATTCTTCACATCGGGGTTGAAGCCTACCTTCATCAGGAACTCTCCTGTGTATACTTTCGAACCATCGATGGTAGAGGTGGTACCGGGGTATACGTTCAGTTCCTTAATGGTGTATTTCTTCGCCGGGTCAAGTCCTTTCATACGAATGGGTAGTTGGCTGCCGGCATCGTAGCGGTTGTTGACGAGGTAGTTGAATACAACACCCGCTGTTTTTTGTGTATTCAGGTACAGCACGGAAGCCACTGAATTATCCAAAGGATTCTGTAGGCGGTACTGATCTCCCTGCCAGATGATCGGTTTCACAGCATTGTAGGTCTTGATTGCTTCCTGGCAGAAAGTAAGGTCGTTTTCCTTCAGGTGGCTTACCACAATATCAAAGCCCATTTTCCCCATCATAGCCACATCGGTGCGGAACTTAATGGGTTGCTTGCCCCAGTCGGTAACGTGGTTGGAGGAGGTAATAGCGGGATAGAAATAAGAGTACTCCCACTGCATGAAGATGCGTTCCAGCGGATCGGTGTTGTCGCTGGGCCAGAACTCGGTGAAGTATTGCAAAGCGCCGTAGTCGACACGGCCACCACCGCCAGAGCACAGCATCATCGGCACAGTGGGATACTTAGCCCTCAGCCGTTTCAATACGTTGTACAGCCCCTGCACATACTGGATGTAGAAGTGTGATTGATTGCCCAGTTTGGCGGCGTGTGCATTATAGATCACAGCATTGCAATCCCATTTGATATAGGCCAGCGTCGGGTTCTTTGTAAACAGGTTATCTACCACATTGAACACATGCTCCTGCACGGCAGGATTGGTAAGATCGAGCACCAATTGGTTCCTGAAATAATATTCCGGGCGGGCAGATTGTTTGACCACCCAGTCAGGATGTTGCTCATACAGTTCGCTCCTGGGGTTTACCATTTCGGGTTCTACCCAGATGCCAAACTTCACCCCATTGGCCTGCGCTTCTTTTACCAATGAAGCAATGCCATTGGGCAGTTTATTTTTATTCTCCTGCCAGTCGCCCAGGCCCGCTTTGTCGTCGTTGCGTGGGTATTTATTGGCAAACCAGCCATCATCGAGCAGGAAAAGATCAACACCCAGTTTGCGGGTATCTTTCAGCAGCTCTTTCAGCTTGGCCTCATTGAAATCAAAGTAAGTGGCTTCCCAGTTGTTGAGCAGGGTAAGGCGGTTACCCTTACCATCGAGTATCTTATAGTTGCGGGCCCAGCTGTGCAGTTTGCGGCTGGCCTCTCCTTTTCCGTTGGTAGATAAAACAGATAAAAAGGCGGGTGTGGTAAACACTTCGCCGGGCTTCAGCGTGTAGGCAGATGCATAGTTGTTGATGCCGGCCATGATGCGCAGGTTATCCTGGTTGTCCAGCTCCAGGTCGATGCGGAAGTTACCGCTCCATTCCAGTGAACCATACAGCACCGTGCCTTCATCTTCAGTAGCTGGTTTGTCCAGTGATACCATGAAACTGGGTGGCTGGAAGAGGTTGGTGCGGGACCCCAGCTTGGAATCCAGCGTCTTGATGCCATGGGTAAGACGGGCTTCTTCGGCCTGCATTTCTTTGGCCCAGTCACCGTGGTATTGTTTCAGCCAATAGCTGCCTGCCTTCAGGTATAAACCGGCAGAAGCGTATTTATGTAATATTACATTTCCTTTTTCGCTGTGTTTGATCTCGCTCCACTGTTCAGTCACATCTTCATTGAACCAGGATTTATAGAAAAGTGTCACTTCAAAATTATATACCGGGTCTTTCAGGAACACGGTAAGCAATGAAGTATTGTCATCCAGCTTTTTGCTTTCATGACGTACATATTGCAGGTCGAGGGAGTTATTGCCATCGGCATGGGTTACTGCAATGGCAGGTTCAAACAAGTTCCGCGTACCGGCAGTTGAATAAGCTGCATTCGACACACCCGTGTAATCACTGCCCTGCTTGTATTGGGCGGTCACCTGGTTGTATTCGCTCTTGTCGGCCAGTTTGGGCCCCAGATAGATGATGCCCACTTGTTTGTTGGCATCTGTCTGCAATACAAGAGCGTTGCTCTTTGTTTCAATGGGTATCAATACCTGCTGTGCAAACGTGTTGCGCTGTACAAGGGAAAGCAGGGTAACTGCCACGATCAATCCGGTTTCTCTCATTCGTTTCATAGTACGTCGTTACTTATTGTGTATTTACTGTTATCAGTTTTCCATTGAGCATCACTTTCACAGCCTGCTTTTGGGGCGACCGGAGCTTGTAGCTGGTGATCTTGCCATTCTTCCAGGCAAAGTCGACGGTGATGTTGTTTCTTGCCTTCATGCCTTTTACAAACCCCTCTCCTTTCCACGCATCGGGAATGGCCGGAATGAAGTTGATAAATCCTTCATGGCTTTGCAGCAACATTTCGGCAATGCCGGCACCGGCGCCAAAGTTTCCATCTATCTGGAAGGGCGGACCGGCCGACAACAGGTTGGGATATACGCCACCACCTGCGCCGTAGTTGATATTGGTCTTCAGGGTAGGTTTCATGATCTCCCTAAACAGTTTGTAAGCCCTGTTGCCATCATGCAGGCGCGCCCAAAACAATTGCTTGTAGGCAATGGCCCAGCTGGGACCATCGTCTCCCCTTACATTCAGCGACTTCTTACAGGCTTCTGCGAGGTCGGGTGTTTGTGAAGGGGTAATGAGGTTGGCAGGGTATACGCCATACAGGTGTGATATGTGGCGGTGTTCCTTGTCTGTTTCTTTGTAATCTTCGAGCCACTCCATCAACCGGCCATCGGGTGCTATGCGTCCGGCTGGTGGTATCTGGTCAAGCTTTGCCTGCAGGTCTTTGCGGAATGCTTCATCGATGCCCAATGTTTTGGAAGCGGTGATCACGTTGTTGAACAGCTCGCGGATGATCTGGTTGTCGATGGTGGCGCCCATGCAAATGCTTACATGTTTGCCACTGCCATCAGGCATGAAGAAAGAGTTTTCCGGCGAGGAGGATGGTGAAGTGACCAGATAGCCGGTTTTAGGGTCTTTGATGAGAATAGCCGAATAGAATTTGGCCGATCCTTTCAGTACCGGGTATATTTTCTTCAGGTAGTTCTTGTCGTTGGAAAAAGCGTAATGGTCCCAGAGGTTGCTGCACAACCAGCCTGAGCCGGATTTTGTAACGCCCCAGGAGGCGCTTTCGCCGGGCTCGGTAAACATCCAGGGGTTGGTGATCACATGGGCTACCCAGCCTTCGGCATTGTAATAAGCCTTGGCAGTACGCTCGCCATGCGGCACCAGGTTGCTGACCAGGTCGGCCAGTGGCAGGTTGAGCTCGGAGAGATTAGCCGGTTCTACGCCCCAGTGGTTCATCTGCACATTTACGTCGAGGTGGTAATCACCGTTCCAGGGTGTGCGGATCTGGTGCGCCCACAAGCCTTGTAAGTTGGGAGGCAACAAGCCTACGCGCGTGCTGCTGATAGACAGGTAACGGCTGTACTGATAAAACAATACCGTCAGCTGATTATCGGGTGTGGCAGCGTTGTAGAAGTTTTCCAGCCGCTTATCGGTGGACCATGTTTCATAAGGTCCACTACCCAGGTATACCTGCTGGCGATTGAATAGCTTTTGAAAATTGGCTATATGCTTTTGCTTTTGGAGGTTGTAGGCAGTGGCTTTTGCTTTATCCAATAATTGTTGTGCATGCTGGCGAAAGGCATTGTCCTTAAAGCTGGTCTTCGCTGAAAAGTATACGATCACTTCATTGGCCTGTTGCACCATCAGCTTGTTATTGTCTGTTGTTACCTTGCCTCCCTTTGCCTGTACAGCTACTTTGGCAAGGTACTCCATACCCTTGCCATCAGTACCGTTTTCCAGCTGTCCATACATCTCAAGGGCATTGTTGACAACAGTGACCGTTCCTTTCTCTTCTCTTGATAAGGCAAGGCCGATGTTGATCATGCCGGGTTTGCTGGCCGTGATCCTCATCATGCCCACATCATCGCCAAAGCTGGTAAAGTATTCTCGTTTATAAGTAACGCCGTTCACCTCATAGGTACAGGAAGCAATGGCGTTGTCAAGGGAAAGTGTTCTTGTGTAGTTGGTGTACTTTGCTTCATTGTCCTGCACGCCATTGTAGCGGTAGGCAATGCTCAGGTTACCCATCGTCTGAAAACAACCAAAAGGTTCAGCGCCTGAACCTTTTCCTGTACAGATGAAATCTTTATCGATCAATGCCTGCGCCTGGTCATTCTTGCCTTCCAGCAGCAGCCGTTGTATTTCCGGCAGCTTTTTATAAGCTTCTTTGTTGTTGGCATCCTGCGGAGCGCCCGACCATAGGGTGATATCATTCAGCACAATATTCTCTTTCATTACGCCGCCGTCGGGCATCATGCCGAGACGCCCATTGCCCAGTGGTAAGGTCTCTTCCCATTGAGCGGCTGGCTTTTCATACCACAACCGGAGAGGGATCTTAACCGCGGAGTCTTTCCACCGGGGTGCGACAAACCCCAGTGGAGACCCGGCGGTGAATGCTACAACCTGCTTAACTGCAAACGAACAACTAAACAATACAAAAAAGAATACGCCTTTCCTACTTATGCTTTTCATATTAAATATTATGTCAGGCTGAGTCCCGCGGAGCGGGATAAACTTTGTCGAAGGACTGTCGAAACCACCCTTCGACAACGCTTCGACAAGCTCAGCGTGACAACGGGTGACAGTGTTCTTAATTAACTATATATAACCTAATGCTATTTAAACGCGTCGCCTCGCCATCGTCATCCATATACAACAGCAGCCCCATCGAGAACGTAGTCTTTTGGGTTACTTCGAAAGTAGTATCCCACCACCACCAGCCGCTTTCCAGTTTGGCGGAAGCAAAAGCCGTATTCACATTGTTTACATCGGGCAAGCCATTGGTGCCGGGCATGGCCACCAGGTACACATCATTCCTCGATCCGCGATGGTACCAATCTACTGACCCTTCGAATTTATACTTTCCCGGCGGCAAGGTAACGATCTGGTGGATCTTACCATTCTGAATAGCCGATGCGCCCCATCCTGCTTCGAAATAGATCCTGGCATCGCTGGAATTATCCGTGCCGCCATAGCCGTTGTGGTTTTTGGCGGCGGGATTGGTGATCCAGTCGCGCAGGGTAGCCCAACGACTGCCGTCATTCGCTGAATTGGCTACGGGCTTCACACTATTCAACAATATCACTTCGGTAAACGCCGGCAATTCTTTCTTTGTTACGGTAAATGTATCGATACCAACTTTCTCAGGCAGATATAGTGTGTTATAACTAAGCAAATTTTTAATGCCTACATTGGGAATGACGGTTTGCTGATCTACCAACTGTGCAGGCACGATGGTGTCGCGAACAACATTATCGCCATTCGTATAATGTATCTGCATGCCAAGCACGCCTACATAGGCATCCACATTGGCCCAGTTGATCGTGGCTGATCCATCGGCCGCAAAACTCGTTTTGAGCACTACGCGGTTGCCACGCTGGTTAACGGACGTTTGAAAGCTTTGTCCATATACATTACCGGTTGCGATCATGGGAATGGATTTATTGCCCTTGCTATCATAGGTGCGTACGGTAAAGGTGATCGGTCCTTCGGGCAGGTTGGGCACGATCTGTTTCATCGTATCGACGCCGCCAGAACGCACAAAGGGGGCTTCGAGGGAATCGCTGCCGCTGTTCCAGAAGATGCGGTATTTCGCTACGCGTGGATCGCTTTTCAGTATACCGGTAACCATTGCACGGTTTCTACCGGGAATCACTTTGAGGGAGTCGAAGGTGGAAGGATAGATGATCTCCCCTCCTGCTGCATGTTTTTTATAATCGTCCATCTTTTTGCACGAAGCAATGACGAGGAACGCCCCTGCAAGGCAAATTGGTATATTGATGATGTATCGTTTCATGAACTTAGTTTTACTTTTTTAAGAATCATGTCAGGCTGAGTCCCGCAGAGCGGGATAAACTCTGTCGAAGCCCTTCGACAAACTCAGGGTGACATTGGATACTATTCCGTAGCCCAGACATTCATGTTCTGGATAACGATGAAATAAGCGCCTATCCAGTTTTGCAGGCATTTGATGCGCAGGTACCGGTAAGGCGGTGTGTCTTCATTGAAATCAAACGTAAAGCCGGCAGAGCCTGCCGCATAATCGGCACTGTTTTCCTGTCCCAGCGGCAAGCCGGAAGGCTTTACCACTTCACAGGTCAATATCTTCGTCCACTTCGACCAGTCTCCATCGCGTGTAGGTTCATTCGAGCCATATACTTCAAACCTGCGTGGGCTTCCCTTTGCATAGTAGAAATTCCCTTCCCGGCGCGTAAGCAGGTTGAAGCGTGTTAGTTTAACCGGCTGCTGGCCCAGGCTCCAGGTAATAGTGGTAGGCACGCCTGAACTTTCGTCGGTATAGGTGCAGGGCCATTCATTGTTGAGCAATCCCGTAAACATCATGTCAACGGTGGTATTAAACGACATTTTGGTATCGTTGTCGCACACATAGGAAGAGAACTTCGTCCTGTCGAGCAGCACTTCCCTGGCGGGAGTGATCGTGGCATACAGTGTATCTGTTGTATTGAGCCAACGATCGCGTACAAAGAAGGCAAACTTCTTTTGTACGGGCGTAAGGCCGCGGATGCTGGTGGCGATAATGGAATCGCTGGTGTAGATATTGTCCAGGCTGATGTAATCGCCCTTGCTGGCAGAGTCCATCAACGGCACGATCACTACGTTACCCTTGTATTGGTTGAGTGATTTTATCCGGATACCGCCGGCAGTGGCCGATACCTGCAGGTTGCGGAATACCAGTTGGATGGGTGATACCAGTGGCGATACTTCCGCATTCACGGCAGCAGAAGCTACTTCACTCTTGTTCACTGCGATCAGCTGAATAGTATGTTTCAGGGTATCTGAAAATCCATCTACTCTCAACTGGTTGGTGTAGGTAGATGCTTTTACCTCCCGCCTTGTACCATTGGCCAGGGTATATATGGCCTTGATGTATAACAGGTCCGGATCGGCAGGCAGCGTATAGGTGATCAACGCAGCACCATGTTCGTTGGTGACCTGTACATTGGAAACCTGCCCCGGAGGATTGGAATTGTTTTCCGTGATCCCGTTGGGGTCTTCTTTGGTGCAGCTCCACATTCCTGTTATCCCGAGGAAGGCGGCTATTATTAAAGTTTGTTTTTTCATATTAATCTGTTTTGCAAGCCTTGTTTGATTTTAAACTTGTCATCCTGAGCTTGTCGAAGGATTGTCGAAGCGCTTCGACAGAGTTTATCCCGCTCTGCGGGACTCAGCGTGACAACGGTCTCTTACCAACCCGGATTTTGTACGAGGTTTTCGTTTACCGGCAGGTTATTTTCTCTGATGGGCCACAGGTAATCCCTGGGCACTACAAAACGCATATTGTAATAAGTAGTCGGTGTGTAAAACAGGTCGGGCCTGTCGGCAGTACCACTCCTATCCCATCCGGTTACGTTGCCATTGAGCAACTGGCCGGCCAGTTTCCAGCGGCGCAGGTCCCAGAAGCGGTGTCCTTCAAATGCCAGCTCGATGTTGCGCTCTGCACGGATAATATCGCGTAGTCCATCTTTGCTGGTATAAGCTGCGGGGTTGGTAGAAAAGTTGGTCCAGCTTTGCTGTACAGTGGGCAGGCCTGCACGCTCACGCACCAGGTTGAGGTATTTGTATACATCTTCCTGTGGGCCGGATGCTTCGTTCAATGCTTCTGCATACAGCAGGTATAGCTCGGCCAGGCGCATGGTGGGCAGCGGGTAATCTTCGATGTGGCTGCTGTTGTTGCTTTGATAAGCAAATTTCCAGTTCACCATTTTCTTGGGATAATAGGTGGTGATGGTCACTGCTACACCGGCGCCAAATTGTCCCAGTCTTAATTGGGCACTCCAGGTATTCTCATCTGTACGGCTGGGGCTGTTCTGCATATACCAGCGTCCTCCGTCGAAACCAAGGTCGGCATAGAAGCGTGGTTCCCGGTCGTAGTTGATGCGCGCTGTTTGATAGCCTTCTACAAAATTGATGCGCTCACTATTGTTGGCCGTACGCAGCTGATTGGCGTTGGAGAAATCCAGTGTTTTATCTTCTGTAATGGGAACGCCATTTTTGCTATAGAACTGACGCACTACCTGCATGGTTGGTCCGAGGGTTCCATAGATGCTGGAGTTGCCGGAGTTGGCAGGGTCTATGTGTGCCATAGACGAGTATTGCAACTGCCAGGTAGATGATTCAGAATTGGCCCAGATCCATTCCTGGTTCCATTTTTCACACACCGCATTGCGAATGCTCATTTGCGTGATAGTGCCAGGTGTTAAATTGAAGCCGGTAGTATTGATAAACTTATAGAGGAAGATACCGGCATCTTCGCAAGCCTTGATAGCCGCAGCGCCTGCAGCAGCAGCGCGTTGCCATTTCTCTACGCTATACGTTGTATTGACAAGTGGCCTGCCTTGTTTGTCTTTGAACGTGAGGTAATCCTGGTTGCCATTGAACAGGGGGCTGGCGCCCAATACCAATACCTTCGCTTTCATACTTAAGGCGATGGCTTTGGTGATACGGCCCAGTTCTACGGAAGGTGTCAGCAAGGCTACCGGTAATTTAGCTACTGCCTGGTCCATGAGGCCGGCAATGTAATTCACTACTGAATCCACGGGTTCACGCCTTACCTTGGTTTGTTCCAGCGGCGCATTGATGGGAATGCTTTTGTCCATGATGGGTATAGGTCCATACTGGCGCAGCAACAGGAAATGGTAATAGGCTTTGAGGAACATCACCTCTCCCAGCCACCTGTCTCTTTCATCGGCAGTGAGATCGGGTATCTTGCTCGTATTGCTTACATTTTCAATGAAGGTGTTGCAGGTGCGGATACCGGTAAACATGTTATCGTAACCTACGTTCTCAAAGTTGTCGCCATCCCAGATATTGCCATAGGGCCTTACCACATTCTGGTTGCCACGGGCAATGTTCCAGTTGGTGGCTGTAAGACTCGCTGGCGGATAGGCCAGCCAGAATTCGTCGCCGGCCTGGTAAGCCACGTTGCTCACGGGGTCGCCGTCGTTTGGCAGGTAGGAGTAGCAGGAAGCGAGGTATTTCTCTGCCTCCGCGCGCATGGTGAATGCATTTTCGAGGGTAGCCACGTTATCGGGCACCACATCGAGGAAGTTCTTTTTACAAGCTGTTGCTGTCAGTAGCAGCAGGAAAGCCGGTATATAATATTTTGTTTTCATTGTGTCTTTTTTGTTGTCATTGTCAGGCTGAGTTTCCCTTCGACCCTTCGACAAGCTCAGGGTGACATGGTTCAGGGTGACAGAATTAAAACCCGAAGTTGATGCCGAAGTTGTATACTGCCTGTACAGGATAGCCAAGGCCGTTGCCACCCATTTCAGGGTCCCACAGTTTAAACTTGCTGATGGCAAACAGGTTCTGTCCGTTGGCATATACCCTGAAGTTGGAGAAATGCAGGCGCTGTAAAAACTTGCTCGGCAGGTTGTATCCCAACTCCACTGTTTTCAGGCGCATGAAGGCGCCGTTGCGCAACCACCAGTTGGAGGTTTGCGAGTTGTTGTCGTTGAAACGTGGATCGAGCCTGGGCCAGAAGGCATGCAGGTCCTGGTTTTCTTCAGACCAATGGCTTTCGGCAATGGCTGTCAGCAATCCGTTTTGTGAACCACCATTGAGCACAAAGGGTGAAATATTATAAGGATTAATGAAGAACGATACGCGCGCATTGCCCTGGAAGAAGGCGCTGAAGTCGAAAGCCTTATAGCCCAGGGAGAAGCCAAAGCCGTATGTGATCTCCGGGTTGGTGGGATGACCCAGCGGCACTATATCCAGACCTGTGATCTGTCCATCGCCATTGATGTCGCGGTATTTGATATCGCCACCCATGGGCTTATTGCCACCGAAGCTTTGTGTTGGAGAGTTGGCAGCTTCGATATCATCCACAAATAATCTTTCTGCTACGAGGCCATATACCTGGTTGAGCGAGCTGCCGATTCGTGACAGGTATTTCAGGTTATCGGGATAGTTGGGTTCTTCGTTGATGAGGAACTTATTGGTGGCATAGGTCATGTTGCCACGCAGTTGCAGCCACAGGTTTCTTTTGAAGGTTTTGGAATAATCTATGGCTACATCTACGCCTTTGCGCGATGCTTTACCCACATTGGCCCTTACGGTAGCTTCCAATCCCATCGTGCTGGGAATGGTGCTTCTATCCATCAGGATGTTGGAGCGTATTGCATGAAACGCATCTACTGTAACATTGATACCATTAGCAAAGGAAAGGTCCATACCATAGTTCGTCATCACATCCTTTTCCCAGGTAATGGCGGTGTTGGCATAGCGGCCGATGGAATAGCCTGTTACATAATAGTTCTGGCTGGAGCCCCAGTGGAAGCCACGGCCATCGTTGTTGGGGTTAACATTGGAGAGATAGAAGAACCGGTCGTTCACATTACCGATCTGGTCATTACCTACCAGACCATACGTAAAGCGGAACTTCAGGTTGGATACGTAATCTTTTGCTTTGTCGAAGAAGGGTTCATTAGACACTACCCAACCGAGACCCGCAGAGGGGAAGAATCCAAAGCGGTTGTTGGAAGCAAAGCGCTCGGAACCGTTGTAACCAAAGTTTGCTTCGGCGAGATAGCGGGCGTCGAAAGCATAGGTAAAGCGTCCTGACACACCGAGGTTCCTTTGCGGCAATGATGATTGCAGATCGCCGGCGTTTGCATTGAGGAAGTTGCGCATGATACCGATCACCATACCACTTACAGCGTGCTTATCATTGAAGGTGCGGCTGTAGTTGGCGGAGAACTGTGCATAGGTTACGGTGTTCAGTATCTTATCGCCCTGTTCGTAGTTGAGGTACTCTGTACCCTGCCCTTTGTTGATGGGCGTCAATACCGTGAGCTTACCATTCGGATCGGGCAATAAAGTATAGTAGAAAGGACGGTACCTTCTGTTCACATTGAAGAAGGAATACCGCTGGGTGAATGCCATGAAGTTGGCAGACAGGCCCGGGGTAATGAAGTTCAAATTCTGGTTTACCTCGATCTGTGCGTTGAGTGTTGAGGTGTTGTACTGCTGAAACCCTGATACCATGCCGGCAAAAGGATTGTTGTACAGCGAAGTAGTGTTGCCAATGAAGGCATTACCAAACAGCGGGTGGTTGAGGTACGGCGCATAGCTGGATGGATAATATGCCGGGAACATCACCGGGTTGGACCAGATTGCGCTGTTGAACACTGCCCGCCCACCATTCACCCAGTTGCCATATTCATCACGATAGCCCACAGGGCCATTGTAATCGTCGAACTGACCAGAAGTTCTAACGATGACTTTGGTAGAAGGCGTAACATTGATGCTTACGTTGGAGCGTACGCTGTAGTTGCTGAGTTTGATATTGCTGTTGAAGCTGCTGCCGGGCACCGTGCGCAGGATACCTCTGTCGATGTTGTAAGTGCCGGCAATATAATACTGTGCTGTTTTGCCACCGCCACTTACGTTGAGGTTGGCTTTCTGGTTCACAGAATAATCTCTTATCAATTGGTCGATCCAGTTGTTGCTGGGATACTGGAGGGGATCATCTCCTGCAGCGGTGTGGTCGATCTTGTTTTGTGAATAGGGCAACACGCCGAGGGGGTCCCTGGTAAGCACGGCCTCATTGGCCAGCTTCATATATGTGATGTTATCGGCAAACTTGAAGTTGCGTGTATTGGTGGTAACAGGTGCTTCCGCCCGCACACTGAATTTGGCCCTGCCTTCCGTACCCAGTTTGGTGGTCACCAAGATCACACCGTTGGCGCCCCGTGCTCCATAGAGTGAGGCGGCCGCCGCATCTTTCAATACGGAGAAGCCGGTAATATCATCCGGTTGCAGGCGGGCGAGGTCGGTATTGGACGATTCCATACCATCGATCAGGATGAGGGGATCGCGTTTGCCGGCGCCAAAGGTGCCTACGCCACGGATAAAGAAGGCCGCATTATCTGCGCCCGGCTCACCGCTTTGCTGGTAAGCGATCACACCCGAGATCCTGCCGGCCAGCATAGTGGTAAGGTTGCTCGTAGGACCACGCAGCTCTTTGGGGTTGATGGAGGTAATGGAGGCCACCATACTTTGTTTCTTCTGCCGGCCATATGCCACCACGATCACATCGCCCGTGGTATCGGCACTGAGGCTCAGCAGCACGCGTATGGGTTGTCCTTTGCGGGCCATCACATCTTTGGAGCGGTAGCCTACAAAGGAAACCTCCAGCAGCGCCTGGTTGCCGGAGATGTCCATAGAAAAATGGCCTTTTTCATCGGTGCTGGTGCCCTGTTTGGTGCCTTTGATCATGATCGACACGCTGCCCAGCGGCATAGAGCTGGCACTATCGACCACGGTACCGGAAATGGTACCACCTGAATCCTGGGCCAATGTACCAGAAGCAACCAATAATGAAAGGGTGAATAAGATGGAAGGGAGCAGAATGGGAATGGCGCGTGGATGGACGATCATACGCCCTGCACGGCAAGCAATTCTTTTAATCATAATAAAAAGCAATGTTAGTTTTCCAAATTCGACAGATTCGGTGTTAGTCGCAGCCCTATCTGTACTATCCTATACTATACTACTACAAATATACTTTTATTTTGTATGGAGCAAAATATTTTTGACCATGATTTTGTGGGATTTAATGGATTGGAAGGATTTATAATACGCGCAAAACCGGCCAGCGTTCCCGCCACATGGCGGGAACGCTGGCGACTGAAGAAAAGAAGACGCTCGTTTGCTACGCAAGCAGATTTCTCACTACGCCGCAAGAACATGTTTTTTGTAGCCGCTAATGGCTCCGTTCGAAATGACAAACCCGCGGTTGGAGTCGTTGGGAATACTACTGAGCTATTTTATAGATCGCTGCGTCGGATGGTGGAATTGTTAGTGAAAGCTGACCGGTGGCTGTGGAAGATGCTTGCGTGAACAACTCCTGCAGTTTCAGTTTGGCTCCTTTTTTCAATCCAAGTCTTTCCGATGATATAGTATAGGTGCGGACAGACTGATCATAGTTGAACACCGCCAGGTAAGTGATGCCATTGATGGTGCGGGTAAACAGTTCCGGCGCTCTTTTTCCTGAATTGGCATCTACAGGTCTGAAGCTGCGACCGTCTTTGATGATATTCAACAGTTCTTTGTTTTGCAGCAATTGTTTAGCGGTGTTGCTCCATTCGCCCATAGCAGAGAAATCATCGCCCGTGATCAGTGTGCCAGTCACCAGCGCAGAAGCCAGCCTGGCTCTGTTGGCGCCGGGTTTTTCTTTGTTGAATACAATGTGGTCGGCATCTACATAATGGTAGAGCTTATCTTGCCACCAGCCATATCCTGTACTGTTCAAGGTGTATTCCGTATTGTCGATGGCGCTGAAGGCGTCACAGGCAATGCGCCGCATGTGCACATAACGGCCGGTAGCCATGGTAGGTGAAATGGCTGCATACGTCAGCATTTTACCATCCAGTACGCTGTCTAAAAATTCCATCCCTACTTTATAGGCTTGCATGCCGGTGGTGACGGCAGGATCGTAGAAGTGATCGCTTTCCATGGCTCCGTGTCCCAGGAAATCGATCTTGATCATTTCGAATCCCAATTCTTTGAAGGTATTGATATAATATACAATGCGGTCTTGGGTGCCGGGATAGGTAGGGTCCATGGCGCGTGCGCCATCCACTTCTGTGGGTACTCCTTTCTGCGTGATCCAGGAAGCCGGGTAACTGAAAGTGGAGCCCTCGATCTTGCGATCGTACTTACCCCAATCGGCAAAGGGTCCCCAATAGATACCGGGCACCAACTGTTTGCTGCGGCAGTATTGCACGAATTCCTTTAGCTGACTTACATCGCCTTTTAGACCTCCTTTTACAAGGTTGTCCCAGTAGGAATCGAGGTCGATGTATAAGGTGTTGTCCTGGTTGCGGAATTGCCTGCAGCTATCGGCGAAGAAGTCCACTACCCTTTTGGCTTTATCGATGGTGAGGTGGTTTTGTATGACACCCCAACTGTTCCATCCCATGGGAGTAGCTTTGTTCCACTTAAATATTCTACGGGGTTCGGCCAGGGTGTTGGCTGTTGCATATTCTTCCATACCGGTGCGCCAGTCATCAAACATACCCACCATTATTTTAGGTGAGCTGCACAGGATGCCATTCGATGAAACCTTTCCGTGCGGAATGTTGTCATGGGTAATAACGCTATCCGCCAGTCCGCCATAAGCCGCCAACGACAATTGGTTGTTATCCGTGTATTGTACTTTGATGCCAGTCTTCCATACAGCATGCTCTACTGAGCCAATGATCAATCCGAGACGTGTGCTGTTATTATACAATGCAGTCACCTCACTGCCCGTAAAGTTTGCTTTGTCCAATGGCTGTGCATCGAAGCGGGCCCACATATCATTGTCGAAGGGAGCAAACAGCGCCCGCTTGTCTCCTTGCCCTTCCATTGTAAGTCGATCGGTAACCAGTGGCGCCACATAATTGGCTGCCACTTCTTTGCCGTATACTTTTACCTGAGCAAAGAAGAAAGGTTTATCAGGATACACATAGAATATTTGTTGCAGACGGATGGCATTGCCTTTTTGTTCTACCACGCACCTGTGTCCTTTACCCCATGCATCTTTATGTTCTGTTATAGTATAACTCCGCTCGCCCAGTACGGTGTTTTTTATCTCCTTCTCTCCTTTGTAAACAGCCACGGCATCGTGGATAGTATGGCGTCCATTAAAAACTACCGCATAGGTGCCTTCATTCAGGGAGTAAAGGATATAGTTGTTTTTTCCGAAAGGTATTTTGATCAGTTTATTGGCTGCTCCCGACTGCTGCGCCAATACGGTGGAAGTATAGAGACTTGTCAGCAGGACCATGCTGATGATGCCTGCAACCTTTTTGTTTATTATACGTGTCATTTGCCTGTTCACGGTTTTATTCATGGGGTGATGATATGTATCTGTTTTAAGCTATACCAGCTTTTGAAAACAAGAAAAACGCGCCTGCCATGCCTGCGATCAGCAACAGGAAAAACCAATAGCGGTGGCGCCAGGGCTGCAGGTCTACCACCGCCAGGTTGCGCGGTGTGTAGGGCTCAGCCAACGGCTTCCACTTCCCTATCGCCAGTATCAGCAACACCGTTACTATAAACAGGATGGCTACTACATGCAGGTAATGCATTTGTATATCGAATACAAACTGGCTCAGTGTATAGGCAATGATGAAGAATAATAAGCCTATGCGGGCAGCCAATTCAGGTACACGCTTCGTGAGGAAACCAACGATCATGACTGTGAATACCGGTACACTGAAGAAGCTGGATATCTTTTGTATGTAATGGTAAAAGCCTCCTTCGAAATAAAGTATAAAGGGCGAAAAGCACATGGCAATGGCAGTGATGCTGAGCTGAAATGTGCGGCCAGCTTTGACCAGTTCACGGTCACTCGCCTGCCCTTTTCGCCAGGGTTTGTAGAGGTTCATGATGAACAGGGTACCCGTACTATTCAGCCCTGCATTGAAAGTACTGATGCCTGCGCCAAATATGATGGCTGCAATGAAACCCGTCATAATAGGTGGCAGCACATCACCTACAAGCCGGGGATACACCGTGGCTGTATTGGTGATATTGGGATACAGATGTACAGCTATCAGGCCGGGTACATTGAGTAATAAGGGAGATAACAATTTGCCCAGGCAAGCCAGCGACATGCCTTTCTGCCCCTGGGATAAGCTTTTAGCTGCCAGCGCCTGCTGCATGATGTATTGTTCCATACCCCAGTAATAAAGGTTGATGAGAAACATGCCTGTAAACAGGGTGCTGAATGGTATGGGGTCGTGGGAACCTCCAATGGCATTGAGGTGTTCCTTTTTTGAACCGAGGAGGGTTTGCACGCCTTTTGTGGCACTGCCATCGCCAAGGTAGCGCAGGCTGAACCAGAGTAAGGCAAGGCCGCCAATTAACAATCCCGTTCCCTGTACCAGGTCGGACACCGTGATGGCTTTAAAACCTCCCAACACCGTGTAGCAACAACCGATCACGCCTATCAATACTACCAACAACCAGATGGCTGAGAAATAACTAATGCCCAGTGCTTCATCGATGTGAAAGATGCCATTGAGCGCTACGGCGCTTCCATATAAAATGGTGGGTATAAGTGTGACAAGGTAACTGGCCAGGAAGATGAGCGATACGATCTTCTTAAGCCCGGGCCCAAAGCGGTGTTCAAGGTAATCGGGTGTGGTAACGGCGCCCATGCGCAGGTAAATGGGCAGGAAAAACTCTGCTACGATAAGCATAGCGAGGATAGAGCTCATGCCCCAGGCCATCACCGTCATGTCGGTGGTGTATACAAATTCGTTCTCGCCGACAAACTGGTTGCTGCTAAGGTTGGTAAGGAACAATGACATGCCCACCATCCAGAAGCCGAGGGTGCGGTTGCCCATAAAGTACGCTACCGTGGTGTTCAGCTGTATCTTCCTTGTTTTGAAGATGGCAACGGCTGCCACGGTGGCGAGGCACAGTAAGAAGCAAATAAATCCTGTCAGATTCATGGTGTATCAGATCATCATAGCGACTTGCGCCTGATTAACACAGTAGGGATTATTTCCTGTATTTTTTCTCTTTTCAGCACAAAATCAGCTGCTTTTTCGGCCATTGCCCGGAAGTCGGCAGCATAGGTAGTGATGCCATCAAAGATCAGTTCTTTTACCACCTCATCGTTGTGTGAAAGGATACCTACATCTTTACCGGGCTTCAGCTTCATCGTCTTACAATCTTTGAGCATCATCCACAGTTCGGTATTGTTGATCGTAAAGTAGACTTTCCCTTTTTCGAGGGTGCCGGGTAAATATTCGGCTCTTATTTCGTGCTTTACTTTATAGTCTTTTACAAATGTCTTGAAGGCTTGCAGAATCTCGATGGGTGTATCGGCAGCAGGACGATGGTAATAGATCATTGCGTCGTACTGTTTAATGGTATCGCTGAGTTCTGCAAATACTTTGTAGGATGAGTTCTTAAACTCCTGGGCCACATAGGAGTGGTCGCCGCCCACTTTCTCGAAACGGTCGATCATCAGGAACTTATCCATAGGCAGGGTCTCGAGGATGCCTGCCGTGCGGGGATGCGGAATGGGCGCCACCACATACATGCCATAGCGGCCTCTGATGTTTTGTATGGTGCTGTCCAGTACATCTATATTGTTGTGGTGGAAGAATACGTCGATATGAACGCCTTTGCCCAGCTTTGAGCGAAAGACCTTGTAGAAGGTTTCCTGGAAGGCATCGAAAGCAAAAAGGACGAGGGCCACCCGGAGGTGCTGGTTGATATCTATATTGGAAACGAAGAATCCTACCCTGTTCTTGGACTCCACAATGCCACGCTTTACGAGGTCCTTATACGCTTTGGCAATGGTTTCGCGGGCAAAGCCGAACTCATTGATCAGGTTATTGACAGAAGGAAGCATATCGCCCTGTGACAGGGCTTTTTTCTGAATGGCGCTCAATATGCCATTGACGAGCTGTTCGTGCTTGGACAGGCTGTTGACACCCTCCATTTCATAGATCTGTTTGTATACATCATCCATACGGCAATCACTTGGTTTGGTATGCTGGCGTGAGCCCAGCACGACAAATCTATCCTATTCTGTACTAC
>JAGIBF010000067.1 GCA_017744515.1 Niastella sp.
GGATTCCACTCGCGCTGCACCGCGGCGCAGGCCTTCAGCATCGCGTCGAGCTGCGCGGGCGTGCCGGTGGTGGTCGTGGGGTAGATCGAGGTCGTGCCGTGACGCGTGTGTGCCCGGATCGCCGTGCGGACCGCTTCCTCCGTGCCGTCCATGAAATCCGCGCCATCCCCTCCGTGCACGTGAATCTCCACAAAGCCGGGCGAGATATATCCGCCACGCGCATCGACGATCTCCGCATCGCGCGGCACCCTGACCTTTCGCGCCGAACCCACCGCAGCAATGCGCCCCGCGCTGCAAACGACCACCGCATCCGGCAACAGCCGGTCCGGAAGAATTGCCGTGCCGTTGATGAAAACCTGGGAGGGTGCGGTCGCTTTCATCGGGACGATCACTTCTCGGGGCCTGTTACGTATACGAAGCGGTTCTTATCGTCTTTAAACTTCTTTGATACGGCATTTACTTCTTCGAGGGTGATGCCGGGCACCAGTGTTTTTACATATTCGTATTCTTTGTCGATACCGGGAATGGGTTCCTGTTGGAGGAAGTGGTTCACGTATTCATCGACATAGTTGTCTGATTCTGTTTTATCGCGGTTGTTCCAGGCACGCTCGTAGTTGGCTTGCATGGTTTTCTTGGCACGCTCCAGTTCAGCAGCCGTAAATCCAAAGCGTTTTACTCTTTCGATCTCTTCTACTACTGCGTTGAGGGCTTTGTTCACATCACCCGTACCGGCAGCGGCGAAGGCGCCAAAAGCGTCATATCCGCGGGCATAAGAACCAAAGCTTACAGAACCAAAGAGGAATGGAGGATTTGCCTGTTGGGTGAGCTCCTGCAAGCGTTGGTTTGTGAGTGATACGAACATCTGTTTTACCAGGCGATCGCGGTAGCTGCCTACAGTAGAGGAAGGAACATCTTTGAAAGCCGGATAGTTGATGGACACCGTATAGCTGGTCGCTTCTTTATCGGTAATGACCATCGCATCGCTGGAAGCATAAGCTGGTACATCGGCATATTCTCTTTTGCGGGGCGCCGTGGGGTTGGTGAGGGCTGCAAAATGCTTGCGGATCAGTTCTTCGGCTTTGGCAGGGGTTATGTCTCCTACCACGATCACCGCCATCAGATCGGGGCGGTACCAGTCTTTATAAAAACGACGGATCACATCGGGCTTAAAGCCACGGATGATGCTATCCTGACCGATCGGTAAACGTTTGGCATATTTGGAACCTTCAAAAAGCTTCGGGTATATCTTTTTGAACATGCGGTCGTTGGCGCCTTTACCCATGCGGCTTTCTTCGAGAATGATGGGCTTTTCTGTTTGAATGTCATCATCGAGGTAGGTAACGTTGTGGGCCCAGTCTTCCAACACCTGGAACCCTTTTTCAAGGTTGCCTGGCTTATCGGTAGGAATGGGGAGGATATATACGGTTTCATCGAAGCTGGTATAAGCGTTGAGGTCATTGCCGAACCCAACACCAATATCCTGCAGGAAGGAAACGATATCATTCTTTTTGAAATGGGTAGTACCGTTGAAGGCCATGTGCTCGGCCATGTGGGCCAGGCCCTGCTGATCATCGTCCTCATTGATAGAACCGGCGTTGAGCACCAGACGCAGTTCTACTTTTTGTTCGGGCTTTTTGTTCTGACGAATGTAATAGGTAAGGCCATTGTCGAGCTTACCGATCTTGACTTTGGCATCTACCGGCAAGACAGTCTTGAGGTCGGTAGTTTGGGCCATTGACGGCCCTGTAGCAATGATGACGGCCAGGAGCAACAGCCATCGGGAGAAAGCAACAAAGGGTTTTTGCATAATCATGTATGTTTTAGCTGCACAAAAATATCTGTACAGCCGAACAATATACGCCCTTTCATAAAAATGCTGTAAAAGTTGGGCTATTTACCCAATTACCGGCAGATCATGGTAATTATATGAGGTTGGGGGATGGTTAATAAGTTGAGAAGTAACAGGTTGAAAAGGGGCTACCGTTTGCTTCTATTCGGTACGGAGGCTTTTGACCGGGTTGGCCAGTGCTGCTTTGATAGCCTGCACGCTCACCGTTATTACGGCGATACACACGCCAATGAGTGCCGCCATCACAAACAACCACCATTGTATATCAGTGCGATAGGCAAAGCCCTGCAGCCATTGCTGCATCACCCAATAACCGATGGGCACTGCAAGGAGGGTTCCCAGCAATACCGGCTTCAGCAGGTCTTTGGTCAATAGCAGAATGATGTTGCTGATGGAAGAGCCCAGCACTTTGCGTACGCCAATTTCGCGTGTACGTTTTACAGCTGTATAGGATGCCAGCCCAAACAAGCCCAGGCAGGCAATCGCAATAGCAATAATGGAAAAGATGCCTAACAGGGTTTCCTGCTTTGCTTCTGCTTTGTATAGCTTATCAAATCTTTCATCGAGGAAATCGTATTCGAATGGATGGTTGGGGGCATTGGCTGCATATATCTTTTTCAAGCGCCCGATGGTTGCCGGCAATGCTGCCGTATGCATCTTAATCAACACCACGCGCCTGTCGTCTTTTTTGGTAGAGATCACCAGTGGCCCGATGGTTTGTTTCATGGAAGTAAAGTGGTAGTTTTCTATCACACCTACGATCGTGCGGCGTACGCTATCGCCCGTTATATTTTTTATCCATTTACCTACCGCCTGATCAGGTGTATGATAGCCCAATGTTTCGGCTGCCGCCCGGTTGATAAGCACAGCCTGGGTAGAATCGGAAAGGAACTTTGGTGAAAAATCCCTGCCGGCTATAACCTTTAAACCCAGCGTACCTGCATATTCAAAGTCGGCAAACTCTGTATTGAGCATAATCTTCTCTCCGGGTTTGCCTTCTGCTTCAAAGCCGTACATGTCGTGGAAGCCGCCTGGCTCGCCTGTCATCAGCGATACGTTCACGACCGACTTATCGGCCAGTAATTGTTTTTTGAACGCTACCTTATTGTTCCAGATATCGCCATTGTCGATCTGCACGATCATAGACTGTTCTTTATCGAAACCCAGATCAGCAGTCCTTACGTAATGCATCTGCTTCATCACGATGGTGACACATACGATCAGCAATACGGAGATGCCAAACTGGAATACCACCAATACTTTGCGGAACATGGCTCCTCCCTTCCCTATCCTCAGTTTTCCTTTGAGGGATTCTATGGGTGAGAAGGATGACATCAGCAGCGCAGGGTAACTGCCTGCCAACAATCCTACCACGAAGATGATTCCAATTATGCATGCATAGAACCAGGGATTGGTCCAGCCTGAGGGCAGGTCGTATCCCAGGAAATTATTGTAAGCCGGCATCAGCAATTTCAATGCACCTACGGCCAATGCCGCTGATACTGTAGCCATCAACAACGACTCGAAGATGAACTGGCTGGCCAGTTGTTTCTTTACGGCGCCTAACACTTTTCTTAGTCCCACTTCTTTTGAGCGATCTGTAGCTCTTGCTGTGGCCAGGTTCATGAAATTGATACAGGCTATCACCAGGATGAGGGCAGCAATGCTCATAAATATATAGACCATCTTGCGGTTGCCATGCTTCACAGGGTCCCATGCCGAGTCTCCTTCCAGATAAATGCCTTTGAGGGGCTTGATGGTAAGGTCCATTTTGAATCCGTTTTCCTTGTAGTAAGCACCGAGGTATTTGTCCATGAATGCGGGAAACTGTTTTTCCAGTTCCTGTGGCTTTACAGCAGGATTCAGCTGCACATAAGTATATAATCCGTTATTGGGCCATTGGTTGTAAAACGGAGAATTGTGCCAGAGTGTATTGGGAACTACTATATCAAACCCGAGGTGTGAGTTAACAGGTACATCTTTCATGATACCGGTTATTTTAAAGCGGCGATTTTTATTGAACTCTACTTCTTTGCCAATGGGGTCTTCTTTACCAAAATACTTTTTGGCAGTGGTCTCTGTCATTACCATGCCTAAAGGATCGTTGAGCACTGTAGCCGGATCTCCTTTCAACAGCGAATAGCTAAAGAAGGTGAAGAAGTTGCTGTCGACCAACACTACCTTTTTCTCGTTGAAGGAAACATTCTTATACGTGATGAGGTCATTATCAGGGGTCACGCGCATGGTATGCTGTACCGCATCGGGATAATCATTGCGGAGGGCAGGACCATAGGAGGGTGAAAGCCAGGCGATATTTTTGGGTGAACCTGACTGATGGCTTACGCGCATCACCCGGTATATGTTGTCGCCATTTTTGTGGAAGTTGTCATAACTGAACTCGCTCATGATGAACAGGAAGATCATGAGGCAACAGGTGATGCCCACAGTGAGGCCCAGGATGTTGATGAGGGAGAACATTTTTTGTTTCCGGAAATTCTTGACTGCGAGGAGCAGGTAATTTTTCAGCATGACAACTGGTTTTACTGTGTTACAGAAAGTCTTCGTACTTCAAAGGGAGTGCCGGAATGCAAGTAGCTATTTATCATTTATTTATATGTTCTGCCAACGGGCCAGTGTACGGTTTTGTTACAGTGGAGTGTACGGCTTTGTCGCTTTCTTTAATTTGCTTTTTGCACGGCGTGCAGGGCTTTTTTGTCACTTTCTTTGCCTTAACGCAAAGAAAGTAACCAAAGAAAAGTCAAGTCAGGCCCGATCGCTCCGCGCGGCCTGACGGGCTCACGCCTCTCCAAGGTGCAGCACTCCTTATTTATTACAGGCTTCCAGTCGCTTTATTTGTAGCATTCTTTATTTGTTGTAAGCAGCAAGACACTTTAGGTGTAACAACGTGCTTTAGGATTTAGGTATTGCAGAGCTATTTATCGCAGTATGATTACATTGCAGGTCATAAAAAAGACGGGCGATGATTGAGTCATCGCCCGTCTTTTTTGCTCGTAGCTCATGGCTCGCAGCTTATTTCAATACTTCTTCTACTGCTTTGCCAACGGTGCCGCTGGGCATTTGGATGTGCAATAAAGCAGCAATGGTTGGTGCGATATCGCTCATGTAGGTTTCGCGGTTTGTTCTGCCGGGTTTGATGCCCCAGCCGTAGAACACCATGGGAATGTGTGCGTCGTAAGGATTCCAGAGGCCGTGTGTGGTACCTGTGGCGCCACCATCGAGCCAGCCGGGCTGCAATACGATCTGGATATCGCCATCGCGGCGGGGATACCATCCATTGACCATCATGTCGCGTTGTTTGGCTGTGAGCGGTACGGTCATGATCTCGTCGATGGCAAAGGCACGTGATATGCCTTCTTGTTTGCCCAGGTAATCAACGATCCATTGTTGTACCGCTTTTTTATCCAGCTTCAGGGAATCGATCTTCCTGTGGTTGAGGTGTATCTGGTAGTTGTAGTTGCTCGTGATCAGTTTTTCAGCGCCAAATTTATCCTTCAGCCCCTGAGCTATTTCTTTGCCCCAACGATCGTCGTCGATAGTGCCTCCGGGCAGTTTGTTTTCTTTCATGAATCCGGGCACATGGGCCACACCATGGTCGGCACTCAGGAACACTGTGTATTGTCCTTTGCCTACTTTCTCATCGAGGAAACGGAAGAAGTTGCCGAAGGTGGTATCGAGGCGCAGGAAGTCATCTTCCTGTTCTATTGAGTTGGGTCCGAAAGAGTGGCCAACATAATCGGGTGACGAGAAGCTCACAGCAAGAAAGTCGGTAATATCATCTGCACCGAGTTGCTCATTGATCACGGCGGCTTTGGCCATGTCGGCCGTCATAGAGTTGCCATAGGGTGTGCTGGCAATGGTGCCATAGTTTTTACCAATGAACTTTTTGAGGTCATAGGGAAAGCCTTTCTGATCGGCGCCGAATGATTTGCCTTCGTAAGGTTTTTCATCGGCCGTACTTTGCACGTATGTTTCTTTGGGGTACATCAGGTTCCAGTCGAGTGCATAATATTTATCTACGACTTTCTGTGCATTGAAGTCTTTTACCCATTGCGGGAGGTCGTTCATGTAGTAGGTGGAAGTGATCCAGTTGCCGGTGCGGCTATCATACCAATAGGCGGCATTGGCAGAGTGGCCTGCGGGCAGGATGCCGCCGCGGTCTTTGATAGCGATACCTACTACTTTACTTCTAAAGTTGGTAGCCAGGCGCAGTTCGTCGCAAACTGTAGTAACAAGCATATTGCGTGGGCTCATTTCGCCATTGGCGCCGGTAGATCCTACAGATTTTACAGTCTTATCTTCTGTGCAGTATACGCTGCGTTGCTCATCTCTATCCCACCAGGCGTTGCCTACAATACCATGAATGGCGGGCACGCTGCCTGTGTAGATGCAGGTGTGGCCACAGGCTGTAATAGTGGGTGTATAAGGAATGAGGGCGTTATCGCAGGTAAATCCCTGCTTCAACATGCGTTTGAATCCGCCGTCATCTTTGTAGCGATCGTAATAGCGATAGAGATAATCCCAACGCATCTGGTCGACCACGATGCCTACTACCAGTTTAGGGCGTACGGGAATATTTACATCGGTGGTTTTAGCTTTACGTTGGGCAAGTGCAACGAGGGAAAGGATACTCAAGCAGGAGCCAAGGAATAGTTTTCGCATTACCTGGTTATTTTTCCGGCAAAGATATAGGCAGGTTGGCTTTGGCATATTAAAATTTGAACAACAAACGGTTGCGGAAAATAAGAAGTCGGTAATAAGGGGTACGAAGTCAGTCGATCTTTAACGCCGATTTCAGACTTCTTACCTCCTACTTCCAGCCTCCGATTAGCCTAAAAACGTTATTTTTGCGACTTGAGATGATCATAATCAACCTTTAACAAATCCATCATATGGCAGACATTTTCGAAAGATTGTTGAAAAACTATGGCCCTATAGGCCAGCACCGTGAACGTGCGCATGGATATTTTGCATTCCCCAAGCTGGAAGGTGAGATCGGTAGCCGCATGAAGTTTCGGGGCAAAGAGATGATAGTATGGAGCCTGAACAACTACCTGGGGCTGGCCAACCACCCCGAAATACGCAAAGCTGACGCTGACGCTGCTGCCCAGTTTGGCCTGGCCTCTCCCATGGGCGCCCGGATGATGAGTGGTAATACCAATTACCATGAGTTGCTGGAACAACAACTGGCCGAGTTTGAGAGTAAGGAAGATGCCATCCTGCTGAACTTTGGTTACCAGGGCATGGTGAGCATTATCGATGTATTGTGTGGCCGTCATGATGTGATCGTATACGATGCTGAGAGCCATGCCTGCATTATCGATGGTCTGCGCCTGCACCCCGGCCACCGCTACGTATTCAAGCATAATGATATAGAGGATTTCGAAAAGCAATTGCAACGTGCTACTGCACTGATCGAGAAGCAAAAGGCAGGTGGTATCCTGGTGATCACGGAGGGTGTGTTTGGCATGGCCGGTGATCAGGGCAAGGTGAAAGAGATCGCTGCGCTGAAAGGCAAGTATGATTTCCGTTTGCTGGTGGATGACGCTCATGGTTTCGGTACACTGGGTGAGACTGGCGCCGGCGCCGGTGAAGCGCAAGGTGTACAGGACGAGATAGACCTGTATTTCTCTACTTTCGCAAAATCCATGGCTTCAATTGGCGCTTTTGTGGCTGGTCCCAAGTCTATCATCGATTATATCCGGTATAATATCCGTAGCCAGATCTTCGCCAAGAGCCTGCCCATGCCGCTGGTACTGGGTAACCTGAAGCGCCTGGAATTGCTGCGCACCCGTCCCGAACTGAAGAACAAATTATGGGAGAATGCCATGAAGCTGCAGAAAGGATTGAAGGAAAAAGGGTTTGATATTGGAAAGACTGATTCGGTAGTAACTCCTGTGTACATGAAGGGTGGCGTTGAAGAAGCGACTGCCATGGTGATGGACCTGCGTGAGAACTACGGTATTTTCTGCTCTATTGTGGTATATCCTGTCATTCCCAAGGGTCATATCATTTATCGATTGATCCCTACGGCTGCTCACACCGACGAAGATATCAGCCGTACGCTGATCGCTTTTGAAGAGACAAAGAAGAAACTGGACGCCGGTGAATACAAGGTAGAAGCCATCCCAGACATGGCCGAAGCGAACTAATATTGATTTGATATAAAGCAAAGGGTCATTCCAATTCATGGAATGACCCTTTTATTTTTTAGCTTATATCAATCGATTTATCGGCATAATCGTGCAATTCATCGTTTTTACGCTTCGTTACTGGTATAAGCCGGAATTTATGTGTACTTTTTACCCCGGATACACACTAAAGGCGATGTTTTGTAAAATCCAACTTCTATGAAAGAAGTTATTATGGTTATGGTATTCTGCTTTGCTGCCGGAGTTTCCTTGTTTGCGCAAAAGAAACAACCCTCCGACAGTGTAGATGTTGTTATCCGCCTCAAAAATGCTTCTTCCACTCCTTTTACCGATTCTGTGCTTGTTATTTTTGACCGTTACGATCATAGTGGCGCCGGTATTATCAAAAAGGTATTTTATCCCACCAATAACCAGATTGTCATTGTTAAGGTACCTCCTGCCCGTTATTACATCGAGATCTCCTGCCTGAATGCTCACCGTGAAAAGTTTACTGAACTGACGTATGTAAATTATCGTCACCCCAATGTGTTTACTTACCGTGTTCGTAAGTCGGATACGTTTACACCTGGCCTTGCTGTGATCCCTGTTGAGCCTGTAGACTTCAGTAAGCTGACGATATTGCAATAATCTGAACCACGATTTATTGGATTGAATGGATTGGGTGGAAAGTAAATGTTTACAATTACTTCATTGTTTAAATCCATTTGCATTATGCTGAGGTACTATCTTCATCTCAGAAGTTGATGATGGCTGAATTAGTTGACAGGTTGAAAAGTTTACGAGTTGATAAGGTGAAGATAGTTGCGTTGTGGTAAGTAGAAAAAGCCTGGGATGAAATGTTAAAGTAGCTATAAAAAAAGAGTCCCGCCTTTCAGCGGGACTGCACTAATCAAATACCATTAACCATTAAACCTTATCCTATGAAAATTCAAATATAAGATGCTGGTGTTGAAACAATGGTTGCACAATGCAATTTTTTTTGGAGTAATTGATCTAAATCAACCAGTAAATAGGTAAGTTTCTTACTACACCGCTGTTCTATGTAATTATCTAATCATATCAGCTTTACGCAAACGTTTGCGGCCAAATCTTCTTCCATAAATTCCTTGCTAAACCGTTATTCTTATCATGTTTCGGCGAATGACGGATATTCACCTACTCTTAACATATTTTAACATCCGGCTCATAGCTTACCACCCGGATTCAACGCACTACCAACTTGTTTTAAAGCTCTTTTGGTACTCCCCAAAATCTCTCTTTCCGTAGTGACCTTCGCCAAAATATTTGACGAGCAATTCGAGCTCAGGAGGTGTGAGGTATCCGGGAATTGCCTGGGGCTCGCCGTCAACTGGTATGATGACTGTGGTGGGATAGGATAGCTGTCCCCGGGTGAGGTAAACAGCAAAATCGTTGGTGCGGTAGTTGGGATTAAAGGTATAGGTCTTGCCTTTCCAGGTGATGGTGTTGCGGGATTCGGCATCGACTTTGGCAGCATAGAATTTCTCCTGCAGGTAGGCGCCTACTTTTTTATTGGCGTATGTTTTTTTATCCATGACTTTACACCAGCCACACCAATCGGTATAGAGGTCGATGAGCACTGGTCTTTTTTGCTTTTGCAGGCTGTCGGCTACCTGCTGCAACGTGAGCCACCGGGTTTTGGCTTTTCCTTCCACCGGACGTTGTCCACAGGAAAAAACAGTGATCCAGGTAAAGAAAACAACCAGTTTGAGGGTTTGCATGTTTATTTTTGTTTGATGTTCGTTAGGCGTTTCGACAAGGCTCAACGGGACAATACCATTAAAGTTAACTCAATTATCATGCATAAAATTGTGCTGGCCATTACGGGTGCAAGCGGCTCGATCTATCCTCAATTGTTACTGAATAAATTGCTTGGCATTGCTGATCAGTGGGAGGACCTGGCCGTGGTGATGACTGAAAATGCCAAACAGGTGTGGGAAACGGAGCTGGGGAATGCGGATTATAAGAAGATGGAAGCGGATTTCGCGGATCAAGGTAACCTGAAAGGCAAGCGTGTGCAATTTTATCATAAGATGGATTTCAATGCTCCTTTTGCTTCGGGCTCGGGCCGGTTCAATACCATGATCATTGCTCCCTGTTCGATGGGTACATTGGGCAGGATTGCTACGGGGGTATCCAATGACCTGATCTCCCGGGCGGCCGATGTGGTGCTGAAGGAGCGCCGCAAGCTCATCTGCGTTGTTCGGGACACGCCGTATAACCTCATTCACATACGTAATATGGAGACCGTGACGCTGGCGGGGGGTATCATCTGTCCTGCTTCTCCTTCGTTCTACAGCCGTCCTACCACCATCGAGGAAGCTGCCGCCACTGTGGCCGACCGGGTGCTTGACCTGGCGGGATTGGATATCAGCACGTTTCGCTGGGGATCGTGAGGATTGCGGATTCAGGATTCAGGATTTAGGATTTAGGATTGCTCCGCAATAAAAAAGGCTGATGAAACATCAGCCTGTATAAATTAACGGTGCCTGCAGCACCAAAAGAATCCGAAATTCTAAATTCTACATCCGCAATTATCGAAGGTCTACTTCTTCTACACCCGGGTATTTGCTTTTGTCGAAAGCAAACATCGCGTCTGTAAGGGGGGCTTTGCCGTTGAGTGAGCTTACGGTATAAGATATCTTAGTGCCGCTTTTGTCGAGGATACGGGTGCTGTAGATCGTCTTTGCGTTCTTATCTACCAGCAGGAAAACTTTGTGGAAGGCTTTTGTTTTATCTACAGGCGTCATTTCTATCTCTATCAGGGTCTTTCCGGCTTCTTTCTTCTCGCCATTCAATTTGTAGAGGAAGTCTTTATCGTAGAAATTGGTGAATAGTTTCTGGGGAGTGATCATGCTGGAAGAGCCTTCCAGCTTGGTGATTGTCACTTCGTTAGCGCCTTTGTCATATGTCCAGATGTTGGAGCCGTCGCAGAAGATCTCGGCACCGCCGGCGAGGCTTACGCGGTATTTGGAGCCTTTCATGGATACGGTACCTTTCTTATTGTCGAGCACTTTGCCTTTGGCGTCTTCATTCTTCAGGGCAAAAGCGGCTTGTACAGCTTTGTAGGTCTTGAACTTAGCACTTACCTCATCGAGTACTTTTTTGGCGGCGGGATCGCTGCTAACGGGTTGGTCGCCAATCTTATTTTGTGTAAATCCTGTTAATCCAGCCAATAATAAACTACAGAATAAAAGTGCTGATCTCATTTATAGGTATTTGTGATTGATACGTATATAAAGGCGGCAAAGATACCCCTTTGTGTCAAAAACTTAGACGTCGATTATCCCCGGTCCGTTTATCCGTTAGGAAATAATTAACAGTTATTGAAAGTTGGCGAGGTGTTGTTCGAGGTCCATTTCGGTTTTGATGAGGACGTCGCGTGCCTTGCTTCCCTGGCTGGGGCCTACGATACCGGCTGCTTCGAGCTGGTCCATGAGG
The DNA here is from genome assembly GCA_017744515.1 of Niastella sp. Lineage (GTDB taxonomy): Bacteria > Bacteroidota > Bacteroidia > Chitinophagales > Chitinophagaceae > Paraflavitalea. The sequence continues at coordinate 11,479 of JAGIBF010000067.1, forward strand.
CGGCCGGCGCGGTTGTAGCCGAGTTTCATACGCCGCTGTAACAGTGAGGTGCTTCCAATCTGGCTGTTCACGATCATGCGGGCTGCATCTTCGAAGAGGGAGTCACGATCGGAGAGGTCGAAGTCTTTTCCTTCGAGTTCTTTTTCGTCTACATACTCGGGCAGCATGAATGCATTGGGATAACCGCGTTGGGCACCAATGTTATCGCACACGCTTTCTACTTCGGGTGTATCCACGAATGCGCACTGGAGGCGTGTCAATTCTCCGTTGTAGGAGATCAACATGTCGCCTTTACCAATGAGCTGCTCGGCACCTCCTGTATCGAGGATGGTGCGGGAGTCGATCTTGGAGGATACTTTAAAGGCAATACGCGCCGGGAAGTTGGCCTTGATGGTACCTGTAATGATGTTGACCGAAGGTCGCTGGGTAGCAATGATCAGGTGGATACCTACGGCACGCGCCAACTGCGCGAGGCGCGCGATCGGCATTTCCACTTCTTTGCCGGCTGTCATGATCAGGTCGGCAAACTCATCCACAACCAGTACAATGAAGGGCAGGAACTGGTGGCCTTTCTCCGGGTTGAGCCTGCGCTTGATAAACTTTTCGTTGTACTCACGGATGTTGCGGGTGCCTGCTTCTTTGAGCAGGTCGTACCGGTTGTCCATTTCTATACAAAGGGCGTTGAGTGTATGTATTACTTTCTTGGTATCGGTGATGATGGCTTCTTCTTCACCCGGCAGCTTTGCCAGGAAGTGGTTCTCGATGGTGCGGTAGAGGGTAAGCTCTACTTTTTTAGGATCGACCAGTACCAGTTTCAGTTGAGACGGGTGTTTCTTATAGAGCAGGGATACCAGGATGGCATTGAGGCCAACCGATTTACCCTGACCCGTAGCACCTGCCATCAGCAAGTGGGGCATCGTAGCAAGGTCGACGATGAAGTTCTCGTTGTCGATCTTTTTACCGATGGCTACGGGTAAACTGAAGCTGTTGGCCTGGAATTTTTCCGATGCCAGCAGCGTCTTCATGCTCACCACTGTTTTCTTCACATTCGGTACTTCAATACCAATGGTTCCTTTACCTGGTATCGGCGCGATGATACGGATACCCAGGGCCGCAAGGCTCAAGGCAATATCATCTTCGAGGTTTTTGATACGGGAGATACGCACTCCGGCCGCCGGTACAATCTCATAGAGTGTAACGGTGGGCCCTACGGTAGCGCTGATCTTCTGGATATCGATATCGTAGTTCTTGAGGGTGGTGATGATCTGGTTTTTGTTGGTCTCCAGCTCCGCCGCATCCTGTATGATCTTCTCACTGCCGTGTTGTTCCAGCAGATCGAGTGAGGGGTATTGGTAGTCGCTGAGGTCGAGCGTAGGCTCGTAGGGTGTAGTAATGACTGGCTTCTTCTCTTCTACTTCTTCTCCGGGCTCCTCTACGGCCTCTTCTCCTGCCGGTTCTTCGGGCATGGATTTGATCTCCAGCTCGAGTGCAGCGGCTGCCTGCTGTGCTTTCTCCATTTTTTTGCTGACCGGCGGTGTTACCGGTGGTACTACCACAGGTGGCTTCACCGGTATTGGCTCCGGCTCTGTTACGTCGAAAGGTGGTTCGTCTTCTTCTGGCCGCTCTACCAACTCCATTTCATCCAGCAGTTCTTCATCTATCTCCAATTTGGGCTCCAACAATGGTGCTGCCTGTTCGCCTTTCCTGAGTTTATTCGTCTTTTTGGGTTTGGGCGCCGGCTCCTGTTCTTCTTCATTGACGGGCAACACGGGCTCAGGCACTGCCGCGGCTTTCTTCGCAGGCAAGGCTGGTACTTTGAATACCGGGTTGAAGCGCCAGATGAAGTAGGCCAAACCGCCCAGCAACAACACGGCGGCTGTTCCTATTTTACCGATGAGGCTCACCAGCCAGTCGCTGATCATGGTGCCCATAGCGCCGCCCCAGGCAAACTGATTTTTGCCGGCAAAGAAGGCAAAGGCCACGCTGAAGAAAAGTATGCCCACGATGAGGTAGCGCACGTTTCGCCAGACAGAGAATATTTTTTTGCCAAAGAGTGCATTGACTCCCATGACAAAGAAGAGTGTACAGAACAGGAAGGAGGCAAGCCCAAAGGCGTTGTAGAAAAACTGGTGTGATATGTAAGCGCCAATGTTGCCCAACAGGTTGGTGGTTTTGACACCGGCTGAGGGCCACAGTATGGAGGCTCCTTTAAAGACTTTGTCCTGGTCTTCGCGCCAGGTAAATAAATAGGATGCAAAGGCTATGAAAAGGAAGAGGCTTACCAGCAGGGACACCGTGCCGGCAATTTTGTGGGTACGTTCGTCTTTGACTAATTGTTTGACGGTTACCTGTTCTTCTTTTTCAGGTTTCAGTTTGTCGGTATCAGCTGCTTTGTTTTTGCCCGATTTTAAGCGATTGGCCATGAGTACAAAGATAAGTAGTTGAACAAAACTGTGGTAGAATCAAATAAAAGCGTGCGGTGCTGGTAAATATTGTATTTTAGAAGGTCAAACAACATGAAATTCCGGGAGCACCAACCTTTTGCATCGGTCAGGCGCCCACCCTGCCGTTCTCGTGTGGCTATGGTCCTGTTTACCGGGATGTTTTTTCTGTTGCTTTTATCCAACTCCGGCAGTTACGCTCAAGCTGATTCAAACGGCGTCGATATCGCCCATATCCGTTTTTTCAGGTCGGAAAACCTGCACTTTGAAGTTGCCACGCTGCCAAGGAATTTTGGTGACAAACCGGATATTGCCGGTCTTCCTTACCGGCCACTGAGCCGGAGCTTGCCGGCCAACTATATCGAAAAGGATATTTTCGAGCGGTTTACGCTTACCAACAGCAGTGATTCGGTTAAAAGTGTTTTCTTTTTGCCTGGCTTTTATTGCAAGGATATCCGTTTGTTCAGTGCCAACTCCGGCAGTCCTTCTGCCACGCCGGTTTTAATACCAGATACGTCCAATTTGAAAAAACCGCTGGGGGCGCGGCTGATCACGCTTCAGCCGCATGAAACACGGACGTTTTACTGCCGCTTCCATTTCATGCGTTCGAATGTGAACAATATCATTCCCCGCCTTATCGAAAAGGATTATTTCAGGCAATGGCGGTCGTCCATCTCCGACCGCGATTATATGCTGAATACCGTGACGTATGTGGCGACCGGCATCCTGCTGATGATGATCTTTTATTCTTTGGCTGCGTACCTGCAGAGCGGTTCACGGGAGTTCATTTTTTATGCGCTGTATACTTTTTGTACGGCTGCGCTGTTGTTCCTGAAATCTTTCCTGACCTTATCAGGGTCAGACTTCCATTTCTTTTACGAGGAGTATCTCGACTTCATGGTGATGACGGCCAGTGTGTTTACCTACCTGTTCTTTGTTCGTCAGTTCCTCAACACCAAGGTGCTGCATCCTCAGCTGGACCGGTTTATGCGCTGGGCCAAGGTGGTGATGACTATATTCTTTATTATTTATTCCATTCTATATTTCTTTACGGATAAATATGTTATTCTCAGCATCATGGAGAACATGGTGATGAAGGCTATTTTCCTCGTGATCGGGGTTGTGTTCATCGTTTTCAGCATCAAAAAGAAGGATGCTTTGCTGAACTACCTGGCGCTGGGTAACTTATCGCTGGTGGTGTTTTCGCTTATTTCGCTGCTGATGCTGCAATTCAAGCTCGGCTTTGCCGACAGTGAATCGCGCTGGGGGATCTTCAACCGCTCTTTGTTGTATTATGAGATCGGCCTCGTACTGGAGCTCGCTTTTTTCCTTTCGGGGCTTGCGTATAAGAACCGCCGCGATATCGTGGAAAGGGTGAAGGAGCGGGAAAGGCTGAAGCTGGAGAATGAGCGTAAGGAGTTTGAAAAGCAGATGGCCGTGGTGACTGCGATGCAGGGTGAGCGTGACCGTATTTCGGCGGACATGCATGATGAACTGGGCTCGGGTGTGACAGCTATCCGCCTGATGAGTGAGATCCTGAAGACCAAAATGAAGAGCCAGTCGATCCCCGAACTGGAAAAGATATCGAGCAGTGCGAATGAGCTGCTGGGCAAGATGAATACCATCATCTGGACCATGAAGAGCTCCAACGATACCGTGGAGAGTCTCGTGGCTTATATCCGGGCGCATGCTATCGAATATTTTGATAGTACGCCGATAGATTGTACCGTGAAGCTGCCGGCGCTGATACCGCAGGCCGATATCAGCGGAGAGAAACGCCGGAACATTTTCCTGAGTGTGAAGGAATCGCTGAACAATGCCATGAAGCATTCGCAGGCTACGCACCTGCATATCGATATTTCTACGAAAGATAATTCTCTTATCATCCGCGTAACAGACAATGGGGTCGGTATCAATACCGAGCAGCTTCGCCGCTTTGGGAACGGGCTTAGTAATATGCGGCGGCGTATGGAAAGTATTGGGGGTTCGTTTCTTATCGAGAGTAATAAGGAACAGTGTACGGTGACTTTTCAGGCGCCATTGTGACGGCAATGTCGGCAGTACCGGCAATCGGCAATGCGTTTGCTTCGAGCAAATACACTTTTGCCTCGATAGCAGATTTCTCACTCCGCTATCGCTCCGTTCGAAATGACAAAGAAGGGTGGATTCCGTTCGAAATGACAAGCTTTGTTCGAATATGCAACCTTATGTAAATGTTTACTTCTTCATTATTGAGATAAACATCGCGATCCAGCCGGCGATGAGGAATAATCCGCCGAAGGGGGTGATGGCGCCAATGCCGCTCAGGCCAACTGTGTTGGTGGCTTTGAGGGTGGTGAGTATGTATAAGGAGCCGGAGAAGAGGATGATGCCTATGATAAAGCAAATGCCGGCATAGCGCATCCAATCGGCAGAAAACTTATCATAGAGGATAGCGACAGCGAGGAGTGCGAAGACGTGGTAGAACTGGTAGCGTACGCCTGTTTCGAAAGTGGTGATGGTTTCGGGCGGGACCAGTTTTTTGAGTCCATGGGCGCCAAAGGCACCGAGTGCAACGGAGAGGGCTCCCAGGAGGGTAGCCGTCATCAGGAATCCTTTATGCATGTAATACTGTTTGTATGAAATCGTTCATCGAGATCGCGTCTTCTTTATCGAGTATAACATCGGCCTGCTCGTAATACATGCGCCGTTCGTTGAGCTTGCGGATGATGAATGTACGCAATCCCTCGTCGTCGATGTCCTTGATCAATGGCCGTTTGGCCTTTTCTTTGAGCAGGCGCTGCAAAATTACATCGACATGGGTGTTGAGCCACACTACAATGCCTACTTTTTTCATGTACTCGATGTTGTTGAAGAAGCAGGGTGTGCCTCCTCCGCAGGAGAGTACCATGGATTCGTTGGCATCAACCAACTGTTCCATGATGTCTTTTTCTTTTTGCCGGAAGTATTCTTCTCCTTTGGTGGCGAAGATATCGGTGACGCTGGTACCGTTCTCTGCTTTGACTACTTCTTCATCGAGGTCGAAGAAGGGTAACTGCAGGCGGTGGGCGACCTGTGTTCCCCAGTGTGTTTTACCTGACCCCATGAATCCTATCAGTATTATCCGCATCGGCAAGAATTATTTGTCAAATGTATAGGTATAGAATATCGTATCCAACGGCATGGCAGGGAATGTGACAGGCAAATGTAATTTATCGGTGGCCCGGAACCCGTTTTTTTCATAGAAACGATGGGAGGCTTTGAATTGTTCGACTGTGCCGAGGTAAATGTTTTGCACGCCCTGCTGCCGGCACCAGCTGAATAGTTCATCCATGAGCTTTTGCGCTACGCCTTTTTCTTTTCCGCGGTAATCGGGATGCACAAACATTTTGCGCAGGGCTGTTTCGTTGTTGCCAATGTCGATGAGGGCTATGGAGCCGGCTACTCTCCCCTTGTGGACCGCGATCCAGAAATTGCCTTTGCCTTGTTGGTAGAAGGTGTCGACCTTGCGCAGGTCGGGCTGGTCACCGGCTGTGATGGGGAGTCCGAATTCTCCTGCCTGGATACCTACTATGAGATTGATCGTCTCCTGTTCGTATTGTCTATTATGTTGTATGATCTCGATCTTCATTGTCGTTCTTTTTCGGCAATCGACAGTCGGCAATCGGCAATGCGTTTGCTTCGATGGGCTTCGACAAGCTCAGTCCCGCGAAACGGGATAAACTCTGACAACCTCCCCTATCAACTTTTAAACCTGTTAACTTTTCAACTCTATTTAAATGCATTCAAACCGGTGACGTCCATGCCTGTGATGAGGAGGTGGATGTCGTGGGTGCCTTCGTAGGTGATGACGCTTTCGATGTTCATCATGTGGCGCATGACGGCGTATTCTCCGGTGATGCCCATGCCGCCGAGCATCTGCCGGGCATCGCGGGCTATGTTGGCGGTGATTTCGCAGCCATTTCGCTTGGCCATCGATACCTGCTGTGGTGTGGCTTTGTGTTCGTTCATCAATACGCCCAGCCTCCAGTTGAGGAGCTGTGCTTTGGTGATGTCGGTAATCATCTCTGCCAGTTTCTTCTGCTGCAACTGGAAGCCGCCAATGGGCCTGTCGAACTGCACGCGCTCCAACGAGTAGCGCAGGGCGGTGTCGTAGCAATCCATCGCTGCTCCTACGGATCCCCAGGCAATGCCGTAACGGGCCTTCGTCAAACAACTTAATGGTCCTTTCAATCCTTTTGCTTTGGGCAATATGTTTTCTTTGGGTACGTGTACATTGTCAAACACCAACTCGCCCGTAGCGGAAGCGCGCAGGCTCCATTTGCCGTGGGTGGTGGGTGTGCTGAATCCTTTCATGCCGCGCTCTACTATAACGCCGCGGATGTCGCCTTGTTCATCTTTGGCCCACACCACCGCTACCTGTGAAAAGGGGGCGTTGCTGATCCACATTTTGGCGCCGTTGAGGATAACGTGATCGCCGGCGTCTTTGATGTTGGTGAGCATGCCTGCCGGGTTGGAGCCGTGGTCGGGCTCGGTGAGGCCAAAGCAGCCCAGCCATTCGCCGCTGGCGAGCTTAGGGAGGTATTTTTTGCGTTGTTCTTCGCTGCCGTATTCGTAGATGGGGAACATCACCAGGGAGCCTTGTACGGAGGCTGTGGAGCGCACGCCGCTATCGCCTCTTTCGAGCTCCTGCATCATGAGGCCATAGCTGATGTAATCGAGGCCACCGCCGCCATATTCGACCGGGATCGTGGGCCCAAAGCAGCCTAATTCGCCCAGCTGTTTTACTATATGTTCCGGAAACTCAGCTCTTTGTGCATAGTCTTCAATAATGGGAGAAATCTCCTTTTTGACATAGTTGCGGACTGATTCGCGGACAAGCTTTTGCTCTTCGGTCAATAGTTCATCGAGGGCAAAGTAATCGGGGCTGACGAACTGATCGGTTTTGGCGGCCATAGTGATTGGTTTTGTTCTCGTTATATGTTTTGCTAAAGTAGTAAAAATAGCTTTAGGCATTTCGGGTTTGGTGTTTTGGGTTTCGGGTTAACGCGAGACCCGTAATCCGAAATATCTCTCATTTGCCAAAAAAAATCAATAATTTTTGTTTTATATGCAACATGTGTTAAGTACCTGTGTCTCTTACTATGAACAACAATTAAATCATTCATTTTGGAGCTGACTGCAATCATCCGGGATGAATTGGTAGAACGTTGTAAGCAGGGTGACAGCCTGGGTTATCAACAGTTATACCAACGTTATTCCAAAGCCATGTACAACACCAGTCTGCGGATTGTGAACAATTCAGCGGACGCCGAAGACGTATTACAGGAAGCATTCCTGGACGCCTTCCGCTCATTAAACGATTTTCACTACCGCTCTACCTTTGGTGCGTGGTTGAAGAAGATCGTGATCAATAAAAGTATCAATACCCTGCGTAAGCGACGGGCTCATTTCGTGGAGATCGACGAGAACAGCGAGACGGGCGTGCATACGCTTCCGCAGGAGGAACCGGTAGACGAAGCGCAGGTGCAATACCAGGTGGCCGAAGTAAAGAAGGCTATCCAGAAATTGCCCGACGGCTACCGGACGGTGATCAGCCTCTACCTGCTGGAGGGTTATGATCATGAAGAGATAGCAGGCATATTGAGTATATCGCACAACACGGTGCGGACGCAGTATGTGCGGGCGAAACAAAAACTACTGTCTATTATAAAACAAGGTTCGTTCTATGAGTAGTCAATTTGAACAGTTTATGCGTGACCACCGGGATGAGTTTGACAATGAAGATCCGGCTCCCCAGGTGTGGTCGAAACTTGCAAAGGAGTTGATCCCTGCAAAACAGGAAGGGAGGGTAGTGTCCATGAAAAGCACCATGGCCATGAAGGTGATGCGCTGGAGTGTAGCGGCGGCTATTCTTGTGCTGGCTGGTTTTGGTGTGTTCCATTTATTGGGACCTAAACAGAATGTACAAGGTCCTGCTGTGGCAGATGCCAAACCATCTGTGAAGGATCAGCCATCTGCCGACCCGATGTTGAAGGACATCGATCCCACATATGCCAAAGAGGTGTATCATTTTACGCAGCTGATCGAACTTAAACAAAGTGAATTAAAGCAGCTGGAAAAGGATAACCCTGCTTTATATAAACAGTTCCTCGGCGATATCAACAAGCTGGACAGTTCTTACAAGGTCTTGAAGAATGAGCTGCCCACGAATGTGAACCGGGAACAATTACTGGAAGCTATGATTCAGAATTTGAAGCTGCAGACCGAATTACTGAACCAGCAGTTACAGATCATTCAACAAATCAAACAATCTAAATCGGGAAGTGATGAAAGTAATTCTAAGAGCCTATAGTTCGGTATTGTTGTTAAGCTGCCTTGCCCTGAACATACCAGCCCTGGCCAATGGCGACCCGCTGGTGGAGAAGAGGAAGACGTACTCGAAGTCGTATTCTTTATCCAGCACAGACAAAGTGTCTCTGCGCAACCAGTTTGGTGAAATGAAGATCGCCACCTGGGATAAGAACGAAGTGAAGGTGGATGTGACTATCGTGGCCGAAGCCGGCACTGATGACCGTGCGCAGCGCCTGCTGGATGCTATCCAAATCCAGGACAGCAAGGACGGCGGCACCGTGTCCTTCCAAACGAAGATCGGGAATAACAACACCAATAACCGCGGCAAGGGTGAAAGGCAAAGTTTCAATATCGACTATGTCGTGTATCTGCCATCCGGCAATAAGCTCGATGCACGCAATGAATTTGGTCCTATGACCATTGGTGATTACAAGGGGAAAGTATACCTGGAAAGCAAATTCGGCAGCCTGACTACCGGTAACCTGACAGGCGATGCCGATGTAAATGTAGAATTCGGTAAGGCTACTATCGCCAGTATGGGGAATGGCGAGGTGACCATCAAGTTCTCCAAAGGTATTGTGCAGAAGCTCTCGGGCGATGTACGGGCCAACTTCGAGTACAGTGGTGTGAAGGTGGGTATCGAGAACAATGCGAAGAACGTGGATATCCGCAACAGCTATACGCAACTGCTGCTGGACGTGAACACGAACTTCTCTGCCAACTGGAACATCAGCACCAGCTTCTCTGAAGTGCGGAACAAGACGGGCTTTGCTATCAAGAAAGAGGGTGAGGATGATGACCGGGGTCCGAAGTTTGACTTCAGGTACAGCGGTAAATCGGGCAGTGGTAGTGCAGCAGTGAAGGTAAAGGCCAGCTTTGGCGATGTGACGATCGGGCATAACCTGCCGTTCGATGTGGATGAGGATGATAAGAAGGGGAAGGGAAAGAAGACGAGGAATATTTAGGAGGCAAGCTTTGAGCTCCCGCTATGGCGGGACAAGTTGTGAGCTACGAGCTTCGAGCGAATACACTTGCTATAACTAACAGATATATTCAACTTTTGCAGTCAGCAGAGTCGAAGACTCTCTACGACGGGGTACCCTGGAAACAGGGCCCCGTTTTTTTTGTTTATAGGCTTTGTTTTTTACATCAGCCTGCAATGTTGTCAATTTTCTTTGTCTTATTTTTTGCGTGGCACGCCGGGCTTTTTTGTCACTTTCTTTATGTTACAGGTAGGTGGCCATTTCCTGTTGGTAGGACTGGGCTACTTCGGTGGCTTTGGTGGCGAAGTCTTCTTTATCGGACGCATAGATGACGGTGCGGCTGGCATTGACGAGGATGCCCACGTCTTTGTTCATCGCTTTTTCAGAAATTTCTTTGAGGCTGCCGCCTTGTGCGCCTACGCCGGGTACGAGGTAGAAATGATCGGGCGTGAGCTTGCGTATATTCTCAAACCAATCGCTTTTTGTGGCTCCTACTACATACATGAGGTTGCCGGGATTGCCCCACTGCGCTGCGGTGGTGAGCACTTTTTCATAGAGTAGTCCTTCGCCGGCCTGCTGCAGTTCGAAGTCGGCCGCACCACTGTTGGACGTGAGGCCGAGGAGGATGGTCCACTTGTCTTTGTATTCGAGAAAAGGCTTCACGCTGTCGGCACCCATATAGGGTGCTACGGTTACGGCGTCGAAGTTCATCGTTTCGAAGAATGCTTTGGCATACTGGGAGGAGGTGTTGCCAATATCTCCGCGCTTGGCGTCGGCTATTTTGAAATGGGTATGGGGGATGTAATCGACGGTGCGTTCCATCGCCTCCCAGCCGATGAGGCCGAGGGCTTCGTAGAAGGCGGTGTTTATTTTGTAGCTGACGCAGTAGTCTTTTGTGGCATCGATGATGCGCTTGTTGAACTCGAATATGGGCTCGGGGTTTGACAGCAAGTGCCGTGGTATCTTAGTGATGTCGGTGTCGAGGCCTACGCAGAGGTAAGTTTTCTTTGTTCTGATCTGTTGTATAAGTTGTTCGCGTGTCATTCAAGTAATTTTAAGTATTGGTCTCTCCGGATATTGTGTAGAATACCGTATCAATAAAGAATAATGTATCTGAGTTTACAATAACATTCTCATCGTGCATATCTTCCAGAATAAGGCCGAGCTCTTTGTTCAAATAATCGTTGCGCCTTGTATTTTCAAAGCCATTAAAGGCCAGTAGCTTTTTTACGTCTGCCAGATCAGCCAGTGCATCTGAAGCAATAAACGGCTGACTTAAAACTGCCTGCAAGGAATGTTCTTTTGCTGCAAATCCGAGGAAAGTGTATGGTGTGTGAGTATCCTCACCGGGGAGATCATGTACCCATAAATTATTGTTTGCGCAATAGTTCTTTAAGAATCCGACCTGCTCTTCTTTGACGATTGATTTACTTTCGAAGTCTTTTTTAACCGTAGTACTTGTGCTAAAGCTTGCGCATAGGATGTTTCTGACTGCTGTGCAAGTATCAGTCTGCTCTTCAATGATAATTCCGCTAACGATATTTTTAAGTTTTTGTCGGGTATCATCACTAAACATTTGCTACAAAAATAATAAAATTCATTAAATATGAAATTACCGGCTCATTAGCCTATCAGTCTCCTCAATATGTCAGCAAAACGCCATACTTCTTCGTAGGTATTGTAAAGTGGTACCGGGGCCAAGCGGATGACGTTGGGTTCGCGCCAATCGGTCATGATGCCGGCTTCTGTGAGCTGGTCGAATATCTCTTTTTCTTTTCCTGCGCGTTGCATGAGCATGGAGACCTGGGAGCCTCGTTCTGCTTCGGGGGGCGGGGTGATGAGGGTGAAGGCTTTTGCCGGGGTTGTTTCTGTGGTTGCCTTGCTGAGGTCGTTTAACAGGAACCAGAGCCAGCTGTTGAGCTTTTTTCTTTTTGCCTGTATGTTCTCCCACCCTGCTTCGTTTACGATGTCCAGGGCTGCTCTGTGGGCTGCATAGAGCAACGGTGATGGGGTGCTCAATTGCCAGCCTTCGGCTGAAGCTGTGGGCATAAAGCCTTTCTGCATGAGGAAGCGGGTGGCTTTGTTGTAGCCCCACCAGCCGGCAAAGCGTTGTACATCGGGCGCTGTGTGGTAACGCTCATGGATATAGGCGCCTGCAATGGCGCCGGGACCGCTGTTGAGGTATTTGTAGCTGCACCAGGCAGCAAAGTCGACATTCCATTCGTGGAGCTGCACCGGAACGTTGCCTGCCGCATGGGCCAGGTCGAAGCCTACTTTGGCGCCTGCGGCATGGCCGGCCTTCGTGATGGTGGCCATATCAAAGAGCTGTCCGGTGTAGTAGTTGATGCCGCCCCACAGTATCAGTGCTACTTCTTCTTTGTGTTGTTCTATTGTTTGCAGTATATCTTCTATCCGGATGTTGTGTTCTCCTTCGCGTGGCGCTACTTCGATGATCACTTCTTCCGGGTTGTAGCCGTAATGTTTTACGTGGGTCTCCAGCATGTACTGGTCGCTGGGGAAGGCTTTGGCTTCGCAAATGATCTTGCGGCGCTTGCCTTCCGGGCGGTAGAAGCTGACCATCAGCAGGTGGAGGTTGACCGTGAGCTGGTTCATGACTACTACTTCGTGGGGAAGTGCGCCTACAATGGTGGACAGGGTTCCGGTGAGTTTGTCGTGGTATCCGAGCCAGGGGGCTTCGCCCATGAAGAAGGCTTCTACGCCGTAGCGGGCCCATTGATCGAGGACTTCCTGTAAATACGCTTTTGTTCTTATGGGTTGCAGGCCGAGGGAGTTTCCGAGGAAATAGATCTGTTGTTTTTCGTTGTGGGTGGGGATGATGAATTCTTTTCGGAAGGTGGACAGGGGGTCTTCCTGATCTAATCTTTTTGCGTATTCTAATGTGTTTTCAAATTTCATATTGGTCGTTTGCTACGATGGCTTTTCTTTTTTGCTTTTGTGGGTTGGCGACTGCGGCGCGCTTTTCAGTTCTTTTGCTTTACTTTTTTTGCTTACGCAAGGGTTTCGCGCTGCTCGCGCGGGATTGTCACTTTCTTTGCCTTAATGCAAAGAAAGTAACCAAAGAAAAATCAAGTCAGGCCCGATCGCTCCGCGCGGCCTGACGGGCCAGCGCCTCTCCATTGTGGAACATTCCTTATCTTATTATAGGCTCCCAGCCACTTCAGATGCAACATTCTTCACATATACTTGCAGCCTTAGCTTAAAATGGCTGATGAATATATTATCTTGCGGTTTGTTTGAACCTACTCACTACTCACTACTCACTACTCACTACTCACTACTCACTACTCACTACTCACTACTCACTGACTTTATATAGAACCGGTTTTGCCGCCGTCGACGGGGATGCTGGTGCCGTTGACGTAGGCGGCGGCAGGGCTGGCCAGGAAAGCGGCTACTGCTGCCAGTTCGGAAGCATCGCCAAAGCGATGGGCCGGTATTTCGCTGAGCATCTCTGCTTCTATTACTGATGGCGCTACTTTTCTTCTTTGTGCATTGCTTTGTATGAGGCTATCGAGGCGTTGTGTTTTGGTGTAGCCGGGTAATATATTGTTGACCGTGATGCCGAAGGATGCCAGCTCATTGGACAGGGTCTTGGCCCAGGAGGCAGTGGCTCCCCTGATGGTATTGGACACGCCGAGGTTCCTGACCGGTATGCGCACTGACGTAGAAACAATATTGATGATGCGCCCATAGGCTGCTTCTTTCATGCCGGGTGTCACTGCTTTTACCAGTATCTGGTTGCCAATGATGTGCTGGCTGAAGGCTGCCAGTAAGGCTTCTTCTGTTGCCTCGGTAATGGGGCCGGGCGGCGGTCCGCCGGTATTGTTGATCAGGATATGTACGGGTGTAACGTTGACTATTGCTGTGATGGCCTGGCGTACTTGTTCGGGTTGGGCAAAGTCGGCCACTTTGTAGGTGTGGTGTTGTTGGTACGGTACGGGCAATGTGGCCGTTATCTGTTGCAGGGCTTGTTCGTTGCGGGCTAACAGGATACAGGTGGCGCCCAGTGTGGCCAGTTCCTGTGCGATGGCGAGGCCAATGCCTTGTGTGCTGCCGCCGATGACAGCGGTCTTTCCTTGTAAGGAGGTGTTCATGGGGTCAAAGATAATGTACTGCGGGTTAGCGCCTACGGCGCTTTTTCTCTCAGTTCTTTGCCTTACTTTTTGCTTACGCAAGGGTTTCGCGCTGCGCGCGGGGCTTTTTTGTCACTTTCTTTGCTTTGATGCAAAGAAAGTAACCAAAGAAAAATCAAGTCAGGCCCGATCGCTCTCCCGCTATGGCGGGACAGGCTGCGCGGCCTGACGGGCTCACGCCTCTCCATAGTGCCACTTTGATTACTTCTTTTTTGGCAACCTTACGTTGAGCTGGATGACTGCAAGGAGCTTTGATTGTTTGTTGCTGGTAGCTGTGGCTTTAAATGACTGATGAATAGCAGGCTTACTTTTCTCTACGGTTTGCGTGTTTATGCTTTTATGCTTTGGTGCCGTTGATTAGAATAGGTTTGGGTAATCGGTGATGATGCCGTCGACGCCCTGGGATTTTAGTTTTTCGATGGTGGGTTTGTCGTTGACTGTCCAGGGGAGTATTTTGATCTGTTTTTTGTGGCAGGAATCTATCAGTCCGGGTTTGACGAGGGTGTACAGGGGGCTGTAAATGGAAGGTATGAAGCCTAATTGTTTGAGGTGGTCTTCGAGTCCGCGGGCGTCGGCTACCAGTGCAGCTGTTCTTACTTCGGGGTATTTGGTGTGCAGTACCTGCAACGTGCGGAAATCGAAGGACTGGATGATGACGCGGTGCTCGATGTGTTTGGACAGGATCACCGCCATGAGCTTTTCTACAAATTCTTCGGGTGCGGGATGGTATTGGTTGTCGGTCTTAGGACTGCTCTTGGTTTCGATGTTGTAGAATACCGGCGCCAGGTTTTTGCTTTTGGTATAAGCTTCAACTGTATCGATAACGGCGCTGAGCAATGGCTTGGTGGCGGCCAGCTTTTGCTGGTCTTTGAATCCGGGATTGACTGCCATGCCTACGTCGTAGCGTTGTGTTTCGGCATAGGTCATCTGGTAGATGTTCAAGCTGCGTTCTTCGGCGGCGGTAACGCGTGTACCATCAGGCCTGGTGGCAATGGCTGCACTGAAGAATGGTTCGTGGGAAAGGATGACCTGGCCGTCTTTCGTAATGACCGCATCCATTTCGAGTGTCGTAACGCCCATATCAATGGCGTTTTTCATAGCGGGAATGGTGTTTTCGGGCATGAGGCCGCGGCCTCCGCGGTGTGCTTCTTTATCGAATGCAGGCAGGGCTGCCGGTGTTCTGAGGTCTTTGGTGGTTTTGCGGGTGGCGTGACAGCTTACTACCATCAATACGATCAAGGCCAGTTCCATGCATTCCTTCGTTCCTTTCATATCCCAAGAATACATCATATTTGGTTACGCCGTACTTATTGTTGTTTAAATAATTGTGATGTTCGCTGTTCCATCTCGGCTGCGATGTACTGCGCATCGGCTGATCCTTGTTTGAGTTTGCCAATAATATTGTGGTAGCTGGCTTCGTCGCGGTTCTGGCTGAGTTTGAAAACTGCATCGAGGGCTGTGACCGTGATCTCGAACCCGACAATGGCTTTTGCCAATTTCTGCACGTATTCTTCGGGCAGTGTATCATAGGCGCCGGGGGTGTTGGAGGCGCCTTCGAAGTGGGTGGTGGTATCGCGGAGTATGTTTAATAATTCGTTTGGCTCAAGGAAGCTGATCGTTCCTTTTGCGTGGACGGTCATGTAGTTCCAGGTGGAGCCCTGCTGCGGGTTGGTGTACCAGCTGGCGCTGACATAGGTATGCGGGCCGGGGAAGAGTACCAGCACGTGGGGGTTTTGCAGGAATGCTTTGTGGTGGTCGGTCTGGCGCATGAGGTGGGCACGGAAGGTGAGCTTGCCTTCTTTTTCGGTAATTAATACCGGAATTTGAGTGGCTACGGGGTGCTGATTGGCATCTACGCCGGTAATGATGGCGAAAGGATGGGCTTGTATGAAGGACCTGGTCTTAGTGTAGTCCTTTTCCATGAAATAAGGCAGTTCGTACATGGGGTAAAGGTAAAATTTCTCTTTGTAAGGCTTTTTGGAATGTGTGTGAAATGGCGGGAAAGTTGATTGAATGGCGACTTTCGCGAGTTGATGCCTGCGGCACGCTTTTGCATCGACGCATGCTCTTTTGCCTTACTTTTTCGCTTGGCGCGCTGGGCTTTTTGTCACTTTCTTTGCTTTGATGCAAAGAAAGTAACCAAAGAAAAATCAAGTCAGGCCCGATGCCTCCGGCCGGCCTGACTGGCCAACGCCTCTCCAAGGTGTGACATACTTCTTTTATTACAAACTCCCGATCACTTCAAGTGTAACATGCATGACTTGTCATTGGCAGTAAGACACTTCAATTTTAGTCTTGTTGTTGCTTACAGGCAGCCTTTGGTTGGAATTATTGACAGGTGCAGTTTACAGCATTCCGGCTTATTGTTTCTTCCGCTGGCCGGGGGCGTAGGGTTTGGCGGATTTGGAGCCGGTGAGTTTTTTGGCTTGTCCGGGAGGGAGGGGTTTGGAGCTTTTTACGACGAGGCTTTTATGGGTGCAGCTGGTGGTGATGGCTGGTAGTGCGAAGGTAAAGGTGAGGCAAAGCAGGAGGCTGTTTTTGGGTTTCATAGTGTTCATTTAGGATTTTATATTCAAATATAATGCCGTGGTAATATTGGCATTACATCCTTTTAAAGCAAGCGGCGGGTGGATCGGGTCCGCCCGCCGCTTGTTTTTATAATTGCTCTTTGTTTATTCTATATGCTATTTATTCGATCACTTCCGCTACGCGGCTGGCGCCGATGTTGGCGTTTCGCATGGAGATGGAGCGGATGGTATTGCCGGCGAATTCTTCGAAGGCTTGTTTGGTGACGGGATCGTCGCCCACCATGGCCGGAATGCCGTAGTCGCCGCCTTCGCGGATGGACTGTACGAGGGGTATCTGGCCCAGGAAGGGGATGTCGTATTCTTCGGCCAGCTTCTTACCGCCTTCTTTTCCGAAGATATAGTATTTATTATCAGGGAGTTCGGCAGGTACAAAGTAGCTCATGTTCTCTACGAGGCCGATGAGGGGTACTTTGATCTGGGCCTGCCCAAACATGGCGATGGCCTTTTTGGCGTCTGCCAGGGCCACGTCCTGCGGGGTGGTCACCACCACGATGCCTGTAACGGGGGCAGTTTGCAGGAGAGTGAGGTGGATATCGCCGGTGCCGGGGGGCATGTCGATAAAGAGGTAGTCCAGCTCTTCCCAATCTACATCGGTGACGAACTGCCGGATGGCGCTGCTGGCCATGGGTCCGCGCCAGACTACGGCGTTTTTCTCATCGACGAGGTTGCCAATGCTCATGAGTTTGATGCCGTAGCGCTCGAGGGGCACGATCATGCCTTTTTCCTGTCCTTCCAGCTGGCGCATCATGGGGCGCTCTCCGCGCACACCAAACATGATGGGTACGCTGGGTCCGTAGATGTCGGCATCCATGAGACCAACGCGGGCGCCACGTTTGGCGAATGCGAGGGCCAGGTTGGCGGCTACGGTGCTTTTGCCTACGCCACCTTTACCGCTCACTACGGCGATAATATTGTTGACATTGGGGAGCACGGCGCGGGTATCGTTGCGTTTGGTGGTGGTATTGGAAGTGAAGTTGACTTTTACGACGGCGTCCTTATTTAATATCAATTTAATGGCGTTGACACAGGCCATTTTGATCATGTCTTTCATGGGACAGGCCGGGGTGGTGAGGACTACGGTGAAGGATACGAAATTTCCTTCGATGAGTATGTCTTTCACCATATTAAGGGTAACAATGTCTTTTCCAAGATCAGGTTCCTGCACATTACTCAAAGCCTCTAAAACTTTGTCGGGGGTCATCATCTAATTGTTTTGTTAAAATGAATCGGATTGCTGCAAAATTAACCAATAACGGGGTCATTTTGTTGATCTTATTTGGGGTTATCCTGTATATTTGAACCGCATGAAGAGACATTTACTACTCGCCGTTTTGTTTGCTACCGCTTTTCCGTTCCTGGCCGATGCCCAATTCGAAAAGCTGAAGGATTCCGTGATCCAACTTTACGGGGTGGTAATGACTGCTGACAGCCTGAAAGGCATTCCTTCGGTAAGTATTACCATCAAAGGTGAGCGCCGGGGTACCCAAACGAATGAGCAGGGTGTGTTCTCGATCGTGGTGCAGAAGGGTGATATTATAGAATTTACTTCTATCGGTTATAAGCCCAAGCTGGCGGAAATTCCCCGGGACCTGGAGGGTAATCATTATAGTTTAATCCAGCTGATGGTGACGGATGCGGATTACCTGCCGGTAACGATCATCAAACCGCGGCCTACCAAGGAGCAGTTTGAGCGTGATTTCGTGAATATTCCTGTTCCGGATGATGACCTGGAGACGGCCCGCAAGAATAATGATGAGAGCAAGCGCCGCATCCTTGCCCGCAACCTGCCGCGTGATGGTGGTGAGAACTCGAACATCTTGCTGAACAATAATGCCCGCCGGGCTACTTATTACGGCCAAACGCCTCCGCAGAATATCTTCAATCCGTTTGCGTGGAGTGAGTTTATCAAAGCGTGGAAGCGGGGGGATTTTAAGAATAGCAAGTAGGGGTTGATAAGTTAACAGGTTGAAAGGTTGATAAGGGTTTGTTGATGGGTTGACTGGTTGAGAACCCGTTGACAGGTTAACAGGTTGAGAAGTTGATAGGGAAATACATTTTCAGATCATAGTAAAACTGCCGGCAGAAGCCGGCAGTTTTCTTTTTGAGCGAGGGTACAGTCGTGGCTTTCCTATTATGACTTCTGTGTGTGCCTGGTTTTTTATTCTACCCAATTGGCGAGGGTGCATTTGTCTTCTTTGATGACTTCTGTGGTTTCGGGCCATTCGGCTACTTCTTTGCCGTCTTTGTATTGCAACGCGTATACTTTGTGGTTGCCTACCGATAGTTTGATGGCTGCTGCGATTGGCGAGCTGGCATCGCCGCACACGGGCTTGGTGGTGTAGGGCATGGTGATGGTGCCTGCTACTTTGCCGTCTACGATGATGTCGATGCGATCGAAGGTGGTGGACTTGAGGTTGGTGTAGTTGAGAAGGGTACCTGTGGGTGTTGCGTCTTTGTTCTTCTTGCAGCCTACGCCCAGCAGTGCTGTGGCAACGAACAGGATGAGTGCGATCGAGATTCTTGTTTTCATGACTTTTATTTTTGTGTTTTGTTTTGATGATGCGAAGTTATTCCGGGCCTATTGTGTACTAAAGTGTATATAACTGAACCGCATATCGGTTATATGGAAGCGTGGTGAATCTACGTTAAAACGTTTGAAGGATGTTTACAATGGCTTTACTGTCCATTTGGTAATGTCGTGTTGTTCGAATGAACTGCTGGTAGAGGATGTGAGTCCAATATAATACTGACCGTTCAATCCCAAGAGTGCCGACAGATCGACTGTATACTGGAGGGCCAGGACGTCATCGAAGTATACGGTGATCTTGTTGGTTATATACCTGATCTTCACTGTATGGAATGCTCCATCATTAAAATCGGGCAGGTCATCTTTTGTGGCTACGCGTGCCGTGTAGTGTGTACTGTTGGGCTCCGTTCCTTTCGTATGAATGGCCAAGTGGTTGCTGTTCTCTCCTCCGTCTGTTTGTGTATCGAACTCTATTGCGAGTGAATTGGGTACTCCCTGGTACCCCAGTTTACCTGCGCTGCCGGGGTATGCATTGCTGGTGAGGTTGGGCTTTTCTTTGGCTATCAGCAAGGTGATACCATCTGCTCCTCCATTGCCTACGGGTGGTATGCGGAATGTAAATTCTGTTTCGAATCCGGCGGTGAAGGGTTTGGTGTAAAAGGCCTGCCCGGACAGGTATACTTTGGCGCGCGTGAGTCGGATGAGATTGTCGGTGAGTGTGGCATCGCCCTGCAATTCTATGTCGTCCATGTTGAAGGGTGCTTCGTTTGCCTGGTAGTTTTTCATGGCCCATGCTGCCGCGGTGGCGAGGCTTTCATCGCTGGTAGCTGCCACGTCGAGGATGCAATTGCTGAGGGAAGGCTCGCCGTTGACGCCGGCGGCCTGGCATATGTTTCTGGCCCATTCTTTCTTTGCGGTTGTTATTTCCATGGGTGTTTGGGGAAATGCCGGTTTTGTGTAGCTGGCTGTATTTTTTCCGGGTGCGTAATAGAATAATGATGTTGCCTGTTGTATGCGCCAGCTATCGGCAAAGGTGGGATACAGACTGGTGAAGGACAGTTGTACCGGCTGACCGTTGCGAAGTACGAGATCGTTGGCCGGATTGCCATCGTAATTACCCAACAGGCCAATCACTTTACCTGCCCTGACAGGAGCCAGTTGTACTGTGTAGTCGATGTGTGTGCCTTTGTAGCCGTTGTTCATGCGTACTTTTATGCGATCGTTTTGCTGGGTGGTGATGGTGAGTACCGGGTAGCCTTTTTCGGTGGTCAATGCAAGGCTGGCCCCGTTGTTCAGCGGAAGTGTTTGAAAATCGGGGGCGCGCAGTGTGTTGTTGATGTAGATATTTTGGGGACCAGCCGTTACGCATACAACATCGCTGCCTGTTTGTACAGCTATGGCTGTATTGAAGGTGGCCTGTAAGGAAGGGATGATGCTTTCCTGACGCACCTGTATTTCGAAGTTGCCGGTGGCAGCTTTTACTGCAATGAATTCTCCATATCCCTGGAAGTCGTAGAAGTAGCCATCGGGTGTGTACAGGTGTGGATCTCCGTGACCTCCTCCTTCATCGAGGGGATCTTTAGGCTCTTCCTTGCAAGAACCGGCCACACTCTGTTGTACTCCGTAATTGATGGCTGCGGGCATGATGCTCATTGCAAAGCTTTCCATGTTCAAGCCGTTGGCAAAGGTTTCTGCAAATCCTGAGATGGCATTCAGGTTATCTGACGTACTGATACAGCCAAATGCGGGTTCGCCTTTCATGAGGTTGCCTATAGCATCTGCGGTGGCTTTGCAGTTCTGGTAGGTGTTGTAACCGGCCCAGAGGGTAGCTATCGGTCCGCCCATGGCAATGCCACCGACACCCATTGCACAGCCGAATCCTGCGGTGAGTATGTAGGTAGCTTCTGCACGCCAATTTGGTCCAAAGCTGTTGTTGCTACCTTTTGTGCCAAGGCGACGGGCTTCCTGAATGCCATCGAAGAGGCTTTGGGGCAGTTTGAGTCCTGATCCACGATATATTTCATTGCCGGATTTGGTATCTTTTACGACAATGGTACCTGTTTTGCCCACCGGATCGAGGTTGTGGTACCCGATGGTTTGCCCGGTAGATGTGGTGGTGCGCTGTGGCACGTAATCGGATGATACTTCATGGGCCAGCCATTCATCTGAACCGGGTTGTTTGACAATGATGACGCTGATGCTATCGAGCAAGCCTGTGGAGTCTTTGTGGCCAAAGGTGGCGTACTGATTGTTGGACATCGGATCGTTGATAAGCAGGCCGAGGCTATTGTCTGCACTTACTACATCAGTAACATAGAATTTACCGGGGACTTCGGGTTCATCGGGTTTTTCGTTCAGGTCTTTTTTACAGCTCTGCATGCCCAGGCCAACGCCGATCATCAAAAGGATGGGTAACAACAGCTTGCCAGCTGTGAGTCGTTCATTTGTGAACATAGTTAAGGTGTTGAGATTTGTTCGGGTATCGATTGACGCCGCAAACCTATCCTCGTTGTGTAGCGGGAAAAAATGTTTATGGCTAAAGAGGCTTTAATAATAATGGAGGCATGTAAAATTCAAGCTCAGGCGTTGATAAAAGGGGGATAAAGTGCAAAACTGCCGGCAGAAGCCGGCAGTTTTTTGTTGTACAACAAGCTCTAATCCAAGACCGTTAACCATTACAGTAGAGAAAAGCTACGTCTTCATCACTGCGTGAAAGAAATAGCTAAACTGTACAGTGCTATTCATCAGGAGCCTTAACGCTTATCACGAATACTACCGTCCTGGCTGGGTCGTTGCTCTATCCGGCCTTTGTCGTTGACATAAACGCCGGCTACTTCTGTGACATGTATGTATTGGTGTGCGTTTTGCAGGTTGACTAAATGGTTCCTTTGTTTTTCCGGTATCTCACACAACCGCTCCACTTCTACATCGATGATGCGCAGTCCATATACTTTTTCTCCCAGGACGTTGTATGCTGCAGCTCTTGCTGCCTGCACGTGTTGTTGAGTTATTTCCGTCCAGGTATCGATGTAGACCTGCAGCCAGGACCTTTCTCTGTTGTTCGAAAAGTCAGGTGGTTCGAACCATAGCTTGAAGGGATCGATATCGAGGTGGGGAAAGTCTACTTCAAAAAAGAAGTCGATGGGCCTTGGTGGATCGAGGGCGAAGAAGGTCCATCCCGGGAGGGGAGGCGCTTTGGCTACAAGCATTTCGACTTTACGGAAATGCCTGGTTCTTCCGTAGGTAGTAAACACCACTTCTATTTCACCATCGCCTTCTTTATTGGGCCAATAGATCTCTACGCGGATGGTTTGGCCATATGCCATAAGGTGCATGGTCATTTCGCGCAAGAGGTACAGGGCCTCTTTCTTTGAGGCGAACTGTGGTTTGCGGTAGTGTTGTGCATTGCGGCGGAACCATTCCCAAAATTGTTTGGGTTTGGAGAATCTGTTTGTTTGTGTTATTTCCATATTCAAAGTTTTTTAAGGTTTATTCCAGCCCAATTTTTCCAATACAAATTCCAGTGGCAGCTTTGTGTATTCGAGGAATTCTTGCAGGATGATGGGCTGGTGTTTTTCTTTTGCGAAGTGTTTGCGCATACGTCTCATGATGTTTCTGGCGGTGCGGTCTTTGACCTCCAGTACTGTTTCTACATGATGGGTATTGATGATCCGGTTGTGGCGATTATTGCTCATGGTAAGTTTTTTTTTTAAAGATGATAAACTGGTTGTACAGGGCATGGGATGGCCACCCAGGCAGTTTTGAAAAGGAGGAACTGCGCACGGGTATGCGATGGCCTGGAACCGGGTATGTAGTTGACGGTAACTGCTACATGCCGGCTGTGCAGCGTGTGCTGTATGTATTCAGGGAATATGAAACTATTGCAGTGATGAAGTGATGCGAAAGGATACGGTCAGGTTTAGTATTCTTAGTATTGCGTGATGCTTGTTGCTGCGTTTTACCAATGATGCTATCCAAAACTAAATGTTGTTTTTGAAATTTCCATGCGGGTTCTACTCATTTTTTGGGAAAATCTCTTTTAATCTTTTTTTAATGTTTTTGGTGTGACCAAGGTATGGGTCAATCGTACTATAGCCGGCCAATCGCTTCGTTGCAGGCTATTGCCGGGATTGTCCCTGCTGTACCATTCCACTCCTATCGCCAGCAAGTGGAGCTGCCCTTCTTCTTTTTTGACATTCGTCATGAGGGGTTTTAGCTGTATAGTGCTATTACAACAGGGAATGATGGTGGTGCGCGCCTTCTGTGTGCTATAGGTAAGGTTGTTGATATCAATCGTCGCGCACAGGGTGTATATTCTGCAATGGGCTATGTCCGGCGGCGGATGGATAACGGATGCAGGGATGATGGCCGGGAAGGTGACGATGAACTGCTGTTGCTGCGGGACAACCTGTATGCCGGGCGTGACGCTGATTGCTGCGTGCCATGGGTTGGCGGGATCGCCTTCGAAGTTTTGCAACAATTCCCAGCCAGCTTCTGCCGGGTTGCCTGTGTATGCTTCGCCTGCCGTGCCTGTGTTGAATGCTTTCTTCACCAGGGTAATGAGGCGCGGTAGTGTTTTTTTGATGCCGCCTGTGCGGAAGAGTGCATCGTTGATGGTCTTCGCTACTTTAACGATTTGTGTAAATTTTCTGGCTTCGCGGCGTGTGTTGTGGAAGGCCGGATCGGTTTTGACGCGCTGTGCGGTGAGGCCGATGTGGCGGATCTGGTAGTAGCCATCTCGTGGATGGAGGGTGACGCCGGGTATGCAGCGTTTGGTGATGCGGGGAATCGCTTCTTTTTTCATCATGCATATTTTTGTTGGTGATTAAAAGGGAACCGGGCGCTTGTCCCGGTTCCGTGGGATGGTTGGAGGATCAGATCTCCTCTGCGGGTGGTATATCGACTGCCACGATCTGCAGGGCATTTTGTCCCTTACTTTGCTCGTATACTTTACCGTTCACAATCTTCATGAACTCAATGCCCATGACCAGGAATACCGGAAAGGGGCTGTTGGGAGTGAAGGTGAGGGTTAAGGTATCGGCTGCAGTTTCCGTGTTATCGTATACCAGGTTGCCTGTGCTTTGCCGGTTGGTGACGACCACATCGCTTGCGAAGTTGATGGCGGCCACTGCAGCAAAGATGTTGTAGTGGGTGGAGCCATCGGGCGCGGCGATGTCTTTTTCGGGGGTGTAGGCCGGCAAGGTGATCACCGCCTGACCCGTGGCGCGATTGACACTGATCGTTTGGCCCGGTTCAAAGACGCTGTCGAGCGACACTTTCGCATTGAAATCAAAACCGAGCAGCGGGGAGGGGTTACCGTTCTCCACTTTGCGGTATCCGTAATCGCTTACCGTGTCGGTTTGCAATATGGCTATCATCGTTTTGGTGATGCGGCTGGAGATACGCGAGTCGGCAGCTTTGGCGATCTCGGTTTTCCAGGCTGAGCGAAAGAGATCACCCGCAACACCTCCTATGCCAAACTCCTGGCCATTGAGGCGTGTGAGCCTGAACTTGGGATCGTTTTTGATCCTTTCGGCGCTGACGCCTCCTTTTTTACGGGCCATGAATCCATCTTCGGAGGTGTAGAAGGTGAGGTCCTCCATGGTGCCTTTGAACTTGATGAGGCCGATTTGTTTTGCCATTGTTTTTGTTTTTATAGGTTTCGAATCGTAATTGCTGCCGTTGCCCGCGGTGCAACGGCTATGAACATGCTTTTGCTTTCGAGGCAGGGGCGCCAGCTACCCTGCTTATTTTGGCATAAGCTGCTGTTTTTTGTGTAGTACGCTATTTATCCGCTCTATCCCAGGCGTATCCCGGGAGTATCCCGGGAGCATCCCCGCACTATCCTGCCTTTGTGTTGTTGTCCGATCCGGGATTTGCTTTTTATCATCCGTTGTTTTATTGTCTCGTCACTTTTCTTTTTTGCTTCGCTGTTGTTCTTCCGTACAAACATACAGCTGCTGTTTACCGGTTTCCAAATGTTGGTGACCGTTATTGGTTGTATTATCCGAAATGCCCGACATGTCCGGACAATACGGACACTTCGGTCATTATGGCTTTTTCCGGACCCGGAGATTTGGAAATGGGCTGGCGGGTGTTGTACGTTTGTATCGAAGCGTTGTCAACGCTCCACTTTTTTATCACTACAAATAATCCGTCTATGAAAATCCTTGCTGAACCTTTCTCTCCGTATTCGCCCCGCGTAGCGGAGAATGCTTTAGAATTTGGCCGTGCGGCTGCCGGTTCGCGGTTGTTGTATGCTGCTTTTGGTCAACTGTTGCGTAACCGCCGTGATCCTGAGCTGGCCGGTCGCCTGCATAAGCGTATGCTGCGCGTGATCCAATCGGACCCCTATAATGGTCGTGGTGAACGGCAGGCTTCATGCGGGGATATAACGCTGCTGGAACGTTTTGATTTTTTCAACCGGAAGCCTTTGCACCGTGTGCTATATGCGCCTTTTCAAGCTTCTATCGATAGACGTAACGGACAATGCCGGGTGGTGTCTCCTCCTTTCGATGCGCGGTTTTGCCTGGGCTACCGGTTTCGTTATACGCATGTGTCGTTTGTAGCCTGCGCAGCTGTGCTGGATTTCGAGCGGGATCATTTCACCTGTGATGTGGTGCGGAGTGACTACCAGGATATACGCCAACCCATACAGCTTTCTTTGCAAGCGAAGATCCCTGTTCAAACTCATCTGCCCGTGGTTTTTGTGATGGGTGTGGAGCTTTTGCAGGCTGTGAACGGGCGGTATTATTGTATGGGTGCGGATGGTCCGCTGTCGCTGCAGGTGGTGCAATGTGCTGCTGGTGCGCTTGCCGGTTGTTCTGTTGCTGCGTAGTTGTATCGGGCAGATGCGGCCGCTCTGCCTGATGGATCTATATGTGTCGCGACTCTACTGTCCTTCTTCTTCGTTCTTAGCTGCAGCGGGCGAAAGGATGTGGCAGTGCTGTGATCAGCTTCCTTTACTTTTCTCCCCGCATGTTTTATGGGCGTGGTGATCGCCAGCCACCTGCCACACGGGCGTCTGTCCGAGGGACTGGGGAGGGTATGGGCTGTTGTGTTACAGCTCGCGTATTTATTCCTTCATTTTTAAAATCCGTTCTATGAGTATTCAAGAAAGAATGCAAAGCCCTACCCCGCCCTTCTTTGCGAAGTTGCGTAACTGGAGCCTTATCCTGGCGGCCGTTGCCGGCGCCGTTCTTACTACCCCGGTAGCTTTGCCGGCTATCGTGGTGAAGGTTGCCGGCTATGTGGCTGTGGCGGCTGGCGTGGCCAGCGCCGTGAGCCAGGCGGTGACGGAACCTAGCCAGGAAGGATAGCTCCCGTTTTAATTCCGATCCCTTGAAAACCGCCCTTCGTACGTGTAACAGCGTGCGGGGGGATTTGAATCGCGGATGGAGGGATTGGAGGGGATTGCGCGGATTAAATGTTTTTTCGTCCCCGTACTTTAGCCATGGGATTAAAACCGGGCCCGGATTTCTATCCGGGCTCTATTTTTTGCTTCCTGCTATTTCATGTGTGACGATGTCGTTAATCAGGCTCAGATTATAATAGCAAACGGGAAAACTTTATCAAAATAGCTCTAAGGCTTTTGACTTGATGCTGACGATCTCATACTCTATTCTAACCCCTCTTTGTTCATCGGCCACTCTGTTTTCAATTACTTTGTAGGGATCGATCAGGTAAAAGTCTACATATTTTTCTTTCCATGTGTCGCCGGAGGGTTTCAGGTAGGACACTTTTACAACTACTTTGTCGATGGGGTATTCGGTCTTGTTGTGGACACTGATGCTTAATCCATAAATGCCTCCCAAGTTGCTGTATTGGTAGGAGCTTCTTTCTGCACGGACGTAGCTTGTAATGTTACGTCTTATTTCGGCAATATGTTCTTTCTCCAGCCGCTCTCTTTCTTTGAATGCTTCCTCTTTTTCATGAGCCTTCCATCCCTGGAAAGCGATCAGTATGACTGCTATTACTGCTACCAGTATAAGCAATTGCTTAATGGATTTCATAGTAATGGGTTTAGGGGTTATCACTTCTACTAACGCACAAGCATGTGTAATAATTTGTATTTTTCGATAAAATTGATTTCGGTTAAATATCAGGGCTGATAAGAGCACTGCTTGAATAAGTTTTCAATACATATTTGATGGATGTCAAAGTTTCAGGTTAATTCCTATTCGATCATCTGGGTTGCCAATGGCTTATTCAATGATCAATTAGCAATGGTGCAAAGAAAAAGGCCCGAAGGCCTTTATATGCAATAAACGGGATACCAAGCCAGGCAGGCGGGCAAGACGCCACCAAGAGGATGCGACCTGCGAATTCCTTTTCAAAAGCGGCCTGCAACGACCGACTAACGCGGTAACCGCGGCACTGCTCAATGCCTACCATACAGCAACATGAACGAGCAACGAGATAATACTTCATACTAAAAAATTTTAAACAACAGCAATAACGCTGCGAGACAGCGGTATGGCGGCATTCGCGCAAGGCCAAAAGGAATGCGCAATAAATGCGCGGATTGGTGCTGATGAAGGGATTGGTGGGGCTGGTGCGGGAGATGGAGGAGAAGATTGGTACCGGAACTTTATGGCGAACCTTTTGGCGGCTGTCTTTCTTAGATGGAGAAATATTACTGTCGTTGAGGAATCAGGTAATGATGATCATCAAGGATTGGAAGGGTGGGCTGGCATGCCGCCATAATTTTGAAGAGCAGCTATTGCTGTCTTTTTTTTATGAGGAATTGAGAGCGGTGGACTGGGAGCTCGAGGCGGGGAGTATTGTATTGGCGGGTTCGGATAATTTTGAAGAGGCCATAGAGTCGCCAGAAGGGTAGTATCAGGGAATTCCTGATAAATGTCGACTGGTCAGTTTGATGAATATCAATATACTACTATGCCAACCTAAAAAAACTCGAACTCCGTTTAGTACAAAAAACCGGATTAGTTGTTACAATAAAAGGTAAACATACTATTAACCTAAGTATCCTTTTTCTTAATTAAACGATTGTTATGCCCCGCAATAACCCTTTCCGGTTTTTAAAGAACGATATTACTGACAAGGATAAATTCAATAAGCAACGTGGATTTCCGCAACCTCCTCAGGATGAGGAACATGAATCCCTTAAACTTCCCACCAGAGATCACCAGGAACGCCTTTTGGATTCTTCACGGATTTTGTCTTCAGACCGCCGCCAAAGAAGAATAACAAGAACCATCGAAAGTCCTGAAATTATTGATATAGTAAAAGTTCACTTTTTTACCCGGTTTAACCGGGACCTTGAGAACAAATTCATCAAGCAATATGGCTTGTCAATTGTTGTCTATGAAGATTTCAACAAGACTGTTTTATTTTCTATAGACGACGAAGATCTATTCAATAATTTTAAGCAACACATTGCCGACTTTCATAGCAGCCCCAATGACGTAAGTTATGAAGGTCAACCGTATGCATTGATCGCCCTCATACAAGATTTCCAATTTTTATCTTCCGAAAAAAGAAAAGAATCATTCAGTAGTGTTATTTCCTCCTTCAGCCTGATCCCCTTTATTGATCAAAGGGTTACCCGTATTTTGACAAGACTGGAAACCTATCTGAAAGGAAAAGAAAAGACGTATTCAATCAATGAATTTGCTACTAATTTAGAAGTCAATGGATTGAACAATGCTGAACTACAGGAAATTCTCAACAATTTTGATATTATTCAATCAGTCACAAGTTCAAGAGCCGCCAGAATCAGACCAGGTGATTATGGACAGGCTATACGGGAATTTGACTTTACGGTAGTCCCTGATCCCGCCAATATAACTGTAGGCGTCATCGATACCGGGGTAGAATCAATTATACCACTCAGGCCTGCTCTTGTCAATGTATCCGTAGATCTGACAGGTTCAGGTGCACCAAACTGGGATGAAAGCGGTCATGGGACTATGGTGGCTGGCCTGGTTGCTTTAGGATCTGAATTCCTGGAATCCCGCCAAACCTCTTATACGTTAAAGGCCAATATTGCAGTCATTAAAGTACTGCAAAACAATAATGACAATTATAGCATCAATTCCCTGATAGAAGCTATTAAAGAGTTTCGAAAAAATAATAATATTCGCTTTTTCAATCTATCGCTAAATGATCCTATGCACAAGGCGTATAATTCCCCGTTTAGCGATTACGCTTATTTACTGGACAAACTTGCTTTCGATGAAGACCTGATCATTTTTATTTC
The DNA here is from genome assembly GCA_017744515.1 of Niastella sp. Taxonomy (GTDB): domain Bacteria; phylum Bacteroidota; class Bacteroidia; order Chitinophagales; family Chitinophagaceae; genus Paraflavitalea. Next base: position 40,727 of record JAGIBF010000067.1, read on the forward strand.
GACAGGCAATATATTAGCCGAAAGAGTCGAAGAACTTCAAGAAGAAGAGCATGCATCCCACAAATATCCCTACCACTTCTATTGTCTCGACCGACCGAGTTCGATACATCATTGTGAATCGACCAATATCTGCGCACCGGCCGAATCTCTTAACAATTTAACTATTGGAGCACTTGCTGATAATTTTGAAAACAATTACGGCGTAGGTATCACCCCTGCTAAGGAATACCCTGCTTATTACACACGAAAATTTCATTACGACTATACACAAGATGTAAATGGTACTGCGTTTTACAGATCACAAAAGAATAAACATCTGAACAAACCTGATGTGGTATTCAATGGTGGAGACCTGCTTGATTTTGCTGCAGGCATAGAAGTACTGAGGTCGCCACAAGCTATCACTAACCGATTCTTTTCGAGAGATGCCGGTACCAGTATAGCTACTCCTCTTGTAACATCCATGGCTGCCCAAATTGCCAAAAGCTATCCATCGCTTAAAACGCAGACTATCAAAGCCATTCTCTTAAATGCCTGTGAGCTTCGCTGTACCCAAAAACCGCCTCATTTCCGGGACTCCTCGCATAGAAATTTACTGGGCAAACTGACAGGTAAAGGAAGCCCTGTTTATGACTACCTTCTTCAAAACGATGAGAATGAAATTACGCTTGTATTGGAAGAGGAAATTCATCTCGAAGAAATTAGATGTATTAAGATCGATCTTCCTCCCGCGATTGCCAAAAGCGGGAATAAACTGGAGTTTACGGCTACCTTGTGCTACAGCTTCGACCCTTTACGGGGCAATCACTTAAATTACTGCCCTCTTCAAATCGTGTTCGGTTTCTTTAGAAATGTAACTATCAAGCAACTCGCACAAGGAAAAGTTGAAGATTATAAAATTGCTAACGGCCCTACCTGGTCGGATGACATATGGCCAGTCGAGAACAGACTCTATTCGAATGTTCAGCATTTACATTTTTATTTAGATGGTAAAAAACTGGAGCATGCTGACAACTCCATTACGCTCGCAATTCGTTGTACCGGCAAGAAAGAAATTGATGCATCATATAGAGAATCCATGGAGAAACTGGATCATTCCTTTTCAGTGGTTATAAACATATCAGAAGTACCTGAAGCCAAAGCCTCAGGCACTTTATATAGCGACATGATCAATTTGAATAGTCTTGACCTGATCAACCCTGCAGATATGGATGCTGACCTTAATTTGGATGCTTAAGTAGTTATGCTTTCTTTTTTCGAGGGCTTACAGGCTTGAGCAAAGCTTTTTTTTCAGCGTCAATTAAAGCTGACCACAAGGCTGTATTAATCATTCCAACTGTTTTCTTAGATGATGATGCCTCAAATACACTTCGTTTGATCGCGGTGATCAAGGTCTTTTGAATGCTATAATAGGATATGCCTATCGATTTTTTAATGATAGCACTAACGGCTTTATCGTTGTCAAACGTAAATTTCCCATTCCGTAAAGTGAGGTCAACTAATTTACGAATTTGAGTGGCTGTTGGCAGTTCAAATTTAATATTTACGTCAAACCTCCTGATAAGTGCCTCATCTATCATCTCAATCTGATTGGTAGCAGCAATCACTATACATTCCTGTGGTAAGAAGTCTAATAATTGCAGAATAGTATTAACTATTCGTTTCATTTCACCGTGATCCTGGCTATAATCTCTTACTTTTCCCAAGGAGTCGAATTCATCGATGAAGATGACACAATTTTCAGCGGAAGCCCGTCTAAAAATCTTTGCCAGGTTTTTACTTGTTTCTCCTAACCGGGATGACACTATAGCTCCTAAATTGACAACATACATTAGCTTATGAAGTTCTCCGGCAAGGACGTAAGAAGCCAAGGTCTTTCCACAGCCTGAAGGGCCGTGAAACAAGACTTTGTTGGATACCGGCAGTTCAAACTCCCGTAACAAGTTAATAGACTTGTGTTCTTCAATAAAAAAGGAAAGTTCGTCTATGACATTTTCGCTACAAACAAGATTATCAAATGTATAATCAGAGGTAATTTTTTCAAGGATGAACTCTCCCAAATCACGATCTTCTAAACGTTGCTTATGCAATTCAGATCCAACAGAAGAAAGAACTCCTGTTTTCTGAGCACGAAGAGATTCTTTTAAAATGGACTGTAATTGTAATGCAAAATTTACTTTCTTAGTCTTTCGGGAGTGATCTATTAGTTGTTCCAGCACATCTAATAACTTAGCCTGGTCATTTTCCAACCCATAACGTGCTATATCTTTTATGTAATCGGATTGTGACATATGGGGATAGATCAAGGTGAATTAGTTGCAAAATAGTCAATCTTAACCGATTTAGTTACTAAAATTTAGTTACTAAACTAAGCTGTCGGGGCTTTCACTGATCGATAAAATCGAGTTTATCAAACATAAATCACTGTTTATAAGCTTAATCCTGCTCCATTCATTTTCATCCGCAATTTAATAAAGATTCGGGTTGTATAGAGCAGACAAGGAATAAGCAGGTCCAACCATAGTTTCAAAGCTTCCGCAAGGGTTGCTTCATTTCGACTTCGTGGACTTGTACCGGGCCAAGTGCTTGTCAAAATATACCCAAATGGCATTATCTAATTCATTAACCTGATCAAGAGGCCAGCCAAGATCTTTCATCATATCCTGAAATGCAGTTTGAAAAACCTTATATGGGGTATGATCGGCATAAAAGTTTACGCGATAGGGCTTAAATTTTTCTTTATACATAAACTGATTGATCCTGGCATCAAGGATAGGGTACTGGGAGTTTAACTGGTGGAAAACTTTGGTGCAAAAAGAATAGGCGCGACGTTCGTTTAGCACTTTCTTCAATTTTCTCCTGAGACGTTCTACTTTTTTGACATTCACCGGCCCGGAGGGTTGTTCGGCTTTCAAATTCAGCCCATTTTCTCCCCAGGCAGCCTCCAACTCTTTAGCAACCCGAATAATTACTTTATTGACGTTCTTAAGCGCAAATACGTCTTTATCCACCGCCCCCTGCAGTCGCGTACTATAGAAAAAATTCAGACAATTGGTAAACATAAGGAAGTTGTCCAAACTCGGTTCCTTGCGAATACGTGCGACAACAATGGCCAATATTTCGTCATTTAAGATACCAATTCGTCTGTACGGGTTTTCCTCATATTCTTTATATGCTTTTTGCAGTCCTTTTAATAATCTTTTCATTATAGCAAGTATTTAAGAAATTATCGATCCTCGTTCTTTTGACATGGTCCAGGCGATCAGCATCCGCCTGGCTTATCCTTTTTCATTAATTTACTATCATTCTTCACGCTGCAATCTTTCAAAAACATATGCTTTTGCTGTGGAGCCCCGTCTATCTTATTGAGTGGAAACTGACTTATCCATGATTCAAATTTTTTAATTATATCCGCCGACTCTGTTACTTTATGTCCCTGCGTCTGCATTACTATGGGCAATAAATAAGCTGGCAGATCTACAACATTGTCGCCGAAGTAATAAAAGTGACTGGACAAAAGAGCATTCGTACCACTCAAGTCACGATCGCAGTTATTTTCATCATGAACCCCTTCCCGGATAACAGGATTATTGGCGTTTGTAAAGTCGTATATACAATCGCCCACCTCTCTGCGCCAATCTACAAGATCATTAAAGGGAATTTTATCAGGTAGTGATTCACGACAAAAGCTATCATATTCCACCATTGTCATCTTCTGCGTGACTTTCATAGCGTAGACCAGTTTGCCAGATAAGTCCTTGTTACCACCATCCGCCTGTCTTACGTTCTTCGATCCCGTACCAACGATCCAATCCCCCACCTGTGCATTGCGCCGGATGATTGGCTTACAGATTACCAATGTGCAAACTCCCCAGAATGGATTGGGTGCAGCGCCGTTGTCATACCGTAACACATATGAATAAAGACGACTCATGAATAGCTGTTTATTTTTGGCTTAGCAAGGAAAGCAACCGCCCTTCTATCTTATTGAAAATTGACTGTAAGGGAGAAGTAGTGATCGCTGTGAACAGGTAGTCAGCCAAATAAAGAATCTGGCTGACTACT
>JAGIBF010000068.1 GCA_017744515.1 Niastella sp.
AGACAGCTATATGAAAGCATTGACGTTGGCGAAAGACAAAAAGCTGGCTTCCTTGTGCGCTTATATGGCGCGCCAGTGCGACAAAAAGTTTCAGAACTACCGTGCCATGAGCGTCTTTAAAAAAGAAGCCGGAAAAGTACCAGATCACTATCCGGAACTACTGAAACAAAAAGGATTTGATAAAGATTATTATAAAGAACTCATAGAAGAATGCGCTACCTACAACAGCTTTGTAGCACAACTCAATAAATAATAAAAGCAAAAGCCTGGACTTATGCCCAGGCTTTTACTTTATAATAAGCTTTTGTATGCTCGATTAAGAATTCTATTCTCACGTTTCACTTCTCACCTTTCACGTCTACTTATACAGCTTCTCATAATACTCAGTCGCCATGCGGCCGGCATCGAATTCTAAACGAACATCACGCATGCCATTCTGAGCTACCTTGCGCCAGGTGTCGTATTGCTCATAGTACAGCGGCAGGATTTCCTTTTCCAGGATATCATACAACTTGTTATAATCATAATCATCCTGCTCTTGCGTATTCATCCGTGCATAATCAGCTTTAGGAACCACAAAACCATTATGCGCATGATCGATAAACTCCGGTATCCAGCCATCATCCGTAGAGAAGTTGACAGCGCCGTTCATAGCGGCCGTCATACCACTGGTGCCCGATGCTTCACGCGGCACACGCGGGTTATTCAACCAGATGTCAGCTGCTTGCTTTAAACGCTTGGAAAGCCCGAGCTCATAGCCAACGAGCACAGCCACATTCTTATAGTTCTTGCTCAGGTGAACGAGGTTGTTGAATTCATTGATAGCCGGGTAATCCATTGGGTAAGGCTTACCAGCCCAAATGATCTGTACAGGATACTTTGTGTTGGCCAACAACTTCTCAAAGCGAGCCTTATCGCGCGTCAGGAACTCTGCCCTTTTATAACCCGCAAAGCGGCGTGCCCACACAATGGTCAGCGCATTGGGATTAAAGATCTTGCCCGTTTGATCAGCCACTACTTCAAACGCCCGTTTCTTCAGGTACTTCTTGCGGTCATCCCACCAGGAGTCATTACTTTCATCCGTAGCACGGTACAATTGCTTATCAGCCCAGTAACTCCAGTTCTGTGCATTGGTGATGGAAATGATCGGACAAATGCCGGGATACTTACCCCACATCTGCCGGGAAACTTCACCATGCAGCGCCGATACGCCATTAGCGAGGTGTGCAAAGCGAAGCGCTACTAATGAGTGATTGAATTGATCATCCTGCAGGCCGGTCAGCTTACGTACTTCATCCAGGCCCAGCCCACAGAAATAGCTCATCTTATGACAAAGATTGATATCGTGCTTTTCATTACCAGCCTCCTCAGGCGTGTGCGTAGTAAATACCAGCCGCTTTTTGATCTCCTCAACATTGCCAAACTTCTTATAAAGATAGAACACCGAGGAAACACCATGTGCTTCATTGAGGTGATAACGATCGGGATTGAAATTCAATTCGTCAACCAGCTTGGCGCCGCCCACACCCAACAGAATGAACTGCGCTACCTTGGTAGCCACATTGGCATCATACAGGCGGTGTGTGATCGTTTGGGAAACATAATCGTTCTCCGGCAGGTCGGTGCTGAGCAGGAAAAGTGGCGCAGTACGGAAGGTTTCGGGATTCAGGTAAAAGACCTTTACCCACACAGGGTGATCATGAATGATGATCTGAAATTTAATGCCGGTATCTTCGAGGAAGCTATAATTCTTCTCCATCCAGGTCACCTGCAACGTCTGGTCCTGGTTGCGCGCCTGGTCATAATAACCGTATTTCCACAATATGCCGATGCCGATCATGTTTTGGCGCAACTCGTAAGCACTCCGCAGGTGTGAACCCGACAAAAAGCCCAAACCACCACTATAGATCTTCAGGGGCTGGTGCACAGCAAACTCCATGGAAAAATAGGCCACCTTCTTATTGAAGCGCTCATCAAGCTGGTACGGTACAGTAAAATTGGTAAAACTCATATAGTAAAAAACTTAGTCGTCAAATAGTATGCGTATAAAATACACGACAAGGGTGCAATATACTGGTAAAATATTAAATGTATTGCATTTATAGGGTCAACACATTATTAACGGAATACCAACGGAACAAAAGAACGGTTATTGCACGGCAGGGTGGGGGATCTTGTACGCTCACTTCTTCTTCGCCGCTTTTTTCTTCGGGTAGGTTCCTTCAAAGAAACATTTGAAGTCGCGGTATGAGCCACAACCACCGGTTTCTTTCATCACCACCTGGGAATTACTGAAGGTAAACTCAAGCTCACAAGGGTTGCCGCTTTCCTTAAATATGGCCGTATTGGCCGATACCAAACGGGCAGCGCCTTTCAACTCGCCGCGACAGTCGTTTTTCTCAAAGTGCACAAAGATCATAGGCTCATTGGCATGCCGGCCATCACGCACAGAAATGAAATTCTTCTTATCCTTTACATAGTCGCCGGAAAACTTATTCCTGGTAGAAAAAGTATCGATCGGGTTGATGACATTTTCAATGATCTCCTCATTGGGCTCAGTCAGAATAAGCGTAAACTCGTTGGCGCCACTATTATAAATGTACACATTACGCTTAAAGGAAGTCTCGTTATTGGCACGCTTCTTCTCATGGTAAGTAGTGATCTGGAACTTTTTGTCCAGTACACCATACGCAGAAGAGTAAGAATCAAAACCGGTCTTTACCAGCGGCAGCATTTGCAGGAACTCATTTTTATCACTGAAAGTGGCCAGGTAGGCAATACGCCTGGTACCGGTAGTAGCTTTGATAAACAGATAGGATTCTTTGTCCTTCTCCTTGGTTCTGCCCAAGGGGAATATCCGGGGCGTTACACCCTTACCAAAGTCTTTTTTGATCAGGCTGTCGGGAATAAACTGGGTAAATATCTTGTATCCGATTTGGAGAGAATCTGTGGATTTTCTTACCAAAGTGGTATCAGCAATACGGATGGGTAGCGGCGTTTCGGGGAAAAACTCAATAAATTCTTCAATAGTCACCGTTTCATTATCCTGGAGAGAAGTTTTCTTTCCTTTACAGGCAATGATCAACAATAGGAAGGGCAGCCAGAAAAAGTACTTTTTCATAAACCGGGTTGAAACATAAGCATTCACGCTTAAAAGTAATACATCCCCCCCACTCATTGAAAATATTGTGTTTTAATTGTCAGGATTTAATTTTAGATTTGTCTAAAATTAATTTTAGGCTCCACTCGCATGTAGACCAGTTATGAGCGTTAAATACACCAGCAGCACAGAAAACTACCTCAAGGCCATCTTCCATCTCCAAAAGAGCGATGGCATAGTAACCACCAACGACGTTGCCAATGAATTGCAAACCCGGCCGGCTTCCGTGACCGATATGCTTAAGAAGCTCAAGGCACAGAAGCTATTGATCTATGAAAAATACAAGGGATTCAAATTGAGCAACGAAGGCCGCAAGGTGGCATTGCAGATCATCCGCAAACACCGGTTGTGGGAATACTTCCTGGTAGAGAAGCTGAGCTTTGGCTGGGATGAAGTACATGAAATTGCGGAAGAACTGGAACACATCAGCAGCAAGAAATTAATAGACCGGTTGGACGAATACCTCGGATTCCCCAAGTCGGACCCACATGGAGATCCTATTCCCGACAGCAATGGCAAATTTACCTTGCCCAAACAAGTGGACCTGCTGAACCTGCCACTCAACAAAGTAGCAGAGGTGAGCAGCATTGGCGATCAGAGCCCCGAGATGTTGGAGCTGTTGGGCGATAAAGGAATAGCGCTGGGAACAAAACTGGAAGTAAAAAAGAAATTCGCTTTCGATAATTCACTGGAGCTAAAAATTAAGAATCAATCGATGGTTACCGTCAGCGAGCATGTAGCCAAAAATGTGTTTGTAAAGTATGATGAATAGAGTTAAACACGAACAGTCACTCAGCGAAGTACACGAATCAATAGACGTCAACAATAAAGCCATCGGTTGGAAAAGAGTGCTGGCTTTCTTCGGACCCGCCTACCTGGTAAGCGTTGGCTATATGGACCCCGGCAACTGGGCCACCGACCTGGCCGGCGGTAGTAAATTTGGCTATACGCTCATCTGGGTATTACTGATGAGTAATATCATGGCCCTCTTGCTGCAAAGCCTGTCAGCACGGTTGGGCATCGTGCGTGGCCGCGACCTTGCTCAGGCCAACCGCGAAACGTATCCCAAAACCATCAATTTCTTCCTGTACATATTGGCCGAAGTGGCCATAGCCGCCACCGACCTTGCTGAAGTACTGGGTATGGCCATAGGTATTCACCTGCTCACCGGCATGCCCATTCTGTGGGGCGTAGCGATTACCGTTTTAGACACGTTTCTGTTATTATACCTGCAGCGATTGGGCATGCGCAAGATGGAAGTATTCATCATTGGTCTGGTAGCCATCGTAGCGTTTTCATTTCTTGTAGAGATCATACTGGCGAAGCCAACACTTACCGATGTGGCTTCCGGCCTCATTCCGCGTTTGCCTTCAGATGAAGCCTTGTACATAGCTATCGGTATCATCGGCGCCACGGTGATGCCCCATAACCTTTACCTGCATTCTGCCTTGGTACAAACAAGAAAAATCAACCGGTCGAAAGAAGGTATCAAGCAAGCCCTGAAATGGAGTTTTTGGGATTCTACCATTGCGCTCAATATTGCATTTCTGGTCAATGCTGCCATCCTGATATTAGCCGCCACCGCTTTCTTTAAGCAAGGCCTTGTGGTAGATGAAATAAAAGATGCCCATACCTTATTGTCTGATGCATTGGGCACCCGGGTAGCGCCTATCCTATTCGCCGTTGCATTGATAGCAGCGGGACAAAGCTCCACTGTTACCGGCACGCTGGCCGGACAGATCGTGATGGAAGGATACCTGCGTCTGCGCATCAATCCCTGGATACGCCGGCTGCTTACCCGTTTATTAGCCATTGTGCCTGCATTGATCGTTATCTATATTTTTGGTGACAAGGAAGTGGATAGTCTCCTGATCTTAAGCCAGGTGATCCTCAGTATGCAATTGGGATTTGCAGTGATACCCCTCATTCACTTCGTGAGCGATAAGAAGACGATGGGTGGCTTTGCCATCAAACCCATTGTACAGGCGGCAGCCTGGTTGATAGCAACCGTGCTGGTATACCTCAATATTAAGATGGTGATGAATGAAGCCAGTAAGGTATTTGATGAGCCAGGAAACCTTGCCTGGAAAGTACTCATCATTGTTGGCGGATTATTATTCCTCCTGTTGTTGGTGTTTACGATCTTCTATCCCTTCTTTAATAAGCGGGACAAACCGGTGTCCATACAAATGCACCCCGATGTGGAAGGCTTGAAACCGCTGGTGGTGCCTGCATATAAGAAGATAGCCGTAGCGCTGGAATTTGGAGAGAACGATTCAGCGTTGCTGGCGCATGCCATTGGTCAGGGTAAAACAGATTCTGAGTACGTACTCATACACATTGTAGAAAGTGCTTCGGCCAGGTTGCTGGGACAGGAGAGCGATGATGCAGAAACGCGTGCCGATGAAGAACGCTTACAATTCTATATCCGTCAGCTGCAGGAGCGTGGCTTTGTCACCACCGGCCACCTCGGTTTCCGCAACCGCGCCAAAGAGATCGTTCGACTGGTAAAAGAGAACGGAGCAGACATGCTGGTGATCGGCGCCCACCGCCACACCGGTGTGAAAGACTGGCTCTACGGTGAAACCATCAACTCTGTGCGTCATGAATTGACGATACCCGTGCTCGTGGTCAATCTTTGATCATAAATATTTAAGTAGTACACGAAGAGCCCTGCTGTTTTTGGCTAAAACGGCTGTTTTTCTATACACTGCTATTTTGATACACTATCTATACACCATCTATACAGTATCTATACACCATCCATACTCTATCTACACTTCAACCTCGACTCATTTCTTAAACCTTTTACGCTTCCCTGCCAATTACTGTATACGTTCCCTTCACTTCACTGTCCTTGTGTCATTGATTGCATCAAGGCAAACGTAGATGATATCTACAGACTGTCCAAACGGAGATGACCGTTTTTGGCTATTATGACCCTTTTGCCCCTTTTTATTGTATCGTTATTTTAGGACGGGTCAGGACGCATTAAATAGCTGCAGCTTAGAGAACGCAACCACGTAATAAATACACATAGACGAGGCTCCTTTTCTTAAAGCTATCAAAACAAACGATCGTTCGCATTTATGCCTTCCATTCTATCTCCTTTATAGTTATTCTTCGATTTCTTTTATTCTGTTATAGGAGATTCCTGCATAATAAATCTACAGCTGTGTAACCATTGTTGACGATAGAAGTAACACTAATTTAATAGTAGCGTAGAAACTTATTTTCTTTTCAATAAATCCTCAAAAAAAGCTTCCGCTAACCGGGACAATCTGCATTTTGACCGTTCTTACTGTGTACAAATTGTACCGGGGTTAGATACAAGTTGTATATCGATAGTGAAAATATGAGTATTATCGTACTTAAAATTTAACCCCTTTAATAAGAACATGCGGAAGTCTTTGCATCCTATATCGGCACTCATTATTAAGAAACTTGAAGGGACGATCACTCCTTTGGAGCAACAGACCTTGGACCAATGGATCTCTGCATCGAAGGAGAACAAGGACTTGTTTGAGGAATTGAGTGATGAGTACCGCATGAGCCAGGACCTGAACGAACATAGCGAAGATAAAAAGGCAACATGGGCAAAGATCGTTTCGATGGCGCCTGAACTGGATGAAGCACCGGTAAAACGCATCCCGTGGATGCGCTATGCAGGAGTAGCTGCTGTGTTGTTGGTTGCAGGTATGGGCGTTTGGTACTTTGCTTTTAACAACAATAACAAAGTAAGCGTAGCGAAGACCAATACGAGTCACTATAAGAATGACATAGAAGCGCCCACCGGTAATAATGCTGTTTTAACATTGGCCGATGGTAAGAGTATCAATCTGGATGCTGTGAATAGTGGGCAGCTGGCAGAGCAGGGAATCATGGAAGTGGTGAAACAAGCAGATGGCACGATTGAATACCGGCAAGCGGCGGAAGGTACACAACAATCAGCTGTTACTTACAATACGGTGAGCACGAACAAAGGTGGTAAATACAAAATTGTGTTGGCTGATAATAGTGTGGTATGGCTCAACTCGGTATCCTCTTTAAAATATCCGACAGCATTTATAGGTGATGAGCGTGTGGTGGAGCTGACTGGTGGAGAAGCCTACTTTGAGATAGCTAAAAGTACACTTCCCGGTAAGCCGGGTGTGGCCCCAAAAAGAAGACCCTTTATTGTGAAGCTGAATGGCATGCAGGTGGAGGTGTTGGGCACCCATTTCAATATCATGAGTTATTCAGATGAGTCATCGATAAAAGCGACCTTGTTGGAAGGAAGTGTAAGAGTAACCCCTGTTCCCGTTTCAGGCGGCGCGCCTGTGGCTCGTCACTCCCAACTTCTTGCCCCCGGTCAGCAGGCCGTGCTGGCTGGAAAAGCAATTACTAACGGTGAGAAAAGTCCATTCAAAATAGTAGAAGCCGATCTTGAGGAGACAATATCCTGGAAGAATTCAGTTTTCATCTATCCCAACGCATCGATAGAAACGATTATGCGCGATATAGCGCGCAGCTATGATGTGGAAGTGGAGTATGAAGGTGGCCGCACGGATGAAAAGTTCAATATCATGGGGGTGCCAAGGAATGTGCCGGTTAGTCAGGTATTGAAGATTTTAGAGTTGACAGAAAAGGTGAAGTTTGAGATCGAGGGCCGGAAGATCATCGTTAAGAAAGTTTGATCACTATTGTATCATTTATACATAGACCATTAACCTACCTATTATTTGAAAACCATACGCCCGGCTAAGGGTGGTTAAGCTAACTTGTATGAGTATAAGGCACTCAATGATTATGGTATCCGGAAGATTAGTACAACTGCACGCACGGTGTATGGTGTGGCCATTAAAGACATCACTAAACTGCGACCCCTTTTCTGACAACAGCATGGCGTCGCAGTTTTGTTATATGTACCTATCCTGAAAACCTTAGAACGTATCTACTTATCCATGATCCGTGGAGCTTGGTGCGTAAGACAGGATAAAGAAGGCCACGTACAAATTGCACCTCAACATTAAGTAACTCTTGTTTTAGTTCACTATCCTTTTAGGTGAATTGTCTCCTTATGGAGACGATCAGAAATCCTTTTGCTATGAAATAGACCAAGGATCAAAGAACTTAACCATTCGCTACGATTGTTCACAATGACCTAAATCCGACGAAAGGAACGCTTGCTTTATGATTGCACCATTACACCTTTCCGCATCATCACAATCATTTTGAACAAACAATTGTACATGCAACTCTCTACAACAACTGACCAACAACGACTGTATGTTAGTAGCGCCACCCGTTATTTATATAACCGCTGGCAGCAAGGTGCACTGATTATTTGGGCATTCCTGTTCTCCCTCGGCGTACAAGCCCGCAACGGAGAGCTCCCCCAGGACATTACGCTTTCCTTTAAGGAAGCTACCTTGGACAAAGTATTCAAAGAAATACGCAAGCAAACGGGTTACAGCTTCGTATATACGGAAAGCGAAATTTCACGTGCCAACAAGGTGACGATACAAGTGTCCAACACTTCATTAGATAAGGTGCTTTCTATCTGTTTTCAGGATCAACCCCTTACTTACACCATCGTAGATAAAATCGTTGTGGTGAAGCCGCGGCAGGATAAGTCGTTGGCTGTTCCTGTGGTGAATAATATTGCTGCTGTCAACCCTAAAAAAATCTCCATGCGCGGCCGAGTGATGAATGAAAAGGGAGATCCCTTACCTGGCGCAACGGTTATTGTGCGTCGTACAGAGATGAGTACAACTACTGATGGAGAAGGCTATTTTTCGCTTTCAGAAATTGAAGAAGATGCAGTGTTAGTGGTAAGTTCTGTTGGGCATGTGACGCAGCAAATGAAGATAAAGGCATTGAATATGGAGATCCGGTTACCAATAGCAGTGAAGGAAGAAGAGGAAGTGGTAGTAGCCTACAACAAAATATCCTCCCGCTCCAACACCGGCGCCGTAACCGTGGTCAAGGGTGAGCAGATCGCCACCCTCCCCAACCGTAGCTTCGACAAAAGCCTGCAGGGCCTCGTGCCCGGCCTGCTCGTCACGAGCGGCACGGGACAACCAGGAGGGGGCTTGAGCAACTTCGTGCTGAGAGGGATTGCTACCGGTCCCTCGGATAATACATTGTCGGGTTATTCCACAGTAAGAAACCCATTGATCGTCATAGATGGCATTCCCGTATTTCAGGATGCACAATTGCCTGAAGGCCGTGGTCAAGGCCTTTGGGATGTACCTGTTAATAACCCCATGGCTACATTAAATACCTCCGACATTGAAACGGTATCCATATTAAAAGATGCCGCTGCTATTGCGCTATACGGTTCCACTGCTAGTAATGGGGTGGTACTCATTACTACCAAAAAGGGTAAAGTTGGTAAAGCTGTGATCAGCATCCGTAGCCAGATGGATATAGCCAATCGCATCAAAAACAATATTGACCTAGTAACCCAGGATGAATATATGCAGCTATTGTACGAAACTTACCGCAATAGCTTCCCTGGCATTACCGATGCAGATATTCTTACTGACCTGAAATCCAAATTTCCGCTAAGGTCCGATGGCAGTTTTTATCCCTTTACCGATTTAACGCCATCGTTATATAAGAAAAATGCTACTACCTTTTCCAACGAAGTATCCATCTCGGGTGGAAATGTCAATTCGAATTATTATTTAAATTTTGAATGGACCAAACAGGATGGCGTGTACAGAAAAACGGGATTTGACCGGAAATCTGTACGCTTTAATTTTGAGAACAGAGTCACCAATTGGTTAAAGGTGGGCATGAATACAGGGCTTTCTTACAATATTCAGGATTTTGCCTATGATCGCGCGGCCCAATATGGATCTATATTTTACGCTTATCCTTTAAATCCAGTGTACCTGGAAAATGGCGAATATTACTATAATTATGTTGTTCCTGCCTATGGTGTAAACCCTGTTGCCTCGCTCAACCTGAATAGCAGCAGGAACACCAGCTATCGGGGACTGACCAAATTATTTGCCGAACTCACCCTCTCGAAAGATATCAAGTTTACTTCCAATCTGGGTGTAGATTTCTTGCTTACAGAGGCTAAGGATAAAATGGACCCAAGGATATTTGACCGGGAACTGAACAAAACGGGGGTTGGCAGGATCCATCAGGGCAACATACGCACCACCAATCTTATCAATACCAATATTCTTAGTTTTACGAAAGCATTTGGCGATCATGGATTGAATGTTTTGGCTGGCCAGGAGGCACGTATAAGTACCAAACAAACTATTACAGCCACTGGTACTTATCTTCAATTTTATACCAATGACCAAATCGATCAGACAGCAATAAGAACAAGTTCTGGAAACAAAAGGAAAGAGACTGGCTTATCTTATTTTGGGCAAGCCAACTATGACTTCAGGAAAAAGTACTTTGTCTCAACTAGTATCCGCTCAGATGGATATTCACAGTTTGGTGGCAAGCAGCCATTCAATACCTTCTGGTCTTTGGGAGGCGGCTGGATCATCTCAGCAGAAAAGTTTATGGAAAGCACGCAATCTTGGCTCAACTACTTGAAACTAAGAGGGAGTATGGGGCCTGCTGGTAATGCTACCACCATCAACAGGTATATCAAGTACCAGCAATTGACCACTTTAAATTACCTGGATAACTCTACACTAGGCCTGCTGCCTGGTGCTACCCCGCCCAACTCATTGATAGCACCTGAAAAAACATTTACCTGGAATGCCGGTCTTGAATTACAATTGTGGCAGAACAGAATTGCTGTGACAGCTGATTTTTACCGGCGTAAAACAACCAACCTAATTTACTTTATTGATTTACCCTATGCAAGTGGTTTCTCTAATGTACAAAATAACCTTGGAGATATTGTCAATAAAGGAACAGAACTCTCAATCAATGCGAATATTATTAAATCGAAGAATTTTTCCTGGAATCTGAATGCAAATTGGAGTACTAACCAAAACAAATTGATTAAAGCCAACAGCCGACTCCCGGTAACAGTAAATGGAACTGATGGTTTGGCTAACCAGGAAGGCCGCAATTTCAACTCATTTTATATGCGGGTATGGGCAGGCGTTGACCCGGCTACGGGAGCAGGCATGTGGATAGATTCTACAGGTAAACCCAATACCGACTTTAATGCAGCTAAACCGCAATGGGTAGGCAAACCACAGCCAGATGGATTTGGTGCCATCACCAATACATTTAACTACAATGGAATATCCTTTTCATTCCAGCTTTATTATCAATATGGTTTTAAGGTATACAATGCCGATCCTAAGTTGACCAATGACGGATATACTCCCTTTGACAATCAGCAGAAAAGCGCTTTGAACCGGTGGCAAAAGCTTGGAGATATGGCTGCCAATCCTAAAAGGGAAATGTATAACGCTGTTTATAACCAGACCTCTACCCGGAACCTGTTTGATGGAGATTATATACGTCTGCAAACTGTATCCATAGGTTATGAGGTACCTAAAAAGCTGATACAGCCGCTAAATTTAAACTCAATCAGAATTTATGCGCAGGGATATAACCTCGCCTTGTGGTCTACCAAAAGGCCTGGTACAGCAGATGTCAGTAATGTAAACGTCCAAGGCTTGTTGCTTTTTCAGTACCCGCAAGCCCAATCTTATTCTATCGGCATTAATGCTAGTTTTTAGACTCTTAGTTTTCACTTATTTCCCCTACGGGAAGTAAAAAAAAATGAAATGAAACAATTAAAATATAACCTGTTTATACTTGTACTTTGCAGCTGTAGTTTATCTTGTAGCAAATCATTTCTTGACGTCGAGGACGACAGTGTTATTCTTCGTGAGCAATATGTAAATAATATAAATAGTCTTCAACAGTATTTGAATGGCGTGTATATACAACTAGGGCGAAACTTATATGAGGGAGTTAACGGGCATAGAATATCTGGGGAACTCGTTGCGGACAATATTAAACCGAGTGCGAGAAATTCATTTTTGCTACTATCTCATTACATCTGGAATCAATCCAATGGCATGAATGACTATGGTTTTTATAACGGAGCGGACGGGTTTTGGAAAGATTGCTATCAATTTATCCGCGATTGTAGTTTTGTTATTGAGAAAGCCAATGAGTTGAGTAAAGGAGATCCTGCCCAAACCAACCAGATAATCGGAGAAGCTCTTAGCTTGCGAGCTTTAGGCTATTTTATTTTGGTCAACACTTTTGCTCAATCGTATAATTTCTCTGCCAATGGGAACCATCCTGGCGTTCCTTACGTGACCAGTTGGGATTGGAATGATCCATTCCATCGTAATACGGTAAAAGAAGTATATGATGGAATGATTGCTGACTTGGCTAAAGCTATCCCTATGCTAACCCCGAACAACAACAATAAGATTGTTATGAACCAGTTGGCAGCTAAGGCTCTGCTAGCCAGAATATTTCTTTTTAAAGAGGACTGGCAACAAGCCAAAACCTTATCTAGAGAAGTATCGATTGCTGTTCCGCTACTTGCTTCGGAGAAATATCCTGCTAAACTGTTCACTCCTGATGAAACAGAGGCATTGTTCCAATTAAGTCCATCGTCGACTACTTTACTAAACGGAAGTTATACTACCAGTTTTGAAGGATATTACTTTAAGAGTGCCTTCACTTTTTTTACTGCTACCAAAGATATTTCGACGTTATTAAACCAAGATCAAAACGATAGCAGAAAAAATTGGATAATCACCTCAAGTAACGGTATTGATTCCATAAGAAAGTACCCTAGCAACGTGCTTTCAGGATTTGGGACATCAGAAAGAGAACGTAATAGGTCTTACTATCTCACTATCTTCAGGTCGTCAGAAATGTTCCTTACAGTAGCAGAAGCGTCCGCACAAATGGGGGATGAAGGTACTGCGAGAAATTATTTAGATGCTATCCGAAAAAGAGCTAATCCGGCTGCTTCCAATTCTACAGTAACGGG
This sequence comes from Niastella sp., assembly GCA_017744515.1. Taxonomy (GTDB): domain Bacteria; phylum Bacteroidota; class Bacteroidia; order Chitinophagales; family Chitinophagaceae; genus Paraflavitalea. The sequence continues at coordinate 13,101 of JAGIBF010000068.1, forward strand.
TACAGCTTTATTAGATTCCATATACTTGGAAAGAAGGAAAGAACTAGCTTTTGAAGGATTTCGAATGTGGGACCTGCTTCGGTGGAAAAAAGGGGTGAACAGGAAGGACGCTGCTGTTGGCGCTCCTCTCGTATTGCCATATCCCAGCAATAAATCGATAGCCCCCCTCCCCTTAAAGGATGTGAATTATGGCATGCCACAAAATCCTTCGTATTAGTATTACAAATTCAATTAAGCCAGTATGAATTTAAAAGTTTCTATTATTATTGCTTTCCTCATTACCCTCTTCATTACGCAATGTCCTAAGACATTAGGACAAATCAACCAGGTAATTATTAAAGCCGATGTATCTACTTATACAGAAAAATTGCCCGTTTCCAGTGATCCCATTTGGGAAGGAACTGATACGCTTGTGCCGCTTACGGTAAATGCTTCAGTACCCAAAGCAATGGGCGCAGAATATATTATATTTCCTTTCCGGCTGGATGGAGATAGCCTCGCTCCCAATAGTGACGACAAGAGAAAAAGACCCTATTTGTGGAGGACCAAAGCTGCTATTCATCAACAAACTTATACCTGGCAGTTCGGACTTGATAAACCTTGCATCATCCGAAATAACTCAATATTGGGAGGGGATTATCTTATACTGCCGGGAGATAGCATTTTCATTACCTATGATCAAGGCAAACCAGTTTTTGCAGGAAGGGGCGCTGCTAAATTCAAAACGCAGTATGAAATGAAGAAAGCAAGTGAAGAGGTGCCTTATCCCGCCGGCGAAAAGTATCCTAAAAGTCTGTCCCGGTTCTTGGCCCTTCATGGTTACTTTGACGATCAAATAATCACTGCATTGCAAATTCTTGATTCCTATAAATCCCTTCTTACTCATTATGAATACGATTGGTTGAAAGCCAATTTCTTGAGTAATGTTGAATACTACAGATGGCTATATTTTTATGTTGTACCAAACCCGGAATACAACCCGGCGGATTCTTTTCCATATTCCACTACTGATCTTGTAAAGGTATGGGATAGTACAATGTATCAGTCTAATGCCAAATGGTTCCGATCTGCTGCTGTACAGAATCTGCCAGGTGTGGGAGGGCGCGCATATGCAAAAAGTTTTATTTCAACTGAACTTCTCAGGAGTTCAGAATTTAAGCCTACAGATACCTTAGGCAACCAGCAAATATTTAAAAAGCTTGCTTATTATAAAATAAAAAATGATTTTAGTGGAGTATTCCGAGAAAGGCTTTTATGTTATTTTATTAACGAAGAGTTTATCCAGGAAATGGGTAGTTATAGCTGGATTACCCAATCCATCTTGCAGGATTACTATGCAACGCCCGGATTTCCTGCCTACAAAAAATGGATGAAACAAATGGAAACTGAACAGCGATATCTGTCTCAAGGAAAAAGTGGAGGAGCTCCCTTATTTAACTTGAGCAACATACATGATTCTACGTTCCCGAAAAGCCGTACAGATGGCAAATTTACGGTGATTAATTTCTGGTATACTGGATGCAAACCTTGCCTGCAAACAGCCAGGGAATTATCTATGCTACAAAAGCAATTACATAACGATCCTAATGTTATATTCCTGAACGTATCCATTGATACAAATCGAGAGCAATGGCAAAAAAGTATTCGGGAAGGGAAATATGTCCCCCGGGAAGGCGTGCAGCTATATACCGGTGGCTTGGGTAGTGACCATGAAATATTAAGAGATTTTCATGTAGCCAGTGTACCTGCCATCCGTATGTATGACCATACCGGTAGGATAAGGTTAGATGAGACCAATCCATTTTCGGGTACTTTTACATTACAACAAATAAGCTCTGCCATAGCGAGTAATCGGGTAATAAATTTCAAGGATGGTCCCTACGTATTTCATGAAAAAAATGATGTACGGGGATATTATATCGATAAGGACAAAGTAATTCTCTTGCCATCCATTGCCAGTTTGGCTTCAGCTACCGACCAGCCTGGAAATGATTTCGTGCTCAAGCTACAAGAAAAACATACAACTGCTCTCTCTACCTATGCGACTCCTAAGAAGTTATTGGCACTTTCTGATATCGAGGGAAATTTTGGTCCATTCCGACAATTGCTGCAAGCCAACAAAGTGATAGATGAACAGTATAATTGGACATTTGGAAACGGCCACCTGGTATTTGCCGGTGACATGTTCGACCGGGGCAACCAGGTAACAGAATGCCTTTGGTTGATCTATTCCCTCGAGGAAAAAGCCAAAGCAGCTGGAGGTATGGTACACTTTATACTAGGAAATCATGAGATAATGAACCTGCAAGGGGATCACCGGTATGTGCAAGGCAAGTACAACAAAAGTGCGGAACTGATGGGTAAAAGCCTGACAGATCTATATGGCGAGGATAGTGAGTTGGGCCGATGGTTACGTACAAAAAATATTGTAGAAAAGATCGGAGACATGCTGTTTACGCATGGTGGTATATCAAGAGAGATCAATCAACTTCCAATTAGCATAGAAGAAATCAACCAATTAGCAAGATTCAATTATGACAAGAAAAAAGATAATTATGGGAATGAAAAAGCGAATATCATTATGAGTTCCAGTATGGGGCCATTTTGGTACCGTGAGTATTATAATAGCGGAGCGTCTATAGAAGGCATAATTGACAGCACATTGCAGAAGTTCGAGGTAAGTCATATCATAACGGGTCATACTATTGTAGCCGATACCATCAGTGTACATCATTCCCAAAAAGTGATCAACACAGATACGAAGCATGCCGGTGGGAAAAGTGAAGCTTTGCTGGTGGAAGGAGGAAATTTTTACAGGGTAGCAAACACCGGTATCCGCGTGTTATTATTCAGAAAAGAGCAGGATAGCTTCCTCAGCGCCACCTCCTCCCGAACCCAATAATCATTTGCACCTATAATTAATATATAACTGCACTTATAGTGCAGCCGGTAAAAGTAATTTAGCATTGAAATCTATTGGCCATAGATGATTTATTCATTAAATAAACACTCATTTATGAAAAAAGTATCAATGCGTAAGTTTTCCCTGCTGGGTCTTGTACTCATCGGAGCTTCAGCCGTTACTGCTGCTGTTATTCCTAGTAACAAAAACAAAGGTACAAGCGGAAGACTACTTGTAACTAACAATGGCGCCGTAGCAAACCAGTTAACTTGTAGTCGTGATCAGGCGACAGGCGCTTTATGTACCTGGACTGAAACAAAAGCTGGAGGTGGAGCCTTTGCAGGTGAATTCTCAAGGACTTCAACATCTGGTAAAGCAACCAGCTCAATTACTAATGCGGCTGGCAATAAGGTTAAGACAATTACCGATAGCCCAGGTGCTCTTAATCACACTTCGTTCAATTGATCCTAACGTACTTAAAAGCTGGCTTTCAATAGCCAGCTTTTTTAGTTATTTTATCGTTCTGATTTAAGTAACCTTGGCTGGCTCAGGAGGGGGGAGGGCCAGGAGTGCTACCAACAACCCAGCAACCTTTAATCATACTTCATTTAATTAAGTTTTCTCGTTAAGATCTGATTGTTGGAATGCTACCTTATCCCAAACGTTCCAATCGTTTTCCTGACTAATAAAACATAAATGATATGGAGAAAGGTACATCTTGGGGAGTCACCGGCCTGATTCTTACTATGACATCTATGATTACTGCAGCTATACTCCCCAATAACAAAGAGAAAAGAGCTGCCGGAAAATTGCTTGTAACTAATAATGGCGCCGTAGCAAATCAATTAACTTGTTCCCGTGACCAGGCTACCGGAGCAGCATGTAGTTGGTCAATAACCCGCCCTGGGGGAATCCGCTCTATGCCGGCCTTGATTCAAGGACTTCAACACATGGAAAAATAACCAGTTCAATAACAGATGTATTAGGTAATAACGTTAAGACCATTACTAGTAATCCAGGTGCAGCCAACCAGACTTCAAACTTTTGATTCTGATATTTAATGACTGATAATTGGACATTAATTGATTCTTGAACATGGCTGGTAGCATAGGTGGAGTAGTAACCGATAAAACACAAACTTATCCCATGCGTTTTCATAATTGCAAGTCATACATTATTGGATTCTTATTATTTACTCTACTCACACAAAGTTGCCGAAATTCCGTACAAACGATTGCCCATAGCTATCACAATGCTGCACCCATATACGACAGCATTCAATTGGCCGCACAACCTGACACCCTGCAGTTTCTGCTGAGGGATAACACTTATAACGAGGTTAAATCTTTTAATATTTTCCAGGGAAAAGGCATCTATTATATTTCTTTTTACGATCAACGTTCCCAATCCATTAGTATTTATTATTTGTTGAACCAGCAACCTTACCTGCAGATTCCCTTGAAAAAACTATTTAGGGACAACCAATTGCATAAAACGTCGGTGTTCATAAAGAACTGGGATAGCATTTTCGTCATCAATAAATCCACGCTGCGTCTTTTTGACAGTAGCGGTCATCGAAAAGTGAAAATCGAGTTTCCTGCTGAGCCGGAAGGAAACGCTGCCGTTTTCGATAGTCATAAACAACCAGTGCTCATCGGTCATACGCTGTATGCTATCAGCCGCAACAGGGTGGATTACCGGTCCTTGAATGCCCTGCGCAACTGGAAAGTTATCTACAGCTTCGACTTGGAGAAAAGTACCACTCAACTGCTCTATCCCTTACCCCGCCAGTACCAGGAAAGCTTATACGGTGACTGCTTGCTCGAATACAATTTTTGCTATAATCACCTCGGGAAATTTGTATTCAGTTTCCCGGCCGACACCTTACTGTATGAAACAAACCTGGTTGATTATTTTCATTCCTACTTTGCCCGCAGCCGGGAGCAGCAGACCCCCATCGCACCGGTACCGGCACCATCTCTTAAAAAATATGAGGACGAACTGAAAGAATATGCAATCCGCGATTCCTATGGACCGGTACTTTTTGACCCGGCCAATAAATACTACCTGCGCCTGGTGAGGCATAAGATAAGCCCGGAAGATTTTCAGGCTAAAAAAAGCCAGCAGCAAACGGTACTGATCTTCAATGAACATTTCCAGATTATTGGTGAATCGGCTTGGCCTGCCAGTGTGGACTTTGAATCGCTTTTCTTTACACCGGACGGACGGCTCTACGCCCGCACCAATTTTCAAAACGAATATGCCTTACAATTTGTACGGTTTACCTATCATGATAATAAGGGCCAGCCTGCCTCATTATCTGGTATGCATACCCCCCAGAAATAATCTTACGCTGCAACCAAACTGCAGTAGCGTGATTTATTTTAGTGCTATGAAAATGATTATCTTATCAGGAGTAATAGTCTTATTGGCCGCCTGTGGAAAACCTTCCACCACCAGTATAGAAATGATTACAGCTCCGGGGCAGCAGGATTCCTTATTCAAGGGTTTAATGGCCACCACTCAATACCGAGTACCGGAAACCGTACGCGATGACTCTCTTGCATTCCTGGTACTGCCCGTGCAGGCCAGTTGTCCTGCTTGCCGGAAAAAGTCCATCGACAGCATCATGAAATACCAGGTAAACCTGCCAGCCAACCACTATATCATTATTGCTGCCAATGGTGGCCGGAAAACCATACGCGGTTATTTCCAGGAACAAAACTATGAACTTCCTATTGTCCGCATTGACCAGCAACTTACCCTTGACAGTCAAAACTTGGCGCATCAATATGACTTATATAAAGACAAGCCCACCTTGTATTATTCACGGCACCAAAAAGTATATAAAAAGGTAGCTGCTATCCCTGCTACTGTAAGGGCCGATTTGTGCGAGTTTTTTTCTGGTCACCGGCCATTAAGCGAATAACTAACTATGCTTCAACCCATCAAAATAGCGCTCCGATTGCCTAGTACAGCTGCTTCCACGGGCCATTTCTCCCTTCGGTTACAGCAATCATCAGGTAATCTGCCTCATACTTACCCGACCTCCCGTCGTCTTTTTGTAGTATCAGGCAGTAAAGATCAGTTCCGGCCTTTCTGTCACCTATTGATCAAGCACAAGGTGGTAAACCAAAATCTACGCTGGACTTTTGGAGAAGGTCACCTGGTGTTATTTGGCAATAGTCATGATCACTGCACCCCCGATCCCAACTGGTGGTGGTTCCTGTATGGTTTAGAGCAAAAAGCAAGGGCCAAAGGTGGTGCTGTTCATTTTTTGCCAGGTCCCTATGAACTGGCGCAACGAAATGGCCCTTGGCAATACGAACACCCTGCTTATCCGCCTGCTGCCGCCAAATCAAGAAGCCCTTTCACCGCCCTGTATAGCGCTAACTTTGAATTAAAACAGTGGTTAAGCAGCCGCAATACAGTAGAAAAGATCGGCCATCTGTTATTTGTGCATTATGACCTGTTGCCACTGCTTGTTGAAAAAGCGACGTCCCTTACTGCATTTAATGCCCTGGTGCGCTTGCTATGCGCTCAGCAGCCTGCTTCATTTGCTACCTTACCTACGCTTGCTTTGCCGACAGAGAAGGACTTGGTTGTGGAGACAGTCAATAAACTGTTGCAGCAATTCAACGTAATGACATTGGTAACAGGAAATGACCTGAAATCGACAACCAACAGTACCTTTGATGGCAAATTGATTCATATTGGTGCCGATTATGACAACGGCAACCCCAGCGGTGTGTATATCAAAAGACACCACTTTTTACAAGCAGACCGTAAAGGCACCCGGATACCCATATAATTGTAAACTACTTTACCTTATTATCATGAAAAAGCAATCGGTCGTACGTACTATTTTACTTTTTACTAATTGTTGGTCTATACTGGCTTCGATGATCGCTGTATTATTGTTTACAGGCAGTTGTAAGCTAGGCATCGATTCGCGCAAGAAAATTATTGTAGAGGCTACCATTACTCACTGGTTTCACCGGGAACTGGAACAGGTTTTTACCGTAAAAGAGGATATAAGCCTACGCTATTACCCATTTCCTCTGAAAGAGGTTACCCCTTATGCTATTACCCTAGAAGGTAAGTTCAAAGAAGAGAAGGTACGCTGGGAGATATATTCCGATCAACCGATCAAACTGTATCCTCCTGTTGGTACTGCTATTATTATGCATCCGGGCGATAGTATGCATATCCTGTACAAGGAAAATTATCCCCACTATTCGGGTAGTAATATTCAGGCAATGGCATTAATGGATACCCTCGCCCAGGTGAAGGAGCGACTGTTAAGCCCATTCAAAAAATACAGTTACAATGTCAGCAATATGGCTGATTACCAGGATTGGAACCGTTATCTCGATGAAAGAATGGCCTTGTCTCTGCCCATAATAGAATCTTTCAGAAATCAACTCAAGCCTGCTGAATACGACTTTTACAAATCTAATTTCATCGGAAGCATAGAATGCGACCGGGTTGACGCCTTTTGTGGCCTGCAAAGAGCTGCCAGCGCAGGCAATACAAATTTAACCATCAGTGACCTGATTCAGATCTGGGATTCTACCCTATACACACCAACCCGGCAATGGTTGAATGGGTTGTCAGAGTATAATGGGTCTATCTACGATGTTTATAGCTTTACCTGGATGGAACTCAACAGACAGGCAGGTTTCGACTTCAGTACCGATAGCCTCAAATCCCAGGAAGTGTATGCCCGTACCTTATATAATAAAGCGAAGCAACAATTCAAAGGCCAGTTGCGCGAACGATTGCTCGACCGGATACTGGATGAGAAAGTGATCACTGAATTGGGGCTCAGAAACCCTGTCACACAGGCCATATTACAAGATTACTATAGCCAGCCAGGCTACCCCGAGTTTAAGGCCTGGGTAAAGGGGCAGGAAAAGAAAAGAGAAGAAAGGGAAATAGAGAAAGAAAAAGAAGCTAAAGAAAAAGAAAAACAAGCAGCTAAAAAACAATCGGCATAAAGTAGGGAAAGGTAATGTGAACGTGTTATATGTCTATGTATTGACTTTTAGGAGTTTCGCCGGCTTCGGCACTGATGCGCACAGCATTACACCAGTTAACCAGGCATAACCCATAGGTAGATAATACCCGCATAAATTCATCATCTGCCCATTCAAACAGGCGTAGACAAAGCGTTTTAATATGTTCGTTTTCTATGATACCATAGTAAGTATAACTGTCACTCCGGAGAGCAAATCCATGCTGCACAAAACCATTGTTGTTGAAGAGAATATTTCCTTTTACAGGGTTAATCAACAACGTACAAAACTCATCAAAGGGAATGGTCAATTCCGGCTGCAGAGCATTATCACGTATATACTGTTGCTCATAGCCTAACAAAGGATTGGGTTGGCTGTTAAGGATGTTTTCCACTTCCTTAACGGCTTGTTCAATTGAGTCCGACTGACTGATCGGCAACAACTCTACCTGCCGCCAATCAGATTCACTCACCTCGAGTGTAAAATCGTCATATAAACAGGTTACTCCGGTAGCCGGAACTTCACTGCATTTTGAAGGAAGATCGAAATTTAGCTCGCGTACACCTTCACTTTCGGAGGGCTGCACACGTAAGGTGAGTTTTTTGGTAAACAGGAAATCATCTGCCAGTAGAGGTTCTGCCTCCAGCACCCGCCAGCGGGTATTGTTAATCACCAGCGTAACAGGACGATTAAAAGCATTGGGCAATAATTCCGCCAATAATTTGTATTTACCTAATCTGTTGCCTGTGGCGGCATCGATGAGCGTAACGTTGATCTTTTTAGGGAATAATTTCAGAGCTGAGCCAATCACCTTCGCGTAATTCATTGTAAGCGTTTTTATAGGTTAATCTTCAGGCATGAGCGGAAAGCCTATTTTATCCGGATAGCAGTAACGCAAGAGAAAATGTATCACGCCGCTATTACCCGCCATTAAATTAGCTACCGGTTCGCGCTCTCCTTTCACCACCCAGTAAAGGCCATATTTTGGATGCTGCTTTTTTTGTTGCATGATCACCTGTGCTATCCAAGTAGCCCGGTCAAACCATTCAGGATTATTGAAAGTTCGCCATGCTTCTAGGTACACTTCACCAATACTACTAATGCCATTGTCCTGACTGATGTCGTAACCTGAAGTGTCCACCGGAATACGATGCAGTGCCTGTTCCGCATATTTCCGGTATGCCGGCACATTGGTAAGCCGGAAAGCCCTGATAAAAGTAAATGCTATACCAGCGGCGCCATCCGCCCAGCCATAGCCTAATTTGGTACCTCGTGCAGAAGTCCATTCAATATCCCCGTTTTTACGCTTCGCTTTTTTGATTAGCCATTGCAGGCCTCGTTGTGCCGCGTTTTTACTCGGCTCATGTTGATACCGGTAGCCATATTCTAATAAAAAGCATACAATCCCTGCCATTCCTTCAGTAAACCCACGGGTTATTCTTTTCATTTTTCTTTTGGTATACTTTTGCTGGTAATACCCCTTTATCCAATATCCATCTTTATGCTGCTGACTTATCAACAATTCCGCGTAACGTTGTAGCCGTTCCTGCAAACGTTGTGGGCTTATGAAAGATCTGCTTATCAGGTTAGCCATCCCCTGACCAGACACTCCATGTGCAATATCAACGGTAGTACTCGATTTTTCCAACAACAGGTCGATCCATTCGAGGTGCTCGGCAGAGGCATCTATCAGCTCATAACGGATAGCAGCAGACAGTGTGGCTGCGATGCCGTCTGCGCCAAAATGCAATCCGGGAGGAGCGTGTTCAATACGGTCAACATATTTCCCTTTTACCAGGTCCAGTGCTTTTTCTATGAAAGGTATATTGAGATCGGTATTCACTCCTGCTGATTTGGCATTCATCAAAACATATACGATTCCCATGCCTCCCCTGTTATAACTGGTGTACCATCTTTTACGCAGCTTGTGCTTGTCTTCAGGAGGCGGTGGCTCCAAGTCATCTGAAAACCAACCTTTTTCAATGTCGGCAAATAAAGGCGTGGCTAATGTGTCTATAGCTGCCTGTACGGTAGTTAAAATTTCATCCCGGGAATAATAAATACGCTGATTGACTGGCCTTGATACTTTATTTTTCAGGTCTGCTTCATATTGTTTCAATACCTGCAGTACATAAGTAGCATTCGGCCGCTTATCGTCCTCCGGCAACAGGCATTGGGTCACCATGTTGGCAATTTGCTGATCGGGTATAAAAAAGGATATCTTTTTGATTAATTCGTCAATAGGTTCATTGGTGGTCTTTGAAGAAGGTATATCACTCCACATTTCCAGCATAATAGCTCCGAATGCAAAAATATCTTCGGCCGTTGTGGGAACAGAGACCGCTTCCTGCTGTTTCGACATATAACCGTGTGTGCCCAGGGAAAATGCCGGTGTAGGAAACTGCATCGGTATAGAATAAGACAATTCCATGTCTATGAGTGCTACTTTGCCACCCGCTGTGATCATATAATTGCTGGAGGTCGCATCCCGATGCACGATACCTTGCTTATGAATGGTCTCCAACAGCGTGGCTATCTGGATCAGATAGTCTAGGAATCGTCGGCCAATTTTGTTTCCAGTAGTCAGCCCCTGCTTTAATTCTCTTTCATGTTGGTCACAGACCTTATACAAAGGTTTTCCTTTGATATGCCCAATCACGAGATAATAATTCCCCCCCTCTTCAAAATGTCCAAGTAAATGCGGAATACGAATTTTATACTGCAACTGTTCATGCAGTTCTTTTTGCCATTTGAGCCGGTCAATAATATCACGATCATACTTGTCTTTGGTATCCCCATAGCTCCCTTCCTTGATCACACAAAATCCCCAATTGGTAAGACTTTTTATATACAGGCATTTCACCACATCATTCTTCTGGCTTTCCTTATAACTTTTTACAATGATATAGTTATAGCCCACCCTCTTGCCGGCTTTCTTTTCTACTTTTCGCTTGGGCTGCACCTCTTGTTCGGGGCCTTCTTCCGCAGGAAGAGCCTCAGAAGCTGGGGAAAGAGTTGCTTCTTCCTCGACCTTTGGTTGCAAAATTTCTGATTTCATTGGTTTCAAGATTCTTTATGAGCAATAGCATGATGAATCACTGCCAATTCCAGCAATATCAGAATACAGCATGTACTATACATACTGTATTCCGACTACCGGTTGCTGTATTCACATTCTAATTTACAGCCCTACACTGCACGTATAGTGCAGTGAATTATTATGATTCAGGAATTGACTTAAGCAGACTTTTTGACAACAGGTTTCACGTCATCTTCATCCCCCTTATGATCCTTGTTATCCGGCTGAAAACAAATAATAAATTGCCCCTCTTCACTGTAATAATACGTTTCGCGATAGGGATCAAATTTGATAGGTGCGCCAAGATCCCGCATGAGGTTGAGGTACTGATAAATATTTCTTTCAGACATTTTTAATCTGGCCGCCAATTCAGCCGGCGTACCGGTTCCTTTGATTCGAATAAGGCGGTCTATGCGTTCCAGACGCTCCAGAATGTTCTTACGCATGACACATTGGTTTAATGGTGATCGGTATTTGAATAGGAGAACTCTCTATAATGATACCCTTCGACAGGCTCAGGGTGACAAGATCCTTCAACAAGTTCAGGGTGACAAGATCCTTCGACAGGCTCAGGATGACAGTAACACTGTAATAGAAGCCGGAGGACGTCGTCGGCGTTTTTTTTCGAGCATGATGGCCCAGGCGCTGCCCAACACAAAGGCCAGGTTGAAGGCGATGTGCACGCCCCACGACATTTCTTCCAACACGCCCCCGCAAGAGCAGGGGATGTCGTCGTAGAAACTGAGCATCACAATAATGTACAGGGTAAATAATATCATTAATACAAAGGAGGCGTAGAGGCCGGCCAACCGAAGACGTGGTAGGACTAGCATGGCTGCAATGATAAGCTCCGTAGCCGGTACGGCCCAGGCCAATACACCGGCAAAAGGAGCTATGATGGGTGATTCACTAAGCCCGAATTGAAAATTGTAGTAATCTCTTAGTTTGGCCTGTGCTGCATACACCATCAACAGGATAAGGAGCAGGGATACGATCCCCACTATGAAACGCTTGTTCATTTGACTGTAACGATTTCTTAATGTTTGTTAAGGTTTTACATGGGTACAAGGTGGCCATCCGCCTGTTACGCCTATACTATTCGATAAAGCAAGTGTGTCACACAGTGTACGGGCCTAATCAACAGCCTTTAGCAGTATAAGGGTCAAAAAGAGGAGGAGAGTCGGTGGGCTGGCTCAATCGGATAGCATGTATTGTCGCTTTGTACATACTACCAGTATTGACCGGCTGTTTTTATTTATTACATACCTCAATCAAAGATGGCTACACAGCCAGCTGCAATTTCATATAACCCGGACCTTCGAAATACATAAGCTATCGTAGCGTTCCCGTTTTTAGAACATTAGGCCCGGGTTATTGAAATTGCGTAGATTTTCTCATGATCATGTGGCCCTTCGATTAACCTGGACCACACTATAAATTTCCTGCATTATTTAAATCCTTGTTTTATTTGGAACGACTAAAATTTCCATAATTGACCATTAACCCAATTGTTAACATTGGGTTAAGTGTTTGTAAGTAGAAAATACTGTATTCAGTATGGAGCGTATTGATGAGAGAGTCTTGTTCTGCAAATTTACCCCGCTAAAGTGTTGAGAGCAGTACAATTTTAAGCAAATGCCCATCAGGTAAGGTTCTTGACGGTTGTCAATTCAGCGGGGAAGAATTATCCACTCATTGTTACTAAGTTCATTTGACCAGCCCCGCCACGAGGTTTAAGTTTGTATTCGCTCTTTTACAAAATATTGTGTTGGTGCCCGTCTATTTGTCTCAAAAACAGGTATTTAGACAGGTTTAAAAGGGAACCATGTGTAAATCATGGACTGTTGCGCAACTGTCAAAGTCAGATACCTGCCATACAATTAGTGCCACGCCTTCGCATCAAAGGTAATTCGCACTGCTATACTGTCACTCACTGCACCCTCAACCCCTCCGGTCAGTGGTGTGGCCACGTATTGTGTTGTTCCCTTTTGTAACGGGTGATCGCTGGTTCCATCCATGGAAGTATATTTCTATGGAGGGCATCGTCGTCTCTAATTATTAATAGTATTATACCATCGAACCATGAGCAACGAAAACGAAATATTACTGCAGGAAAACAAAGACCGCTTTGTGATTCTGCCCATCAATTACCCCAGGGTGTGGGAAATGTACAAGAAGCATGAAGCGAGCTTCTGGACAGCGGAAGAGATCGACCTGAGTGGTGACCTGCAACACTGGGCGAATTTAAACGATGGTGAACGTCATTTTATTTCGCATGTACTGGCGTTCTTTGCTGCGAGCGATGGTATTGTGAATGAGAACCTGGCAGTCAATTTTATGAGTGAAGTGCAGTTGCCCGAAGCGCGTTGCTTTTATGGCTTCCAGATCATGATGGAGAATATCCATTCTGAAACGTACGCTTTACTGATCGATACTTATATTAAAGATCCACAGGAGAAACATCGTCTGTTCCACGCCATCGATACGGTGCCTGCCGTAAAAAAGAAAGCGGAGTGGGCACTGCGCTGGATCGAGAATGGCAGCTTCGCCGAAAGACTTGTAGCCTTTGCCGCCGTAGAGGGTATTTTCTTCAGTGGTAGCTTCTGCTCCATCTTCTGGTTAAAGAAGAGAGGCCTGATGCCCGGCCTTACTTTCAGTAATGAGCTGATCAGCCGTGATGAAGGCCTGCATTGTGAATTTGCCTGCTTGCTGTACAGCATGCTGAGTAAAAAGATGACGCAGGAAGAAGTGTATGCTATCATCGGCGATGCAGTGAAGATTGAAAAAGAGTTCATCACAGAAGCACTGCCTGTAGATCTGATCGGTATGAACGCCAAACTGATGCAGCAATACATCGAGTTTGTAGCCGACCGCTGGCTGAGTGAACTGGGTTATCCCAAAATGTTCAACAGCAGCAATCCTTTCGACTTCATGGAAATGATCTCCCTGGAAGGTAAGACCAACTTCTTCGAAAAGCGTGTAGGCGATTACCAGAAGAGTGGGGTAATGGGAAGCAAGGAGAGCCAAAGCTTTTCATTGGAAGAGGATTTTTAGGTTGAGTTGACGAGTTGATAAGTTGACAGGTTGAAAAGGGAATACAGGCATTGACAATACTAATTACTCAATATAAATACTTACTGACCCATGTTTGTAATAAAAAGAAACGGCAAAAGAGAATCTGTCAAATTTGACAAGATCACTGCCCGCATAGAAAAACTATGCTATGGGCTCGACAGGCGGTTTGTGAATTCCATCGACGTAGCGAAGAAAGTTATTGAAGGTTTGTATGATGGCGTTACCACTACCGAACTGGATAACCTCGCTGCAGAAACTGCTGCTTCCTTAACAGTGAAGCACCCCGATTATGCGTTGCTGGCCAGCCGTATTGCGGTGAGCAACCTGCATAAGAATACCATCAAGACTTTTTCCGATACGATGAAGTTGCTATACGAATGCAGGGACAGCAAAGCCGGTAAAGCTGCGCCCTTGCTGGCTGACGATGTATGGGCAATCATCCAGGAGCATGCTGAATTGCTGGATTCTACGATCATCTACGACCGCGATTACAGCTTCGACTATTTTGGTTTCAAAACACTGGAGAAATCTTACCTGTTGAAGGTGGATGGGAAAGTGGTGGAGCGTCCGCAGCATATGTTCATGCGTGTATCGGTAGGTATCCATAAAAATGATATCGAGAGTGCTATCAAGACTTATCACCTGATGTCTGAGCGTTGGTTTACGCATGCCACACCGACCCTGTTCAATGCGGGCACTCCCAAGCCGCAAATGAGCAGCTGCTTCCTGCTGACTATGAAGGAAGACAGCATCGATGGTATTTATGATACCTTGAAACAGACTGCCAAGATATCTCAGAGTGCTGGTGGCATTGGTCTTTCTATCCACGGCATCCGCGCTACCGGTAGCTATATCGGTGGCACCAATGGCACCAGCAATGGTATTATCCCCATGCTGCGTGTATTCAATGACACGGCCCGCTATGTAGATCAGGGTGGTGGTAAGCGTAAAGGTGCTTTTGCTATTTACCTGGAGCCATGGCATGCTGATGTGTTTGAGTTCCTGGACCTGCGCAAGAACCATGGTAAGGAAGAAATGCGTGCAAGAGATTTGTTCTACGCACTGTGGATCCCTGACCTGTTTATGCAACGTGTAGAGAGTGATGGTCAGTGGAGTTTGTTCTGTCCGCACGAAGCGCCAGGCTTGCATGAGTGCTGGGGTGAGGAGTTTGAAAAGCTGTACCACCAATACGAACAGGAAGGCCGCGCCCGCAAAACGGTGAAAGCACAAGACTTGTGGTTTGCTATCCTCGATGCACAGATCGAGACAGGCACACCATACCTGCTGTATAAAGATGCTGCCAACCGCAAATCGAACCAGCAGAACCTGGGTACGATCAAGAGCAGCAACTTATGTACTGAGATACTGGAATATACTTCTGATAAAGAGGTGGCGGTTTGTAACCTGGCCTCGCTGGCGTTGCCACGTTTTGTGAACAATGGCCAGTTCGACCACCAGACTTTGTATGATGTAACTTACCAGGCTACCAAGAACCTGAACAAGATCATTGACAATAATTATTATCCGGTTGAAGAAGCCAAAACGTCCAACCTGCGTCATCGTCCGATCGGGTTGGGTGTACAAGGATTGGCCGATGCTTTTATCCTGATGCGCCTGCCTTTCGAAAGTGAAGGTGCCAGGCAACTGAATAAGGATATCTTCGAAACGATCTACTTCGCCGCTATGACTGCCAGTAAAGACCTGGCTAAGGTAGAAGGCGCTTATGAAACGTTTGCTGGTTCTCCTGCTTCCAAAGGTGTTTTCCAGTTCGACGCATGGGGTGTTGAGCCTTCTCTGCGCTGGGATTGGTATACGCTGAAGGCTGAAGTGATAAAGCACGGTATCCGCAACTCCCTGCTGGTGGCGCCTATGCCTACTGCTTCTACTTCACAGATACTGGGTAACAACGAATGTTTTGAACCTTATACATCCAATATCTACGTGCGTCGTGTACTGAGTGGTGAGTTTGTAGTGGTGAACAAGCACCTGCTGAAAGACCTGGTTGAGCTGAACCTGTGGAATGATGATATGAAGAACAAGATCATTACCCACAATGGCTCTGTGCAAAAGATCGATGGCATTCCTGATAACATCAAGGAGATATACAAAACTGTTTGGGAGATCAAACAACGTACGCTGATTGATATGGCTGCCGACCGTGGCGCTTATATCTGCCAGTCTCAATCGCTGAACCTGTTTGTAGATACGCCTACTACCGGTAAGCTCACTTCCATGCACTTCTATGGCTGGAAGAAGGGGTTGAAGACCGGTATGTACTACCTGCGTACGAAGGCTGCTTCTCAGGCTGTTCAGTTCACGGTGGAGAAACAAGGCGGCAAGATGACTGAACCGCTTACCGACAATCATACGCTGAAAGTAGTAGAAGGCGGTGAGGCTGATGCCATCCCTGTGGGTGCTACCTGCACCATGGAAGACGGTTGTGTGACTTGCAGTGCGTAGAAGAAGTTCGGAAGTCGGAAAGTCCGGAAGACGGTAAGTAATATGAGACAGAATCCAGCATCCAGAATAAATACAAATCGCTAATATCCTGAAGGCGCTCTCTTTGAGAGCGCTTTTTTGTTTTTACAAGTGGTTTAGATCATTGGTTTATATGCTCTTTCCGCATTGCGAAACCCATTTTCCCAAATGCGTAAATGAAGCTTCTTAACTTGCGCCTATGTCCTTCAAAAAGATCATTGGTAAAGTGCATTTATGGCTTGGGATGGTGTCCGGGATTCTCGTTTTTATTATCGCTATTACAGGCTGTCTGTATGCGTTTCAGGAAGAGATTACGGATATGATGGAGCCGTTCCGGTATGTAAAAGCGCAGGATCAGCCTTATTTACCACCTTCTCAACTCAAGGGTATCGCCGAAAAGCAATTGCCCGGTAAGCATATTCACAGTGTTGGCTATGGCCGTAAAACCGATGCCGCCAGGGTATCTTTTTATGCTTATGAGCCGGAGGAGTATTACTATATGGTTTACATCAACCCTTATACGGGGGAGGTGTTAAAGACCAAGGACATGGAAGCCGGCTTTTTCCATTGGGTACTGGATGGTCATTTTTACCTCTGGCTGCCGCCTACAATTGGTCAGCCGGTAGTAGCTACAGCTACATTGGTATTTGTAGTAATGATGATCTCCGGTCTTATTCTCTGGTGGCCTAAGAACAAGGCTGCGCGTAAGCAGCGTTTCAGCGTGAAATGGAATGCGCGCTGGCGCCGGGTGAATTATGACCTGCACAATGTTTTCGGTTTTTATATGACCTGGGTAGTGATCTTCATTGCGCTAACCGGACTGGTTTGGGGTTTTCAATGGTTCTCTAAAGCCGCTTATTGGGCGTTGGGTGGTGAAAAAACGACTATCTACCAGGAGCCGCTGAGTGCCAAGACCGACGCGAAAGCGCTGTATGCTCAACCGGTTGATGTGTTGTGGCAACAGCTTGCCAAGGAAGCTGCTACGGCTGAAGTGATGGATGTACATTTTCCGGCTTCAGACACGGGGGCGATAGAAATAGCTTTGAATGCCGAAAGAAGTACCTACTGGAAAACGGATTACCGCTTTTATGATCAATATACGTTGAAGGAAATACCTGTAAAACATATCTGGGGGAGAATTGATCAGGCAACAGTTTCCGATAAGATCTATCGTGCCAACTACGATATACACACAGGCGCCATTTGGGGATTGCCCGGCAAATTCCTCGCTTTCTTTGCCAGTTTGATTGCGGCTTCACTGCCTGTGACCGGCGTGATGATATGGTGGGGCAGAAAGAAAAAGAAAGCCTCTCCTCCGGTTAAAAACGTTGTCCCGCTCAAGCAGGTTCCCGCCTGATGAAGCATTTTTTACAACAAACCAGCCGGCATCATCCAAAGCAGGAGTGACACTACACGCAGGTGATCAAACAATGCTACCCGCAGTAGTTTTTTAGCCAATACTTTTTGATTGCGCACAGTTTTATCCGTAATGTGGAGCAGTTCGGCGATCTCATTATTCTTGCGGCCTTCAAGGTAGGAGAGGGTGAATACCGCCTTACATTGTTGGGGCAATTGCTCAATGGCTGTGTAGATATGATCCAGCACATCAGCTTTGATCTCATCGCGCAATACTACGGTGTCCGTTTCAGGCAGCAACTGGTGTAGCAATTCTTTCTGCTGACTGTTCTCCCGGGCATTGTACTTTAAGAAATCATAACAGGCATTGCGGGCGGTCACGAACAGGAAAGCCCTTATTTTATCGGTCGTGGAGAAGTTGGGGTGCAGGCGCCATAGCTTCACGAAGGTTTCGGCTGTGATGTCCTGTGCCTCCTGGCGGTTGTCCACCATACGCTTCACAAAGTTGAAAAGACGGGGATAGTAAATATTATAGATAGTAGTAAAAGCACGGGTATCTCCCTGTGTAAATTGGGTAACCAGGTCTTGTCCCAGGTGCGTCATCGAGCCTGTGCTTTTTGGAAATTACGAATTAAAATTTGCAAGTATAATCAGGATGGATATTGGTTAACGCCAGCCTTTGGGCTGGTAATTGATCAGCAATGGCAGCAGTGATAATGGTTTAATGGCTGGATGGATAGATGGTAACTGAATATGGGAGGTTATCCTTGAATCCGGCACCAAAATAAGGATATCGACGCAGAATACACAAATCTGGCGCATTACTTATTCAAGAAATCTTTGCGAGGCACAGGCCTGACTAAAAGATTGTTCCGCCATTAATGGGGCAATAATTCAACCCCTTGAATTATAGGAGCCTATATGCAATGGAGAATCGTTACCTATACCCGTGAGCGTTTGCAATGCTTGAATCCGGTCACTTACCTATCAACTTTTCAACTTATTAACCCGTCAACTAATCATATTTATGACCCTTACTGAACAGGAACTCTCTTAAACTCAGGGTTAAAGTGCCCTGAACATAATTTTCTTTAATGAGTCCGTTGACAATGGTGCCCCGGCGGCCGGCTTCTACAGACAGGCCGTAAAACAGGCTGCCGGACAGGTAACTGCCGTAGCCGATGCTGCCGCCTATTTCATTGATGGGCGTATTGCGCACACGCAGGTAAGAGTTGTTGGTGAAGAAGCCTGCCTGTATATAGTTCTTTTCATAGCGGCGTCCCCAGGCCTCCACCTGGTTCGAGAACTGGATGCCGGCCGATAGGCGGCGGCTGTCGATCAGGGAGTAGCCATAGCCCCGCTGCTTCAGGTCGGTCCAGCTTTGGTAGTTATAGTCTACAGAAAAAGTGAGGCGGTTCTTGTGGGTGAGCGATATACCCGCATCATACGAGACCGGCAGGGAAAAAGCATCACTCTTTACTTCCTGGTCTTCTTTGATAACAGTGGTGCCTTCCGTAATGGTAACCGTGCGGTCGGAGTTGAGTTTGGTCTTGGTGGTGAACTTGCCGCCGAGTGCAAACTGCCAGTTGCTGGTAATATTGGCTCTGTAGATAGAGCCAAATTCAAAGCGGAAGTTGTTGTAATAATCCCTCGTCTTGGTAACGATAGAAGCCGCCAGTGCCTCGCCGGAAAGTGTTTCAGTCAGGTTGAGCGAACCAAAGATGAAAGAGGAGCGTACCCCTACTGAAAAATGCTTGCCCAGCGCCAGGGCATTATTCCAGTATACATTGTACAGCCCGCCGTCACCTTCATAATCTCCGGCATAGGTGTCATTGCTTCCTTCAATGGTTTTTGTGGCAGTATACCGGTAGCCGGCATAGCTCACAGGCATAAAGCCAATGCTGCTGGCCCAGTATTTATTCAATTTGGTAGCCACCGAAAAACTTTTGATCGAGAAGTCGCGGGTAGTGCGGTTGCCTTCATTGATGGCGTCGCCGGCATAACTAACTGTTCTGCCGGTAAGCGCCATGTTCACATAAACGTTACTGCGCTCCAATCCACTCAGTGAAGCCGGGTTCTTTAGAAATTGGTACATCGGCGTGCTTACCAGTGAAAGTGAGCTATTGGCCATACCAATACTGCGGTCATAAAATCGCTGCTCCAGGTCACCCACACCGTAAATAGAGTACGGAGCATTATAGTCTTGTGCGGTAGCGTCAACGGCAGTGATCAGTAAAAGAAAAGTAATGTATCTATTCATAAAATAATTCGTGTAATTCGCTTCAAATTCGTGTTTACCTAATTCCTATTTACTCAATCACCATTACTGTCATCACCAGTTGTGTCCTGTACTTCGGATGGCTATAACTGCCCATCAAAGCGCGGTTTAGCTTATTATTGGAGCCGGGGATCTCTTCCAACACAAATACGCCATCTTCTGTTACGCCAGCCGTGTTCAGTAAATAATTGGTATAAGAAGAAAGATCGAATGTGTAATTGGTGTTGAGGCGATAGATGTAATCGATGGAAGGTGTGCTGAACTGTGTGGCAGCGCCTGTAACATCGGGAATGAAACTGCCAATATTATTGGTGCCATCCGTTTGAGCCATGTAAAGCGTATCGGGCAGGCGATAACCATAGGTGTCGAAAGTTTGTTCTACTGGTTTGATAACCACTTTGGCGTTCAGTAATCTCACCACACTGCCCAAGCCCAATATATTACGCAGGGAAGGGAACTTCATCTTCATCATTACACCGGTGCCTGATTGTGTAAAGGCATACGGGTATTGTTTGGAGGTAAAGAACTCCTTTTGGGCAGAGCCAAGCGGATCGAGGGCGGTGCCGGAGCGATTACTTAACAATTGATTATACTGGTAGGCGGTGCGTGTCAGGGTAAACTCGATCACGTGCTGTTGATACGTAGGAATAGTGGTGTGATAATACAGTTTCATCATCACACTGCTATCGGCATTGAAGCCAAAGACGGCGCCCTTGTCGTTGTCACTCGTCTGGATGCAAAAGCCCCGCAGGTAATTCAGGAAGTTGTCCTCACTCTTTACTTCCGATGTTTGCGCCTTTATCTTGTTATACAGTTCCAGGCCTTTGCTATAAGGCAAGGTGATCTGTACGGAGTCATCCCGGTTGGGCCTGATGCGGACAGTGGTACTGCCCATCGGTGTAGCAGATGCTTTTGCGGTAGAGGACGTGTTGTACAAACTATTGGCATACGTGTAGTCGGGTTGATTGGCCAGCTCGTATACGGAAAAGGTTTGGGCTTGTACCGTATCGCCGAAGTATTGCTTGTTGGGTTTGAGTGTCATGGCCAGTGAATCGTAGACCGCATCATTAGGGAAAGCAAGGTTGATTACGCTGGCCGGCAGTCCTACCTGGAAATACGTGCTGGCCCGGGTGGTGCCCATCAGCGGATCTTCCCAGCGGCCGATGAGCAGGATACCTTTGCCGGAAGTTGGAAAGGAATCCAGTATTACCGTCGATAAGATGGGTGTAATGGTGTCGATGGTAATAAGCCGGGTATTGCTTTCGCCACCAATGTCGCCAAACCTGATGGGTTCTTTATAGCAGGAACTGAACAATGTTATCACAAAGCACAGGCCGGGGAATACCGCAGCGGCAGGTTTCGGAATAGTCATACACAAATCTTGGAATGATGATCTGCGCAATATATTAGGCTAAGCAGCCGACTATTTGTTATAATAGATAGTTGGCTCTAAATAGTCGACGAATTAGAAATCCTGAAGTCTGAGGCGAGAAGTAGGAGGTAAGAAGTAAGGACCATAACGTCGCAGCATACTCTTAGCATTTCATTAACAAGCTTTATGCAGCGAAACTAAAAACAGAAGTAAGAAGTCAGAGGTCGAAGTATGAACTGAAAATTATGTATGTCCTTCCGGTTCATACCTCCGACCTCGTACTTCTTCCCCCGGCGATTATTCCTAAACATTCGTCGATTCAACCTGCACGACTATCTATTTTACCAACTCATTTGGAGAGCACATAGATACTTTTATCGAAAATATACCTCATGTCAGGCTGAGCTTGTCGAAGCCACTTGATAAATCACCGGAGGTTCTTCCAACCGGACTTATTCAAAAAACTAAAAGATGATGAAACAATTTGCTGTTTATGTTGCTGCTTCATTGATTGTATTAACCCCCGTATTGATAGTGCCCGGCTGTACGAAGAGTACAAGTAGTGACGACGACCTGGTTGGAAACTGGTCCATCAGCAAGGACTTTGAAAACGATGCGAGAGGCGAGGCCATTTTGTTTACCATTGGCAATAAAGCTTATCTCGGTACCGGCGTTTCAGGTACCAAACGTTACAATGATCTGTGGGAGTACGATTTAGATAAAGACTACTGGACACGCATGAAAGAAGTGCCTGGCCCGGTAAGAAATTCAGCTGTCGCATTTGCAGTAGGTAGTATTGGTTATGTAGGCACTGGTACCGATGGATACGATGAGTTCAACGATATGTACTCCTTCAATCCGGCTACAAACGATTGGGATACGCTACCTCCTTTCCCGGGGTCGGCCCGTTACAATGCCATCGGGTTTGCGATTGGCGATAAAGGGTATGTTGGTTCAGGGTACGATGGCAGTGACCTGCAGGATATATATTCTTACACGCCCGCTACCGGTCAGTGGGAGCAGGTGAAGAGTATGAACCGCAGAAGGTCGGCTTCTACTGTATTTGTGTTGAATAATAAAGCTTATGTAGTAAGCGGCAGCAACAATGGTACAGCGTTGAATGACTTGCTGGTATATGATCCGGCAACCAAGGACTGGACTGAAAAAAGGAAGCTGACAAATATATCGGACGAAAGTTATGACGATGATTATTCGTCTATTGTACGTTACAATGCAGTGAGCTTTGTAATGGGTGGTAAAGCCTATCTCGCCACCGGGCAAAGTGGTTCTTATAATGCTACTGTCTGGGAGTATGATGCGGCCAACGATCAGTGGACGCGCAAAACCGATTTCGAAGGCAAGGCGCGGGAAGGGGCGGTGGCCATGACCTTGAAAGACAGGGGTTTTGTGCTCACTGGCCGCAATGGTTCCGAATACTATTACAACATGTACGAGTGGCACCCTGCAGATGAACAGAACGACGATGACAACCAATAAGTCTTACAGGATCCTGATAGCTGCCGTTGTGATAGCGGCGGCTATTACGGCTATCAAACTTTACTGGCGCTTCAACAGCAGGCCTAAGGATCAACTATCGTATGCGTGTTTTTCCACTGGAGAAGGATGGGGGTATGATATCCTGATAGGTGATAAGGTGCTGATACATCAGTCCCTTAATCCGCACGTTGCAGGCAGGAAAGGCTTTGCAACGAAACAGGCTGCTGAAGCTGATGCGCGAATTGTTATAGGAAATATAAAATTGGGTGAAACGCCTGTATTTAATGCACATCAAATGCAGCGTACCACTACCTTGCCTGCTCATTAATATGATGACCAAAGAGAAAGCCCGTGATAGCATAGCCTATATACTGGGATTTAAACCCGTGAAAACTGCACGTCATCGTGTACTGGTAATCGTGTCACATCTTTTTTTATGGGGGCTTTTTCTGGCCATGCCGTTATTGATCTACCGGATCAGGATATTGGACAATACGTTCATCTATCGTGAGCTGGTGACTAAATCTTTCCTTGTCATTCTTTTTTATGTAAACTATTATTACCTGCTGCCCCGGTTCTTCCAGCGCAGGAAAGTGGCTAATTATTTTTTATCCATCACGGCGGCTTTATTGCTGTTGTGTGTTGTAAATATTGTTACGGAGTATTTTTTTCGGGAGCACCTGCGGGCCAATGCCAAGCATTATATACTCACCAGCAGGATGGGGCCAGGTGGCAGGATGATAACGGTGAAGGATTCCGTAACGGGTGATGGTTTTTTTACGCAGGCTTTACCGACCGCGCCGGCCATACCAGCCATGCCTGCTTTGCACGTGGCAGGTACTACAGGCGCCACTTATCAGGAACCTGCAATGGGAGCAGGTACTGTGAGTTTAGTAAGCGATGATACCATGCGCAGGCGTATGCATATGTGGAAGCAATATTTCCATACGCGGCATCCACAGGATACGATGATCGAGGCGCCCGTTACTGCGGTAAGTGGAGTCGCCATGCCTGCCGGCCTGCGCTTATTCAGGGGTGGCCCTTTGGGTGAGAGAGGCATATTCTGGATGGGTTTTTCGATGGTGCTGATGAATACGCTTTCATCAGGGGTCATCATACTGCTCATCAGTGGGTTCATCAAACTGGCCAATTCGTTTATCATCAGTGAAAAGCAGAAGAAGGCATTGGAGAATGAACGGCTGAATGCGGAGCTCAATTTCCTGAAGCTGCAGATCAATCCACACTTCCTGTTCAATACCCTGAACAGCATTTATTCACAGGCGCACCTGAAGTCGGAGCAAACGGAATATTCTATTCTCAAATTCTCTCAGATCATGCGGTATGTGTTGTACGACAGTACTACCGAAAAGATACCCTTGAAGAAAGATCTGGAATACATACGCAACTACATCGATCTGCAAAAGCTGCGGATCTCTAAAAACATAACTATTCAATACGATGTAAAGGGTGTTACCAGCGATCTGCTCATTGCGCCTTTACTGTTGATCACCTTTATTGAAAATGCGTTCAAACATGGTATCAGTTATTCGAGTCCATCGGCCATCGATATTAAGATTGGCGTAACCGGTACCGACCTTACCCTTACTGTGGGCAATACCATCATCCGCAATCCATCTTATAGCAGTGAGCGCGTGGGTGGGGGAGTGGGCCTGGTAAATGCCCGGCGGCGGTTGGATGTTTTGTACCCCGGCCGTTACCTGCTCGACATCAGTGACAACAACAGCATCTATGTTGTAAACCTGAAGATCTCGCTTGACCATGAGACTGACCGTGATCAGATAGCTCATATATAATTAAAACGCACACCCGATGAACTTGAACTGCCTCATTATCGATGATGAACCCTGGGCATTGGACCTGATGGAAGATTTTATACGTAAGGTGCCTTACCTGAAACTGATAGCCCGCTGTGAGGGGCCCGTTGCCGCTCTTCCCTATTTTGAGAAAGAAGAGATCGACCTCGTGTTCCTGGACATTAAGATGCCCGATCTCTCGGGGATTGAATTCCTGAAAATATTGCCTAAAAAGCCGGCAGTCATATTTGTCACGGCCTACCATGAATTTGCGGTGGAGGGGTATGAGCTGGACGCCATCGATTACCTGCTGAAGCCTGTTCCCTTCGACCGGTTTGTGACGGCTGTCAACAAGGCCTGGGAATATATATCTTACCGCAAGAACAAATCCCCGCAACGCAAAGATGATTTCCTATTCATCAAAACAGCCCATAAGATCCAGAAGATATTCTACAACGACATTGTTTATCTTGAAGGCCTGAAGGACTATACCCGCATCCACCTTACGGATAGTAAAAAGCCGGTGGTTACGCTTCAGAGTCTGAAGTACTTCGAGAGCAGGCTTCCCAACGAGGACTTTATCCGCATTCACCGGTCTTATATAGTATCTCTCCGGAAAGTAGACACGGTTTCCCGCAAAACGGTTTTCCTCGGCGACACCGAGCTGCCCTGCAGTGAGCACTATAAAAACCTACTTTATAATATAATAGGAGAGAAGCTCTGAAGGCTCACAGCTAATTGCAAACCAATCATATATCGAGTACAACCTTTACACCCAATCCAATAAATATAGTACTTCCAAAAATGTGTTCTTCCCCCGTAGAAAAGGTTGCAGGAACCGTAAAAACCGCTACTTTCGTGATCGTCCAAAAAATATCCTGATTGTCAATAGCCAGGGCAATTTAATCGCCAATATTTCGTTGATACTGAAATCATTGGTCAATCATTCACCCCTTCAAAAAGGTTGAATTTATGAAAAAACCGAATAAGGCAAGGTTTAGCAAGTTGGTTAGTGCATCCTTCTTAGGTTTAGCAATTCTGTTGCAATGGTCATTTGTACCCGCAACTTCAACCGTATATCCCGGTACGGTCGCTCTTCGTGATACTACTTCCGTACACATAGAAAATACCAAAAAGGCTGCAGCTTTTTCTTTCGACAACAGCATGGAGATATACGATAGTCTCCACCTCGAAGAGGCAGGCCTCTCCCGCATGGTATACCGCACGGCGTTGAAAGGCATGGAAAAGCTGTCGGCTAAAGGCTGGCTCAAGGGGCATATCCTGGCTATTGTAGATTTTAGCCAGCCCAGCACCAACAAGCGTCTCTATGTGATCGACCTGGACAACTACGAGTTATTATACAACACCTGGGTAGCGCACGGCATGAAGTCGGGTAAAACCATGGCACAGTTGTTTTCCAATAAACCATCTTCCAACAAGAGTAGCCTTGGTTTTTATGTAACCGGCGAAGCCTACCAGGGCAGCAATGGCTATTCGCTCAAACTGCAGGGCGTGGAAAAGGGCATCAATGATTTCGCTTATCGTCGTGCCATCGTATTGCATGGTGCAGATTATGTGAGTGAGCAGTTCATTGCCAGCCAGGGTTATATTGGCCGGAGCAAAGGTTGTCCCGCCGTTCCGCTGGACGTTTGCGCGTCCATGATCGACCAGATCAAAGAAGGCAACTGCCTTTTTATTTACCATCCCACATCGGCCTATCGTT
Organism: Niastella sp.; assembly: GCA_017744515.1. Classification (GTDB taxonomy): domain Bacteria; phylum Bacteroidota; class Bacteroidia; order Chitinophagales; family Chitinophagaceae; genus Paraflavitalea. The sequence continues at coordinate 39,693 of JAGIBF010000068.1, forward strand.
CAAAATCAGCTTTGTTAAAGAAGTAAGCTACATTTATTAGCTATGAGCCACGAGCTCCCGTTGTGACGGGACAAGTTGTGAGCTTCGAGCGAAATACAGAAGTACTTCACTGTTTATGCCTGTATTGGCTCGCAGCTGGCAGCTCGCAGCTTTCTTCACATTGTTCATAAAAACCTCCAAACAAAACCAAATCAGAGGTTTATCTTTGATTTTTAACACCTTGTAACTCACAATACCTATGCTAAAGGTTGGCGTATTCGGCGTTGGTCATCTCGGAAAATTCCATCTCAATAACTGGAAAGAAATTAAGGATGTAGAACTGGTGGGGTTTTATGATCCGAATGATGTAGCGGCTCAGGAGGTAACGGACAAGTACCAGCTGGCCCGGTTCCTCGATGCTGAAAGACTTGTTGAGGCTGTGGATATGGTGGACATTGTAGCGCCGACGACCTTTCACTTCGATCTTTGCAAAATGGCCATCCGCAAGGGTAAGCACGTTTTTGTGGAAAAGCCCCTCGCCAATACCATGGAAGAGGCGCGTGAGCTGGTAAAGCTCGTGCGGGAGTCCAACGTAAAATTACAGGTAGGGCATGTGGAGCGGTTCAATCCTGCCTACCTCGGTATCCAGCATATGCAATTGCAGCCCATGTTCATCGAGGTGCACCGTCTGGCGCAGTTCAACCCCCGGGGTACAGAGGTGAGTGTGATCCTCGACCTCATGATCCATGATATCGACATTATCCTCAGCATAGTAAAGAGCGAGGTCAAAATGATCTCGGCCAGCGGCGTAGCGGTTATGACAGATACGCCCGATATCGCCAATGTGCGGATAGAATTCAACAATGGCTGCGTAGCCAACCTCACTTCCAGCCGGATATCCATGAAGAAAATGCGTAAAATGAGGTTATTTCAGAAAGATGCTTATATTGGGGTGGACTTTCTCAACAAGAAGTCAGAGGTCATCAAATTAAAGACCCCCCAGGACGTGGATGCTTTTTCTTTTGACCTGGATACACCACATGGGAAAAGGACTATTGCCATCGTGAATCCACAGGTTCCTGAAGTCAATGCGATCAAAAAGGAACTGGAAGCATTTCGCGATTCCATCATCGATAATACACCCACACGGGTATCGGAAGTAGACGGTTATAGGGCCATGGACGTAGCACACCAGATATTGCAAAAGATTAAAAATAATAGCATTACCTCGTAGCCTCCTGCATGTCAGCGAACAAACGTATCCATAGCGCCTGGTATCTCCTCAGCGACTATATAGCGGCCATCCTGGCGTGGATCGTTTTGCACTTTGCACGTAGTTATTTCCTGCAGATAAGGGTTATCTCCAAAGAACATGGTGTACAGTTCAATCCGCCATTCTGGTGGGGATTGTTGTTGATACCCATTGCCTGGCTCACCTTTTTTACGTTGATAGGTTCCTATCATACCCTATATAAGAAGTCGAGGCTCAATGAATTTACCAATACCATTCTTGTCTGCATCATTGGTTGTACGATCATTTTCTTCTCGATCATGATCAATGACCCTCAGCACAAATACACCTACTATTACAAGGCATTGTTCACCTATATCTGGGCTCAGCTGTTCTTTACCTGGATTGGGCGCAGCCTGCTGTTGGGTAAAGTGCGCAGGCAATTGGTAAAAGGTTCAATACAATTCAATACGCTTTTGGTGGGTGGTAATGCAGTGGCCAGTAAAATTTATAAGGATACAAAGGCCGGTCTCAGGCTGGCAGGTTATCATTACACCGGATTTATTGCGGCTTCGCCGGAACCTAATGGCATCAGCACGCATCTGCCTCAATATGGCAATGTGCCCGACATTGAAAGGGTGATACGTGAACAAAAGGTGCAACTGGTAGTAATTGCGCTCGAAGCGTCGGAGAAGCACCAGGTGGAGAAGATCGTGTCGGTGCTCAGTGATGAAGATGTCGATATCAAGATCGCACCGGATATGCTGGATATCCTCTCCGGATCGGTAAAGACCAGCAATGTGTTTGGAGCTATCCTCTCCGATCTGAAAACGGGACTCATGCCCGAGTGGCAACAGAACATCAAGCGGGTGATCGATGTGTTCGTCGCCTCTTTTGGAATGCTATTGTTGTCTCCTTTATACCTGTATGCTGCGATCCGGGTAAAAGCAACTTCACCGGGTCCCATCTTTTATATGCAGGAGCGTATCGGCTATCGTGGCCGAAAGTTCAATATCTATAAGTTCCGGTCTATGTACCACCCTGCAGAGACGAACGGTCCCCGACTGTCGTCGGCCAATGATGAACGAATTACAAAATGGGGCAAGACCATGCGTATCTGGCGGCTGGATGAGTTGCCTCAGTTGTGGAATATTCTCAAAGGAGAGATGAGCCTGGTAGGTCCGCGTCCGGAACGGGAGTATTACATCAACCAGATACAACAGCAATCGCCTTACTTCAAATACCTGCTCAAAGTAAAACCGGGCGTCACTTCCTGGGGTATGGTCAAATTTGGCTATGCTGAAAATGTGGAGCAGATGGTAGAGCGCATGAAATACGACCTTATCTACATCGAAAATATATCACTCGCTCTTGACCTGAAGATCATGATCCATACGCTGAGGATTATTTTCATGGGAGTAGGACGATAAATCACCATTCAGTACAGACTATTCACTAAAAGACCTACATGCAAAAAAAGATCGTTCCCTTGTTCGTGCTTGTCCTATTGTGCAATGCGGCTCTTTCCCAGGAATACTGGCAGCAGGAAGTGCACTACAACATCGATGTGGCACTTAATGAAAAACAACATACCCTTAAAGGAAACCTGTCCTTACAATACATCAATCATTCTCCAGATACGCTGACCTGTATCTGGTTTCACCTCTGGCCCAACGCTTATAAGGATGACAATACTGCGCTGGCCAGGCAACTGGAAGGTGATAAGGAGGGAAAGAAAAAGCTGAAGAATAAGAAGAGTGAAGGATACATCGATGGCCTTGCCTTTACCGTCAATGGAAAGACGGTGACCACCGGTCAGGATAGTGCCAACGATGCAGATGTGATCAAGCTGATATTGCCTGCGCCGCTGGCGCCGGGACAAACGGCCTCCATCGCTACGCCTTTCAATGTAAAGCTGCCGTTCTATTTTTCCCGCTCGGGTTACGATGGTGATCAATACATGATCTGCCAGTGGTATCCGAAGCCGGCTGTGTACGACAAGAAAGGCTGGCATGCTTTCCCTTATCTCGATCAGGGAGAGTTTTACAGTGAGTTCGGCACTTTCAAAGTGAACATTACCGTTCCTGCTGCTTATGTAGTGGGTGCTACCGGTTCGTTGCAAACGAAGGAAGAGCTGGACCAGTATAAAGCGCTTGGTGCACAGAATTATCAAGCCAAAGCAGGCGTGGCCAAATACAAGGCTGCTCAACCGGATGCGCTCAAAACCTTGCAATATTATGGGGAGAACATTCACGACTTTGCCTGGTTTGCCGATAAAGATGCCATCATTCAATATGATACGCTCCAACTTCCTTCCGGAAAGGTGATCGATGCTTTTACATATTATCAGCCCAATGGCAACAAGGAGTGGAGTAATAGCCTTTCTTTTGTTGAAGATGCCGTACGCCGCTATTCAGGCTGGATAGGGGAGTACCCCTGGCCGGTAGTGCAGGCTGTGGAAGGACCCAAAAATCTTTCTTCCGGCGGCATGGAATATCCCATGATCACCCTTATTACCAGTCCCGATGCTGATGCTGAAAACCTCGACGCTGTGATCACTCATGAGGTGGGGCACAACTGGTTTTATGGTATCCTCGGCAGCAATGAGCGCGACTATCCCTGGATGGATGAGGGTATCAACAGTTTCTATCAGTTTCGTTACGAAGCTGAAAAATACAAGTCCAATACTATTTTTGGCAAGTCTATGCCCAAGGAGCTAAAAGCGCTACCTGCCGACGAGTTGTTGAGCCGGATATACAATGCGCTCAATAGCCTGCCTGCCAAAGAGCCTGTTAATACAAGCTCCACGGGTTTTGCCAATAAAAACGATTATGGTATCGTTGTATACGTGAAGGCGGCTACCTGGCTTTACCTCGTGGAAATGGCCCTGGGGCGTGAGAAGTTCGATAAAGCCATGCAGGAATACTTCGCTACCTGGAAATTCAAACATCCTTACCCGGAAGACCTCAAAGCGGCATTGGAAAAATCCACGGGGATGGGCCTCAATGAAATCTTTGAGCTGCTGAATAAGGAAGGAAGCTTTTAGGATTGTTGATTGCCGAAAAAACCGATCATGAAAAAAGGAACCTGTTTCATCTTATTGTTCATCCTGCTGCAAAGAGCGGGGCAAGCCCAGCGTTACTGGCAACAGGAGTTGCATTATACAATAGATGTTGAGCTCGACGATACGCAGCACAGTCTTAACGGGTACCTGAAACTTCGGTACATCAATAATTCGCCTGATACGCTTTCTTTCATCTGGTTTCACCTGTGGCCGAATGCTTACAAGAATGACCGTACTGCTTTTAGTGATCAGCTGTTGTTGCATGGGCGTACCGATTTCTATTTTTCCAACCGGGAGGATCGTGGTTATATCAACCGGCTCGATTTCAGGGTGAACAATGCACGTATCAGTACAGAAGATCATCCTCAGTTCATAGATGTGATCAAGGTTGTGCTGCCCGAGCCGCTGGCTCCGGGCGCTACTACGCTCATCACCACACCATTTCATGTAAAACTGCCCGCCATATTCAGCAGAACCGGTTTCAAGGGCAATGCCTATCAGATCGCATACTGGTATCCGAGACCAGCGGTGTACGACCGCAACGGATGGCATGCCATGCCCTATCTCGATCAGGGTGAAGGTTACAGCGAGTTCGGCAGTTTTGATGTGCGCATCACCGTTCCCGAATACTTTGCAGTGGCCGCCACCGGTGAGCTCACTATGGGAACCTATGGCCCCACCGGTGCACGCAGGTCGGTTC
>JAGIBF010000069.1:0-36028 GCA_017744515.1 Niastella sp.
ACCCGGCGCAAATACGTTGTATATCTCCAGGAAGTCGGACGAAATGATAATAGGGATAACATTATCACCCGGCTGCCATTTGAAAGTAGCAGGTACGGTGTCGATAAAGCTGTCATCGAGCGACTCCACAAAGAAGTCACTCACAAAAGGAATAAGCGAGCCGCCACTGATCTGAAAACGGAAGTTGTTAGCCAGCAAGGGCGATACGCCTTCCACAAAAGGCTTGGTTTCCAGTTCCTTTATATCATCAGCCGTGAAGAGATTCTTTTCCAGCTGGCCCATCGTTTCATTGGTGATGGTCTTAGAGATGGAAATAAAATCATATCCATCTTTACGCGGCGAATCACCACCCAGCAATTGCTGGATATTGATATACATCTGGATAGAGCAGAGCAACAACAGCACGCCAATGCCCAGGCCCACATAAGAGAACCAGCGGGAGGCTGCATTGGTGCCTGTTTGCAATAATGGCCTGATGGGTTGGAAGGATAATGCCACAGCTAAATATTTTTTACAGTTTGCTTATAAGTGATACAACCGTGTCCAGGGGAAAAAGTCGATGCGTTCCAGGTCGGCAAACAGGATGCCTGCATTGCGTGCCTTTGCTTCTTCCAGCATCAGCTCCATGGCTTTCCTGGAGTTGTTGTCATCGAGGTGACTGAAAGGTTCATCCAGCAACAGGTAATCGAATGGCTGCAGCAAGGCACGTATAATGGCCACACGCTGCTGTTCACCATAGGAACAGATACGGCTTTTTACCGACAGCTTGCTGCCAATGCCCAACCGCTCGGCCATTTCGGTGATCTTCTCCGGCGGATGGAAAGGATTCAGCTGACGCTTTAGCTCCAGGTTCTCCCGCACGGTTTGTTCGGGAAACAAGCGCAGGTCCTGGAATACGATGCTGATATGATCTTTCCTGTAACGGGCAAAATCTTCCACCGTAAACTGGTTGATGTTGGCATCGCCATACAGGATTTCTCCATTGTATTCTTTGCGCATACCGTATAGGAAATGGGTAAGCGAAGATTTGCCGCTTCCTGAGGGAGCTACGATCTTGATGTATTCGCCTTTGCCAAACACCAGCTGCTTGCCCCATACTTCCGATTGCTGGCGCCGGCTCTCATCAAAGTAAACCGGCAATACATCCTGGAGGGTAATAGTCATGGTTAAAAATAAACGATCTGTAATAATTATACCAGCCTGCAGGGTTATCTTAATAAAAAAAGGCAGGGGGTGAGCCCTGCCTGATATAATAAGAAAAGATATTAGAAACCTTTTTTCTTGGTTGCTGCCAGTCTATCGGCATACTGATTCAGCTGCTTCAGGCTGTTGGTGCTTTTATCTACCAGGTTGATCTCAAACTGGCTGGTCATAGCGCCATCAGTGAGTTCGCCACCGGTAGCCAGGACGTCTTCCCACATCTTTATAGATTCTCCCAGTACCACTTTCGTAGTGCTGTCGGAAGAAGCCGCTTCAGAAGTTTTCAGGATCTTCTGCAGGTCTACATACATGCCAAAAGGATGGCCGGAGATCTTGCCGATGAAAGGTTGTTTGTTGTTGGCGCCGCCTGCCAGGAACTTATTCACCTGATCTTCTGCGTTACCGGCAGCAAACCATTTGTCGTTGAGTGAATAGCTGATCTTAGGCATGCCACCACCTTCGGACATATTGCCCATCTTGGCTTTTACAATACCTACCATTTTGTCGAATGCAGGTTTGTCGTTGATAGAAACGGCAAACAGCACTTTTACATCAGGTGTTGTTTTGTTGTATGTATAAGGCTGACCACCTTCTTCGTAGCTGGGAACAGTCACCTGCTCGCTCTTGATGTTGAAATCAGAAACCGATAAGATAATATCACCTTTATTAGCTTTCACGAATTCATCCACGCTATATCCAACTTCACCGAGGAAACCATTGGCCATACCATCCAGACCACCGAGTTTCAAGAATTCTTTCAACCCTTCGGGAGGATAGTTCCAGGCAAGAACACCGGTGATGTTATCTGAAGGGATACGTGCCAGGGCATCGGCATCCAGGTTCTTCATTTTGTATTTTTTCATCAGGCTGGCAACTTGATCGTTGTAATAGCTTTTTGCTTTTACAAGGATCTTACCATTGTCGAAGCTCAGCGTCATGGCAGTGATATTGCCCTTGGTAATGTCGCTGATCTTCATGGTAGAAAGCATGCCGCCTAATAGGTCGCCGCCATATAAATTTTCTGCACTAAACCAGATGTGCACGTCCCCGGCTTCTTTCAGCAGTGAGCTGAACTTGCTGTCGCTGGTAAGGCTGGCATCACCTTTCAGGTCATACAGGCCTTTGGCAAATTTTACGAGACTATCGGTTGTGATAGGTGCCGCTTGCGAAGCGCCATCGTCTGAAAAACGGCTGGCGTTCTCCATTTCTGCATCGTACACGTAAATAAAGCGGCCATCTTTCCAGGTAGCGATACCATCATCCTTTAACTTCAAAATGTTCAGGTCGCCATCCTTGGATGCGGTGGCGCCGGGTTTCATCTTTTTGTTGAAAGACTCGAAAGCAGCTGCATCTTTCAGCCCACCTTCAAAAACAGCATAGCCATGTTTGGCCTGGCGCTTTACGAAGAAAACCAGATCGGTTTCTGTATTGATACCTGAGTTGTCAGGATTATCCAACAGTTTTTTGGCGAGAGAATCATCTGCTTCGGTATATGCTTCCTTGAACCAGTTTGTTTGCTGAATTTCTTTCCAGCTTAGTTTAGAAGATAATGAAGCGGTGTTAATGTGAAGTACGACGGCTGCATCTTTCGGAACGGCAATAGCTGCTTTATCAGCGGTACCGCAGGAAACGACCAACACCAACGTAACGGCCAACAGACCTAATAATGAAGTACGTTGCATAAAGGGTTTTTATTTATCAGTCTCAAATAAACAAAATTGTTACGGGATTTGCCAGCTTTAATGAGCCAATACCGCAAAATAACCAGTCAAGTGGATAAAAACGACTGTCTTAAGCATTAAATACTGTTTTTAGCTCATTCCAGGTTACTTCACGCTGTTCTCCTTTGGTAAGGTCTTTTACGACACAGATCCGGGCTTCCAGCTCTTTACTGCCGATAATGACGGCAAAGGGTATACTCTTTTTATCCGCGTATTTGAATTGCTTGTCGAATTTGGCTTGCTCATGGTACAGCTCACAACGGATGCCGGCATTGCGCAGCGACTGCATAAGACCAAAAGCTGCTTTGCTTTCCGCTTCGCCCAGATTGAAGAAAAGCGCTTGTGTGCCGGTTTGTACTTCGGCGGGAAATAACTTCAACTCTTCCAGCACATCATAGATCCTGTCTACCCCAAAGGAGATGCCCACGCCCGGAATATTGGGTACGCCAAACAAGCCGGTAAGGTCATCATAACGACCGCCGCCGCCAATGCTGCCCATTTGCACGCCATTGGCCTTTATCTCGAAAATGATACCGGTATAATAGTTCAGGCCACGGGCAAGCGTAAGGTCTACGGTTAGTGGTGAGTGGTCCCGATGGCTATCGGGAGTGAGTTCAGAGTCAGGAGCAAGGAGTCCTGAGGTTGGCGTATAAACCAGCTCTTCAAAATTATTCAGCACAAACTCCAGCTCTTCGATGCCTTTGGCGCCGGTAGGCAGGCTGCCAGTCAGTTCTTTCAGCTTATTCAGCTTTTCAGTGTTGCTGCCATCGATAGCAAGATATTGAGCAATGATAGCGATCTGGTGTTCATCGAGTCCGCGGGTAGCCAGTTCCTCCTTCACTTTGTCGAGCCCGATCTTGTCCAGCTTGTCGATGGCTACGGTAATATCCACCAGCTTGTCGCTGCCGCCACAGGCTTCTGCCAGGGCTGCCAGTACTTTACGGCTGTTGATCTTGATCTCTACGCTTAGCCCCAGTTTATTGAACACCTGCCAGTAAATGGCTGCCAGCTCCACTTCGTTCAGCAGGCTGTTGCTGCCTACCACGTCTGCGTCACATTGGTAAAACTCGCGGTAGCGGCCACGGGCTGGGCGATCGGCTCTCCAAACTGGCTGAATTTGATATCGCTTGAAGGGGAAAGTTAATTGCCCATGGTTCATGGCCACATAACGTGCGAAAGGTATCGTCAGATCGTACTTGAGAGCTCTTTCTGTAAGTTCCTTTACATTTTTCCCTTCCAATACTTTTTCAAAAGCAGCCTGTGCCTCTGTATGCTTAGCTGGGTTATCGAGTCCATTATTGAGGATCTTAAAAATTAATTTATTACCCTCTTCTCCATACTTGCCCATCAGTGTATCGAGATTCTCCATGGCGGGCGTTTCCAGCGGCTGGAAGCCATACAACTCAAATACAGTGCGGATGGTATTGAAAATATATTGTCTTTTGCGAACTACTTCCGGTCCGAAATCTCTTGTCCCCTGCGGTAATGATGGTTTGCTCATCGCTTTTTTCAGTTGTTATAATTTATACCGGCTGATGATAATATCACAAGCCTCGTCGATCATTTTGTATACTTCATGGTAGCCGGGCTCTGTGCCATACCAGGGGTCGGGCACATCCATATTACTGCCCGGTAGCAGCTCGTTCATGAGCAGGTCTACCTTGCCGGCCTGGAACTGCTTTTTAGCCAACCGTTTCATTTCTTCCACCACATCACCCGCCATGGCGTAGATCTTGTCATATTGATCAAAATCCACCCCGCTGAAGCGGCGTGCCCGTTGCCCGCTGATGTCGATCCCGTTCAGCCGGGCTACTTTCTGGGATAAATGGTGGGGTGCTTCGCCCACATGGTAACCATTGGTGCCGGCGCTGTCGACCACCCAGTCCAGCCCCGCCAGCCGGCTTTTATGCTGTAAAATACCTTCTGCCAGGGGACTTCGGCATATATTCCCCAGGCAGACCATTAAGATCTTCATGGCCGCAAAGATAATCAGGCCCGGGCAGGTTTGGGGCAACGCATTGACTGGAATGATTTTAGGTCACTGAAAAAAGTTGAAAATCCGTGAACCTTTTTCAATCTGGCACTAAGGCATGCTTCAACCATGCTTCAGAGATGTGTCTACCATTGGTAAACACCCCCATTTGAAGCATGGTTGAAGCAAGGGTGACACAACCTTTGCACAGTATTGGATTGCTGACGCACAAGACCGCATTCCTGCTAATCCTTAAAATCCTCCCAATCATGGTTCAGACTTTGTGGATTGTTTTACTGCCTGCATCTCAATAACAAGGACTTGCGCAAGTCATGCTGACAAACTCATCTTCAACGATTTATTCACGCCTTGTGGCCTGCAGAGGCACCGGGCAAAAAATCAATTACGATGAAACCAGACATGATACTGCAATCGGACATGCTCGACATACTTTTTGAAGGAAGAAACAAAGATTATGGCGCTTACAGCTTGCGCAGGAACTACAACGGCCGGTTAATGAAGGCGCTCTCCGCCATGTTGTTGCTGGTATTCCTCCTTGGAGTGGGTTACTACTGGACTAATAGTATCGAGAAGGAGACACTGTCTCTGCCGTTTGTGGACAATACAACGGTAGTATTGAATGTAGTAGAGGTCGAAAAGCCCATAGAACAACCCAAGCCCCTGGAGAAACTGCCCAAACAGGTGGCCACCATCAAAAGTGTGGTACCAATCATCGTACCGGACAATGTACAGGCTGATCCGCCGCCGTCGGTCGACGAACTGGAAAAGGATAATGCTGCCATTAGCAACGAAACAAAGGATGGAGAGGCGCCTACCGAGATAACTTCACCAGCCCCGGCCGCATCAACCGGCGGTGCTGGTACGGCGCCTGCCGTTCCGCCTGCACCCGAGGTCGAAAAAGTGCTGCCGGTGGCAGAGAAAATGCCGGAATTTCCCGGAGGTTCCGATGCCCTGCGCCGGTTCCTGGGCAGGCACCTCCGGGTGCCGGAAGAGGCCCTCGAAGTGGGACAACGGGTGAAGGTTCCGGTACGTTTTATAGTCAATAAAGACGGGCAGCTCTCTGGCGTGGAATTTATGGCTACAGCCGATGAGGCTTTCAAAAAAGAGATACTGCGGGTGGTGGCTAAAATGCCCCGCTGGATACCTGGTTCTGATGGAGGAAAAACGGTATCCGTATACTGCATGATCCCGATCATTTTTGAAGTACCCGAAGAATAAATTTTTAACAAGCGTTCGGTGATGGAAGGCGTATTAATTTTCGAGTAAAATAATACCCAGGATGTTCAATTGGCGGTTATTTCTTATCTTGCCCGAACCCATTAAGTAAAACGGATGACAGCAGAATCAGAAGAAAAAAGAGCAGAAGACAAAAGACAAAAAGCCTATGTGTACAGGCGCGCATTGATGGACTATGGCATGGGGCTTATTTATGTGGCCATGGGATTGTTTTTCCTGTTGTCCGATAAATTGGGTTTCGAACTTGAATTCCCGACCAAACCTTTCTCCTACATATTCGCAGGGTTTTGTTTGTTGTATGGAGGGTTCAGAATTTACAGAGGGTATAAGAAAAACTATTTCCGCTAAGGAAATGCATCTATAAAATCCAATCCAACCCAACCGAACTGTAAATACCATTTCCGGTAAGGTATTTGAAAGGTTCTCTTATCCGGCCATTATCCGATTATTCAAGCAGCTCAGCAACGGTCATACTCGTACCCGTTGTAAAAGGTTTTTGACTAACCGGAGAAAAGAAAATTATTGAGGGATGAAACGCAACAGGAAATTTAGCAGACTTTATAAAACAGGCATAGGGATCGTAGGAATAGGCGTATTGTTGATGGTTGGTTGTCAAGGTGGAAGTGAGCCCGTGTATAAGGACACATTGAAAACCGGCACCATTCACATCAGTGTCGACGAATCTTTTAAACCGGTGATCGATTCTCAGATCAAGGTCTTTGAATCACAAAACGCTAAAGCAAAGCTCATTGTAGATTATAAGCCGGAAGCAGAATGTCTGCGCGATTTGAACCAGGACAGTACGCGGCTGGTGATCGTGACCAGGGGGCTGACCGATGGGGAGACCCAAACCCTGGCAACGAAATTGAACTTTAAACCTGTATTCGGTATCCTGGCTTATGACGCTATTGCTGTCATTGTCAATAACGAGGTACGGGATACGCTCTTTACAATGCAGGATATACGCGGTATGGTAAAAGGGATCAGTGGTTTCAAGTACAAAGTGCTGTTAGATGGAACCACGTCTACCAGCACGGTGCGGTTTGTAACGGATTCCCTGCTGAAAGGCCAGCCCATGGGAAAAAATGTAGTGGCAGCCACCAGCAGTGAAGCAGTAATTGAGTATGTATCAAAGAATACGGATGCGATTGGATTGATAGGGGTGAGCTGGATCGGCAATAAAGAGGATTCAACACAACAAACGTTCCTGCAGAAAGTGAAAATTGCGAAGCTGGAGTGTAAAGGTTGTTCAGGTACGTATGTTGATCCCGTGCAGTATAATATTGCCGCTAACCGCTATCCGATGATCAGGCCGCTGTATTATATTTTAAAGGAAAATTATGAGGGACTTGGCAGCGGTTTCCGCAATTTCCTCGTCAATGTAGATAAAGGACAGAAGATTTTTTACAGGGCTTATCTGTTACCAGGCAGGAGTTCATTCGAAGTAAGGCCGATGCAAATTAAAGAGTAAAACAACCAAAAAATACCGTACATTTTAACAACTCTAAAATCAGCAATCGAGAGATGAAAAGAGCATTCACTTTATTAGTAGCAACGGTTGTCACGGCTGGCAACGTTCTTTTTGCCCAGAGTGTAGATCAGGGCAAGAAGTTTTTCTATTACGAGCGTTGGAAAAGTGCGCAGGAAACATTTGAAAAAGTACTCGCCGCCAACCCGAATAATATCGATGCTGTGTATTGGTTAGGGCAAACCTTACTGGAGTTGAAAGACTCGGTAGGCGCTAAGAACCTGTACCAGAAATCACTGACACAAAATGGCAATGCGCCCCTGTTACTGGCAGGTATGGGTCAGATTGAGTTGATGGAAGGCAAAGCCAACGATGCCCGTCAACGTTTTGAAACAGCTATTACCCTTACTAAGGGGAAAGATATTGATGTATTCAATGCAGTAGCTCGCGCCAATGTAAAGGCAAGAACAGGCGATGCCAACTATGCGATCGAGAAGCTGAACCAGGCTACCGCAGTCAAGAATTTCAAGGATCCTGAAACATACCTGTTGCTGGGTGACGCTTACAGGAAACTGATCGACGGTGGTAATGCTGTACAGAATTACACCAAGGCGCTGGGTCTCGATCCCAAACTGGCAGCAGCCAAATACAGGATCGGTAAAGTGTACCTCACACAAGGCAACAAGGATTACTTCCTGCCCGCTTTTGAAGAGGCTGTAGCACTCGATCCGGCTTATACACCTGCTTACTATGAACTGTTCTACTACTGGTATAGCCGGGACGTGAACAAAGCAGGTCCTTACCTCGATAAATTCATTGCCAATGCAGACCAGGGACCTGAGCAGGAATACCTGAAAACAGACTTCCTGTTCTCTTCCGGTAAACCAGCAGAAGCAAAGACCAGGGCTGAAGCACTTATCGCTCAATATGGCGATAAAGTAAATCCCCGTATGTACCGTCTGGTAGCCTATGCTGCCGATACACTGGGTGATGCAAATGCCGCTAAAACAGCGATGAATACTTTCTTCACCAAAGCCACTGAAGAAGTTCCTGTAAGAGGTACTGACTACGAAGAGCTGGCGAAGATCAACAGCAAAATACCCGGAGCAGAAGCAGAAGTATTTGCCAACCTGGAGAAAGCGATAGCAGTGGATACAGTAATGGAAAATAAGCTTAAGTACATCGGCAAAGCGGCTGCATTGGCAAAAGCAAAAGGTGACCGCAACCAGGAAGCTATCTGGTTGGGAAAAGCCTATCGTATGGACCCTAATCCTACACAGCGCGACCTGTACAATTATGGCTTTGCCCATTACCAGGCCAAGAACTATGATTCTACTATCGCGATCTTCAAGACTTACGAAGAAAAGTATCCCAACGAGATCTATGGCTATTTGTGGAGCGCCCGAGCTGCCCGTGATATCGATACGGCTCTGGAAATGCACATTGCAGCGCCTGAGTACGCTCAATTGCTGGACAATGCCAAGCGTCTTGATTCTACCAAATACAAACCACAGATCATCGAATCACTTCGTATCCTGGCTGGTTACCAGAACAACGTGAAGAAGGATAAGGATTCTGCGATCTACTATCTGCAGCGCATTCTGGATGTTGAGCCAACTGATAAAATGGCTACTCAGTTCATTGAAGCGCTCAGTAAGCCAGCAAAAAGCACCACGCCTGCGACCAAGCCCAAAACTGGTGGTAATGCAGCAGGTACTGGTGGCGCCAAGCCGACCGGCCGATAACGAACTGATAACATTAATAGTATAAATCCCTGTTATTGCGATAACAGGGATTTTTTTATTTTATTGAATTTGAAGTTTCAAAATTGGAAATTGCGGATGCTGTATTACTTTTGCCCCTAAACAAAAACGGGTTTTTGATGATGTACCTGTTGCAAGTTTCTACCGTTGCCCAGAATCCGGACAACTCCTTCTGGTATTTACCTATCGGTCTGCAACTCCTATTCGCTGTAGTATTTGTAGCTGTTATGATGGGGGTTACTCACTGGCTTGGCCCCAAGCGTAATACGGCTGATAAGCTGGAAAACTTTGCCAGCGGTATCAAGAGCCATGGCGATGCACGCCAACCAATGGCCATTAAATACTTCCTCGTTGCCATTCTTTTCGTTCTGTTCGATGTGGAAGTGATCTTCTTCTACCCTTATGCTGTGAATTTCAAAGGCCTTGGCTGGGATGGTTTCCTGGCTGTGCTCATGTTTGTAGGATTTTTCCTTTGCGGGTTTATATATATAATCAAGAAAGGAGCGTTAACCTGGGAAGATTAAAATATATTAATGTGATAATGTGCTGATTTGAAAATGTGATATGTAATACAGCGAAACCTTACAGTAGAGCCGGTTGTTATAAATAAGAGCATTTTCAAATTAATTAATTCTCAAATTTTCAAATTATATGGCACGTCCTGTTCAATATAATATTTACGGTCAAACCAAGGTGAAGCTGGTGCAAGAAGGCCCCGAAGGCTATATGGGCGAAGCGTTTATGGCTACCACCCTGGAGCAGGTAGTAGGCCTGGCCCGTGCAAACTCTATCTGGCCTTTACCTTTTGCAACATCCTGCTGCGGTATTGAATTCATGGCCACGATGGCTTCTCATTACGACCTGGCCAGGTTTGGCGCTGAAAGGGTAGGGTTCTCCCCACGCCAGTGCGACCTCCTGATGGTAATGGGTACCATTGCCAAAAAGATGGCGCCGGTAGTAAAACAGGTGTACCTGCAAATGGCAGAGCCCCGCTGGGTACTGGCCATGGGCGCCTGTGCTTCCAGTGGAGGTATTTTTGACACTTATAGTGTATTGCAGGGCATCGACCAGATCATCCCGGTGGATGTATATGTGCCCGGTTGTCCTCCCCGGCCCGAAGCGGTGCTGGACGGCTTCATGCGTGTGCAGGACCTCGTAGGCAAGGAAAGCCTGCGCAGAAGGAACAGCGATAAGTACAAACTCCTGATGGAGAGTTATGGAATTCAATAAAAACAGCTACGAGCTACGAGCTATTAGCTACGAGCTCTGGCGGAAATCTCCTCGCAGCTCGCGGCTCGAGGCTCGAAGCTAAAAATATGGCATTGACCTACGAACATATTAAACAACGACTGGTAGAAAAATTTGGCGAACAGGTGACTGGTTTTGAAGAACCCTTCGGCATGCTCACCTTTGAAGCGCCCAAAGAGCTCAATCTAAAAATAATGCAGTTCCTGTTCGACGATGCGGAGCTGCAATTTCGTTTTTTGACCGACCTGCAGGCTGTGCATTATCCTGATAATACCGGTAAAGAACTGGCCGTGGTGTATCACCTGCACAACCTTACCGAGAATATCCGTATTCGTTTCAAAGTATATACCGACATCAGCAAACCGGATGTATACAGTGCTACCGCGCTGTTTTCTGGCGCCAACTGGATGGAAAGAGAGACGTACGATTTCTTTGGGGTGAACTTTGTAGGACATCCCAACCTGAAACGTGTGCTCAATGTGGATGAAATGGATTATTTCCCCATGAGGAAAGAATTTCCGCTGGAAGACCAGACAAGGATCGATAAAGACGATGAGATGTTTGGTCGCGGCGGATCTGTTATATAATGTCAGGCTGAGCCTGTCGAAGCCTCAACCCTTCGACAATGTTTATCCCGCTCTGCGGGACTCAGGGTGACAAGGCTGATGGTGACTAAGAACTAATTTAAGATTAAACTAACAAGACAGTAATGTCTGACGTAATACAACATTCAAATATCCGGCTACCGGAAGGCTCGATCGAGAAGCAAACCACCACGCTCAACCTGGGGCCTACACACCCCGCTACGCACGGTGTATTCCAGAATATCCTTGAGCTGGACGGCGAGCGCATCATTTCTGCCGAACAAACAGTGGGTTATATCCACCGGGCTTTTGAAAAGCTGGCAGAACGCCGACCCCTGTACCAGATCACCACCCTCACCGACCGTTTAAATTATTGTTCTTCTCCCATCAATAACATGGGCTGGCACCTGACCTGCGAAAAGCTGCTGGGTGTTAAAACGCCCAAGCGGGTGGATTATCTGCGGGTGATCATTATGGAGCTGGCGCGTATTGCCGACCACCTGATCTGCAACTCCATCGTGGGTGTAGACAGTGGCGCTTATACGGGCTTCCTGTATGTGATGCAATACCGCGAGCTGATCTATGAGATCTATGAAGAGGTCTGCGGATCACGCCTCACCACCAACATGGGCCGCATTGGTGGCTTTGAAAGAAACTTTACACCGCTTGCTTTCGAGAAGCTTGAAAAATTCCTCCGCGAATATCCCAAAGTGCTGAAAGAGTTTGAAAACCTCTTCAGCCGCAACCGCATTTTTATGGAGCGTCTGATGGGCGCCGGTCCTATCAGCGCCGACAGAGCGCTGAACTACGGCTTCACAGGTCCCAACCTGCGTGCCGCCGGTGTCGACTACGATGTACGTGTCCATACCCCTTACAGCAGCTACGAAGATTTTGATTTTGAAGTACCCGTAGGTTCTACCGGCGACTGTTATGATCGTTTCCTGGTGCGCAACCAGGAGATGTGGCAGTCGCTGCGCATCATTGAACAGGCTTACCAGAAGGTACAAGCCTTCAAAGGTGCAGAAGCAGAAGTATTCCACGCCGATGTGCCGGAATATTACCTGCCCGAGAAGAAGGACGTGTATACGAAGATGGAAGCGCTGATCTATCACTTCAAGATCGTGATGGGTGAGATCGATATACCGAAAGGTGAATTGTATTTCCCGGTAGAAGGCGCCAATGGTGAATTGGGCTTTTACCTGATCAGTGATGGTGGCCGCACGCCTTACCGCCTGCACTTCCGCCGTCCCTGCTTCATCTATTACCAGGCTTATGAGGAGCTGACCAAGGGTGCGATGCTGGCCGATGCCATCATTGTAATGAGTAGCCTGAACCTGATTGCAGGTGAGTTAGACGCTTAATTGTCAAATTTTCTAATTGATATTATGGTTTTTACTGAGGACAAACTAAAGAAGGTACAGGAGATCATTGCCCGTTATCCCGATGGCAAGCAGAAGAGTGCTTTGATACCTGTATTGCACCTGGCGCAGGAAGAGTTTGGCGGATGGCTGAGTGCTGAAGCAATGGACTATGTTGCTTCTTTGCTGAGCATCGAACCCATCGAAGTGTATGAGGTGGCTACTTTCTATAGTATGTACAATTTAAAACCGGTTGGCCGCTACCTGTTCGAGGTTTGCCAGACCGGCCCCTGTATGTTGAATGGCAGTGACCAGATCATTGACTATATCAAAGAAAAACTGGGCATTGGTGTAGGAGAAACTACTTCCGATGGCCTGTTTACCCTCAAAACCGTGGAATGCCTGGGAGCCTGTGGCTACGCGCCGATGATGCAATTGGGCAAGCATTTTCGCGAGCACCTGACCCGGGAAAAGGTTGATCAGATCATTGAAGAATGCCGTAGCAGGGCAACTTCCATGAACTGATAATTCGTTCCTGTAAAATTGCACGTTATGAGGATAATTAGTTCTTTATGTATCGCTGTATTAGTAGGTGGAGTAGCCTGTCAGGATTCAAACGTAGGCAAGACCAACGAAGATGCAAAGGGAAGGGATACGGCCGCTATCAGCGCCGACTCTTTATCTAAAGCAATGCCTACACCGGCGCCTCCATTGGTAACAGCCAGCTATTCGGGCGTATTGCCCTGTGCTGATTGTGAAAGCCAGGAAGTGATCCTGAGCCTGTTGAGTGACTCGTCTTACCAGAAGAGAACACTGTACATGGGCAGAAAATCATCCGGACCAGGCAGTAATGAACTTATCGATACCGGTAAGTATGTGATGCGCGGCGATACATTGATACTGGATATTAAAGATGCTCCCGGTAAATATGTGAAACAGGCCGACAACCTGGTGCAGTTGGATATGAAAGGCAAGCGTATCACCGGGAAGCTGGCCGATAAGTACGTGTTGAAAAGAACACACTAATTTCAAATCAAGCAATGGGCAGAAAATTATTATTAGAGAAAGCACACGTTGAAGGTATACGTACCTACGACGTATATCGCCGTGAGGGTGGCTATGCGAGTGTAGAGAAGGCGTTAAAGAATATGAGCCCCGACCAGGTAACGGAAGAAGTGAAGAAGAGTGGCCTGCGTGGTCGTGGTGGTGCGGGTTTCCCTACCGGTATGAAATGGAGCTTCCTGGCCAAGCCCGAAGGCGTGCCCCGCTACCTGGTATGCAATGCCGACGAATCGGAGCCCGGTACCTTCAAAGACCGCTACCTGATGGAGTTCATTCCTCACCTGCTCATTGAAGGATTGATCGTGGCTTCTTACGCCCTTGGTTCCAGCAGAACTTACATTTACATCCGCGGTGAATACGCGTGGATACCCGATATATTAGAGCAGGCTATTGCCGAAGCCAATGCCAATGGCTGGCTGGGCAAGAACATCCTGGGTACCGGCTTCGACTGCCAGATCTATGTGCAGCGTGGTGCCGGCGCTTATATCTGTGGTGAAGAAACCGCGTTGATCGAATCGCTCGAAGGCAAACGTGGTAACCCACGCATCAAGCCTCCTTTCCCTGCCGTAAAAGGTTTGTGGGATTGCCCAACGGTGGTGAACAACGTAGAAACGCTGGCGGCTGTAGTACCTATCATCAACCTCGGTGGAGAAGAGTATGTGAAGATTGGCGTAGGTAAATCTACCGGTACCAAGTTGATCTCTGCCTGCGGTAACATCAACAAGCCTGGCGTATACGAAATAGATATGACCATATCTGTAGAAGAATTCATCTACAGTGATGAATATTGTGGTGGCGTTCCCAATGGTAAAAAGCTGAAGGCTTGCATACCTGGAGGTTCATCAGTTCCCATTCTGCCTGCTAACCTGCTGTTCAAAACAGCGAAAGGTGATACGCGGATGATGAACTATGAAAGCCTGTCCGATGGCGGTTTCGCTACCGGTACCATGATGGGTAGCGGTGGTTTTATCGTGCTGGATGAAGACCAGTGCGTGGTACGCCACACGTTGACACTGGCCCGTTTCTACCGTCACGAAAGCTGTGGACAATGTTCACCCTGCCGTGAAGGAACAGGCTGGATGGAAAAGATCTTAAAGAACATTGAATACGGAAAAGGTAAGATGAGCGATATCGACCTGCTGTGGGATATCCAGCGCAAGATCGAAGGCAATACCATTTGTCCGCTGGGTGATGCTGCTGCATGGCCCGTAGCTGCCGCCATCCGCCATTTCCGTGATGAGTTTGAATGGCATGTGCTCAACCCGGTAGAAAGCCAGCAAAGGAATTTTGGCCTGGCACACTATGCCGACCCAAGACCGGTACCGGCAACAGCCTAAGGATTTTGAACAGTACATTTTAGCCGTTAAGAAATATAACTATGGCCGAAGAAAAGAAACTATTTAAGGTTACGATCGATAACATCACCATTGATGTGGAGCCAGGAACTTCTATCCTGAATGCAGCGCGTATGATTGGAGGTGATGTTGCTCCACCGGCAATGTGCTACTACAGCAAGCTGAAAGGCAGTGGTGGTAAATGCCGTACCTGCCTGGTGGAAGTAGCCGCCGGCTCTACCGCCGACCCCCGTCCGATGCCCAAGCTGGTAGCCAGCTGCCGTACCAACGTAATGGATGGCATGGTAGTAAAGAACATTACCAGTGAGCGCGTGATCGATGCCCGTGCAGGTGTAGTAGAGTTTCTCCTGCTCAATCATCCCCTCGATTGCCCGATCTGCGACCAGGCTGGTGAATGCCACCTGCAGGATCTGGGTTATGACCACGGTAAAGAAGGTACCCGCTATGAATTTGGCAGGCGCACATTCCATAAACACGATCTGGGACCCTATATCCAGCTGCACATGACACGTTGCATCCTGTGCTACCGTTGTGTGTTCACGGCCGATCAGCTTACCAACAAACGTGTACACGGTGTATTGGACAGAGGTGATCACGCTGAGATCGCTACGTATATCGAGAAGTCATTGGACAATGATTTCATCGGCAACGTGATCGATGTATGCCCTGTAGGCGCCCTGACCGATAAAACATTCCGCTTCAAGAACCGCGTATGGTTCCTGAAACCAGTGGATGCTCACCGCGATTGTCCCAAGTGTTCCGGTAAAGTAACGCTGTGGAACAGGGGCGATGAAGTATACCGCGTTACGGCCCGTAAAGATCAGTGGGGTGAGGTAGAAGACTGGATCTGTAACGAATGCCGCTTCGATAAGAAACTAACAAGCGACTGGGTGATTGAAGGACCTACCAAGGTGAGCCGCCAGTCGGTAATATCACAAGGCCACTATGTAGGCGTGAAGAGACCAAAGGAAACGTTAGGAGAAGTGTTGGAGGGCCGCAAGCCGCGCTTACTGATGGATATCCATGATGTGAGTGAGGTGAACAAGCCGAATATCGAGCTGTCGAAGATTGCAGGGCCGGCGCATTCGGACGATTTTTCTAAAAAGTGAGTAGTGAGTTGTGAATAGTGAGTGGCGAAGCAAATGTATTCACAACTGAGCAATGACAACTCACAAGTGATTAACTGAACAAAGCTGATTCTATAAATATGTATTCTACCTTATTAGCATTTGACTGGTTGTTCCTGATCGAGAAACTGGTATTGATCGTAGGTATCATTTCCGTTTCACTGGGCATTGCGATGTATGAAACCTGGGCCGAACGTAAGGTAGCGGCTGTAATGCAGGACCGTCGTGGTCCCAACAGGGCCGGTCCCTTTGGATTGTTCCAGCCTTTGGCCGATGGTCTGAAGCTGTTCATGAAAGAGGAGATCATCCCCAATACCTCCAACAAATGGCTGTTTGTCCTGGGCCCCTGCCTGGCGATGCTGGCAGCGATGATGACATCGGCGGTTATTCCCTGGGGTGGTAAGATCGATTTTTTTGGCAGAGAAGTAAATCTGCAGATCACTGACATCAATATTGGCATCCTATACATATTCGCAGTAGTGAGCATGGGTATCTATGGCATCATGATCGGCGGATGGGCTTCCAACAATAAGTTCTCCCTGATGGCTGCGCTGCGTGGTGCATCCCAGGTAATCTCTTACGAATTACCCATGGGCCTTTCACTGATCGCGCTGCTGCTGGTAACGGGCTCTTTAAAAATGAGTGCGATTGTCGGCGGGCAGATCGATGGCGTATGGAACGTGGTATACCAGCCATTAGGCTTTCTCATCTTCCTGATTTGCGCTTTTGCAGAATGTAACCGTACACCGTTTGACCTTCCTGAAGCGGAGAACGAGCTGAACTTTGGTTACCACCAGGAGTATTCTTCCATGAAACTTGGATTTTATTTGTTCGCTGAATACATCAATATGTTCATCAGCAGTGCGGTAATGGCTACCCTGTATTTTGGCGGCTACGACATTCCGGGTGTAAATGATGCGCAACTGACAGAAAAGGTCGGATTGAACTGGATGGCCTTCTTCCAGGGAGCTGTGCTGTTTGGTAAAATAATAGCGTTCATCCTGTTGTTCATGTGGGTACGTTGGACCATCCCCAGATTCCGTTATGACCAGCTGATGCACCTTGGTTGGAAGCGTTTGGTGCCGCTGGCATTGCTCAATATGATCATTACAGCTGCAGTAATACTGTACCAGCTGAAAAAATAAACAAGGAGCCGGACATCCCGCTGTAATTAGCCGATAATTCGATTTCTTTGCAGCCATAAAGATGCCTGGGTCAGCAATTGTAACATGTAATTAATTAGTATGCAAGCATTAACGAGCAGAGCGAAGCCGGTGGAGCGTAAGCCCATGACTTTTGTGGAGCGGCTATACCTTTGGAATATCTTCAAGGGTATGATGATTACGCTGAAGCACGTTTTCATGAAGAAGCCCACCATCAACTATCCGAAGGAAACGCGCCCTTTCAGTCCTGTTTTCCGCGGTTTGCATGTGTTGAACCGTGATGAGGAAGGACGCGAGCGTTGCACAGCCTGCGGTTTGTGTGCAGTAGCCTGCCCTGCTGAAGCCATTACGATGGAAGCGGCAGAACGTAAGAATGGGGAAGAGCACCTGTACCGAGAAGAAAAATATGCGGCCAGGTACGAGATCAATATGCTGCGTTGTATCTTTTGTGGTTTGTGTGAAGAAGCCTGTCCTAAAGATGCAGTATACCTGAGTGAGACTTTTGCTCCGGCCAACTATCAGCGTAAAGGATTTATCTATGGTAAGCCCGACCTGCTGATACCACATCCGAAAGAGAATCCCGAAGAATATAAACAAGCACTGGGCAACCGGGCTAATAAGCAACAACAGGCGAACTAAACCACCCGCGTACTGCAATGAGCATATCTGAAATATTATTCTACTTTTTGAGTGTACTGGCACTGGGCAGCGCCCTGATGGTTGTTATCAGCCGTAATCCTGTACACAGCGTACTGTGGCTGATCGTTACTTTCTTTGCCATTTCCGGCCACTATATTATGATGAATGCCCAGTTCTTGGGTATTGTGAACCTGATCGTTTACGCAGGCGCCATCATGGTACTGTTCCTGTTCGTGATCATGTTGATGAACCTGAATGCAGAAACCGAGCCCAAAAAGAACAAGTGGTTGCGCATGGCCGGCATTGTAGCCGGCGGTTGTTTACTCCTTGTACTGGTAGCTGCACTGAAAGATGCTGATGTGAAGAATTCTGCGGTTCAGTTGAATTCCGGCAATATCGGCCTTATCGAACAACTGGGTAAAACATTGTTTACTGAATATGTAGTGCCTTTCGAGATCAGCAGCGTATTGTTCCTGAGCGCGATGGTAGGTACTGTAGTAATTGGTAAGAAAGGAGATTAATAAGCACATTGGTTTTATATGAATATTGAATATTACATCGTTTTGTCCATTGCGCTGTTCTGCATCGGTATCACCGGTGTACTTACACGCCGCAACGCCATCATCATCTTTATGTGCATTGAGCTGATGCTGAATGCCGTGAACCTGTTGCTGGTTGCATTTTCCAAAATGCACCACCTGAAAGGCGTGGCCGCCAATCCCACTGCGGGGATAGATGGACAACTGTTTGTATTTTTTATCATGGTGGTAGCGGCAGCCGAGGTAAGTGTGGGCCTGGCTATCATTGTAATGATGTACCGGAATGTACATTCAGTAGACGTTAATTTCCTTAACCGGTTGAAACACTGATGGCTGAGGTCAGCGGTCAGAAGTCAGCAAAAGCGTAAGCCTCCGACTTCTTACTTCCTGCTTCGGACTTCCAAAATGGCTTTATGAAGAATGTTTTACAATTAGTGTGGTTAATTCCCTTGCTTCCATTGATCGGTTTTTTGATCAATGGCCTGTTTCGCAAGCAACTTTCCAAATCCCTCACAGGTATTATTGGCAGCGGCGTGATCTTAGGTTCTTTCGTGATCAGCCTGCTTATCTTCCTGCAGGTAAAAGCAGGGCACACTGCTGTGGTGAACCTGTTCGACTTTATCAAGGTGGGTAAACTATCCATTCCTTTCTCCTTCCAGGCCGACCAGCTTTCTTCACTTTTCTTATTGATCATTACCGGTGTCGGTTTCCTGATACACGTATACTCTGCGGCTTATATGCACGAAGAGGAAGGACAGCACTTTGCCCGCTATTTTGCCTATCTCAACTTGTTCGTATTCTCCATGTTGCTGCTGGTACTCGGCTCCAACCTGGTGATCATGTTCATTGGTTGGGAAGGCGTGGGTCTCTGCTCTTACTTACTGATCGGCTACTGGTTCAAGAATGTTGATTATACCAACGCGGCCAAGAAAGCCTTTGTGATGAACCGTATCGGTGACCTCGGCTTCCTGTTGGCTATCTTCTGGATCATCAACCAATTTGGAACGGTTACTTATGGCGACCTGTTCAAACAGGTAGCAGAAAAAGCCAATACGCTCGAGGGCGGTGTGGTTATTACAGGCATCACTTTATTACTGTTTGTAGGAGCTACCGGTAAAAGTGCCCAGATACCATTATACACCTGGTTGCCTGATGCGATGGCGGGTCCTACCCCTGTATCGGCCCTGATCCACGCAGCTACGATGGTGACGGCAGGTATTTATATGATCGCGCGCAGCAACATCATGTATACACTGGCGCCCACCACACAAGCTGTTGTAGCAATTATTGGTCTGGCAACTGCAGTATTCGCTGCTACCATTGCCATCAAGCAAAATGATATTAAGAAAGTACTGGCCTATTCTACCGTGAGCCAGCTGGGTTATATGTTCCTGGGTCTCGGTGTTGGTGCTTATACCGGCGCTGTATTCCACGTAATGACACACGCTTTCTTCAAAGCCCTGTTGTTCCTTGGTGCCGGTTCTGTTATTCACGCCATGCACCATGAGCAGGATATTCGCAAAATGGGTGGTTTGAAAAAGTACCTGCCTATCACGCACATTACTTTCCTGTTGGGATGTATCGCTATTGCAGGTATCCCGCCATTCTCCGGCTTCTTCTCTAAAGATGAAATACTGGCAGCAGCCTACGCAAAGAATCCTGTTTTCTGGTTTATTGGTGTAGCTACTGCAGGTATGACGGCTTTCTATATGTTCCGCTTGTATGCTACTACTTTCCTGGGACAGTTCCGTGGAGCAGAACAACTGCACGGTCACCATCCTCATGAAAGCCCGGTAGCTATGACGCTGCCTTTGATCATACTGGCAGTGTTGAGCGTGGCTGGCGGATGGATCGGCATCCCTGAAGTGTTGATGCCAAATGCACATGCGCTGGAGCATTTCCTCGATCCTATTTTTGCTGAGTCTGTCAAACATGCACACGAAGGACATCACCTCGATCATAGTACTGAATATGTGTTGATGGGCGCGTCTGTGGGCCTGGCGGTGATCGCTATCTTCTATGCCATAGCGCGTTACAGCAAGCGCCCTGAGCTGGGAGAACCTACGGGCTTTGGAAAAGTACTCGCCAACAAATGGTATGTAGACGAACTGTATAATTTCATTATCGTACGCCCCTTGCAATGGTTGGGCAAATTCCTGAATAGCTTTGTAGAAAGAGATGTGATCGATTGGACAGTAAATGGCATTGGCCGGTTGGTGGGCTACAGCAGCCGCCAGGTGCGCCTGTTGCAAAGTGGCCAGGTAGGCAGCTACGTGTTGCTGATGGTGCTGGGTATACTGGCATTCTTCGTTATACAGTTCTTTGTGAAAAAGTAAGTTGTGAATAGTCAGTAGTGCGTATTGATAAGTGTGGTCAGAATCTTTAAATCAGAAATTTAGAAATCAGAAATGATACCTGTTTTACTAATCGTTATCCCGTTGCTGAGTGGTTTGGCCGCCTTCTTCATTAAACAGGAGAAGAGCGTGAAAACCTGGGCTGTATTCTCCACGGTGATTACGCTGGCTGTTTCCCTGCTTGGATTGACGGTAATGAAAAAGGCGACCGACCTACATACTGATGTTGAGTGGTTACCCCTGCTGGGCAGCCGTTTTACAGTAGGATTGGATGGTATGGGACAGATCCTGTGTCTGTTGACAGCAGTTGCATTCCCCATGATCTTCCTGGCTACCTGGAATGCCAGCTATAAGAAAGCACATAACTTCTTTGCCTTCATGCTGCTTTCACAGGCAGGGTTGATGGGGGTGTTCCTGGCATACGACGCTTTGTTGTTTTACTTCTTCTGGGAACTGGCGCTGATACCTGCTTACTTCCTGTGTTCTACCTGGGGTGGTGAAAAGCGTATCGCGGTTACCTTCAAGTTCTTCATTTATACTTTTATCGGTTCACTGTTGATGCTGGTAGGTATCATTTACCTTTACCTGCACACGCCCGATCAAACTTTTGCACTCGAATCTTTTTATAAAGCCACCCTTACGACCAAAGAGCAGGGCTGGGTTTTCTGGCTGTTCTTTATTGCCTTTGCCGTAAAGATGCCGGTGTTCCCTTTCCATACCTGGCAGCCCGATACGTACGAGCAATCACCCACCGCTACTACCATGGTGCTGAGTGGTGTGATGGTGAAGATGGGCTTGTTTGGTATCCTGCGCTGGTTGGCGCCCGTATTGCCCATGGCTACCTGGCTGAATGGTGATACAGTTGGTTTGTTGTGTGTGATTGGAATGATCTACGCTTCGTTGGTCGCTATGCAACAGGATGACCTGAAGCGTCTGATCGCGTATTCGTCTATTGCCCACGTGGGCCTGATGTGCCTGGCCATCTTCGTTACCTCCGACCAGGGCATGCAAGGTGTGATGATACAAATGTTCAACCACGGCATCAACATCATCGGTATGTGGATCGTGGTAGAACTGATCGAGCGTCAGCTGCATACACGCAAAATATCTGAACTGGGGGGTATCGCACAAAAAGCGCCCGGATTGGCTATCCTGCTGGTGATAGTGGCACTGGCCAATGTGGCCCTGCCGTTGACCAACGCATTTGTTGGTGAGTTCCTGTTGTTCAACGGGGTATTCAATTCTTCCGTTTCAAAAATGGGCTATGTGTTTGCGGCTGCAGCAGGTATCACGGTGATCCTGTCGGCAGTATACACGTTAAATATGATCCAGCGGGTGTTTTATGGTAATACCAATACCCTCACTGCCGGTGTGCAGGATGTTAAGTTCAATGAAAGGTTTATACTGGGTGTACTGGTGATCGCCATCCTGGTGATCGGTGTATATCCCAGGCCATTCCTGGAACTTACGCAGGGTAGCGTAGACACCATTTTGTCAAGAATGATCATTAAACAGCCATCTTAAGCGAAAGCATAGATTTAAGTTATGAATGCAATTGTAATATCGGCTATCTGGGGTGTAGTGATGATGTTCAGCGGAATATTCAGCAAGAACAATGCTGTTATCCGTGGTACCGCACTCACTGGTCTTGCCTTACTGATCGTAGTGAATATATTGGAGATGGGTGGCACACACCTCTTCAAGGTGAATGTACATGGCATGCTTTCCTTCGATAGCTTCAGCCTGCTCTTCAACACCATTGCTTTCGGTAGCACTTTCCTGTATTCATTGCTGTCGGGCCGCGATATGGAGAAAGTAGGTCGCAGCACGCCTGATTATTTTGCATTGATCTTCTTTATACTCTGCGGTGTCAGCATCTCTTCTTCTTTCAACACCTTACTGATGCTGTTCCTGGGTATCGAGATCATGTCTATCCCGCTGTACATTCTTACCGGCACAGATAAAAGGAACCTCAAGAGCAATGAAGCGTCGCTGAAATACTTCCTGATGGGTTCTTTCTCTACCGGCCTCATGTTGATGGGCATTACCCTGATCTATGGCGCCAAAGGAAGCTTCAACCTCAATATCATTAGTCTTGGCACAGGAGAGCTGACGCCGATGATTGGCGCAGGGTTACTATTGTTGCTATTCTCCATGGCCTTCAAAGTATCAGCGGCTCCATTTCACTTCTGGACACCCGATGTATATGATGGCGCGCCTACTGTATTCACTTCCTTCATGGCTACGATCATCAAGGCAGCGGCGTTCATTGCCTTCCTGCGCTTGTTTGATGATGGCTTTGGTGAGCTGCACCCACATTGGCAGCTGGTGGTAGCAGTCATTACAGCAGCCACCTTGATCATTGGTAATATCACAGCGGTATTCCAGCAAAGCGTAAAGCGGATGCTGGCCTACTCCTCTATAGCACAGGCAGGATTCATGATGTTTGCACTCGTAGCCCTGAATGGCGTGGGCAAGCAGGGATTGATCTTCTACACGGCTGCCTACAGCATTGCCACCATCGGCGTATTTGCCGTGTTGATCAAGATGAAAGATTACACGTTTGAAGGATTTAATGGCCTTGCCAAACGTCAGCCTGTACTGGCTGCCGCCGCCACGGTCTTCCTGCTTTCATTGGCCGGTATTCCCGCCACAGCAGGTTTTATGGCCAAGTTCTACATGCTCACTGCAGCTGTAAATGATGGCCATGTAATGTGGCTGGTCATTGTGGGCGTGCTGTGTGCCGCTATCAGTGTATACTACTATTTCCGCGTTATACAAGCCATGTATTTTAAAGACGGCGATGCCCAGGAAGTGCAAGTTTCCCCGGTTTTCAAGGGCCTGCTGGTGATCATTGCCGCTATCGTGGTATTGCTGGGTATCTTCCCCCAATGGCTGATAGATAAGCTTTACTATTTCCTTTAATGTGAGGGCTATTTGACGAGCGCCTCCCGCTGTTCAGTAATATTTCTTACTTTAGTGAGACATATATTATATGACATTCCGGGATACCTTCTCCTTAGCTTTTAGAACTGTGCGTGGCAACAGGCTGCGTACGGGTATTACAGTAGCTATTATTGCGCTGGGTATTGCCGCATTGATAGGCATCAATACGGCGATTGCAGCTATGCAGCAGAAGTTCCTGGAAAGCTTCTCCTCCATGGGAGCTACCGGCTTTACCATCCGTTTCCGGGAGCCGCGTAACTTCTTCGGCAACAGCTCTTCGCTGAAGAAGGAACAAAAGGGTAAAAAGAAAGAAAAGAAATCCAACCAGGGTAAGCCCATCACCCAGCTACAAGCCGAAACTTTTAAGTCCACCTTCCAGTTTCCTGCCCAGGTGAGCATGAATATATTTGGCAGCCGCAACGCCATTGTATCCGCCGGCAGTAAAAAGACGAATCCCAACGTATGGGTACTGGGGGGAGATGAAAATTATACCGACCTCAATGGCTTTACCATTGCTTTTGGACGCAACCTCAATACCTTGGATATCCAATCAGGGCGTAATGTGTGCCTCATCGGACGGGATGTAGCCAAGAAGTTTTTTGGCGACAATATAGAAGCGCCGGTAGGCAAGACCATCAAGATCAATAATATTCCTTTTCTGATAGTAGGCTCCCTGGCAGCCAAGGGCTCCACATTGGGCAGAAGCCTCGATAATTCAGTCATCACTTCATATTCCAATGTGCGTAGTTATTTCAACTCCAATGCCAACGCTTCTTTCTCCTTACAAATAAAAGTGTCTGATATCAAACTGATGGATGGTGCCATTGGCGAGGCTACCGGTGTCTTCCGTCCCATCCGCCGGTTGATGGTAACGGAAGATGATAATTTCGTGATCGATAAGAGCGACAGTATCGTGGAAATGCTGATGCGTAACCTGAGCTTTATCACCATTGCAGCTGTAGTAATTGGCATCATTACCCTTGCCGGTGCAGCCATTGGTCTTATGAATATTATGTTGGTCGCTGTTACAGAACGTACTAAGGAAATAGGTCTCGTAAAAGCCATTGGCGGTAAAGCGAGAAATGTTCGTATACAGTTCCTGCTCGAATCTATCATCATCAGCTTGCTGGGCGCCATCATTGGCATCGTTGTCGGTATTCTTTTTGGTAATGTCGCCGGACTCCTGCTATCTACCACTTTTGTAGTTCCCTGGGGCTGGGTAATAGCAGGTGTGGTGATCTGCTCTCTGGTAGGATTGTTTGCCGGTTTGTATCCGGCTATTAAGGCCTCACGCCTTAACCCCATCGAAGCCCTGCGCTACGAATAATCCTTCTTAACATAGCTTTAAGAGTGTGGCTGCATGCAATTGCAGCAGTTGTGCATCATTATGCATATCCTTATAACTTTAAAACACTCCCATGAAATATTTAACGCAGCCACTATGGCTTTATGCAGTTTGCCTGCTGATGACTGCCTGCGGCATCGTTCATGCTCCCGATAAAGCATTTACAGGTAATCCTCAAAAAGATCCATCCCGTAATGATATAACGTTCACTGGCTCACAAAGGGAAACCAACATGGCTTCATTAGGAGCCGTAAGCTGGCTGGCGCATGCCAACGGCAAATACTATTTGAAGAGCAATAGTTCTCAGGAGTTCTATGTATATATACAGGTAAAAGGCAACGACGTTCAACAGGATAAGAAGCGCGTGCCTTTGAATATTTCCCTGGTATTGGATAGAAGCGGTTCCATGCGGGGAGAGAAAATAGCCTACGCCCGCAAAGCCGCCTCCTTTCTGGTACAACAGCTTAGCCAGGATGATGTACTGTCGTTGGTTAATTACGATAACCAGGTGGAAGTAATGAGCCCTTCAGCACCGGTAAAGAACAAAGAAGCATTGATCAAAAAAATAATGGCCTTGCAGGATCGTGGCGCTACCAATCTTTCTGGTGGTATGTTGGAAGGCTATTCGCAGGTGATAGAAACGAAGAAAGAAGGATATGTAAACCGCGTGTTGCTCATGACAGATGGCCTCGCCAATGAAGGCATCACCGATCCGGAACGACTCAAAAAGATATCAGCTTCTATGTACCTCGAAGAAGGCGTAGCACTCTCTACATTTGGGCTGGGCGCCGATTACAATGAAGACCTGTTGACCATGCTGGCAGAGACAGGCAGGGCCAATTACTACTTCATTGACAATCCTGATAAAATACCCGGCATCTTTGCCACTGAATTGAAAGGCCTGTTGAGTGTAGTAGCGCAGAATTCACTGGTGGAAGTAAATATACCAGAAGGATTGGAGTGTGTGAAAGCTTACGGTTATCCTTATGAGATCAAAGACGGCAAGGTACAGGTACGCCTCAACGATGTTTATTCGAAGGATGAGAAAGGTATCCTGTTCAAATTCCGGAGTCGTGGCGCTATCGCAGAATCGCTTGCTTTCAAATGCAAATTGCAATTTGTAGAAGCCACCGGCTTCAAGTCTGTTACTGATTCCAAAACGTTGAGTCTGGAGCCTGCCGGTGAACCATCATTGGTAAAAAATTCGGAAGACCTATTGGTACAGGAAATGATCACTTTATTTGAAGCCACAGAACGGTTTGATGAAGTGCTTACCCGGGTAGATGCTGGTCAGTATGACCGGGCACGCGCACTGGCCGATTCGGTAGTAACCGGCCTGCGAAAGAAACAGCAAACACTTCCATCTGCGAAACTGAAAAAGCAGGAAGAAACCATTGCTGCCTATAGCAAAGACCTGGACAAAGTAAAACAAATGCGGGAAGAGGATAAGAAGATGTACCAGAAATCCAACAAGGTGAGCAACTACAACCTTAAAAAAGGAAAACAATAAATTCGGGGAATGTATTTAAAAAGAAGAGGCGACACTTTTAAGTGCCGCCTCTTGCTTTATGTGCAAATGATATTATCCTTATTTAGGATCCAGTATCTTACCGATACGTTCATTCAGATCTTGCAGGTGATAACGGCTCATCTTGTCTGTGTAAGCAGGGAGTGCAGCAGCGATCTCAGCTTTCAGCGTGCGCAGCATACCCTTAGCTACTGATACGATATCAGTCTTTTTAGGGTCTACTACGGGGCCAAAGGTGATTACGAAACCACCGAGGCTGGAAGCAGATGCAGGAGCAGGTGCAACGATAGCGCCCATTCTTTCAACATATGCCTTCTGCAGGTTACGACGATAGTTATCGATTGGCTTGCGGGCAGTCAGCTCACCCCAAATGCCTTTCTTCAGGTCTTCCATGAACTCATCGAGGCGATAAGCACTGGCATCCCTGTTGGAAGAAGAGATCAGGCGCTGCATACGGCCGGCGTTCAACAACGTACCCAGCCATCCGTCCTGCAACGTGCTGATGCGATCGGAAGTAGGAGCAGAGATCTTGTCCAGGATGTTCTTATCCAGCAACCAGGTAGGCGTTTCAAAATAGTTCTTCTGGATGAAGCTCATCGCTTCTTTCTGCAGGGTTTTAGGCACTACAGTGTATACTTCACCAGCCTGGTCGGTAGTCTTGTAGTCGGTATAAACACCCCCTACATAAGTAGCTGTATGACCGAGGTAACGGCTAAACTGACCGATCAGCTCATTATATACTTCTTCGAGGTTCTCGAAGTTTTCACCCTTCTCATTGAGCCAGCTGGGGAGCTTGGGCAGAATCCATTTCAGGTTCTTGATACCATACTCATTGGCCTTCATGTTATTATCACCCAATGACTCTGTTTGAGCGCGTGGGTCGATACCATTCTGATGAATGAAACGGAGGCGGGGATTGTTGTAACGGCTCTTTACCCATTCGTTGAGTACTGCCTTTTCGCCATCAGCATCTTTATCGAGGATGGGTTTGTAACCCCATTCGATGGACCACAGGTCATACTCACCAATGCGGGGATATAAACCAGCAGCACCAATGTTGTCTTCAGGCTGTGCCACGTAGTTGAAACGGGCATAATCCATAATAGAGGCGGTGTGGCCATTGGCTTCCACCCAGGCTTTGTCGCGCAGCTTCTCTACAGGCGTACCGGCAGAAGAACCCATGTTGTGGGGCAGGCCGAGGGTATGTCCTACCTCATGCGAAGACACGAAACGGATCAGCTGACCCATCAATTCGTCATCAAACTGAGCTTTGCGGGCTTTAGGATCGCTGGGAGACGCCTGGATCAGGTACCAGTCGCGCAGCAGGCGCATTACATTGTGGTACCAGTTGATGTGAGATTCCAGGATCTCACCACTGCGGGGGTCGTGTACGTGCGGACCACTGGCATTGGGGATATCGGAAGGCTTGTAAACGATCGCTGAATAGCGGGCGTCTTCGATGCTCCAGGTGCTGTCTTCAGCCTTGGTAGGCGCTACCTTGGCCATGATGGCGTTTTTGAAACCGGCTTTCTCATAAGCTTTCTGCCAGTCGTTCACACCCTGGATCAGGTAAGGGACCCATTTGGCGGGTGTAGCCGGGTCGATATAATATATGATAGGCTTTACGGGTTCCACCAGTTCACCGCGTTTAAACTTCTCCATATCCTCCGGTTTTACCTCCAGTTTCCAGCGGGTGATCATGCTGATATCCTTAACGCCTTGCGGATCTGCATCAAAATCTGTGTATTCGGTGGTAAAATATGCAACCCTGTCATCATAGTATCTGGGGCGCATAGGAACCTTGGGAAGCAACAGAATAGAAGTATTCAATTCGAAGGTGGCATTACCGGTAGGTCCGGAAGGCATCAACCCTGGAATAGGGGAGGGAGCCGCCATCTTACTGTAGGTCTTTACCGTTTTAATTTCAGTGTTGATGGGGTAGCTCCTGATGTCTACGATGTAAGACTTATCAGGTTGCAGTCCACCAACGCGGAGCGCTGATTTAAAGAAAGGAGCGAAGAAAAAGATGTCGTTGTCTCCGCTGATATAATCGGTCAATTCGATCACAGAACCTGTGCTGTCTTTGGAAAAAGCCTTTACATCAAAGGCAGCAGCGATGGGTTGAATGTTGGAATTTTGGACCGTTTTATACATCGGCTTGGTAGAATCCTTTGCATAAACACTGAAAGAAATGTTGCGCAGGAATATCTTGTTATTGGGGCCTTTTTCGAAGCGGATCACATTTTCATTGATCTCATCGCCGGCGTATCCAAAGAAGCCGGAACGGGTGTCGGCAGGGGCTTTGGATATGCGGTTCACAACAAGGATATCCCTTCCAAGGATAGAGTCGCCAATCTCGAAAAACCATTTGTCGTCTACTTTATGAACGGCGAAGAGTCCGGGACGGCTGATAGCCTTGTCGGTGATAATTTCTTTGTAAGGCTTGGGGCCTGGCTTGGGAAGCGCAGGAGGGGCAATTGCGGTACGGGGTTTAGTGGTATCGGTAGTTACAGGCGTTGTTGGTCTTCTGTTTTGTGCAGAGACGGAGGTTACCAAACTACCGGCAGCCACAATCAGAAAAATAGATTTTCTCAGACTGAGGGTCTTCTCCATGTTAATTTTTATTTAATGGATGAAGATAAGGAAAAGGGGTTCAAAGGATATGGCAGGATTATACCAATGGTTAAAACGCAAGGATGGCACTAACTTTCAGATGAGGCTGAAACCGGTATGCAGTTAAGGCTGGTTGATAGGTTTGAAACTACCGTTTGTCAGTAAGACCATTTTGATTTATGTTGATGATGACCGGTAGCAAAATGCATTTTGCAGACAGATTAGCGAGGCATTAAAAGCGTTATGTATGAATGTTTTGTTTTTAAATTAATTCTACATTCGCTGCGATTTTATTCAATCAAATCGCCTATTTTTAGCGCCTCCATATAGGAAATTCCTTATCTTGTGAACCCTGTCAAAAATTTTTCTTGATCAAAATCGCCTGTGGAAAAGCATTTTTCATTAGCATTGTGAGCTAATTTTTAAACTACAGATAGACTAATTTTTTCAAACACTAAAAAAACACAATCATGGCTGAAACAAAACCAACTGCGCCCGCCGCGAAGAGTAGTACATCTGTTCAACCGAAGAAGAGTAGCAATGCGATTTCGTGGATTGCGCCAGTAGTTTGTATACTTGCTGGTTATCTGATCTGGAGGTTTGGTCTGGGCGCTGCAGGTAATTTTGAACAACCCGATGCTGCTGGTGGCTTCTGGCCCAAGCACAAAGGTCCAAAGGGTGGATTAATTAAAATGTATGAAGGAGGGATCATCGTACCGTTGCTGATCGCTACTTTCCTTACTGCGATCACTTTTATCATCGAGCGTTTGCTGACTATCCAAAAAGCAACCGGTACTGGTAATATCGCTGAGTTTATCCGCAAAGTACAATATCACCTGGCTAATAAGAATGTAGATCAGGCTATTTCTGAGTGCGACAAACAAAAAGGTAGCGTAGGTAACGTAATGAAAGCTGGTCTGCGCAAGTACAAAGAAATGATTTCCAACACTGAATTGGATACTGAACAAAAAGTACTGTCTATCCAGAAAGAGGTAGAAGAAGCTACTGCGCTTGAGCTGCCTATGCTGGAAAAGAACCTGGTGTTCCTGTCTACTATCGCCTCCGTAGCAACCCTGTTGGGTCTGTTGGGTACGGTATTGGGTATGATCACTTCATTCTCTGCCCTTGGTGAAGAAGGTGGTGGTGCCGCTGCTGCTGAACTGTCCCGTGGTATCTCTGAGGCCCTGTACAACACAGCCCTGGGTATCGGTACTTCAGCTTTTGCGATCATCTTCTACAACATCTTTACTACCAAGATCGACTCTATCACTTACGGTATCGACGAGTCTGGCTTTACTTTAACACAAAGCTTTGCTTCACTGTACAAATAGTGGAGGAAAGACCACCAGTTTATCCGTCCTGGCCCGGTTGGTCATGTTGCCTGGTTAAGGCTATAAAAGGCAAAACCGGCAAGGCTGCGACAGATAAATATGGAAATTGGCTGAGTAAGCATCTCATTGTTAGAAAAACGAAATTTTAAATCATGCCAAAAGTTAAAGTACCTCGGAAAAGTACCTCGGTTGACATGACGGCGATGTGCGACGTGGCCTTCCTGTTGCTGTCGTTCTTCATCCTCACCACGAAGTTCAAAGCCCCGGATGTGCTGGCGGTGACAACACCTAAGTCAGTGTCTACCAAGGCTGTAGAAGCTAAGAACGTGGTGTTGGTAACCATGGATAAAGAGGGTAAGGTATATTTTCAGGTAGCTGACGAGAACCCCGACGAGAAAGCAGAGGTAATTGACCTGGTTGACCAACTGAAAAGCTTAGGCCTTTCAGCCCAGGAAAAAGCCAATTTCAGAAAGACGGGATCTTTCGTTGGTGTACCGTTTTCCAAGTTAAAATCGTATCTTAACCTGAATCCTGACCAGATCAAGAATTACAAAGCCGACGGTATCCCTGTCGACAGCGCTAATAACGAAATGGTAGAGTGGGTAAGAGCTGCCGCTACAGCTTTCCAGGGTAAAAAAATGACCCTGCTGGTTAAGGGTGATAATGACGCTAAATATCCTTCCTTCAAGGGTATCATCGATGCCTTGAAAAAGAACGAGATATTTAAGTTCTCCATGATCACTGACCCCGAAGGCGTGCCTCCTGGAACAGAGTTGTTCAAGAAGAACCAGGCTACTGGTGGTAAAGCGACAGACGAGTAAACAAAGTTTCTAATCCTAAAAAAATTGCGATATGGCAGAAATGGATACCTCTGGTGGGGGTGGACATAAAAAAGGACCTGGTGTAAAGAAAGGGAAAAAGCTTTCTACCCGCGTTGACCTGACGCCGATGGTGGACTTGGGATTCCTGCTCATCACGTTCTTTATCTTCACCACTACCATGAGCCAGCCTACAGCTATGCGGCTTTTCCTGCCCAAGGATACGGAGAAGCCCGAGGACCAAAATAAGGTAAAAGCCTCCGGCGCTTTGACCCTTATCCTGGCCAAGGACAATTCCATCTTCTATTATGAAGGGGAACTGGCACCCGATGGTAATAACTTCAAGAACACCGGTTTCAAGGAAATCAGGGACATTATCATCAACAAGAAGAAATCAACCAATCCGGAAGATTTCGTGGTGGTGATCAAGCCAACTCCTGATGCAACCTACAAGAACACGGTTGATATTCTGGATGAAATGACCATCAATGAGGTAAAACGCTATGCCTTGGTAGATATTTTTGACGTTGAGCTTCAGTTAGTTAAGGCTTCCGGGAAGTAATCGTTAAAATTATTGCCAACAGGCATATGGAATCTTAGTTGCAATGCATCTTATAACAAAGCACACGTATGGAAATCAATAAAATATTAAGCGCTGATGTTCTTGATATTATCTTCGAAGGAAGGAACAAGGACTACGGTGCTTATCAACTGCGCAAAACCTACAATAGGCGCCTGATGACGGCCCTTATTGTAACTGCGTCTGTTATCCTGCTGTCGTTTGGCGGTTACGTACTGTCGACGCTGTTCGATAAAGACGATTCAAAACAGGACATGGTAGTCCAGGACGTGCAGTTGGAGGAGATCAAACAAGAAGAGAAAAAAGAAGAACCACCTCCTCCACCGCCACCAAAACCACCAGAGCCTCCCAAAGTGGAAATGGCTAAATTCACCCCTCCCAAGATCGTAAAAGATGAAGAGGTGAAGGAAGAAGAAAAACCACCAGAAGTAGAAAAGCTGGAGGAAACCAAGATCGGTACCGTAAACCAGGAAGGTGTGAAAGATGAAGGTATCGTTGCTCCTCCGGTGGAAGATGCCGGTAAAGGTGTGGTAGAAGCTCCCAAGAAAGTAGAAGAAGACTGGGATAAGACTTTCACCAAAGTGGAGATCGAATCTGAATACCCCGGTGGTTCTGCAGCATGGCAGCGTTACCTCAACAAAACGCTTCGCTATCCGCAGGACGCTATCGACAACGAAGTTCAAGGTACTGTAGTGATCCAGTTCATCGTGGACAAAGAAGGTAACGTGAGTGATGTAGAAGCGATCAGTGGACCTGAAGAATTACGTTCCGAAGCAGTACGGGTAATCAAGAAGAGTGGTAAATGGACACCTGCCGTTCAAAACGGCCGCCAGGTTAAATCCTACAAGAAGCAGCCTATTGTATTCCGTTTGGAAACTGAAGGTTAATTCAAACCAGATAATTGATTATAAAATCCTCTCCGGTTCCGGAGAGGATTTTTTTATGCCCTTTAGTTGCTTTCAATCCGAGCCTGTTAACTGTTTGCCTGAGTGTTCCTGTCTGCCTGAGCCTGTCGAAGGCCCTCAAAGGGCGGCTCTCCCTTCGACTAAAAGAAGCCTGCCTATATAACAATAACCAATACACTTAGTGTATTGCCGGTGATGCGCAGCGAAGCATAATGCATACGCCTGGCAAAAAAATAAAGATCTGTGGAAACGATTTTCCAGGGCATCTAAATAAAAAAATAATTGCCATGGAGATATCAAAGATCATGACTGCCGACGTCCTCGATATTATATTCGAGGGTCGCAATAAGACCTACGGCGCTTACGACCTGCGTAAGACCTACAAACGCCGTTTACTGACATCCCTCTCCGTTATGTTGTCGATCTTGCTGTTACTGATTGGCGGCTACATTTTCGCGAATATGGGCGATAAACAAGTAGCCAAAGAGATCATCATTCCTCCCGACACTGAGTTAACGCTCCTTGATCAGGAAGAACCACCAGTGGAGCCACCCCCACCGCTCAAACAACCACCCCCACAGCAGATCGAAACGATACAGTACACGGTCCCTAAAATTGCTCCGGATGAACAGGTAAAACCTGATGAAGCCCCACCTGCTAATGCTGATTTGGAAGACGTAAAGATCGGAACAGCGAATGTAGAAGGAAACAAAGATGATGGTGTTGTTGCGCCACCTTCAGATGAGGCTGCCGGTAAAGGAATTGTTCTGATCGAAAAGAAAAAAGAAGAAGAACCAGAGATCTTTACCAAAGTAGAGATCGATGCCAAATACCCCGGCGGACTTCCGGCATGGGCAAGATTCCTGAATAAAAACCTGGCCAATAATTACCCCCAGGAAGCCATCGACAATGAAATACAGGGTAAGGTGGAGATTATGTTTGTGGTAGACACCTTGGGCAATGTAAGTAATGTAGAGGCTGTAGGCGGCCCTAAAGAATTGTGGGATGCTGCCGTAAAGGTGATTAAGAAAAGTGGCAAATGGGAGCCTGCCATTCAGAATGGAAGGCGTGTAAAGGCCTACAAGCGCCAACCCATCGTATTCCAGTTAAGCCAGGATTAATAATAGTATGTTTTGGTTATCCGTTACCCCGGAAGCTGATTTTAGCGTTGAACAGCCTCGCCCCAAAGGTGAGGCTGTTGCGTTTGAGGCCAGTATGCTATTTTTGTGTGGTTTCTGCGTCGGAGCCTTTGAACAATTATAAATACGAAGTATGGCAAAGCTTTTGGGATGGGATGATACGATCGTGGCCCTGGCCACACCACCGGGGATTGGAGCGATCGGGGTAATACGCATCAGCGGCAGCAAGGCATTTGAGATCATCAACCAGTTGTTCCCTTCTAAAGACTTATTGCAGCAACCTTCCCATACCATCCATGTAGGTTACCTCAAGGAAGGCGCTACAGTGTTGGATGAAGTAGTAGTTTCATTATTTAAAGGCCCTAAATCATATACGGGTGAAGATGTAATAGAAGTGTCCTGCCATGGCTCGCCCTATGTACAGCAGCAGGTGATACAGGCTTGTGTACACCTTGGTGCGCGGCTGGCAAAGCCGGGCGAGTTTACCCAACGTGCTTTCTTACAAGGCAAGCTCGATCTTACGCAGGCCGAGGCGGTGGCCGATCTGATAGCCAGTAACACAGAGGCATCACGCAAA
Source organism: Niastella sp. (assembly GCA_017744515.1). GTDB lineage: Bacteria > Bacteroidota > Bacteroidia > Chitinophagales > Chitinophagaceae > Paraflavitalea. Next base: position 34,593 of record JAGIBF010000069.1, read on the forward strand.
GCAGCATTGCACAATATACGCGGCGGATTTTCAGATGTACTAAAACAGTTAAGAGACCAGCTAATATCGTTTTCGGCACTTATTGAGTTAGAGTTGGACTTCTCGCAGGAAGATGTGGAGTTTGCAGACCGTTCAAGATTGTATGTGCTGATCAGGGATGCGAAGGGAACAGTAGAGCGCCTGCTGTATTCATTCAAGTTGGGCAATGTGATCAAACAAGGTGTGCAGGTGGCTATTGTAGGAAAGCCCAATGCAGGCAAGTCTACTTTACTGAATGCCCTGCTCAACGAGAACCGGGCTATTGTAAGTGAAATTGCCGGTACTACACGCGATACGATCGAAGAAGTGTTGAATATCGATGGTATCCTGTTCAGGCTGGTTGATACCGCCGGCATTAGGGAGCATACAAGCGATATTATAGAGAGCATTGGTGTGGAGCGTAGCCTGGCCAAAATGAAACAGGCGGACGTGGTAATCTATTTGTTTGATGTGAACAGTACTACGGTACCCGAACTGGAAGCAGTAAAAAGAGATCTCGATCAGCAAAATATCCGTTACCTGTTGGTAGGCAACAAATCAGATCTGGCCGATGATACCATCCGCAATTCATTTGATAGCAGGGCCACCATACTGTTTATTGCTGCTAAAGAAAACCAGCATGTGGAAGTGTTGAAAGAGCGGCTGGTAGATATGGTATTGCAAGGCAAACTGCAAACAGAAGATACGGTAGTCACCAATGCCCGTCATTACCACGCTTTACAGGAAGTCGCCAAATCATTACAGGATATTCACGATGGCCTCGATAACCTCATCCCAGGAGATCTGTTGGCGTTAGATATCCGCCGTTGCCTGCATTATCTTGGAGAGATTACCGGTGAGATCACTACAGAAGATCAGTTGGATTATATTTTTAGTAAGTTCTGTATCGGTAAATAAGAGACATTCTACGTCATAAGACCTTATCATATAATCATGCAACGTCTTGTTAAAACCCTTTGTCAGGCGTGTATGAAACATTCCACCTTCTTTTCTGCCCTGCTTTTAATAAGTACCTTTTTTGTGTCCTGCAAAAAAGATACACTCAACCATGAGCATGAATTCGAAAAAAGCTACCACGAGTGGCAGGCATTCAAGCAGTCCTCGGGTGATTCGTATCGATACATGGTCACCTTTGGCTCCTGGACTGGCTTTGGTACGGAAACCATCATCACTGTTACAAATGGAAAAGTAACCCAGCGTTCTTATCAATTGCTACTGCCACGCCAGGGCAATCCCAGCCCGATTCCTATTCCGCCCGATCGAATGGCGTGGACGGAGAATGAAAATGAAATCAATACCCACACAGAAATGGCTGCAGCTGCGATGACCCTCGACGAGGTCTATGAAAAGGCGAGAACTGAATGGCTGATCAAAAGGGAGGATGCAAATGTGTATTT
>JAGIBF010000069.1:36038-43762 GCA_017744515.1 Niastella sp.
TGAAGCGAAGAATAACGGGATGATCTCTTCCTGTGGATACGTAAATAAAGGTTGTATGGATGACTGTTTTAACGGGATCAGAATCGCCTATATTCAGCCATTATAAGAGCTTAGTAAAGAAGAACAACGTTCCTAAAAAATACTAAGGCGCCTTCCGTGGAGGGCGCCTTAGTCTTTTTATAACTACTTGTTTAATTCAATTTTAATCCAGCCTATCGGCCATTTGCACGCAGCACCACGATGTCTTTCTTCACTGCGTCATCGTAAGTCTTTTTGATAATGTAGTGCCATTGTTTATCTGTAACGTCTACAAAGAAGATTTCTCCTTTAGCGTGCTTGGATACTGCATCCTGGAATTCTTTGGGAAACATCAGTTCGCCGAAAAACCAATCTGTATCGCCTTTGGTGGTATTGCCGTCCATGGTATACTCATCGGATAATTTGTCAAAAGAAGCACCGCCATTGGCTTTCTGCACGATGATCTTCTTGAGGCTATCTACCTGGGAAGGGGTTAATGAACCGCCATCGAGGAAAATATATTGAGAGCGGTATTGAATTGATTCTGTGGCTTCTACTACTTTATAGGTAACATACCCTACAGAAAATACATCTCCTTTCTTTTGACGCAGTAAACGCTTTTCAATGAGCGAGGTATCCTTTCCTACGGAAAGCTTGAGTATCGCCGGTTTTAGTTCCGGATGGGCATCTACATATTTTTGTGCATCTGGCACGGTGTTGATCTTCTGGAAGTCTTCAGTTACTGTCTTCTGAGCAAAAACCGGAGCTGCAAATAACATCAATAATACCCAAACGCTATTTTTCATGTGTTTTATGTTTTTAGACTGTTCCCTTAATAACTTTAATCCTCTATCGTTGGTTGAGAATAATCCTGCTTTTTTCAAGATACTGTTTTTTCATAATATGGCGTCGTGCCCACTACCTGTATCATGAAATAAAATGTTAAATAATAGTGTAACTGTCAGGTAGTTAAGACTCTTATGACGGATATTTTCCTGGTTTCGTTGTATCTCCCCGGATTAAATTATACTTACCGTGGTGGAGTTTACCAAAGGATATGGGGCGGCTAATACGGAATAGGGGAATTCCTTCCTATCGAGGCAATTTACGTCGTTTGTCACTGTTACGTTGGTTCATGACGATAAAATTTCTCCCGGTAATACGATAAATGTCAACAGCCCCTATGCATGCATAGAGGCCGTCCTTTTTCCTTGGTTGAGTGCCTGCCTGTAGGTCTATCTTGTTGATGCCGTTGATTTGAATACCAGGTTAAGTATTTGATGTCTGTATCTGATGGCCAGTATTAAACTGCTTACTAATACCAGCGCTGCGTAGATAAATAATTGCCCACCATCGCCTTGCACCTCGATGCCCAGCTTCGTAAGGTGAAAAAATATAGCGCCTGCCATAAGCCCAACCCCCAGGACCCCGCCAAAAGCTGTAGTGCGGGGATAAAGAATAAGTAAGGAGGCGATCAACTCCAAAACGCCGATCCCAATGCGGCCCCAGGGCTCCATGCCCAGCGTAGTAAATATGTAAACAGATTCCGGTGCGGCAGAGAATTTAAAGAACAGGGTTTGCAGCATGATGATGGCTGCTATCAGCCGTAGTAACCAATAAAGTATGTTTTTGGCTTGTGTTGTCATGATCGTTGTTTTTCAAGGTTAAATAGATCGGCTGTATTAATGTACGAATTTCATCCAGTTCTTATCTGCATGAGCATGCAGATTGGCTTCGTCCTTATTCCAGCTTTTGAGCGTATTGTTGAAATACTTGTTATAGAACAGGAATAGTTTACCATCAACGATCTTGAATGTTTCAGGATCAATTTCCACTTTCTCTCCTTTGGCGCCCATGGCATACGCACACCAGCCACCGTATTGTGGTTCGTATTTGGCAGGGTTGGCCTTGAAGGCATCTCTGTTTTGCGTGCTGGCAAATTGGTAGGTAACACCATTGTACACAGTGGTGATATCTTTTTTCCCTTCAATGGCTTTGTTGCTAACGAAGTAGGCTACCGGGTCATAACCCTGGATAGCCAGACCCGCTTTTTCAAGATTGTATTCTTTTTTCCGTACCTCGGTTGCTTGCGCGGTTGCTTGTGTGATGATGATCGTAAGTAAGACCAGGATGCTGAGTAGCTTTTTCATGATGACTGCTTGTTGTTTAGTATTAATAGTAAGATTTGTTTTTGTAAGACAGTGCTGCTGAATGTTGCGCGCTGATTACAGAACAAAAGTAGGGTTACCGCATACGCTTGTAAATGACGGTATTTCCCGCGCACTTGCCAATATTTCCCGGGCAGGATGTTTTAACATTCCGTATGTAGTCATGAAAAGAAGCGATATGTTGTTTTATATTTAACATTCAGGAAACACTGTGCTGTTACTTTTGCCCGCAAATACGGGAAAATGCCAAAACAACTACTATTTGCATGCACGTTAGTGCTGAGCCTTATCTTTTTTTCCTTCAACGCCTGGTCACAAACTACACAGGCCTCTTTTACCGGAAAAATAACAGACACTGAGAATAAGCCTTTAGCAAATGCTACTATTCTCATCAAGAATGAGTCCACTGGTTTTACGGTCACTACACTCACCAACGCAAAAGGTGATTATGTATTTAAAGAGCTTCCGCTGGGCGGCCCTTATTATATACAAGCCAGCTTTGTTGGTTATGCGGCTCAAAAGAAGCCTGGGTTCAACCTTAGCCAGGGTGATGTGGTAACTGTTAACTTTGAGCTGAGCAACGCCGCCACAGAGATCAGTGCAGTAACTGTAACAGCTGCTGCTAATCGCACCAAAGCAAAGATTGAAAACATCGGTGCTGCCACTGCGATCTCTTCCCGCTTAATGACCCGGATGCCCATCAACGGACGAAACTTCTCCAACCTGATGGACCTGTCTCCTTTGAGCCGTGGCGGAAACCTGTCAGGCCAACTGGGATCTTCTACCAACTACACCATCGATGGTATGAACGCCAAGAACCCTACTTCTGCCGGTGCAACTACCAGCCGGAGTGGTGCTCCTTATAGCATTTCCATCGAAGCGGTACGGGAGTTTAAAGTAGTAACCAACCAATATGATGTTACTTACGGCCGCAGTGGTGGTGGCACAGTGAGTGCTGTTACCAAATCGGGTACCAACACGCTGACTGGTTCAGTGTTTGGTTTCGGCCGGGCCAACTGGCTGGCGAGCCCTTACGATATTCGTGGTAACAAAAGGAATAACGATTACTCCACTTATCAATATGGATTTTCATTGGGTGGTCCCATTATTAAAGACAAGTTGCACTTCTTTCTGGCCTGGGATCATCAGCAGGACCTGCGTTCGCTCGTGATAGCCGACGTGCAGTCTCCCGTGGATGAAAACCGGTTTAACATTACCAAGGTGATCCTTGATTCCGTAGTGAAGATTGCACGCGATAAATACGGAGTATCCAAAACGCAGCCTCAGTACGGTTCGTTTGATAAAAAGCGTAATTCAGATGCAGCTTTCCTGCGCCTCGACTGGCAGATCAACAGGAAGAACCTGCTTACCATCCGCAACAACTTTACCAACGACGTTAATAAATTGGGATTGGTAGACAATACGGCGATCAACCTGTATGAGTCTACTGGTAATGACTTCAACATGGATAACAGCTTTCTGGTCACACTTCGCTCTTCCATCAATTCAAAATTGACCAATGAGCTGAAAGTTCAACACTTATATACTTACCAAAGTAGTGAGCCAGGTGATGCCTTACCTTCTCAAAATATACCGCGGGCAGTTGTTGAGCGTGTAATATCCAATGTGGGAGGTGCTAACCGTTCAACGAACGTACAGATCGGTGGACACCGCTTTGCACAGGAGTGGTTTAGGAACAATGTGTTTCAATTGGTGAATAACCTGTATTACAATACCAATACGATCAAGTATACATTTGGTGTTGACTTCATGTATACGCGTGCAAAATCAGTATACGGTAGTGAGGTGAATGGACGCTTCCATTACGATAGCATTATCAACTTCCTGAACAACAAACCCTACCGTTATTTCAGGGAAGTTCCCTTAATGGCTGATCCAAGTGTAGTGTCGAACATCTATAACCTGGGTGCTTATGGTCAAATGCAAACAAGGCTGGCTAAAGGCGTAGATGTTACTTTGGGCCTTCGTCTCGATTATTCTCATTACCCTACTTCTCCGTTCAACCAGCTCGTGTATGATGAGTTGGGTCTTCGTACAGACAACAAGCTGCAATCCTTTATTGTACAGCCCCGTTTCCAGCTTACCTGGGATGTGAATGAACAACACACTGATTATATCCGTGTAGGCGCTGGCGTATTTGCTTCAGATATCAACAACTACATGGTCATCAATAACCTCGTATTTGATGGAAAGCATTACGCAACGGTTGATGTAAGAAGCCCGAACATTCCAGCGGTTGATTTCCCCGGATATCGTGCCAACCCTGCCACCACACCTACGCTGGCAGCGTTTCAAATACCTACCATCAATACCAACGGTCCTGATGTAAAGATCCCTGTTGTATACAAAGCCAACATCTCTTACTCACGTTTCATTACTGAAAAGTTGAAAGTGGGTGTTACTGGCTTCATGACATTGGGCAGGAACAACTACCTGTACCTTGACAGGAACATGGCCAAAACACCTTTCTTTACGTTGCCTAATGAAGACAACAGAGGCGTATTTGTACCGCTGGCATCTATGCCTGCCAGCGGTAATGGCGACTGGCAGCAAGGACGTATCAGCAACAAGCTGGGCCGGGTACTGGAACTGAACAGCTTCGGAAAAGTGAATCAGTTTGCAGTAGTGGTAGATGGATCCTGGCAGTATTATAAAGATGGTGAGATTTCAGTGAGCTATACCTGGAACGATGCCAAAGACAATATTTCCTTCAACGGTAATGTGGCCAATAGCTCAACTTTATCCTTACCGATAAAGGACGATCCAAGAAATACAAGCGTTGTCACTTATTCCGACAACCAGTTCCGTCATAAAGTAGTATTCTATGGAACTTCTCCCACCTTCTGGGGTATCAATGTGGGTGTGCGTTATTCAGGTATTGGCGGAACGCGTTATAGCCTCCTGTCTGGTGTAAACAGCAATGCTGATTTTGTGGCAGGCCAAAACGACCTCGCTTATATCTTCGATATGAAAGGCGGCGCCACTCCGCAGGATGTGAAGAATGGTTTGCAAGCCATCCTCGATAACCCAAATGCCAGCCAAAGCATCAAGGATTATATTACTAAGTATTCAGGAAAGATTGCTGAAAGAAATGGTGGTGTTAATGGCTTCTATGGTATCATTGACCTGCGCATCAGCAAAAAAATATCCTTCTCAAGAGATAAGCAACATGGCCTGGAAATATCTGCCGACCTGTTCAACGTAGCTAACCTGATTGACAAAACAGCTGGCAATTTCAAGAACCTCGGCACGCAGGCATTGTATGCCAGCAAAGGTTTCGACAAAGCCAACCAGCGTTTCAACTATGGTGTGAATACAGCCGGGGTTGTAACACCTTCCGGTGACCCTTACCAATTCCAGTTAGGATTTAGGTATAGTTTCTAATAAATCCATATATCATACAAAACGGGTGTATCCTGCAACAGGGTACACCCTGTTTCTTTTTGTGAGCGTATCCTGTTACCTTAACTTCATAGTAAAAGATAGCCACGCATGAAAGCAATTGGAAACACCCCTTTGATTAGATTGGAAAAATTGTCCGAACCGGGTAGCGCCGACATCTATGTAAAGTATGAAGGCGCCAATCCTACCGGTAGTATGAAAGACCGGATGGCGCTGTCCATGATCGAAGGTGCCGAAAAGCGGGGGCAGCTTACACCCGGCGGATCGGTGGTAGAGTACACCGGTGGCAGTACCGGCAGTTCGCTGGCTATGGTTTGCGCCACAAGGGGATACAAGGCTCACTTTGTATCCTCTGATGCATTTTCCCACGAAAAATTACAGACGATGAGGGCGTTTGGAGCCCACCTTGAGCTGGTGCCCAGTGTCAACGGCAAAATATCCGCCGGGCTTATCGACGCCATGATTGCCCGGGCAAGGGAATTGAGCAAGCAACCCAATACTTTCTGGACCAACCAATTCAATAACGTCGACAACCGCAGCGCTTATCATGAGATGGCCCGTGAGATCATTGGCGTGCTGGGTAAAAATATTCATGAGTTCATCACGGGTGTTGGAACAAGTGGCAGCTTCTCTGGCAATGCCGAGATCTTCAAGCAGGAAGTGCCGGGCGTAAGGTGTATTGCTATCGAGCCGTATAATGTGCGTGCATTATCGGGCGGCGATATTTCCGGTACGCATCGCCTCGAAGGGATCGGGTCAGGATTTGTACCGGCTATATGCCGGCTCGACCTTGCCGATGAGATCATACCCGTTACCGATGCAGATGCCTTCGAGACTGCCCGGAAATTGGCGCGGGAAGAAGGAATATTTGCGGGGATTACTACCGGGGCCAACGTATGGGCTGCCATACAACGGGCAAAAATTATAGGACCAGGCAAAAACATTGTTACGATAGCTGTTGATTCCGGATTGAAATACCTCAATGGAGATTTATATAAATAAACCTGTCGAAGGGCGGCTCACCCTCGATTAACCTGTCACCCTGAGCCTGTCGAAGGGTCGTTAAATGAACACCTGTCACAACGCCCTGTTCTCCTCTTCATTTCGGCTGCTTTGTTTGGCAGTATGCGTTGATCTGCCAAAGTTGTAGCTCAACGTCAATGCCAACCTTCGATTGCCAAACCAATGCTTCAGCCGGTTATTGATGATACGCTGCTCGCGGAATATATAATACACCTCATACGTGTTGAACACATCATAGAAATTCAGCTTCGTATTCAGTGCTCCATTAAGCCATGTTTTCTGCAAGCCAAGGTCCACATTGCCGATCGGCCGGATGATATAAAGACCTGATCCCTGGTTGTAACGGTAACTGTAATAAATGTCAAAAGTGAACGCCTTGGGAAGCGTGAATACCTGGCTGCCATTCACCATATGACGTTTAATGGGAATAGCATAGTTGACGCCATGATAAGGCGTTAATTCTTTTAAGTAATAACCACCAATGGTATGGCTCATTCTCCACCACTTGGTAATGGTAAGCGGGAAACTTATTTCTATGCTGGCAAAGTCGTTGTAAGGCAGGTTTGTTCCCAGGTATTCGAGAAAATTAGTAACGGGATCATATTCAGGATAGCGTGTCATGGGATCTGTTTCCCTGCCGGCGCTTACTGCAACAGTAAACGCTTTCTGCGTATAGGAAATGTTCAGCGTATGGGTAGTGGAAGGCTGTAAATAAGGATTGCCTACTACATAGTTCAGCGGACTCAGGTAAAACCGGAAAGGATTAAGCTGCGTAAAATTAGGTCGCGTGATGCGTCGGCTATAAGAAAGCAGAAGTTGCTTGTCTTCATTAAAAGCATAAGTAAAACTAAGGCTGGGCAACCAGGTCAGGTAATTCCTGTCGGTAACCTCTTTTAGCGTAACGGCATTGGCAATACTATGCGTATGTTCGGCACGCAATCCTGCCCTGAGCGTGAGCTTGTTGAACTTCCTTTCATACGAAGCATAACCGGCAGTAATATATTCATCATAAAAAAAACTGTTGGTGCGGCCGCTATCGAGGTCAAATTTACCACCACCAAAAATGATTTGCGTTATGATACGCTGAGTAGT
>JAGIBF010000006.1 GCA_017744515.1 Niastella sp.
CTTTATTCCGCCATCATACGAGATGATCGTGGTGTTCGTAAACTTGATCTTGTATCCCGATACAAACCAGTCAGGCACAGTTTGATCATACGCTGCAGGAATGATATTAAAATGCGAGTCTGCTATTTCTGCGGTATTGGCAAACAATAATCCAATCCTTCTAAAAGATTCGGCATGAATGTTCTTCAGGCGCAGGTGGGCAAAGTATCCGCCTGCTCCTACAAAGTAGAACAGTTCGTAAATGTTTCCCGCTACGTTCAGGTTTTCAATCGCCGGCGCATCTCCGCGATTGGCGCCATATCCCGCTGTACGGAAGCAGGTCCTGACAGAGTTCCATATCTTGAAATTGGTACATTTTGTCTGACGCTCCTGTGAGTTGGTGGTCACAAAACCTTCCCGGCAGTTGGACAACCAGATACCATCAAACAGGTGCGACTCGTTATTCTGCGTACCATAATTGGGTGTAAGGATGATACCTACATAGAAACCGCTCACTGCACAATGATAGAACTTACAATCAGTGGAACCGCCATTACCCGCTACATTGGCATAATAGCTTTCAAATCCCGGATACCTGTCACTGCCAGTCATATTCTGGTGAAAAGGATCCAACACGATACCAGCAAAAGGAGAATAAGCGTTGTCGCGGATATTGCTGTTGATCTTGTACGTGGTAGCGGGGTTCCAGGCTGTGGCCAGGCTATAGTTCAACTGGTTGGGGCCAATAAAGTTGAGGTACTCAACAATACAGCCTTTGCCGCGCTGAATGGCCAGGCCAAAGTTGTCCGTGTGCTGGCAGGCGATCACTGTTTCAAATCCATCGCCGATATAGGCACTGATACTACCGGATATCCTGATATTTACACTTTCCGGAGCACCATTGGCATCTACATCTTTAAATACAAGCAGTCCTTTGGTTGTTTTGTACCTGCCTGCCGGGATAAAAAGATGCCCGCCGCATCCTGGATTTTTGATGACACAGTCAATTGCTTTCTGTAAAGCTACTGTATCATCTGCCGTGTTATCTCCTTTCGCGCCTATCCATTTTGCGCTGAACTTGTCGGTGGCAATACCTGCCGGATTAACGGTCAACGTTGTAGCAAAAATCTGCTGGTCATAACCAGCCTCGATGATGCCACCGTTTACCGTACCGGAACCGGTGAGTTTATTACCACTCCTGAACACCAGGCGCTTGCCGGCAGGAATGGTAACGGTGCCGCTCACAACAATGTCGGCGCCTGCAGCATAATCGAACACGATCTCTGTAATACCTGCATGAGCAAATGCAGTATTAAGTTTGGAGGTCTGATCGGTACCATCACCATAAATACCACAGTGTGCAGCACGCACTGGTCCATCGAATATCCTTTTCAGATAGGTGCCTGCTGTAGCTCCGTTAAAATAAAAAATGTTGTCGACCGATGCACCGCCCGGTAAAGCGCTCAACTCTACCAGCGTTCCCTGTCTGTCGTTGGGAAATACCTGTGCATTTTGGGCAATAAGGCTTAATGTGGGATCTATGACCCCAGTGTACGTGTTACTCATAACTATAAAAATTAAAATGGTTTAACTATCCGTGTGGCAACGTGCAACCAGTGCTAAAAGATTTGCAGGTTTATGTTGCGTCTTTGTATGTTTGTTTCCGGGAGCAATAATACAAACAAGTTTGATTTACGCAAACTAATTTGCATTATTTTTACAAACAAATTTGAAACACATGGAACCCATCGTATTACGCATAGAGCAATTATTAAAGCACAAAGAATTGAACAATAGTCAGCTTGCTGAGCTATTGGGGTACAACAGTTCTGAGAAGATATCCCGGCTTTTCAGGGTTGAGAACGCGAAACCGTCCTTTGACATCGTGGCAGATATTGCAAACAAGTTTGCAGACCTTAATATTGAATGGCTTATCACCGGTAAGGGAGATATGCTGAAATCTTCAGTTCCTGCTTCCCGGGCTTTACTGCCGGGTCAACAGGAAACGGTTCAACATAAAGAAGTGACTTTTCATGTGGTGGAAGACCGTAAAAGTAATACGAAGTTCCCTACCATGCCCATTCCCATTACTGATATTCATGTAGCTGCAGGAGAGGGCATATACAATACCGATTATGTTGCTAATGTTGATTCAGTAAGATTGCCTACCAACCTATTGAAAAAGAATGCCACCTACCTATGCGTAAGAATTAAAGGAGAAAGTATGAGTCCTACTTTACAGGATGGCGGCTATATGATCATACGCCTGCTGGAAAAAGAAGAATGGAACAGTATGCAGGACGAACGCATCTATGTAGTAAGTACGACTGAAGGTAAAGCGTTTTTAAAGCGTGTAAAGAACAGGTTTAAACAAGGCTTTATTGTAATGATGTCTGACAATCCTGATAAAGCTACCTATGGAAATTTCAACCTCACTACCGATGAGATCAACACGATATGGTATGCAGAGTGGTACCTGTCGGCCAAGATGCCTAATATCCACGATCAGTATTACAGCAGGCTCCAACGGCTGGAAGACCGCCTGGAAAACATTGAAAAAAGGTTAGTGTAAAACCAGCGTAGAGATGGGCTGGCTTGTTTAAGTCGCCACCCTTAATTATTGCATCAATAATTTCGCCTGGTAAATTTTCTTGTCAACCGCGCCGGATATACGCACCCAATATACCCCTCTGCTCCACGATGACTGTGTGGGAATATTAATTACCTGTTGCTGCTGCGCTATCTGCAAAGCCTGTATATGCACAACCCTGCCGGAGGCATCCATCAGCTCCAGTTTGTAGTCGCCTGTTTTATTGAGTTGCAGGCTGACGTTGACCTCATTGCCGGGCATTACCGGATTGGGATAAATACGCACATCTTTCTTGCCAGAAAACCAATCCTTAACCTCCCGTTTTACTTTTTCAACTTTAGTTACTCTCCTCGTAACCGTTACTCCTCCTAAAGTTCCTCCAGGCAATGCTGTATAATCGGGCGGGCCACACTCCGGAATAGGTGGCGCTTCTCCGGGTGCTACTTTACCCATCGTTACACCTTTTACTTCCACCGGTTTTAGTAGTTCCGCTTCCCGGGCCATCATTACTTTGTATTTTTTAAAGCCGTATACAGGCACTTCAAATTCATTGTCTTCATATCCAACTGCACTTACGATTACAGTCACCGTATCATTTTTTCCAGGTACTGTTATTTTAAAATAACCAGTATCATTTGCCGATATACCTGTTTGGGTTTCTTTGATGCGAACAGAAGCAAAGCCTATCGGTAATCCTGTACTATCATCTATCACTGTGCCTGTAATGTTCCTTGCAGGAGCTTCCATAACGGCTCCCATGATAATATCTTTCGGTAAGGAAATCTTTTTAACCTGTTGTCCGATTGGCTCTTTCTTTTTGGGACTCTTCTTCGTTTGCGCGGTTGCTGCGCTACCTGTTAAAAGAAAAGTGGCTACCAATACATTCCAAGCATAGCGAAAGGTGAAAGCAGGCTTAACTTTCGGCTCACTATATGTTTTATTCAACTGATCATTGGTAAAGCGACCGCATGTGGAGGATGATTCGCGGGAAATATGACTGAGAATTTCCTGATCGCTCATGAGTGTGAAGTCAACAACTGTTTTCTGGCATGATAAACAATGACGGCCTTGCTCGTTGGGCGTCATTTGTTGCCAGTTCTCGTGACAGGGTTCTTCGATGTGCAGGTGTACAGATGCAGGCATAAACGAAGGGTTTAGGGGTTTACCATATAGATGCGAGAACTGAGAAAATACACAAGCTAAGACTCGAATCCTGGAGTGGTAGCTATTATTGCAACAACAACTTAGCCTGGTACACTTTTCTATCGGTGGAATTAGTTATACGTATCCAATATATTCCATGACTCCACGATGACTGCGTGGGCACATTGACGATTTGTGTTTTCTGTGCTATCTGGAGTACTTGTATATGTACTACCCTGCCTGAAGCATCCATCAGTTCCAATTTATATTCCCCCGTCTTATCCAGGTTCAGGCTAATGTTAAAGGCATTGCCCGGTATTATTGGGTTGGGATAAATGCGTACATCTGTTTTTACCGACAACAATTCTTTGTTGGCCAACTCTACCTTTTCCACTGTAGTTGCCGCAGGTATAATAGTTGGGCAGGATATCTTTCCTCCTAACAGACTATCCATCGAGATTGGCAACTCATCTTTTTTAATAGGGGGATTAGGAACTCCTCGTGTGCAATGGATAAGCCGATAGCCCACTACTTCTACAGGTTCCAGACTATCAAACTTTACCGGCTTATCTGTACGATCATATCCGGTTACCTGGTCTTTTTCTACAACATCAGGTATTCGAACAACGGGGGTTCCCATGGTGATGTCGTTGCACACAATATCTTCCAACTCTTCTACTACCAATGTCGAATCTTCTACCACTACCTTCCCCATGACCGGTTCTATCGCTACATCTCCCATCGTAGTACCCCAATCACCCACTTTATCATATACTATTGAGCCATCACTTCTCAAAGAAAATTCCATGGACTTAAAGCTGTTTACATCAACTTCATACTCCCTGGTAATGTATCCTTTAGCTGTTACTTCAAGCGTAACCTTCCCACTGATGTCGACGATGGGGAATTCAAAGCGTCCATCCTTACCGGCTTCAACACCTGCTTTTACACCTTTAAGGCGTATAGTGGCAGCTTCGATAGGTTTCCCGGAATAACTGTCACGGATGAAGCCAAACATTTTGAGTGGAGGTTCTATAAAGCGCTGTAACCCGGCCTCCCTTGTAATTATATTACCATATATTTCAACAGGAACAGGTTCCTTACTTATAGTAAAACCGATCGTCGTAAAGGATGTTGGCACCTGATCAGCTAAAACCTCGAAATACTTCGGATCAATCAGGCTCTCCGGCTTATACTTAATAGCCCACTCTTTTTTGACAGCAGTTTTCTTCTTTGCTTTTTTCTTTACCTGTGCATCTGCAGCACTGCCGGTAAGAAGAAAGGCTGCCGTTATCAAATTCCACGCGTAACGAAAAGTGAAAGCCGGCTTTAGCTTCTTCTCTTCATATGTTTTATCAAGCTGGTGATTATAAAAACGGCCGCATACAGATGATGAAGCGTTAGATATATAATGCAGGATTTCCTGGTCGCTCATGAGCGTGAAATCGACCACCGTTTTCTGGCACGAAAGACAATGACGGCCTTGTTCATTGGAGGTCATTTGCTGCCAGTTCTCATGACAGGGTTCTGCAACGTTGATGTGTAAAGGTGCAGGCATAAACAGCAGGTTTTATGATTAGATGTGTGAATCAGGGAAAATGCATAAGAAGCGGCGAGCTTTGAGCTACGAGCGGCGAGCAAATACAATTCGTTTCGTGCCTCAGGGCCTTCATGCCTCGTTGCCTTTTCCTGTATTGGCTCATAGCTCGCGGCTCGTAGCTCGTTGCTTTATTTATCACTTCGTCTTAATCAGAAACTCTATATCCTTGTCAATGGATAATATCAACAAACAGGTAGCGGTACAAAATACCGGGCTGGTAATACAGTGATGGCCATTCCAGCTTCCATCCGTATTCTGTATTTGCACCAGGCGGCCACTCATCTTTTCGTACCAGCTCTTCCAGTCATTGTTGCCACCGATCACCAATGATTCGCCGGTCATGAGATAACTCAGAAATTCCTCGCCGCCATTATTGCCAAATCCACTGACCACATCAGCATCCTGCGCCCGCGAAGCAGCGGCGCCTTTTATTTTATAAGCAGTGGCATACCCCATTGCTTCTGTCTTACTAAGTCCGGCTTTTTCGAGGTTGGCTTCATTTACTTCTGCATTTTTGTCAAGAGTGCCTTTTTTCTTAGCTTCTTCGATGACCTCTTTTGCTTTCCGGGCTTCCTGGGCGCTGGCCCTGGCAGTGCCGCTCACAGAATACAACATCACACCTGCCGCTTTACCCGTCACAGCTGAGTTTGTTTTCACGTCATAGTTCTGCTTCTGGTAATTCCTTGACTTTTCCAATACTTTATCATCTACTTTGGCGCCCTTGTCCTTAGCCGCTTCCAGTGCATTGTTGGCCAATGCTGATTGTAAAACAGGCGCCCAGCCACCTTCCTTCCAGCCACCATCATGGTCCTGCCCATGCTGTATCTTTTCTACGCATTTTTGCAGGGCACTTTCTACCTGCTTCTTCAGCTCCTTGTTCCCATCAAGGTGATGCAATGCATTGCCCAGGAACTGGGCCGTAAGGATCACATCGATGTTCTTACCCAACTTAGTTTGCGGTTGTGTATTGGTGAGGGTAGTAATGTTTACGGCCTGTGCCGGTGTATTGTTGACCGCTTCCAGCAAGTAATTCACAGCTTTCTTCAACCGCACAGCTTCTTTGCCATCAAAGGGTTTTTCATCCATGCGCAACAAGGCCATGCCTACCAGCGCCGTAGTGGCAGGATCGGATTGTACAGCATGCGGATCGCGTATATTTTGATATTGATGGCTGCCCGCGCCCCAGCCGCCATTTTGCTGTTGGGCCTGCATCAGCCAATTAAGTCCGCTGCGCAATGAAGCATCAATGAGTTTACTGTTCACCGTTACCTGGCTTGTATCGAAAGGGGCAAGCCCTGTAAGCGTAAGGAACACGCAGGCTTTTTCCGGCGTAGCACATGCAATGACCTGTTTGGGAATCTTTTTGTTTTCATACCGGGGCACAAAAGCCACCAGGGCAATACCTGCCACGACGGTGCACGTCAATAGCCATGCAACTGGCTTTGAATGTTGTGTCATGCCAATAAATATTTAATGAAGAAAAATGTTTGTAAAAGTGGGCCACGCCTTTAGCGTGACCCACCAAGAAAGGCGAAAGGCGATACTATCAATCCTGAGATGTGGCTTTGTCAGGATTTACATATCGCACCGGGGAATATCTTTTGTTAAAAATTTTATAATGCCGTGGAAGGCCATAGTAACGGGCGTCTTATGCTTATGCTGTTATTAAAATATCTTTTGCTAATTTTATCAGCGCGTGGCCTTTATTAAAAACATACATGATAACGCGTTGCCAGACAAGGAGCTGGTAGCGCAGTTTCAAGCTTCCGGCGACCTGGAAGTGTTGGCCACCTTGTTTCAGCGGTATATGGACCTTTTATATGGTGTATGCCTGAAGTACCTGAAAGACCCGGAAACCGCCAAGGATGCCGTGATGCAGGTATTTGAAGAGCTGGTCCGGAAGTTGCCCAAACACCAGGTAGACAATTTCAAGAGCTGGCTGTATACTCTGGCCAAGAATTACTGCCTGATGCAGCTGAGAACGCCCAAAAATCTGAAAACCACGGAATTTAACCCCGACAGTATGCAATCCGGGGAAGAAACGCATCTGAATGGTATGATGCTGAAAGAGGAGCATTTGCAGAAGATGGAACGGTGCTTGCAGACCCTTTCGGCAGAGCAAAAAGAGAGTGTGGAAATGTTCTACCTCCAAAGTAAATGTTATAAAGAAATCGCAGATATAACCGGTCTGGAATTGAATAAAGTACGTAGTAATATCCAGAATGGGAAAAGAAACCTGAAGATTTGCATGGAAAAGGGGGAAGAAGTTGATAAGTTGATCGGGTTAAAAAGCTAATAAGATTCATGTCCGCTACTGACCATATAAAACATTATTCGGCAGCAGATATCCAGCGATACCTGGAGGGCGGGATGTTGCCCGCTGAAATGCACGAACTCGAAAAAGCGGCGCTGGAAGATCCTTTCCTGGCCGATGCGATCGAGGGCATGCAGCAAACGCTGGAGCAGCATGATGCCTCCCTTATTCAGGGGCATTTGCAGGATATACGCCATCAGGTGGCCGAAAGAACACGCAAGGAGGACGCCACCAAAGTAGTAGCGCCGGTGCGTTCCTTCCGCTGGTGGCAGGTAGCCGCCGCAGCTGTAGTGATCCTTACGGGCAGTATCTGGGCGCTTAATTATTTCGGGCAATCCGAAGGCAAAAACGCAGATACCCAGTTGGCTGTGGTAACACAGGAACAAAAAGCCAATGAAGCGCCACTGACCCTCGCAGACAGTGCAACGCCATCTGTTGCAGACAGAGCAGCGGAAAAGACAGCTACAGATACTAACGCTGCTGTTTCCCATTATTCTGTTTCATCTAATGACGCCACCAGCACCTTGCAAGGCAATTCGACTCCACGCCTTGAGCCGCAACTTCCCAACTTAAAGGCTAACAGACAAATAACAGCCAACCAACCTGCTGCCGTACACGACAAACTCCCGCTCAAGGATCTGCCGGCAGCAAGCCTTGCGGAAAATAAGCAGTCATTTGACGACAACCGGAATCATGATCTCAAAAAGGCCTCCGATACTGCAAAAAATCAAGCATTAACTTACAAGTATACCACAACAGATAATGCCAATAGCCGCAAAGCTTTTTTAAACAGTCTCGATAAAACATATACGACCAAGCCATCTGATCTTGAACAGATCGTTGTTGCCGACAAGAAGAAAGACTCTAACGGACGGGACTTTTACGGTAAACCCGAGGAGTTGGCCATGAACAGGTCGCGCAAAGAGCTGTCAGAGAAACAAGCAAAAAAGAATCCTAATGCGCTGTTGAGTGGTTTTATCAGCGGCCGGGTCACTGATCAGTCCAACAATCCGCTGTCCAATGCATTGTTGCGGGCGGAAGACAACCGGATCTTCTATACTGACCGGCAGGGACAGTTTAAAATACCAGTGAAAGACACTGTTTCCGTACTTAATATCGCTGTGGCCAGTACAGGTTATTATACCCAGAATGTTCAATTGGTCAATAACTCTCAGGGCTACAATGCCAACTATAATAATATTTCACTGAATCAACTGGGTGTAAAGGCGCCAAATCCCCAACTTAATGATGCCATTCGCATACGGGGCGTCAGCACGATTAGCCAGGGAGATTCGGCAACCATCACCCGTAACAATATCAATTACCCCGAAGTAATGGTGCAGGATGCCCAGCCGGAAAATGGCTGGATGGAATTCCAGCAATACCTGGAAAAGAACAAACAAACACCTCCAGGCACGCCTCAATTGACGGGTGTGGTTGTGGTATCTTTCCACGTCAATAAGAAAGGGGACCTATCTGATTTCAAGATCGAGCAATCACTCGACAAATCGTATGATGATGAAGCGCTCCGCCTGATAAAGGCCGGTCCTGCCTGGAAGCTCAACAAAGGCCGCAAGACAAAAGTGACCGTGCTGGTCCGTTTTTAACCTTTGGTGTAACTACGCATTTTCCATCTGTAATATCAACTACATTTGCGAAAATTAATTGCCATGCGCAAACTCATCAACGTATTTGCATTTACAGTCATCACAGCCTTTGCCGGCCAGGCACAGTTAAAAACGCCGGCCCCTTCACCAACACAATACATTAAACAGGATTTTGGTTTGGGCACTATCGAGTTGTCCTATTCCCGTCCTGCCATGAAAGGCCGCACCATCATGGGCGACCTCGTACCTTATGGTAAAGTATGGCGTACAGGCGCCAACCAGGCCACTACGCTCAACTTTACCGATGAAGTACTTATTGGCGGAACTAAAATACCCGCTGGTAAATATGGTCTCGTAAGCATCCCCGGTGCTGCCGAGTGGACTTTCATCATTACCAAACAACTCGACATTACTTCACCTGCTGCTTACAAGGAAGAGAATGATGTGGTACGCGTAAAAGCTAAACCACGCCTGGTTACTACAACTGCCCAATCATTTACCATGCAGTTTGTAAACGTTACTGCATTCAAATGTGAACTGCAGCTTCAGTGGGATAAAACAGTAGTGGGTCTGCCTATCTCCAATGACATCGACGCCAAGGTCATGGCTCAGATAGACCAGCAGATCAATAGCGACGGCGACGAAGCTAAAAAGCCTTATTCCAGCGCTGCCCAGTATTACCTTGACAATGGGAAAGACCTGAACAAAGCGCTGACATGGTTTGAAAAAGCCGCTGCACAAAACCCCAAAGCATTTTGGGTAATGCATAACAAAGCCAAGTGCGAAGCCAAACTGGGTAAAAAGAAAGATGCGATTGCTTCTGCCAACAAATCCATCGAATTGGCCAAAGAAGCTAAGAACGATGATTACGTAGCGCTGAACAAGAAGTTGTTGGCTACGCTGGGAGTGAAGGGTTAAGATAGCAAGAGGTAAGAAATAAGAAGCCCGATAAAATAAAAGTCCGTAAGTAAATGCTACTTACGGACTTTTATTTTGAGTTCGCTTGCTTCGATAGCAGATTTCTCGCCCTGAATATCGTTGAAAGTAAGGCTGCGTAAGACAGGGCTCGAAATGACAGCCTTCCATGGATGTATTTACACTACACCGGCTCCTGCTGGCTCAGGCAATGAAAACTGCCAAGTCCCCAGATGATCTCCGTAGAATCGATACCCACCACCTTTCGGTCGGGGAAACATTGCTGGATGATCTGTAAAGCCTTATCATCTTTATCGCACCGGAACGTAGGCACGATCACAGATGTATTGGCAATATAGAAATTAGCATAAGAAGCGGGTAAGCGCTGGTCTTCATACTCCACTGCATCAGGCATCGGCAGCTCAACAATATTCAGCTGTTTGCCATTGAGCAGGCGCATTGCCTGCAACTGCTTCAGGTTGTGTTGCAGCAGTCCGTAGTTCTCGTCCTGTTTGTTCTCCTCGATCACCGTCAGCACGGTATCCTCATTCACAAAACGCACCGTATCGTCGATATGTCCATCGGTGTCATCACCAATGATACCTTCATCGACCCATAATATTTGTTCAACACCATAGTAGTTGATCAGGTAGTTTTCTATCTGCGCCTGGTTGAGGTGTGGGTTGCGGTTGGGATTGAGCAGGCAGGCTGTAGAAGTAAGCAAAGTACCTTTGCCATTGAACTCCACGGAGCCGCCTTCCATCACGATACCGGGATAATATACGGGCAGGTTGAACTCCTTGCCAATCAGTGTGGGGATCACATCGTCAAGATCATAAGGAGGATATTTATTGCCCCAGGCATTATAGCCCCAGTCTACCACCACTTTTTTAATATCTGCAGCAGGGTTGATCAGAAAAGCCGGCCCATGGTCCCTGCACCAGGCATCATTGGTAGGATGGATGTAAAACTCAACCTGGTTAAGATCGGCGCCCGCTTCACGGATATACTTGAGTGCAAAAGTTTTCATGGCTTCATCGGCCACGTTGATGCGCACTTTTTCACTCAGCGCCAGCTCACGGATAAACTGGCTATAATAGGGGTAGATAGCATCGATCTTGCCGGGCCAGGAGGCTTCCTTGTGGGGCCAGCTTAACCATGTAGCCACATGCGGCGCAAATTCGGCAGGAAAATAATAGCCTAAACTTTTAGGCAAGTCCGAAAGACCTGAAGTCTGAAAGTCGGGAAGAAGACCGCTGCCTGAATATAACTTACTCAAACTAATTATTTTTTATTAGGTGATTTCTTAGTGAATTAATCATTACTAAAATCTCTTCGCACATTTTGTATATCTTCTCAAACTCATGATCACAAACATATTGTCTTCTTTTGGCAAGATGCATACAGCCAACCACTTCAATATTTGATCTTAAAGCTATACTTAAGAACCTTGAAAATTCAGCATTTGATTGACCAGTTGAACCCTCTGCTATGTTTAATGAAACAGAATCAGCAGCTCTCTTAACTTGCGATGTCAACACGTACAACTCGTCTTTGGGAAACTTTTTAGTTAAAGTATGTACTTCATCAGAGAGCTCTAACGACTTCTGCCAGACAACCAGTTTTTCAAATTTAAAAGGCATTTCAAATGTTTTAATGTTATAAAACAATCAGAAGCCTTGCTATTTGATTAAGTCTTACGGTCTTTCCGTCTACAGACTACCCATACTTACGAACTTTTCCTGCTTCCGGACTTTCGGTCTTCCCGACTTATTCTTCGTCTATAAATCGTTTAGTGATCGGCTGATAAGAGTCGATACGGCGATCGCGCATGAAAGGCCAGTGCGTGCGGTAGCGATCTGTTTTTTGCAGGTCAAGCTCTACCACTTCTACTTCTTCCTGGTCGTGGGAGGCTTTGTAGATCAAAGAACCGAACGGATTGGATACAAAAGAACCGCCCCAGAATTTCATGGCGCCATTTTGCTCCAGTCCTACCCTGTTTACACTCACTACGTGCACGCCATTGGCCACGGAGTGACTGCGCTGGATGGTTTGCCAGGCATTGTATTGCTCGGTATTGGTGGCTTCGTCCTGAGAAGTAGCCCAGCCAATAGCTGTAGGATAAAACAGGATCTCTGCACCCATTAGTGCAGTGATGCGCGCTGCTTCGGGATACCATTGGTCCCAGCAGATCAACACGCCGAAAGTGGCAAATTTGGTCTTGAATACTTTGTACCCGAGGTCTCCGGGCGTGAAGTAGAATTTCTCGTAATAAGCCGGGTCATCGGGAATATGCATCTTGCGGTATTTGCCCAGGTAAGCACCATCGGCATCCAGTACAGCAGTAGTATTGTGGTAAAGGCCCTGTGCCCGCTTTTCAAATAAGGAAGCAATGATCACCACGCCGGTTTCCTTAGCTACTTTGCTAAGCGCGTCGGTAGAAGGTCCGGGAATAGGCTCTGCCAGCTTGAAGTTGTCGTAATCTTCCACATCGCAGAAATAGAGAGAGGTAAACAACTCCTGCAGACAAACGATCTGCGCTCCTTTGGCGGCCGCCTCTTTTACCTTTACGATTGCCTTCTGCAGGTTCTCCTCCTTGTTTGCGGTGCAACTCATTTGCACCAATCCTACTTTTACTGTTGACATGATAGCTCTTTAAAAATGAAGTGCAAAAATAGTTTTTTAGCTGTAAAGTCGGCAAGTCCGAAAGTCCGGAGACCGAAAGTTAACAAGACAACAAGACGAAAATTGACCGCCGATAGTTGTATGGGCTTCGTGGCCGGGAAGTCCGAAAGACCGAAAGTCTGGAGCCTGGGAACTGTAAAAAAGAAAGTCAGGAAGCAACTTCGACTATTACGAACCTTCTTCCTGACTTTCCGACTTTACTGTCTTTCGGACTTGCCTACGCTGCTCTTCCCATTTGCTTCAGGAACGCTACGTGTGAAGCTACGGCATACCGTACCCGGGGATATTCGATGTAAGCAATGCCATATTCCTGGCAAGCCTGACGAATGATCTTGCTGATAGCAGGATAATGCACGTGTGATATTTTGGGGAACAGGTGGTGTTCGATCTGGAAGTTCAATCCACCTACCAGCCAGCTTACCAGTTTGTTGTGGGTAGCGAAGTTGGCCGTGGTCTTAATCTGGTGAACAGCCCACTCATCTTCCAGCTTGTTGGTAGTAACATCCGGCATAGGGAAAGCAGTATGCTCTACCGTGTGCGCCAGCTGGAATACAAGGCTCAATACCAGACCGGCTACCAACGTAAAGATGATAAAGCTAATGAGCCATGAAGAGAAGCCTACCATGTAAATGGGCAATCCTACAAAGAGGAACAGGTGGAATATTTTAAAGCCCCAGAAAACGAGGTGATCAGACAACTTCATTTTCTTCAGTGGCATATTACCGATCTTGCTCTTGAAGTATTTTTGATAATCGAGTACGAAGATCCAGAAGATGTACAGCAGTGAATACAGGAACCAGAAATAGATGTGCTGGTATTTGTGCAAACGGTATTTCTTCTGTGTAGAGCTCATGCGCATCCAGGGCTGGATATCGATATCGTCATCTACACCGTCCACATTTGTAAAAGCGTGGTGGATCACATTGTGCTTCATGTTCCACATAAAGCTGTTGCCACCAAGAATATTAAGAGAAAACGCTGCAAAAGAATTTATCCATTTGTATTTGCTGAAGCTACCATGCGCACCATCGTGCATCACATTAAACCCAATAGCCGCTACTACACCGCCCAACAGGATACTTTCCAGCACCTGCCAAATAACAGCAGGCGTAAAAAATACGAGGTGTACATAGATCAGCAAAAATGCCACCATCAGGATCACCGCCTTGATGAAGATGGGGTAATCGCCTGTTTGGGATTTTCCCACTTCTTCAAAGTAAGAGCTGATGCGCTTCTTTAATTCTGTGTGGAAAGAGTGTTGAACTGTTGTAAACTTGGGCACTGCTGACATGATCGACTATTTATATATAAATGGTTGGCAAAGTTACGTTTAAACCTTGTAATTAACGTTTAAAAAAAGCAATAGATGTGCCGAAAGAGGGAATTTTGGCTTGACACTAACTTATCTGACAAATCCCCGACAAACAGTCGCAAAAAGACAGCGCGGCAAAACCCGCTCAAACTCAGTGGAAGCAAGCATTTTAGTAAAAAAACATTACAACCTGACAAGTTTAACTGCCAGCGTGTCCGGGGATTTTTTTCCTGATCTCGAAAATTAAGTTTCCACCTGAACCAGCGCATCCAGGTTTCGGATGCCGATCTTCTTTTCACTCACAAAACCTTCGGCATATTTAACGCCAATGCGTTTGCCCAGCATACGCGCCCGGGCGATGACACTATCGAGGAAATCGGGAGAGGAAATATAGGTTTGCGGCTCCTTGTTGTCTGCCCCACCGGGGAAGAATTGGGTACCATACGCCTCGATCGATTTCATGCGTTGCTCGAAAACTTCGCTGATATCGATCAGGATATCCGGCTCGTGAAACCAGTCCTGCATGTAATGCAACACATACTTGGGTCTCCAGCGTGCCTGAGCATTCCCCTTTGCATCTTTCGTTTCTATTTTGATCAATCCCGACAGGAAGCAGGCGTCTGCGATCAACTGACCGGCACGGCCATGATCGGGATGACGATCGTGCAATATGTTGGCAATGACGATCTCAGGCTGATAAGTGCGGATGGCCTGGATCAGTTTCAATTGATGTTCCTCATCGTTGCGGAAAAAACCATCCCGCATCTTCAGGTTTTCACGCACATGAACCCCCAGAATTCCTGCCGCCGCCGCCGCTTCGGCATAGCGGGTTTCAATGGTTCCACGCGTACCCAGCTCCCCCTGCGTAAGGTCGAGAATACCTGCTTTTTTACCCAGTTTCAATTCATTGAGAATAGTACCGGAACAACCCAGCTCCACATCGTCCGGGTGTACACCAATAGCGAGAATATCTAATTTCATACCTGAGATTAAAGGACAAATGTAGTAAAACGTTAAAAAAGCTAAAAGGTTCGCCCCCATTCAATTAAACCATTCACTTCAGCCGGGGCTCCATTGATGCGCACATCGGAGCGCTTTTTACCCAACCGCACCATGATCAGTTTTTTGTCGGGGATCACAATTACATACTGGCCAAGAATGCCACGGGCGTAGAAGATAGGCTGGCCCGGATAGATCCACCATTGGTATCCATAATAATCACAGGGCTGACCTCTTTCATCGGGTATCATGCAGGGCTTTATAGAAGCAGCATAGTATTCCGGCGTAATGATTTCCGTGCCTTTCCAGCGACCGCTGTCGAGCATCAGCTTGCCCAACCGGGCAAAGTCGCGCGCATTGGAATTGAAACAGCAGTAGGCTTTTTCGTACCCCCCCGTATGGTCAAGACTCCACAGCGCCGGATGCTCTGCACCCATAGGCTGCCACAGTTTTTCAGCAGCATAAGCACTCAGCGATTTGCCCGTAGCCTTTGTCAGTATCAGGCCCAACAGTTGCGTATCACCTGATTTATAGCTGTGTAGCGTGCCGGGCGTATGGATCACATTGACGCCGGTAGCCACTTTGTAAATATCACTGCCATAGTATGCCTGCGTGGTTACCGACAGCGGATTGGCATACGATTCATCCCAATCGGTACCGCTGCTCATGGTCAGCAGGTCGATGATCTTTACAGTTGCTTTCTTGCCTGATGCAAACTCGGGCAGGTAATTGCCCACAGGATCCTGCAGAGAATGGATCTTTCCTTCCTTCAACGCAGCACCGATCAACAGGCTGGTAATACTTTTGGCCATAGAAAAGGAGCCCGACCAGGAAGAATCATTATAACCTTCATCATATTGCTCGAACACCAGAGAATCATTCCTGATCACCAGCACAGCAATGGTCTCCAGTTCTTTCAGCATTTGCCGCAAACTGTCGGGCATGCTCTTCTTATTGTAAGTGGCAGCCGTATCCCAGGGCTGGTGTATATCGGTGGTCACTGTATTATTGCTGAATTTCTTATAATCATCGATATCCGCAAAGTTGTACCAGACAGCCTTGAACAGGTAAGTTCTGCCGCTGACAACGGCGTAAAGAGAAAAAACAATCATGATGAACAGGAGGAAATACAGGAAAATGCGGAAGAACTTTTTCATGTAATAGCGGCTTGAAGAAGGAAGATACAGAAAATGTTCCACGCAAAAGAGGCATAAACATCTGAGTGCCATTTGATGTTATTAGAAGCAGCCCATTTGGCTTTTTTACCATTTTCGAGTAGCTTCGCTGGTCTTTTGATCAGTAAAGTGTTCATATTCAGCAATCAGAAATCTAAAATCGTACATCACATATGGCATACGACGTAGTAGTTCTCGGTAGCGGCCCCGGTGGATACGTGGCAGCTATCCGTGCTTCACAGCTGGGTTTTAAAACCGCAATCATAGAAAAGGAAAACCTGGGAGGTATCTGTCTCAATTGGGGTTGTATCCCCACCAAAGCGCTCCTGAAAAGCGCCCAGGTTATGGACTATATCAACCACGCGAAAGACTTTGGAATCGAAGCATCCGGAAAGCATGACTTTGCCGCAGTTATCAAGCGCAGCCGTGGAGCAGCCGATAAAATGAGCAAAGGCGTACAGTTCCTGATGAAGAAAAATAAGATCGACGTAGTGATGGGCTTTGGTAAAATAAAAGCCAAAGGCCAGATCGAAGTAACTGCAGCTGATGGCAGCAAGCAGGTAGTAGAAGGAAAGCACATCATCGTTGCTACCGGTGGCCGCAGCCGCGAACTGCCCACCCTGAAGCAGGATGGCAAAAAGATCATCGGCTACCGCGAGGCCATGTCACTGCCCGAGCAACCCAAGAGCCTGATCGTGGTAGGTAGCGGTGCTATCGGCGTTGAGTTTGGTTATTTCTATTCAGCTATGGGCACCAAGGTGACCATCGTTGAGTTCCTGCCAAGGATCGTACCGGTAGAAGATGAAGACATCTCCAAAGAACTGGAAAAGCAACTCAAGAAAAAAGGCATCGATATACTCACCAGCGCCGAAGTAACCAGCGTGGATACCAGCGGCAATGGCGTAAAAGCAAAAGTAAAAACTGCAAACGGCGAAGTTGTCCTCGAAGCCGACGTTGTATTGAGCGCAGTAGGCGTATCAGCCAACATTGAAGGCATCGGCCTTGAAGAAACAGGCGTGAAGACAGAGAAAGGTAAGATCGCTGTTGACAAATACTATCAAACCAATGTACCTGGTATTTATGCTATCGGCGACTGCGCTCCCGGCCAGGCCCTGGCACACGTAGCTTCCAAAGAAGGCATCATCTGCGTGGAAAACATCGGATACAACGAAAAGAAATACAACCACCAGCCCGAGCCGCTGGATTACGGCAACGTTCCGGGCTGTACTTATTGCACACCTGAAGTTGCATCAGTAGGCTTCACAGAAAAGCAAGCTAAAGAAGCTGGCTACGAGATCAAGGTTGGTAAATTCCCATTGAGCGCATCCGGCAAAGCAGTAGGCGCCGGCCACACAGAAGGTTTCGTAAAAGTAATCTTCGATGCCAAGTACGGCGAATGGCTGGGTACACACATGATCGGATACAATGTTACCGAGATCATCATCGAAACAGTAGTAGCCCGCAAGCTGGAAACTACTTACCATGAAGTACTCAACAGCATTCACCCCCACCCCACCATCAGCGAAAGCGTGAAAGACGCTATCGAGCATGCGTACGGTGAGGCGATCCACTTGTAAGAAGTATGAAGTAAGAGGTAGGAAGTAAGATCGATCAATAAAATACTAAGTCTGTAAGTAAATGTTACTTACAGACTTTTTTTATTTCAGGTACTTTCCTACCTCTTACTTCCTACCTCTTATCACTTACCTCCTGTTTGCTCACCACAAAATCCCCTGCCCTTTCACCAGATTTCACCATCCACCCATCAACCAGCGTCAATTCCCACTCCGCCGTTTTGATGATCTGCCCTTCGATAACAGTGCCTTTTGGCAAGGCAATAAACAACATACGCCAATCTCTCATACGTGCATCACCCGATACAACCAACCTACCCCACTCATCAGTCATTGTCATGGTAGGGTACACGGTACCATATTCACCCAAAGGGAAAAGCCGGCTGGGGTTGAAAGAAAAACTCATCTTTTTACTAAGCGTTAAACAAAGCAATGGCCCTTCTACAAGCGCATGCATATAGCCCTCTGCTTTGATAAGCCTATCCTCTTCCCGCCTGGCCTCCTGTTGCCGGATGGCCAATTCATTATAAGCACCTTTCACCTGCACCATCTTCTCCTGCACAACAGCAGGAACATGAAGACTGTACACAGTTGCCAACTTATCGGGAAAATTATCGCGGGCAGAAAAACCAAGCTGCCAGCCCGGTTGTCGCTGCGTAAGCAACATCCCATACAACGGCCCTGTGATATAAGCAAAAGAACGGGCAAACGTTGGATAACTGCCAACAGCGCCTTCCACCAGCGCAGGCAAATAGCCGGTATCTTTTGCCACCCCGCTCACGTACACACCGGTAAACTCGGCCAGCCCTTCATTCAGCTCCAATGCTTCCTCGGCAGCACGGGCAGCAGGGAACAACGCATAACGCCATTTACGGAACAATATAGCCTGCTCAAGATGCGTACAGCGTTTGTCTATTGGCGCACGCAGAGCAGCTTTTAACGCCTCCAGTTCAAGCCTGAAATAAATACGCCCGTTTTGACTGTCGAGGTGGTCATTCACGGGACTTCCGGCAGCAAAGCCCAACTCGTCCTGTACGCGGTGAAACAATTCATGCGCCAACAACTTTACAGCCTCTGGTTTCGAGGCAGGCAAAGGCAACAACACCATCGTCCATTTGACACCAGCCCACGTAGCAGCTGTATTGGCAATATTCACCGCTTTAGGCAACACACCGGTAAACAACTGCCCGCGGGCTACAAGAAGTCCTTCCTTATCGGGCACATTGGCATATACGTTACGTGTAGCAGGCTCTACCAACAGCACCGGGCCTGCCAGCTCTTTATTCCACAATCTGCCTTCCGGTGCAGCACAGATACTGCTCACCAGTCCAAAATAGTATGCTGCTTTCGCCGGTACACTGTCATCCGGTGTTTGTGCAGCTGCCATGCGGCTCATCAAACACAGCAACAAGAACAGTACATATTTCATACAATTGTTTTGTACAAAACTGAACCGCAAAACCGATCGTGAAAAGTTTATTATAGCAATGAACCTATAAATTATAGCAGCCGCATAGAGCTGTCATTGCTCCCGGAAACGGGTCATTTACTATAAAAAGTAACCCGTACTGAACGTAAAATCGTATTTTAACACCATGCGCAAAGCAGCATTACAGGCACTCTTCTGGTTTGTGTTTTTCCTGGGCTGGCAGCGGGTAGTGTATGGCTATGTCGACAACACCACCAACCGGCTGGCATTTACCGCTTTTGATGTGGGACAGATCATGCTGGTTTTTTACCTCACGTATTTACTCATTACACCCCGCCTCTTTTCACGCAGGAACAAATTGCCTTTTCTCCTGACGATGTTGGCCACCGTATTGCTGGCAGGAGCATTACTGATATACATCATGCAGTATTTCCTGCACCACCAGGTAATGCCCATCCGGTTCAACTTCACGTGGAACTACAGCGACCTTGTGGCCAACCGCTACATCATTGCCCTGCTGGGCGCACTCGCAGGATTCATAGGCAAACTGTTTATCGAATGGTTCCAGGCCAAAAGAAAAATAGAAGAAGCAGAAAAACTACGGGTAGCAGCAGAACTGACCTACCTCAAAACACAGGTGAATCCGCATTTCCTGTTCAACGCCATCAACACCGTTTACATTCAGATCGACGAATCGACCGAAGCAGCCAAACATACACTGAGTGCTTTCTCCGATATGCTACGCTACCAATTGTATGAATGTAACCACGACAAAGTACCCATCGAAAAAGAAGTGGAGTACCTGCAACACTATATTGAGCTGCAAAAAATGCGACTGGATGAACGATACGAAGTAGATTTCCATTTCGATGAAAGCTTGCGTGGATTCACAATAGCCCCCTTCCTGCTGATTCCGGTCATTGAAAATATGTTCAAGCATGTACCTGGTACAATAGATCATCCGGCAATCAAAGGAGCGCTGAACTATAGCAATGAGCAACTAACCTTTCATGGCATCAATACCACAGAACAGCATAGCCCTGCCACTCGTACCGGCGGTATCGGACTGGCCAACCTTAAAAGAAGACTTGCGCTCATCTATCCGGGGCGTCATACATTAACCATTAAAGACAACGGAGACAAATACGAAGTATGGCTCACCCTTCAACCGATATGATCATTCATTGTCTCATTGCCGATGATGAGCCTATCGCCAGGACAGGTATGCAAAAACTGGTGCAGCAGGTTCCTTTTCTGCATCTCGCAGGCATGGCCAAAAATACTACAGAGATCAGCCAGTACCTTACACAACACACGATACAACTCCTGTTCCTCGATATCCAGATGCCCGGCATCAACGGACTGGATTATATCAAAAACCTCGACCATCCACCCAAAGTGATCTTTACCACGGCTTATGCCGAATATGCAGTAGCAGGCTACGACCTCGACGCGCTGGATTACCTGCTCAAGCCCATCACCCTGCCCCGCTTTCAGAAAGCAGTCGACAGAGCCAAAGAATATTTTACCCTTACCCAGCAATCTACAACAGCTACCAACGTTCCTCCCCCTGCCGACTTTCTGTTTGTAAAAACCAACCGGCAGCTGCAGAAAATAAAACTGGAACAAATCCTATTCATCGAAGCCATGCTGAACTATGTAGTGATACATACTACTACCCAAAAGATCATCACTTATGCATCCATAAAAGCCATGCAGGATAGCCTTCCGGCGCCCCTATTCCTGAAAATTCACAAATCCTATATCATTTCCACTGCAAGAATAACAAGCCTGCAAGGCTATGAAGTAACGATCGGCACACATACACTACCTGTCAGCCGCCGTCACCGCGAAGCACTGTTGAAGGTGATCGGGCAATAAAAACGGCCCTCCGCAGAGAGCCGTTTATTGGTTGAAGTTGGAACGAAAAGACTTATTAACTGCCCTGCGCCTGCTTGCTGCCAAATACTTTCTTCAATATCTCCGTAGTGCGCGCAACAGGGTCTTTACGGATCTTCTGTTCTTCCAGTCCCACCTGGTAAAAGATACCATCCATGGCTTTGCCGGTAACAAAGCCACTGAGATCAGGATTGATCTTATTTGTTGCAAACCGGTTATAATTGGTAAATACATCCGCCCAATATTTGGTAGCGCCCACCTTGCTGAGCGATTGATCTATAACAGGACGAAAAGCCTCTGTAAGCTGTGCAGTCGTTTTTTGCTTGAGGTAATTGGTAGCAGCAAAGTCGCCACCCTTCAAAATACCCAGCGCATCCTGGATGGTCATCTGCTTCACCGCATTGATGAAAATGGGAGCGGCAGACCTGGCTGCGTCTTCAGCTGCACGGTTTACAGAAAGGATTGCTTTATCGACGAGGCTGCCCAATCCTACATCACGCAAAGTTTTTTCTACTTTCTGTGCCTCTTCGGGCAATAGTATCTTAATAGCGGCATTTTTGAAAAAACCATCCAAAGCCGACAACTGATTAGACGATTGTTGAGCGCCTACAGACAATGCCTCCTTTAAACCCGACACAATGTCGGCATTTGTCAACCCGCCATTGGCAGTTTGTCCGTAATCTTTAAGAATTTGGTGGGCAGTTTCGCAACTATTCAAGAGAATAGTGCATAGGATTAAAACATAGATAGATTTTTTCATAAGGAAATAATTTGAGGGCGTACCGATTCGCGTAAATTTGTTTTAGATCAAACACAAACGTACAATATTCTGATTGCTTTTACCGTATGTGTGTGGGCAAATTCTTAAAGAGACCACTATGCAAATCTCCGTTTGGGAAAAAGAAAGTTTCTACGCACCTAAAGACATTATCATCATAGGCAGCGGCCTTGCAGGTCTCTGGAGCGCTTATTACATCAAGAAACAAAACCCTAAAACTTCCGTTGCCATTATCGACCGTGGCATTATCCCTACGGGTGCCAGTACGCGCAATGCCGGCTTTGCCTGCTTTGGCAGTGTAACAGAATTATACGACGACTTTACTAAAATGGGAGAAGACAAAACCCTCGAACTGGTAAGCATGCGGTACCAGGGTTTGCAACGCATACGCAAAGTACTCGATGAAAAACTGATCGACTTTGAATTGTGTGGCGGCTATGAACTGATCGCATCCGATAATGACCCGGGAACCGAAGCGCTCGAAGAACAGGTAGCTACCGTCAACAAGAAGTTGAAGCAGGTGATCAAGACCAGCCAGACGTTCAAACTCTCCGATAAAAAGATCAGTGAATTTGGCTTTCAACATGTAGCCCATTTACTGGAAAATAAACTTGAAGGCTATTTACACTCCGGCAAAATGTGCCAGGCATTGCTCCAATTGGTACAGTCGATGGGCGTGCTCGTATTCAACGGCGTTGAAGTAACACGCCATGAAAAACTACACGACAAAATAATATTGTACACCAACCAGACATTACGCTTTACCGCTGCCAAAGTGCTTATTTGCACCAACGCATTTGCAGAACTGCTGCCTAAGGTAGATATCATACCTGCCCGTGGTCAGGTACTCGTTACCACTCCGATCAACGGACTAAAGCTCAATGGCACCTTTCACTATGAAGAAGGATATTATTATTTCCGCAACTTAGGCAACCGTGTGCTACTTGGCGGCGCCCGCAATAAAGCATTCGAAGAAGAGCGGACTACAGATATGAATACGACCGACAAGATCCAGAAAGAACTGGAACGCTTTCTGTCCCGCTATATACTCCCTGGTAAAGAATATGCCATTACCGACCGCTGGAGCGGCATCATGGGCATGGGCTCTGAGAAAATGCCCATCATGAAAGAAGTTTCACCACAAGTGTATTGTGCCGTACGCATGAGCGGCATGGGCGTAGCCCTCGCCCCCGTCGTCGGAGAAAAAGTAGCTGAGATGATGAAGTAGAAGTTAACAAAGCAAACGTACTCACAACTCACTATTATTTCCCTTTCAACAACTTGATCACTTCTCCCGAACCTTCAATACGAATAAAGTACATGCCATCACGCAGGTGCTGAACACTGATGGGCATATTGCCCTTGGTTATTTTTGCCTGCACGGCCAACTGGCCAAGGTGATTGCGGATAGTAACCGTTTTACCTACCAGCTCGCCATCTTTTCCTTCAATAGTAATGGTCGTAATAGCCGGGTTGGGATAAACCTTCACCGTGTTGGAAGCAAGTACAACAGGCTCCTCGATGGGCCTTACAGGATCAGTTATAGGCGTTGCAGTAAGCGCATTGGATGATAGCAGCGCATGGCGTACGCCACCTGGTTGAAACAGCTGCCGCATCTTATTGCGTTGGCCTGCCGTAAAGAGATTCATGCAGGCATCATCCGTTAAATCCATGAAGTTATTGTACATATCGCCATACGGATTGTTCTCACACGTAATAATGACGCCCGTGGGGCATTTACGCGTAGCACTGCGTTGCGGAGGCGTATCATCGATTTGGTCATCGCCACAATAAGAATCGCCCCATATATGGCGCAGGCCCAGCCAGTGGCCAATTTCATGGGTTGCAGTTCGTCCACCGTTAAAAGGCGCACCAGCTGCCCCTATAGTGCCAAAAGCAGACGGAGAAATGGCCACACCATCGATCGATTTGTCACAACCAAGGGTGCTGGCATAACCCAACAAACCGCCCGCAAGGTTGCCTACCCATATATTCAGGTAACGGTCCGGGTCCCAGGCATCGAGACCGCCTTTACTGGTAAACTTGATACGGTCATCCAGACCATACATCATAATAGAAGTAGCCTTGCGTGTAATGCCCGTAGTAGCCCTGCCATCAGGGTCGATCTTAGCCAGCTCAAACTGTAGCTGGCAATCGGCAGCAAGGTGCTTGAACATAAGCGGCGTATTCACCGTATCGGTATTCAGTCTTCTGAAATCCTTGTTCAATACATCTATCTGGGACTTTATTTGCGCATCGCTGATATTCTGACCGGACGTATTGAAAAGCACATGCACCACTACAGGTATTTTTATAACTGCGGGGGTGGGCGCTTCAGCACCATTGAGCATCACATCGCGCCCCTGGAAAGACTCGATGGCCGCGATCCTTTGCGCCAGCAACGGATCACGCTGCAGTTGCTGCTGCAGGTACTCATGCGAAGCACAATTACGCTGCGCCTTAGCAACCTGAAAGCTCAGGCAGCATAAGAAGTAAAGAGGTACAAAATGTTTCATGGTAACGACTTTCTTTTGTGGTCGTCACAGGTTCTGGAGGAGGTATATTCAGGCAGGAATTGGAAATTCTATATTGAACACGTAATAGCCTTATGCCATTGGCATCTGCCATAGCACAGACGGTACAATAATACCATGTACTATATCAGACGATATTGGAGTAAGACAAGAAAACAATACAATAGGAAAGTGTAATTACTAATTGGTCCACAGAGTTACCTATTCATCGAGCCACTCGGATGGGGTTGAGAAAGGAAAGAGGTACGTTGTAGAGTGGTATTCAGGTGATAAGCTACTGTAAAGCAAGCAAATCTTTTCAACAAATCAAAGCCGTTTTACCAAAATTTTCAATTAATTGATATCCCGTAACTTGGGGGCAAATTGTATTTTTGAAGATTCAGGATATCATTTATGAAGAAAATCAGCTACATAGCATTTGCCATCGCCTGTACAGCCTGGGCTTGCGGCAGCGGAGACGCCGATAAACCGGTCGATGTTCCCAACACCGGAACTTCCGACGCCCTGCCACCGGCCATTCCCTATACAGTAGCCAACAAGCTACCCCACGATACCAGTTATTTCACCGAAGGGCTTGAATTCTATAATGGCCAGTTGCTGGAAAGTTCCGGGGGCAACGACGAAGGCAGTCCCTACCCTTCTGAATTCGGCGTAGTAGACCGTACAACCGGTAAAGTGACACCCAAAGCCAAACTCGACAAATCGAAACACTTTGGAGAAGGCATCACCGTTTTTAAAGACAAACTCTATCAACTTACCTGGAAGAGCGGTGTTGGATTTGTATATGATGCCAAAACCTTTAAGCTCCTCAAAGAATTTAAACTGCCTACGGAAGAAGGTTGGGGCCTCACCCACGACACCGCCTCCCTCATCATGAGCGATGGCAGCAGCAACCTGTATTACCTCGACCCCGATTCTTTAAGAGTGAAATACACCGTTAATGTGATCCACAACGGCAATCCTGTAGGTAACCTCAATGAATTGGAATATGTGAACGGAGTGATCTATGCCAACAAATGGGGGGATAATTATATACTCAAAATTGATCCAGCCTCCGGCAAAGTATTGAGCCAACTGGATTTTGATAGCCTCAACAGAGAAGCAAAAGCAATCTATCCTGGTGCAGCAGAGTTAAACGGTATCGCTTACGACAGCGCCACCGGCAAACTCTATATTACCGGTAAAAAGTGGCCCACGCTTTACGAGATTAAATTGCAATAAAAACAACACTCCCAGATAGCAAAGTTATCATGTAAGCGGCTTTTTTCGTATATTGGAAGAAGCAACTTTCTCATCTTAGATACACTCTCCCCGTTTAGCTAAAAGCTAATCAAATATTTATTGTGCGCCGCCCTATGCGGCTTGCTGGCTCCCTGCTGCGATGTGGATGCTGGCAGGCACGAAATACTATTGCTTTATCATTAAACCAAAATATAAACTATGAGAAAGAAGATCCTTATTCTTTTGATCTGGCAGGCTACAGCCCTGCTGGCAACAGCGCAGAAAATTACAGACAACAAGTATGTATTCCCCGTAAAGCCGGGATCTGCCGCCTGGCGGGCGTTTACCACACACAAACAGATGGAAGAAGCAACCCAGCTTCCGCAAAACGTACTTACGAGCCTCACCACAAAGGCCCTGCTGGAAACCTGCCTCGATTACCCACTGCTGATCGATATGATGGCCTATAATACACCACAAAAAGGATTGGAAGCAGTGGCCCGTAACTTTAATGGCCTGCAGGAATTGATCAAAAGGAATGATGTGGCCACTCATCTGGCCAATGTATACCAGCAGTTGATCACAACAGACATTAATAAGCTATCAGCCTTGTCTGACAAGGGAAAATTATCTTTTCAGCTCTCCTTTATTGAAATACTTTTTGGCCAAAAGCCGGTTCTGGGCAAAATAGACAAGGGCGCGATAAGCTCCTTGAAAACGCATATCACAAGAGCACTCGCCTATAAAACGTCGCATAGCGACGTATTCAGCGCTGTGACCAACAGCTATACCTTGTTCTTCGCAGGCAATCTTTACTACCATTTTTACCGCAGCGAATTCACGCCCGCTGCACACGATTTTCTCAGAAGCGGGTCATTAAAAGATACCAGCGTTATAGAAGAAATTACAAAAGCTATCCAATAACCATCCACCAAAACTTATTCTTATGAAGCGGATCTTTATTTTATGTTTGCTCACCATTCCTGCGTTAACCTTTGCGCAGGCTTATACGCCTAAATGCAGCTACGTATCGGTTTTCACACAAACTGAATTTACACCATCAGAAATAGCCTATTATAACAGCGCCTATACAAGCGCCTATCCAAGTGCCACATTAATAGGCAATGCTTCCACCACCTATAATTGCCATAACTATGCATGGAACAAAAGCGATGGCGGCGGCACTTACTGGATGAATACACCCGGCGACGATACTTATTGGACAGATGGCAGCTATGTAGAAGTATCACAACATGCCACACCTTATGCCACCAAGGTATCCTATGCTTCCGATGACCATTCAGCAATCACCACCTCCAATCCTAATGTGCATATATCCAAATGGGGAGCTATGCCATTGATGCAACACGCACCCAACTATACACCGTATGATGAAACCACGCTCAAATAT
Organism: Niastella sp.; assembly: GCA_017744515.1. Classification (GTDB taxonomy): domain Bacteria; phylum Bacteroidota; class Bacteroidia; order Chitinophagales; family Chitinophagaceae; genus Paraflavitalea. The sequence continues at coordinate 27,166 of JAGIBF010000006.1, forward strand.
TACAGCGTTCCCATAAGCGGCACTGCAAATATCTGCAATGGTTCAGAAGTGTATACCACCTTCACCTCTTCAGGCGTATCCTCCTATACCTGGACGGCCGGCAGTTCTATTACGCCAGCTTCACAAACCAGTTCCAGCAACAGCTTTACAGCATCTACCATTTACACCGGCACCAGTTCCTTATCGGTATCCATGTCTTCCACCTGCTCCGGCACCACAGTAGGCGCTACGCGCGCCATTGCCCTGGGAAATGGCCCTTTGCTGGGCGGGCTTAAATACAATGGCGGATACAGTTGGCCAGACCCGGTATGCCAAAATGCAGTAGGACAATGGCAAGTATTGGAACATCCCAACGCCATTGGTGGCGTAAGCCTTGCCTGGAGCTTTACCAATTGCTATTCAGGTTACCCTTATGGAACATTAGTGACCACTTCCTTCAATGGCCCTATTAGTTCAATGGCCATGGTGAAAGTGGAAGCCACCGGCGCCTGCGGCGTTGGCGAAAACTATACCGTTTACCTGCCTATAGCAGACTGCGGATTACCACCAGTGGACTGGCGGGTATACCCCAACCCGGTGAAAGGAGGCAGTGTCACCGTTGAGCTGCCTTTCGAGCCAGGCAGGAACGCTGTATTACAGATATTTGATAAAAACCTCGTAAAACGCAGGGAAGTCAGGTTGCAATCAGCTTCCATGTCTATATCACTTGCCGGCCTGCCGGCAGGTATTATTTACCTCACTGTGACCGATGGCAAAAACCATTTTAAGAAGATCATCATTAAAGAATAAGAGGCTTAGTAAAATGTAGCAGTTGATGCAAAAGAGGTGATACCCTTCGAAAGGTATCACCTCTTTGATATTATTTAGTCAATTCTATTTAGTAATAATATAGATCAGCGAGCTGCATTTTTCCCGCTGGCACATGGCTTTCATATTGGAGATGAAACCACGCAGGAAACCTTTTACCACACTGGCCTTTCCGGTCTTGTATTTTTCACTCAGCAAGCTCACATAAAAACTGTCGAACCACATGGGTTTGGTACCTTTCACGGTAAGGCCATGTTGTTGGAGCAGCCCACGCATGGAAGCCGGCGAAAAATGATAGAGGTGCCGGGGCACATCGTACGCAGCCCAGCATTGCTGGTAATGATCCGCATCGTGTGCAGTATAGTTCGGCACAGCGATCAATAACACACCATCCGGTTTCAGTAAAGCTTTCAATTGATCGAGGTATTCATGCAGTCGGTGCACATGCTCCAGCACATGCCACATGGTGATGGCATCAAATTGGCCCACCGGCAGTTTGAACAGATCACTGGTATCCTGCAAAGCAATGCGGTTTTGTTCCTGCGCACGGGCACGCGTTTCAGCATCAGGCTCTAAGCCCGTCACCTGCCAGCCCTGCTGACGCATATAACTGGCAAAAGCGCCCACACCGGCCCCTACATCCAGCAGGTTGCCGGTAGCACGCTTTGTAACAGCCTGCACCAGTTTCTTTTTGCTGGAAAGCGTATAGTTCCTGACGATGTGATACAGCCTGTTGACAAGACCCTTGTTCGTATTCGTGTGGGAGATGTAATTCTCCGATTGATAATATTTACCGATCGCAGACTCCGCCGGGATATCCTGCGTAAAACGAAGCGTACAGGCATCACAATGCCATACCTCAAAAAGCTCCTGAGATACCGTATAATCTTTTACGGACAGCACCTTATGAATGGCGGTGGCTTTACAAGCCGGACATGAAGTATAATGAGCAGTTTCCACGGCTGCAAAGAAAGGGAAAGAAAACCGAAGTAGGAAGTCAGAAGTAAGAAGCAGGAAGTAAGACGCTCTACTCAGAACTCTCGACTCCCGGCTATCTCCCGGTGCCGATATGTTGTTGATTTCCGGTTCCCGAAGTAGAAAAACCGTTTTGGTAGAAATTAAAGAAGATGATACTCAAAGCAATGGCGCCGATGATGATCGCATAGATCCACCAGTTATTTTTTACAGGTTGTTCCTCCTCATATTCATAAGCCACACCCTCCTCAGAAACGATCTCACGGGTTACTTCCCGGTCGCCCACCAGCATGGTATGCTGCGTGTTGCTGTGGATCACCCGCACAGCCGGGGCGGGTTTTTGCCCTGAGGGAATGGCGCCCGCTGCCTCGAAAATGATGTCACCCGATACATCTTTCTTGAGCGCCCCTACTCCTTTCCACTCTACCACTTCATCCGTACGCAACCTGTTGCGCAGTTCATAAGCCCATTCGTTGTACCATTTGATGGCCTCGTAATCGGCGATATCCTTTTGTTGCGCCAGGTAAGTAAAGAACTCCTTATCAGGTGCGTCGAAATATTTATCAAAACGGAAATGATAAGAAGGCGGCAGGATCTGCTTATTGATAAAATCCGTCTGAGCCGGTATCCGTTCAATATAAACGGTGCCCAAGCCCGGGATACTTATACTTTTATGTTGCAGCAAATAGCTGGTCAGCGCTTCAGTCATAACCCACATCATTTAAGGTTGCGAAAGAACAGTTTTTTTGCGGGAAATACAAAGAAAAGTTCCAAAGCCTGCCCCGCATCCGCGGGGTCACGAGATACAGTCAGAAGTTGCAGGGGGCAGGTTTCAGAACCTGAAACCTGTAACCTGAATCCTGTAACTATTTAGTATTAAAAGAATAAGTAATTCCACCCAATATATTGAACCCGAACACCTGATACTGGTTCCAGCGCTCATACTTATTGTTGAAGAGATTGTTCATCTGGAGCCACAGGTTGAAATTCTTCGTTATGCGGAACTCGGCGCCGGCATTGAGGTCGAAGGCAGGATCATTCTTACCATCGTCTCCGTTCTTGAAGCGGTAGCGGGGACCGTCCCAGGCCCACAGGTCAGTATTGAACCACAGGTCTTTCATGATCTGCCAGCGCAACCCAAGGTTGAGCTCGATGGGGATTAGCCCCCAGGCTTTATTTTCACGCGTAACCTTGGTAAACCAGTTATAATTGACAGCCGCTGTTGCATTGAATTTTTCACCAATATTATACCCTATTTCCGTATGCAGGTTTACGGCATTGATCTGTGGATCATAGATCGTTTTAAAAGTCTTGCCATCCGTAGTATCGTTCACGAACAGCGCCATGTCGGTAAACTTCTGCAAGCCCAGTTTAGCAGAATAAGAGAAGTGACCAGCCACAGAACCCTTGAACCCAAAGTACAACTCCTGTACACGGGTGTTCATCAATGAATCAGGCTGTGCTATCCAGGGATTGATAGAAGCGAATCGCTGGTAAGAACCTTTGAGGTAATGACCGATCCAGCCCAGTTGCAAGGTCAATTGTTTATCATTGGTGGTGATATCGGCCATGATATTAGGCAGCAGGTTGAAGCGGTTGTTCTGCCAGGAAGGAATTACACCACCATGAATATAAAGATTAGCTGTTTTATACTGCAAAGCAGCCGCTACCTGGTACAAGTTGTTATTATCGGTAAACTTACGGCTGCCGCTGTCGATCCGGTAATTCGTAAGGTCAGCAGTAACACCCAGTTTGAAAGCAAACTCATCTCCGAACGTTTTTTCCAGTGGGAGGTTCAACACGGTATTCGCTTCACGCCCCTTGATATCGTGGTTATCTCCAAAAACGCTTACCCGCAAGCTTGGATGATAGTTGAGGCCAAACTCAGTGGGTTCCAGGTTACGGAAATGGACTTTTGCTTCAATAGTCTGAAAACGTTGACGCAGGTCTTTCTTGGAAAAGACAAGCGTTTCAGGACGGAACCCATATAGGTAATAATCATCACTACTGAACCCTATAGAACCATTCCACTCCAGATTCTGAGAGGTTTTATAAGTACCCGCCGCACCTACACTGGCAAGGCTGTTTTTTTGAAACTCTTTATCCCCTTTGGAATTATAATAGTTGGCAAAAACATTGAAGAAGCTGTTCTTATTATCACCAAAGCTGAAACCAGCTTTCACATAAGGCTGATGCACATTGCCAATACCAACTTTGATGAAATTACTGTACTGCCACCCGGTGAGCGAGTCCATCGACAAAGCCACTGGTTTCAGTTCTGCAGGCTGATACGTGAAATACAGGTTTTGAACAGGAATATTGTATTTGAGCAGAGGCCGCGAAGTATCCACCAGCGGAGGCGCCGCATTGAAGTTGATCTTGGCAGCATCCCGCAGTACCGGCTTGAAAGTAGAAGTAATGTCGATCGTTTTACGCCTGGTAGTATCCTGCGCCATGGAGGCTATACCGGCACCCATAAAACAGGCGCTGATCGCTACTACCTTAAAAAGAGATCTATTATTCATCTGCAAGTTGATTCTGTGTTAAAGTTCATTGATCTGTTTCGAACGAAGTATCATACTCATCTGTCATTTCGAGCCCTGCCAATACGTTGCAACACTGGCAACCACTTCACAGGGCGAGAAATCTGCTATCGAAGCAAACGCCGCTCTCTACTCTACTTTACTATTCTTCTTCTCCGCATCGGCAGTTTCCTTCAGCTTCCGCTCAGCTTCCTGCCTCAATTCTTCAATCTTGGCATTATCTACCACACTCTGGTAAGTGGCCTTCGCATTGAAGTAATCCTGTTGCTTGAAGTAAACATCACCCAGCAGGATATAAGCCTTTGTCACCCAGTTTTCGTAAGAACCAGCCTTATTGATCACCTCGAAAGCCGCTTTCTCAGCATCACCCAGACGGTTTTGCGCCAGGAAACTATTGGCAATCTCGTAACGCGCTTCAGCACCATAAGCCGATTTACTGAGCGAGACTACAGAACGGTAAGCAGTGATGGCCTTATCATATTCCTTTGCATTCTGGTGAGACTTGGCAATAGCGAGGTTGGCCAGCACTTTATCATCCGTACCAATCCCCTTCTGGTTGAGGAGGTCGCGTGCATTGGCCACGGCATCATCCCATTTTTGCAACTGGTACTGGCTGCGCAGCAAACCACGCATACCCTCCAGCTTGTTTTCCTGAGAAGAAGCAAAGTCTTTCAACTTGATAAAGTATTTCTCAGCCTTTGCATAATCCTTCAGGTCGAAGAAATTAAGGCGGGCAGCATTCACCAGCGCTTTCTCACCAAATTTGTGCGGTACCCTGTCGGCCAGCATTTCATAACCGGCAGCAGCCTTCGCCCAATCCTTTTGATTGAAATAGATCTCACTCTTATAGTACAAAGCCTCCAGTGAGTTTTTGCCTTCAGGGAATTTAGCGAGGTAATCCTCAAACTTTTTGGCAGCAGCCGGAAAGTTGCCATTGTTGAACTGCACTTCCGCCTCCTGGTAAGCCAGCTCATCCTCCTGCGTGCTGGTCACCTCTTTACCCATGGTGCGCGCAAAGTTTACGTACTCACTGGTTTTGCCCTGTTCGATGTAAATGATACGGGCATTCTCCAATGCGGCATCAGCCTCTGGCGAGTTGGGAAACTGCTTCAGGATCGTAGTATACTGATTCAACGCCTCCGTATTATTATCGAGGTTATAATAAGCAATACCCATTTTCAAGTGCGCCTTGGGCTTGAGCGAAGAGTTGGGATCACTCACTACATTTTTGAGGTAAGGAATAGCCTCCCGGAATTGCTCATTGGCCAGCAAAGTAACCGCTACTTCCATATTGGCATCAGCTACGAGGCTGGAGGTGGGGTACTTGCGGCTGATAGAAGAAAGCAGGTTGATCTTCTCCTTGCCATTGTTTACCCCGGCAATCATGGCCTTTTGGAAAGTAGCATAATCGCTGGATGGCCAGGAGTAGTCGAGCACTTTATTATACATGGCTTCCGCTTTCTTATAGTCGCGGTTCATGTAGTAACAATCCGCAATACGAACATAAGCATCCTGTTCGATGGCAGAAGCATTGATCTTGGGAGAGGCAGAAGCTACCTGCTCAAAAAATCCCTGCGCCTGTTTGTAGTTCTCTTTTTTCAGGAAACTATAACCAAGGTTGTACTTCGCATTCAGCGGATTCACCTCACCATTTACTACAGGAGTCTTCAGGTATTCAAAGTAATACCGGATCGCATCATCCAGCTTGGTGAGGCGGTAAGATATCTCCCCTTTCCAAAATTGCACAAAAGGCAACACAGCCGTGTTGTTGGGATCTATCTCGGCGCGGGTAAGCAGCTCCATGGCCGAAACCAGCATACCGTCATTGGCCAGCTCAGTAGCACGGCCATACAATATTTTGGGATAAAGACGGCGGGCATTGGGCGAAGGCGATTTCACCCCTTCGAGCAGGCTGAGCGCATCCTTGTAATTGTTGGTATTCGCCAGCACGCTCACCATCAGCTCACGCGCTTCATTGTTGTATTCGGATTGCGGATAAGCCTGCGTGAACTTTTGCAGTTCGGTCAGCGCCACATCCTGGTAGCCAAGCTCATAAGAAAGCTTGGCATAATTATACATGGAAATTTCCTTTTGTTTGGCGTTGCTGTTATTGGCAGCCCCGATCAGGAAGGCATTACGGGCATTGGCCTTCTGATTTGTTTTCAGGTAAGCATCCCCCAGGAGGTACATGGCATTCTGCGCCAGTGAATCATCTTTACCACTGATCTGCCGGAAACCCTCGATAGCCTTGTTCCAGTTATTCGCTTTATAATAACTATAAGAAAGTTCATATACGTCTTCCCGGCGCACCTTGTCAGATTTGTTGACATAAGTTTCCAGGTAAGGCAACGCCTTGTCGTACTGTTGCTTTTCAAAATAAGCATGGCCTACGATCTGGCGCATTTCAAGATCATAATGCAGATTGCCACGCTTCAGCTTGCTTTCCGCATATTCCAACGCCTTGTCTTTTTGACCCAGCGCATAATAAATATTGGCTACATAATAAGGTACCACCTTCCCATAGTTCTCATGATCCTCTACTACCCTGAAAGCGGCCAGCGCATCATTGTATTTCTTGTCATAAAATGACAAGAAACCATAGTAGTAATTGGCATCGATGTAATTCGGGTCGTTCTTCATTTGCCGGATGGCATCAAACAGCGGCTTGGCTTGTGCAAACTGCTTATTGGTGAAATACGAATACCCGAGGTGAAACTTCATATCTGCAATCTCCCGATTGGTAAGATTGGAGATGTCTACCTTTTCGTATAAAGGGATCGCCTCCGTATAGTTCTGCTCCCGGAAATGATATTCAGCGAGGTGATAACCCATCATCTGTGTACGAACATCGTTATCCTCGAGGTCGATGAAATCCTTTGCCTTGGCAACTGCTCCTTTCTCATTCTGCTTGAGCGCACATACTACAGTATAGTACTTCACTTCCTGGTAAGGAATCGCCTGGTTGATGATATCGGTCTCACGCTGCTTTAGCTGCAGGTCTTTGAGCAATGGATACGCCAGGCTATACTGTTCACGCTGAAAGTACTCCTTCGCTTGCTTATATGACGCCTGGGGATCGTTAAGAAAACGGGTTTGCTGTGCAATAGAAAATTGGGAAAAACCAAGAAGAGCAATGATAGCTGTCGTTTTTTTCATTCCCTGCTATTTTATTCGATACTTTTTGGATGGGGAGCAAAAAAAATTACGAACAACGAATCGGATTTTAGTGATTGAATTCTTACTTCCAGTTCGACATTCGTATTGCATTTCAGTTGGCGCCCCTGCTGGGTTTTTAACGTGGTAAAGTTTCTAATTATTTTATGTACGACCAAAGATCGTTCCTAACACTGTGGATAAGTGCAAGGATTAACAATTCTTTTTGATTATGAATTGCAAAAACAAAACCATTACTTTTGAAAAAACATCCTCCTGATGAGTAAACTACTATCCACTAACTACACCACCGGTGCCTTCAATTTTGGTGCCCTGGTACTCCGCCTCGCCATGGGCGGATTATTGTTGCCACATGGCTACGATAAATTAGTCCACTTTGCCCAATACAAAGGAAAGTTCATCAACTTTATGGGCATCGGAAATACAGCATCACTCGGCCTGACCGTTTTTGCGGAGTTATTTTGCGCCCTCTTTGTGGTATTGGGGTTGGCAACAAGGCTCGCAGCTATACCACCAGCCATTGCCATGTTTGTTGCCCTGTGGAAAGGACATAACCTCGACATATTTGGTGAAGGAGAACATGCTTCACTCTTCATGTTCGGTTTTATTGTGATCCTCATCATCGGCCCCGGTAAAGCCAGTGTTGATGGCGCCATGGGTAAATAATAAATCGTTATAGGTGACACTTGTTGAAAGTGTCACCTTATCAAATAAAGGTCTCGAAGCAAAAGATTGCCGACTGTCGATTGCTGATTGCCGAAAACCACGACTCAACATCACCATGTTTATAGCGGAAACCAACATACGCGTACGATACGCAGAAACCGACCAGATGGATGTGGTCTATTACGGCAACTATGCACAATACTTTGAAGTAGGACGTGCCGAATCAATCCGGCAACTCGGATTTACCTACAAAGACATGGAACAAAATGGCGTGATGATGCCAGTGGTAGAAATGCAATGCAGGTACCTGCGTCCGGCACATTATGATGACCTTATCACTGTTAAAACCACGCTTCGGGAATTACCTACCGATCACCGCATAGAATTTCACCACGAAGTATACAATGAGCAGAAAAAGCTGCTGACCACCGGTAAGGTTGTTTTATTCTTTCTGGATATCAAAACAAAAGCAAAAGCAGCCATGCCTGCCGACCTGAAAGAAGCCCTGGCGGCTTATTTTATCTGAAGAACAAGACCGAAAGTCAGCAAAGTCCGAAAGTCGGTTCTTAATAATAGAGCATTAAACTTCCGGTCTTTCTGTCATCCGGACTTTCCGACATTTTGTTAATGTTTCCTTAATGATTCCTTAACCGTTGAAAGTTAGCAAAAGCGGTTAAAAGCCATTTCTTTGTGACACCAATCCACGAAAAACCGAATCATCCAATGTCACTGAAAAACCAGGCATTTCAATATCCTTAAAAAGCCCAAAGACCCAGTCCGAGAAAAACCAGTCAAGATCCAATGAAGGAAAACCGTTTATTTCCCGTCCAGAAGTCCTTTGAAAAACATCCCAGGCGGATGTTTTTCTTTTTATTTCCAGCCTTCTCCGCGCTAAAAACACTGAAAAGCAACACTACCTGAGTACAAAGCTACCGATGCGCACAGGTAATTCCGGTACTATCGGAAGATCAGGTTCATTGTAAGTTTTCATATTAGCCGCCCGGTCGCCTTCCACCAGTTTAAGAAGATGGTTCATTTTTTCAATCAACACCAGTGTTGATTTGGGACTGGCAGCTGCCAATCGCCTGGCATCCTCCACAGGTATCTGTATATCATTAGTGCCCTGAATAAGCAACACAGGAATACGCAACTTAGCTATCTCCACCTGCGGATCGTACTTGAACCAGGATATCATATAAGGCTGTATCGATGGGCGGAACAGCGATAACAGCATTATATTCACATGCTTCACCGTAAAGCCGTTTTTCAGGCTATCAAGAATGGGAGCAGCAGCATCGCCTGCCTGCTTCGATTGAGCGCCGATCTGCTCCAGGAGCAGTTGATTGGCAGGCCGTCCAACACCTGCAATAGATACAAACTGATCGGCATTCGCCGCAGCGATCATTCCAATCAAAGACCCCTCACTATGTCCGATCACCACCACCCTTGAAAAACGTTTATCCGCTTTCAGCAATGCAACCCAGCCTTTTGCATCATCCACATAATCATCAAAACGCAGAGTGGTTTCACTCCCGCCTGCCCCCATGCTTTCCCCTACACCACGCTTATCATACCGGAGTGTGGCTATCCCCTGCTTTATTAAAGCGTCAGATAACATTTTCAGCGAATTATTCTTCGTCATCGCACTATTACCATCCCGGTCAGTAGGTCCTGACCCCGCAATGATCAATGCCACGGGAACCTTGCCCGCACCTGCAGCAGGCAAAGACAATACACCGGATATATTACCAGCCTTGGTAGGCAGGCTCACCTTACTTTCAGTAAAAGAAGTATCGCGGGTTGTAGCGGCGGTTGCGGAAATGGTAGTCGACACCACCAGGCACAGGAAGACAAAGTATTTTTTCATGTGATGCTTTTATCTTTCCTGACAAACATACGGTATACCTATCAATACCCGCAACGGTATATCCCACATGGCCATATTTACAACAAAAAAAGGGGCCACTGTACGGCCCCGTCTATTTCGTTAAAATAAATAACTTAAAGTCTTATAATAATCCCGGCATTCAGCGATACAGTCGTCACCTTATGCATAAAAGGTTCTAACACTTTCTCGGGCACCGGCGCACCTACGTATAAATCCTGTCCCGGATGATCTGCAATAGGAAAAAACTGCGATTCGACAGCTTCTCTGTGCATTCTCTTTTGCCGCCCGAAATTCACCATGCTTGAAAACCCAAAAAACTTAGCCCCATCAAAAGGGAAAACCGCAAAGCCTACACCGAAAGGAGTCTGGCTATTGAAAAAATTAAACCCATCATTCTTAGGATCAGGAGAATCACTTTTATAATCGATCAGTGGAATATTCAATAAAAAATTAAACCTTTGTTCTTCTCCTAATGGAAAAAGAACGACCACTGACAAAGTAGCTCCATCCTTATTCATACTCTTTTCTTTCACACTGGCATCCTGTTTCAGAATGTAAACATACTCACCCTGGAAATTGTGAAAATAGCTTACAGTAAGGCCTGTTTTTACATTCAGGTTTTTAAACAACCCAGTCTGGGAGAATCCTGGAGTTAAAATGGCAAAAAAGCAGCCAAGAAGAATGAACTTGTTCATGGTAAACGTTTGTTTTTAATTGGATTATTATTACACATTTATACACTTGTATAAATTCTTTGTAACACTGCTAACCCTATAAAGGGGTAATGGCATTTACTCATGAGTTTAGAACATGCTATGGCGTTATGCAGAGCATAGCAATAGTCATTGCTTTTATGATGGCATAAAAACAAATTTCAACAGCCCGGAACTGTGAAAACTAAACAAAACCGTGGTTGGGAAAAATCAAATATGAACTAAAAAGGGATAGGTCGGGGTGCTAAAATCAGAGAAGTGAATAATCGCCGCGCAAAGGTATAGATAATATTTATATCAATACAAATTAAGTGGTCGAATTCGACCACTTAAAAAATTCAAGAATAGTGTGAATTCTTATCCAGTAGTGCTACTTCAACACATCCAACACTTTATACATCTTTTTCACCGCTTCACCGGCAGCACCATCATAATTATTGACGATAATGGCATAGATATATTCCTTACCATCTTTACCCGTATGATAACCAGCAAAAGCACGGGCGCCGCCAACAGAACCACTTTTCATTTTCATACCATTATATTCGGGCAGACAGTTGTAGAAAGACGAATACCAGGGCCGCGTTTTGGCATATTGCAATACCTGCACCAGCGAACGTGTAGTAACGCGATTTTGTGGCGACAAGCCACTGCCATCCATGATATGGATAGCCGCTCTATCGATACCCTGTTGTTGCCAGAAGTTGCGTACAAGCTCTACCCCCTGTTCAGTTGTCACACCCTTTTCTCCCTTTTGAGACACCAGCGTCTTCAACAGTGCTTCGCCATACAGGTTGATGCTCCGGCGCAGGAACCAATAATTGATACTGTCAAGCGGAGGAGAAAGCAATTCACCAAGCGTTTCCTGCATAACTGGCCAGCTTCTTTTATTCGCTACTTTCGCAATATATATTTTGAGAGGACCGTCATGGTCAATCTTTTGCTTATGCAGCGCCATTTGCAATTCACTTGAAAATTGTACAGGAGGATTGGTGATCGCACCCGATATCTTAAAAGTATCACCCAATGGTATAGTTCCTTGCGCAAAGCCAAATGTGGCATAAGGAGACGTATAAATGTAACCATTATCTCCACTCCCCTTTTTACCGGTAGTGATCAGGTTGATGAGATCTTCAGCTTGAAAGTCAGGATTGGTACCAGCTATGGAAGTCAATTCTCCTTCCACTTTACCAGGTTTAAGCAACAGATCATATTGATTTTCCCGCCAGTTGATACCCCAACAACCGGCGCCGTAGTAATTGCCAATATCATCCCATATCCAGCCGCCTGGAATAGGTTGAATGGAAAAAACAGAATCATTCAGCAATATCCTTCCATCGATCTTCGTGATCTTGTTTGCTTTGAGAATAGCCACGATCCTGTTAAGCACAGAATCAGGCTTTGTATCTTTCCATCGCCAGCTACCAAGCGTAGGATCGCCGCTGCCGTTGATGTGCAGGTCGCCAGTCAATACCCCCTTCTCTATCTTACCATTATACCCGATACCTGTCTTATAACGAAACCCCTGCCCCAGCAATTCAAAAGCAGCAGCGCTTGTAAAAAGTTTTTGCGTACTGGCGGGCGCCAGCCCCACATTACTGTTATGTTCGTATACCAACGTACCAGTCCTGGCATCCGCCACATACAAACTGAAAATGGCGTATTTCATTTGAGCATCAGCTTCGAACTGTTGCACAGCTGTTGCCAGTTTTTGCGGAAGCGATTGTGCAACCACCATGAACGAACAAAACAAACAGGCAAAAAGAAAGAAAATAGACCTCATAACTTGCATTCAGGTTAAGTAACACCAACCTAAGCAAAAGTTGTCAACTAACAATGAGTAGCGTTCCACAGTTTGCCTTGTCATAAAAAGTATGAGTCACATTGTTCTGAAAATCCCTGCTTGTCTTAGTTTGGCCTAATCTGTCCTAATTGGCAGGGTTTCGCTCGGCCAACAGTTGTCCCCATAGTTTGTTAGCACTACATTTGATTAGCTTCACGATTGATGACAATTGGGCAGCAGAAATGGCAGAAAGAGGAATTTAACAGGAGATTGCGAAAGACCTGGTATAGGGCTGGAGTATAGCAGAGGTATGTCAACGGTATGTCAGAAGTATAGATAGTGTATTCAAATAGTGGAGTTGACCCAAAAGTGCAGTTTTCACCAAAAACAGCAGGGCGGCTGATGCCCCTGCTTCATCATAAATTTAGTTCTTTGAAACCGAAGAGGGAGATTTCCCTTTTCAACCTGTTAACCTGGCAACTAATCAACCCTCCTCCTTGTACCTGATCAACCAAAACGCCATCGATCCAAACACCAATACCACCAGAGGTAAGTATATCCGATCATACAGATTTCCCTGCAGCCAACTCACATGACCGTAATCACTCAGCAATCGCCACACCACACGCAGGATATTCACCCCCATCACAAAACGAATGATCCTGTTTACACGCTGACCACCACCAAAGAGAAAGAAGAGGATGACGTAACTGATAAAGCCGGAGAATATTAGCGGAAAGTACAACGCCTGTTGAATAGACTGGAAGGTCTGGAACTGATCGATAATTCTTTGTAAATCCTCACCATTGCTTTTCAACGCCAATATAGGCAGGTGCTGCTGTATATAAAACAATTCAATAGAACGCAGGATCATCTCCAATATCAGGAAGATAAAGAAGCCTGGAAAAGCAAAACGCCCCCACGCATGATTGATACGCGCAGCAATAGAACAAACAACATAATACAGGAACAACAGCCCGAACATGGCCAGCAACATCAGCCAGGAGCGAACGACGTGCAAGGGATGATATCCCTGCAACAGCTCTTCCCTGGGAGAGGCAGGCGTCGGGAATTGCCCGAACACATACCATTGAAACGATTGAATACCTATATATACTAATGCCACTACAGCGGCAACAATGCGTATTTGTCTGTCTTTCATGTTGAATGATTTAACGTTAAGACCTGTAAGGTTTCCCGGGCATGTACGTAGCCAACCTGACAGGTCATACGCTGATACCCACTGTTAAAATAGAAAGACTTCCCGGCCAACGCCCCACCACTCCCCAAAATCCCGAAAATGGATAATAAAATGTTATAAACCGCCAGAAACCAGACCAGCAAAGCATTTACAGGCTATATTTAGAATATCTGAACAAGCCAGCCACCATACAGTATTACAAAACAGTTGTCAACAGGGTACAGGAGTACCTCGAAGCCAACGTGCAGGAAGATGTTTCCCTCCGACGACTGGCCGATCATTCTTTTGTATCCTATCACCATCTCACTGATATCTTTGAACAGGTAGAAAACGAATCGATCGGTGGTTACATCAGGCGCTATCGCCTCGAAAAAGCAGCTTCACTTTTATTGTATACAGACCATTCGCTGGCCATTGTTGCAGAGAAAACCGGCTACACGGGTTCACCTTCCCTATCGAAAGCATTTGCACAACATTTCCATTGCAGCCCGGGCAAGTTCAGAAGAAAGCCACGCTTCCTGCCCCATTCTCCCAACGCCATACTGGATGGCATCGGCTCTGCAGCCGCCTACGAAACCATATTGACAAAAGAGTTTTCATTTCAGTACCGCATAGAAACAATAAAAGACCATTACACAGTTTGCAAGCCATTAAAGATGGTGCCTGCATTTGCACAAAAACATTTTCTGTACGATGCATACCTGCAAACAGTACATGATGACCTCGACAAAGACCTTGAAGGCCGTTTCATCATCAGGCCATTCGACTCATTGAACTTTGCACCCGCCAGCAAGTTTACCATGCACCACGGCAAACTGATTACTGCACAGGCACATGTCCGGCTATCCCAGGACCTGTACACCCGGTATGTAGTGACGCCCGTAAAAGAAGGGCAATACCTGGTGTTCGATATTCCACCCGGCTCGGTAAATGAGCACATCACCAACTACACCACCCTATTCCGTGAAAACCTGATCGGTTATAAAAAACTATTCCACCCCGAAGATTTCTACATCTTTTTACTCCTGAGCGAAGAACCGGATAAGATCGGTGAATTTTACATGTATTATTCGCCGCTGCCCCAAGAGCAAACGTCTTGCCTTTCTGACATACTAACCTTTTAATCTGTAAACGGATCCCCTTATCAACTTTTCAACTTATCACCCTATCAACTTCTCCCCTACCTTTGTTCCCCAATTCAGAAGATATGGAACAGGTTTTAGCCTCGATCATTACCATTGGCGATGAGTTATTGATAGGACAGGTAGTAGACACCAACAGCGCCTGGATGGCGCAGGAGTTGAACAAAGCAGGCATCTGGTTGAAACGCCGGGTGGCAGTGGGCGATAACAAGCAGGAGATCATCAACGCCCTCGACGATCAAAGCCGCGACACACAGATCATCCTGATCACCGGTGGACTCGGCCCCACGGCCGATGATATCACCAAGCCGGTACTCAACAACTATTTCGGCGGCAAAATGGTGGTAGATGAAAATGTGCTGGCCCATGTGAAGTACTTATTTGAACAGGTATACCGCCGCCCCATTACCGATCGCAACATGAAGCAGGCAGAAGTGCCTGATGTATGTACGGTATTGCATAATGCCCGCGGTTCGGCCCCCGGCATGTGGTTCGAGAAAGATGGTAAAGTATTCGTTTCCCTCCCCGGCGTACCCCATGAAATGAAAGGCCTGATGACAACTGAAGTGTTGCCAAGATTACAGCAGCGATTTACGATGCCTTTTATTTCCCACCGTACGTTGCTGACAGCCGGTGTGGGAGAAAGTTATATCGCAGACCATATACAAAGCTGGGAAGAAGCACTTCCGGCTCACTTCAAACTGGCCTACCTGCCCAACTATGGCATGGTACGCCTGCGCATTACAGGATCAGGAACGGACAAAGCTCAACTCGATAAAGAACTGGATACCGAATTCGATAAATTAAAGATCCTCGTAAAGCATTGGATGGTGATCGACGAGGACCTGCCACTCAACATGGTAGTAGGCAAACTGCTGAAAGAACAGGGCAAAACGATGTGCACGGCCGAAAGCTGCACAGGCGGATATATTGCCCACATCATCACATCAGTGCCGGGCTCGAGCGCGTATTATAAAGGCAGTATAGTATCTTACGCCAATGAAGTGAAAGAAAACGTGCTGAAAGTGTCGCCCCAGACATTGCAAACAACAGGTGCTGTGAGCGAAGAAACCGTGCGGCAAATGGTACAGGGCGCATTGGTCACCCTCAATACTGACTATGCGCTGGCCACTTCCGGCATCATGGGACCGGACGGAGGCACTGCCGAAAAACCGGTAGGCATGGTATGGGTGGCAGTCGGCAACCGGGAGAAAGTAGTGACACAGTTATTCAATTTCCGGTTCGACAGGATGCGGAATATCGAGATGACTGCGAACAACAGCCTCAACCTGTTGAGAAAATTTATTGCAGAACAAGGGTAATGCGAACGATTGTTAGCAAAACCCTTACCTTTGACGCCTAGAAGCGCAAGACACCTTGCGTCAGAATCAATCACTAAAAAACCAAAAACCAGAATCTCATTATGGCAGTTGTTGACCTGGTGATGCCTAAGCTGGGCGAAAGTATTATGGAAGCCACTGTTTTAAAGTGGCACAAACAACCCGGCGATCCAGTGAAGATGGACGAAACCGTGCTCGAAATAGCCACGGACAAGGTGGATAGTGAAGTGCCCTCAACAGCCGAAGGCGTTATAGACGAAATATTATTCAACGTAAATGATGTAGTACCTATCGGTACTGTCATTGCCCGCATACGTACAGGAGCAGCAGAACCTGCTACCGCTCCTGCACAAAAGCCACAACAACCAGTTACCAGCCACCAGTCACCGGCAGCCGGAAGCTGGCAATCGACAACCGTTAACCAGCCAGCTGTAGTAAACGGCAATGCCGGACGCTTCTACTCCCCCCTGGTATTGAACATTGCAGCCGGTGAAGGCGTAAGTATGACCGAGCTGGAGAAGATACCCGGCACTGGCAATGAAGGCCGCGTTACGAAGAAAGATATTTTACAATATGTAGAAGCGAAGAAAGCAGGAAATACAAGCTTCGAGCCTCGAGCTTCGAGCTTCGAGCAGAAGCCTGCTCCAGTCCAACAACAAGCGGCCCGGGTCGTAAACGTAGAAGAACAAAAGCCGCTCGTAGCTCAAGGCTCGCAGCTCGCAGCTTATTCAGGCAACGTCGAGATCATCGAAATGGACCGTATGCGTAAGGCAATTGCCAACCACATGGTCCACAGCACCCATACAAGCGCACACGTTACCAGCTTCACAGAAGCCGATGTTACCAACATGGTATTGTGGCGCGAACGTGTAAAGAAAGAATTCGAAAAACGCGAAGGAGAAAAACTTACCTTCACGCCCCTGTTCATCGAAGCAGTGGTACGTTGCATCAAGAAGTACCCCTGGCTCAACAGCAGTGTAGACGGAGATAAGATCATTCTCAAGCGTGATATCAATATCGGGATGGCTGCAGCCCTGCCCTCCGGTAACCTGATCGTTCCGGTGATCAAGAATGCAGACCAGCTCAACCTGGTAGGACTTACCAAACAGGTAAACACCCTGGCCAATAATGCACGGAATGCAAAGCTGAAACCAGATGATACGGCGGGTGGCACCTTTACCCTCACCAACGTGGGTACGTTCGGTAGTCTGATGGGCACCCCCATCATCAACCAGCCGCAGGTAGCGATCCTGGCTGTAGGAGCTATCAAGAAAAGACCCGTGGTAATAGAAACCGAACAAGGCGATTCAATTGCGATCCGCCACATGATGTACCTGTCCATGTCATACGATCACCGCATTATAGACGGCGCACTGGGAGCTACCTTCCTCAATGCCGTTGCCAAAGAATTGGAACATTTTAATCCCGAACGGGAAATCTAAGTGTTGTGTTGCTGGCTATTTTTAAGCAAGCCTGGGCGAAAGCCCGGGCTTTTTTGTGTCCAGCCCCTTAATTAGCCCCATAATGCAGGTGCCTGAATGTGATCCTTGTTCCCAGAAAGCGCTTATACTTTACCACAAAAAGATTATTGAACTCGGTTTCCGGCAGGTCGGCAGCTATCGTATTGTTGTTGGTAAGCCCGTTCACAATATTATCCACGGTATTACTGTGCCCCACGATCAGCGTACTACGCTTCAACCCCTTCAGTTTGGCTATAAACGCGGAGTCGGGCATGGGGCCATAGATTTGGGTACTCAGCGACAGCAGGTTGCGCAGCGGCTCTGCCGTGCTTTTAGTGCGAACAGTATTGGTAGAGAAGATGTAGGCGATATTTTTAGTTGCCAAAGAGTCCTTCAGCGCCTGGGCACGCTGTTCGCCAGCCGCCGTCAGTGGCGGATCGTTGGGCGGAGTGGTCCCTTTTTCAGCATGGCGAACCACATAATAAGTATGGCTGCAAGACGTTAGCAATAAGAGCAAGGCTAAGACAGATAGCATGGACTTCATAAACAATAGTTTTAACACTTTAAAGTTAAACGTCATTTCTCAACAACGGTCAAAATTTCGTAAATTCAATTAACCGCCTAAAACACAAAATTACCAGATGAAAACACTTTCCGAAACCTGGTTTGCCGATGGTTATATTGACTTCGAATTGAAGAAGTACACCCTCCTGGCCTATCTACAAGAGGTAAACAAGTATTTTGACGCCAACAAGCTCTATCCCCAATTGGCAGACGTTATTTTCCACTACAACAACTTAGTGGCCTTCCGCGAAAACAAGAAGTATCTGCAAGAGCAGTTTCCCAAAACACTGACCGGTGTACAAATGGAAAAACTGCAACTACTATACGAGCAGATCATTGAAGACGATGAAATGATGCAGGAGCTGGAAGACATTATCAACTATGCTACCAACAAGATCAAAAAAGCCATCAGCAATGGAACAGAGATATATGAGTTTGTAGAAAACAAGCTCATTATATTCCCGGTGGGTTTGATACCATTAGATGTGCGGGAAGGCTATTTCTTCCTGAGCGAAGGCACCCACCGCAACACCCGCGTATACCAATACCGCCTGAGCTTTTTCGAAAAGCACGATGAAAAATACAGGGCCATCAAAACCGAATATATAGACAGGTGGGAAAGAAATACAGTGAACACCTACGAAAACATCAAGGCCGAGCTGATACGTAAGAAAAGAGACCTGCCCAACCCGGCAGTATACTCCATCGAAACAGAACTCACCTTCCCGGTCGATGAAACACTCTTACCCATCGCCAAGCGCAGCCTGGTAAGATATATCTCCACTGCCGCGTAAGAGAAACATATTTTGGAGTTTGTCATTTCGAATGAAACTCCCCCTCTCTGTCATCCTATGTTTGCTGGGAAGTAAATAAGAGGAGAACTTAGTTGATTATTAAAAGGTCATACAGAAGCGGAGAAAAGAATCAGATTAAGTTTTGTCATTGGTCATAAAAGACCGTTCGAAATGCTAATGCTTTTCTCCCTTACTGCCAAATCCTGAACAGTTCATTAGGCGTTGTGAGCCTGTATGTAGGATTGATAGGAAAAAGCAGTAATACTTCTGCGTGATATAAAACTAAGTAGATGGCAAAAGTAAAAAACTTTGCAGGATTTGATGTAAGTAAAAAGTTCTTTGACGTTTGTTTGAGTGTTGATGGTTTAATGTCGTCAACTCGTTTTAGTAATGATATACAGGGTTTTAAGGCTTTATTCAGTCAGTTGGCTGTGGATACGCATTGTGTAATGGAGGCTACTGGTCCTTATTACCTGCAACTGGCTTTTTTTCTTCATGAGCATGGTCTGAAGGTGAGTGTTGTCAACCCTTTAATTATCCGTCGCTTCTGTCAGATGCGTTTGAGTCGTGCCAAGACTGACAAAGCGGATGCCAGGCTGATAGTGGCCTATGGGATTAAAGAGGAACCAGCTGTTTGGGAGCCGCCGCAACAATATGTGATTGAGCTACAACAATTACAGGCATTGTGTGATCAGTTTCAAAAGCATTACCGGGCTTTAAGTAACCAGTTGGAGGCATTTACTGCGAGTGGCTTACTGTGCAAAAGGCTTGAACGACAACTTCTGAAGGAATTGGCGCATATAGAAGAACAGATAGCCGGAATAGATAATCAGATGCATGAATTAATAACCGTGCATCACGGAGAAATGATGAATAATCTGACGAGTATTCCGGGATTAGGCAAGAAAACTGCGCTGGCCTTAATCGTGTTAAGTGGTGGCTTTAAGAAGTTCAACAATTATAAGCAGTTGAGTGCTTATGTGGGTTTAAGTCCGCGGATTTATGAGTCTGGAACAAGTGTAAAAGGTCGTTCCCGGATTTGCAAAATGGGCATGAGTCGGATACGTGCTTTATTATATGTATGCTCCTGGAGCGCAAAACGATGTAATGCGGCCTGTAAAGAGCTCTACGACCGGTTAGTGTTGAATGGGAAAAATAAGCGACTGGCGCTGATCGCCGTGGCTAATAAGCTGATAAAACAAGCATTTACCATAGCTACCACCAATGTTGCGTATGATAAGAATTACAGGAAAAACATTTGTTTATAAACACAGTTCATTTCGAACCCTGCCATACGCACCCGCCTCCACAACCAGTGTACAGGGTGAGAAATCTGCTATCGAGTGATTAGCAGCTGAGCCCAAACCGGGAAAGAAAATAAAGACCAGTTGTGCTATTTAATATCCGTACTTCAATCTAAGGCTGAAGATTTCCCGTATACTGGGTAAATCTAATATGCAAGTAAACCAGACCTATTTTGTATACATACTAACGAACCCCAATAAAACGGTACTCTATATTGGCGTTACCAATAATCTTGCTCAACGTATCATAGAACATTATATCAACCGCGGAAGCTCATCCACTTTTGCAGGCAGGCATTTTTGTTACCAATTATTATACTATGAAACATTTGGACAAATACGGAGTGCTATAGCAAGGGAAACAGAGATCAAAAAATGGAACCGGAATAAAAAAGAGGCACTGATCAAAACAATGAATCCGGATTGGGTTTTCCTGAATAAAGAGTTGTTTGGCCAGCGGCCACCTGAAGAGGCGATTTCACATAGAGGCAGTTAATAAAATCCGTTGTATTCGCAAGCAGATTTCTCACTGCGCCGCAGCTGCGTAATAGTCATAGTTCCCAATGGCTCCGTTCGAAATGACATTTAAGGGAGCAGTGTTACTATTTGTTCGAAATGGCAAAGAAGGAGGAGTTTCGTTTACAATAATACAAAAGTGGAAAACAAATGCAGTCAGCATTAAGGAGTATTTAACCATCCGGCTATAGCACCATCCTAAAAAGCGAACTATATTTAGGGAAGCGAAAACCCACCCGCATATGAAAAAGCTCTGCTTCCTGTTTGTGACAATGTTGTTTTGCCACCTGTCACTCCTGGCCCAGGTGAACGTAGGCGTGAAAGCCGGTATCAATATCAACAGGATCAAGTATAAAAAGGCGGACCCTGAAATGGCGAGCATTGGATTTCAGGCAGGTCTGCTGGCAAAGATTCACGTTACGGATGGTTTCTTCGTCCGCCCGGAAGTGCAATACTCCCGTAAAGGATACCGGTTTCCTGCCATTGGGTCTGATGGACAGGGGAATGTAAGGTATCATTATGTGGCTGTACCTATACTGGCCGGCATCCCCGTCGGCAGCAAATTCAGCTTCCTCATAGGACCGGAATTCGGCTACCTGGTGAAAGCCAATTCGAAATTCTCCACCAGTACCCGCGATGTGACGCAGAATTTCGAGCGTTTCGACTGGGGGCTTGACCTGGGCGGCGCCTGGCAGATCACTTCTTCCCTCGGTCTGGAAGTGCGCTATAATTATGGTTTCTACGGCCTGCTCAAAGGCGTCACCACTGGCCAGAATGGCGAAATTACCGGCAGCAACCGTGACGGCGCCAACCGGGTGATACAGGCTGGATTGTTTTATATGTTGTAACACACACTTCCCATTCCGGGAAAGTCATTCAGCAACCACAATGTCTAAATTGCCCCACAACAGGCGCAAAGTAGCCTCATCCATGCATAATCCATGCGTAAAGTGCGCTTTAACTTGCAAGGATGAAGCATGGATGAAGCAAGGTTGAAGAACCTAAGAAAGTACGGATCCCGGGATTTCAGCTCAATGCAGCTTCCTGTTGTACTCATCTATCCTGATAATTTTACCATCTTTCATTTTCAAATCGTTGATGACGGCTACAGAATCTTTTACGCCTTTCAACGTCTCCCAGGTTTGCGTGTACCAAAGTGTTACCCATTCTTCGCTTTTATCTTTCGAGACAACAGACTCCCAATCTTCCATTTTCACCACCACCGTCTTATAACTGTTCCTTCCTGCAGAAAAGAATGCCTTCAAGCTATCGTTCGACATTGTTTTGTCTATGCCATCGAATTTCACCGTAACGGAGTCACCAAAATATTGGAGCGACTCATCCACTTTGCCTTCTTCCCATGCTTTCAGGCATTTTAAAACATTCATTGTATTGGCCGGGCTTCCGATCTCCCAATTATCCGGATTTTTAATAGTATAAGGGTAATTCATGGCTGTTGCCGCAGTGGCGGCTGCCGGCGGCTCTTGCGTTTCGTCCTTTGCATTTTTTTCTGCATTATTACAGGAACAGGCAATTGCTACTAAAAAAAGGGAAGTCAATTTTTTCATGATGTGTTGTTTAAGACTTAAAATTTATGAGGATGATCGATTGCCAATTGGATAGATGCAAGGGCTATTGTAATTGCCGACCCAAAATTCAGGCTCAGGAAAAGATCCTGTGAGGAGTTTTTAGGCATTTGCTATAAAAAACCGGCTTTTAACCCGACGAATTGTGCATTATGAGGACAAATCCCGCATTGGAAATAAAATGGCAAAACGGGCACTGCCATGGTGGCCGGCATCTACCCGGATGGTAGCAGAGTACTCAGGGGGTGCTCAGGGAGTGCTCTAAGTATTGTCAGGGAATACTCTAAACACCCCTTTTTATGTGGATACCCCGTATATACGCAGAGCATACTTAGGCAATATTCAGAGCATTCGCCTACAACTCCTCTACAATTCCGCTACCATTCCACTACTTCTATTCCTGAAGTGCCCTTGCTCCCCAAAGCAAAAAACTTCCCGTCGCCTGTTCACCTTCACCCGATCTGGTTGATATATGAACAGAACCGACTAATTATGCAAACAACTACCCCCTCCTTTTTTAAGAAACATCTGATGCCCGTCCTGCTATTGGGAGCCGGCATCCTGCTGCTGGCCTATGGCTGGTTTTTCCGCGGTGCGGCTGATCTGAAAGTAAAGATCAAGCCGGCCACTTACATCATGCCTGCCGCTTATAAGGTATACGCCAATCCTGAAGTCCTGGGCGGGCGTTACAACTTGTTTAAAGCGGTGATCGAAAACCCCAGTGGTGAAATGGTGCAGGATATGAAGGTGGAATACCGCATTCCCAAGTACATCGACGAGTGGACGGAAGCGCCTGCTGCGGCCCACGTGCTGCCCGGACAAACCGTAGTGGCCATGGGCTACCCTGCCTTTGACCAGAAGATCACGGAGAAGAACTCACAATCGAAAGAGAAGGCTGAAGTGCGCATTACCTGGGGACCGAAAGGCAACCGCGAGGAGGTGAAGGAAACTTTCTCTTTTACCATGATGGCGGCGGGTGATTTTGCCTATACCGATATGCCGGCTTCGGAGATCGCCAGCTTTGCCGATATGATGCAAAATAATCCGCTTTCCGTATGTTTTATCACTGCCGAAGATCCTGCCGTGCGGTACTATACCGGTAAGATCCAACAAAAGATATTAAAGGGTGAAACTGCCGGTGTGACGCATACTGCCGAAGAGGGCGTACGTTTCCTCAAAGGTATTTATGAAGCTACGTTACGCTCGGGCATGGTGTATAGCAGCACGCAGGCGGTGCCCTCCAGTACGGGAGATGTACAAACCCTTGTGCAACGCATTCGCCTGCCGCGCGAAGTGATCAGCAATAATACTGGTCTTTGCATCGAGCTGAGTTTTTTGTATGCCAGCATCATGCGTAATGCGGGCCTCGACCCGGTGGTGTTTTACATTCCGGGCCATGCCTACCCTGGCTTTAAGCTGAATGGCCAATATTATGCTATCGAGGCTACTTCTATTGGTGGCGCAGGTCTTGGTGGTTCCAAATCGGCCGACGAGGCGTTGCAGATCGGTATGAAGGAGCTGCAGGAATTTTTCCAGCGCATGCAAATGGGTGATGACCGTTATTATATGGTGGATGTAACGGAAGGGCTGAGCCAGGGCATCATTCCGATGGAACTGAAAGAGGATGCTTTTACCCGCCAGAAGATAGATGAAGTGGCAGCGAATTGGGAAAACGGTGGCGGTGTACCTGCCAATAATGTCGTATATGTTCCTTCCAACAATGGTGGAGGTGGAAACACCGGTGGAGGAAATGATGGTGGTGGAGGTGGTAACACCAATACCGGCTTCGTGCAGTATAGTCGCAACATCAGCTTTGCTTATCCTCAGGGTTCAAAGGTCATCAACAATCCCAATCCGCAAGTGCCTGTATTGATCACCATGGTAAATACGCCCGGACAGGCTGTCACCGCGCAGGTATATGAATTCCAAAACGCCTCCGGCGTGAACCAGGCATTGGAAAGTTTGCGGGAAATGCTGTATCAAACGGGTCAACAGATATCTTACCAGACTGCGGGCTCTCACAACGGCTATACGCTCGTGAATGGTGTTACCAACTACAATGGCAACAGCATGCCGTGGATCGGTGGCCTGCGTAATCGCAACGGTCATGTGGAAGGATTGATCATCGGTATCTATAATGGTAACCAGCAACTGGCTCAACAAATTCTTGGATCGCTTCGCTAATATTTACTCAACCAACTCAACAGCTCATTTATGAAATACTTACCGGCTTATATATTGTTGCTCGTATGCTTGTTCTTTACCAGCCACGTCGTAGCTCGCCAGCAACAGCAAGACCCTACCGGCCTCAACCAGGAGATCGATTACCACATCGATAAGCTGGGGGATGCCACACTGGAGCTGCGCATGAAAATGAATGCCATGCAGTGGCAGAGTTTCAAGGCAAGTCCGGTGGCCAGCAACCCTACCATCTTTAAAAGGGATATGGAGCGGCAGATGGCTTCTTATATCATCGATGATATAAAGACCAACCTCAATGAGGGTGATCGCAGCTCGCTTACTACGCTGAAGGCGCGTAGCCTGGCTCAATACAAGGGTAAAGGGTTGTGGGAAGTGAAACTGGATATGAAGAACCCGAACGTGACCAAGGTATCCGACAACTGCTACCTGCTTACCGGCAATATGATCTCAGGAGGCACGCTTATTCACCAGTTGCAGAAGCTATTTCTGCCGGAAGGGGCCAGCGACATCAAGCAGGACACCGACACTTTTGGCAATGCGATCATTTCTTATAAGCTGGATGTAGAGCCGGCTGCTATCAATCTATTTGCCATAACGGGGATTGTATGCATCATTACCGGAGCCACTTTCCTGTTGATACAGATACGCAGATCCCGCAGTTTTACGCCGCAGGCTCAGGCTATCGGGTAAATTGGCTGAATACAGGTCAATTTTAATACAGGGACAATCCGGCGGAAGAAAGATATATTATAATAATACTTATCTTCCAAGTGAAAAGACTGTATTCATTTGGAAATCTCATTCGACCGATCTGGCACCAACCCTGACGAGTTATTACATAATGTGTATGCAGCAAACTATCCATGGTTGCTGCAATATGTACAGCAAAATTCGGGCAATGCTGCCGATGCGCAGGATATTTTCCAGGAGGGTGTGTATGCTGCCTGGACCAACCTGCGGGAAGGCCGCTTCACCGGCAACAGTGCTCAGTTCAATGCCTACCTGCGACAGATCTGTAAGCATAAATGGCTCAACCAGCTTAAATCGACTGGCCGCTCACGCACCAGTTACCAGGACGACCTGACTCATGTAGAACAGACAGCCGATGATCCACAGGTCATCGCAGAGCAACTGGAACAGAGCAGGCTACTGAAAGATTGCTTTGCACAGCTGGGTGATAAGTGCAAGCAGGTATTGGGTTTGTTTTATTACAGGCGACAATCGCTGGCACAGATCGCCGCAGTAACCAACAATACAGAAGAAAGCGTGAAAACGATCAAATACCGTTGTATGATGCAATTAAGGAAGTTGTACCTCGAACAAAATAAAGCGAATGGCGGATTATAGGGATCATATCAGCCAGGAAATGTTTGAGCAGATTGAAAGTTACCTGCTCGGGCGCATGGATGCTGTGCAACGGCAGGCATTTGAGCAGGCCATGGCCAACGATGTGCAACTACGCAACGAAGTGGCATTGCAACGCAAGTTGATAGCCACTGTGGAAGCTGGCAGTTTTATCGATGAGCAACCTGGCGCAGAGACTACGACAACTCCTGCTGTACCTGCACCAGTGCGTACCATGAACAGGCGCTGGTGGTATGCAGCCGCTGCAGCACTGATCATAACGATTGGCGCTACCTGGTGGCTGCGCAGAACGGAAACAGTCTCGCAAGACCTGTATACTCAATACTTCCATGTCGATCCCGGCTTGCCTGTAGCGATGAGCAGCACCCATGCTTATACTTTTTATGATGGCATGGTAAGTTATAAGGAAGGCAAGTATAAGGAGGCTGCTGCGATGTGGACAAAACTGGGTAATGAAAAGGGATTTACCGATACGTTGCAATATTTCATCGGTGTAGCTCATCTCAACAACAACGCATTACCGGAAGCTAATCAATACCTGCTGCCGGTAGCCAACAATAATACCAGTGTGTGGAAAGGCAAAGCTACCTGGTATCTCGCCTTATCCTATATTAAAGTGGACAATCGTACTGAAGCCGTCCGCTGGCTAACCCAATTACCCAATGATGAACGGGCGAAGCAACTGCTGGCTGAACCAGCTTTGCGGGAACCCGGTAAATAGCTGTATCATGCGTGGGCTGATCATCCTGCTGTGTTTCCTGACAGCCGCGTTACCGCTGGCTGCTCAATCTGACTACTATCAACGCTCACGCGATGCCTACAAGGCATTGAAGACCGATAGTGCTGTGTGGTATATACAACAGGCTATCCGCTATTACAGCAACAACAAGCAAATCGACAGCCTTGTGCTGGCCTATGTGCACAAGGGTGATATGGCCTGGCGCGAACAAGGTACCGCACAAGGGCTTGCCGTCATAGATACGGCTCTTTCACTTACTAAAAAACTTCCGCAGAACAATGTTGCTATTGTAGCCGCGCTGGACAAGAAGGGGCAGATACTTGTGAACAATGCCCGGGCGCAGGAAGGAAAGCAATACCTGCTGCAAGGGCTTGCTCACATTCCGGCGAATGCACCACCGAATGAGTTTTACATTGCATTGTATACCGACATCTCCTGGATGTATCTTGAACTGCAGGATTTTGCCAATGGTATACTGTATGGCGAAAAAGCCAAACAATCTATTGAAAGGTTGCAAGGTAAAGATTCGCGCATGCTTATCAGCGTGTACCAAACGCTGATGTATCTGGCGCATGATGCCGGTAATTTTCGGGAGGCAGAGCGGTATGGCCTGGAGATGTACCGGCTGGCCGACAAACACCTGCCGGCCATTCATGCCAACCGGGCATTGGCGCATAATGATCTTGGCTCCATTTATGAAAGCATGCAGCGGATGGATGAAGCGCTACACCACCGCCAGGAAATGGTGCGCATCATTCAACTGGTGTACCTGAAAAACAAGAATCCCAACTTACTGGCGATTGGCTACAATAATATGGGCAGGCTGTATGAAGCCATGGGTGAGATGCAACTGGCGCATGAGTATTATGATAAGGGCCGTCGCCTGCATGAAAAGAATTATGGCACTGATGGTTATGGTATGGTACGGCCGCTGAGTCACATAGCGAATATCAAGCGGGTCATGCGGAATTTTGATGAAGCCGACAGCTTGTTTGCCAGGGCCTACCGGATTGCACAGCAACAAATACCCAATGATCCGGTAGACCTTGCTTATATCGAAACGCAGTATGGTGATCTCTTTTATGACCGTGGTCAATTTGAGGCAGCTGCGCGCTACTATCAGCAGGCATTGCAACATGAGGCCAAAGCGGGCATTACTAATAGCAGGCGCACACAGAGTAACAAAACCACCTTGGGACAGGCTTATGCAAAAATGAAACGCCTTCCCGAAGGTTTATCCT
Source organism: Niastella sp. (assembly GCA_017744515.1). Lineage (GTDB taxonomy): Bacteria > Bacteroidota > Bacteroidia > Chitinophagales > Chitinophagaceae > Paraflavitalea. The sequence goes on from JAGIBF010000006.1 coordinate 55,169, forward strand.
TATTGCAAGAAGGTCTCGACAACTATCGTGGCTGGTATAGTAAAGGTAATGTGGTGATAGCGGGACAGTTTGACAAGATATGTGAAGCTTATCTTGACGCCGGGCAGCTATCTGAAGCGATGCGCTATTCGGACAGCTCCTTCCTGGAGTTGTTGCAACTTCCCTCCTTCCCCGCCGGCAACTGGCTTCAAAAAATACCGGTGAGTCATTTTATCCTGCGTTATATACAACATCGCACAGCAATTGAACAAGCGCTATATAAAAAAGAAGGTAAGAGCACCGGGCTGATGAATATTCTGCAACTGGCAGATGATTACAGTGCTTACCTTGAGAAAAGCTTACCCGCGCTTCGTACGCAAGCCTCGTTGCTGCAGTTGGTCGCCAATCATAAATATATTTACAACACCGCTATTGAAGCTTGCTGGGAATTGCATCAAAAAGAGAACAAACCATTATGGCTGGAAAAAGCTTTTGGCTTTAGCGAAAGCAGCAAAGCGTTGTTGCTACGCCTGGCTGCCAATAACATACTCGTAGATGCCGCCCGCGGCTCAAAGGATGTTACTGCCGGCAAAGACCTGAACTGGCGCAAGCGTATTAGTCAGCTCAATGCTCAATACCTCGATGCAGGCAGTAACAATGATTCTGTGCTCACGCTGCTCACTACCACGATGGAATCGTATTATCGTTTTCAGGATAGTTTAATGAAATCCGGCAATGCAGCTACTCAACTGAAGTACCGGGTGAAGCCTTTTTCTATCGACGAGGTACGTGAGGAGTTATTAAATGAAAAGCAAACGCTGTTACAGTATGCCGTTACAGATGAATATGTGTTTTTATTTGTGCTGAATGCGCGCAACCTCACGCTGAAACGTCTTCCGCGGAAGACACTGGAAGATGTAAAGGCTTTACAACAATTGTACAACCTACAACCGGCAGCTTTTGTACTGCCTGCGCACCGGCTGTATAATGCATTGGTAGCGCCTGCTGTGCCGTTGCTGTTATCGGACAAATTGTTGATCGTACCCGATGCGGACCTGTATTATCTGAACTTCGAGTTATTGGTATCAGCTGCAACTGTAGCCCCTTTCAATAAGCTACCTTACCTGGTACAACGGTACAATATTGCTTACCAGCTTTCGGCTACCAGTGCGCTGCAATACAAGGCTGCCAGCAAGCAGGTAAGCGACAGGGCTCTCCTGTTGACACCTGTATTTACCGATGAAATGAAAGCAGCCTACCGTAAGAGTATTAAAGACAGCTTACTGGCCGACCAGCACTATTTATCACTGCTGCGCCAGCCTTTTGCGCTGAATGCAGCCCAACAGATCAGTAGTTATGTAAGTACTGATCACTTTACCGGACCACAGGCGTTGGAAAGTACTTTTAAAGAAGCAGCGGCCCGGTACAAAATACTTCATCTGGGTACTCATGCGGATATCAACAATGCATCGCCGCTGCAATCGAGGTTCTTCCTGGCCAAACCTCCGGCTGAAGACTCCACTGACAGCGAAGATGGTTACCTGCATGCCTATGAAATATATGGCATGACATTGCGCGCCGAGCTGGCGGTGCTTACCGCCTGTGAAACGGGTACCGGCGCCTGGAACCAGGGTGAAGGGGTTATTTCTCTGGCGCATAGTTTTATGTATGCCGGCTGTCCTTCGGTGGTGATGAGCCTGTGGAAGATCGATGAAAAGTCGAGTGCAGAGATCATTACGCTGTTTTATAAGCATCTGGCCAGGGGCGCCTCTAAAAGCGAGGCGCTGCGGGCAGCCAAACTGGAATACCTCAATAATGCCCCGCCCGAGCTGAACCACCCTTATTTCTGGGCTGGCATGACGCTCATTGGTGATGATGCGCCTTTGGTCCACTCCTCCTCTACCTGGCTGTGGATTGCTATTCCGGTTGCTACCGTATTGGCCATTGGCAGCCTGATATGGGTGCGCCGGCGGCGCTCCAAAAAAAGTTAACAATTCCTGTTCACCTTCCTGCAAGTTGATTGATATAAGGAATATAGACAGCCTATATTCTAAGATCTGCCGCCTCTATCCTGCATTTCTACTTATTTAACCACCAACTTGTATGAGAAGACTTTTACTCCTCCTCTTACCGGTATTATGTCCGGTATTATTGATGGCGCAAGCCGATTTCAGCACAGCGCTGCCCATTACCGCAGGATCTGAACAGACAGGAACAGTAAGTCCGGCGGGGCGATATGTGTATTATAAGACTTTACTGCCAGCCGATGGCACTGTTACCATTTACCTTGAGGGCACCCATATGGGTGGCGCTAACGGTTCTTTTTCTTTTTATGCGTATGACAAAAGCGGCCGGCAGATCGGCTATGATGGGTCTGTTGGCAGCACTACGGCGAAGCAAGGTGATATCGTGCGCGACACGGTACGCATTACCTCCCGGGCTGCCGATAGTGTTTACCTGCTGATCTATGAAGGCAGTAATCGTACTTACAATTTCAAGATAAAGTATGCAGTATTGGACCAAAGCGCCAATGATCCTGAACCGAACGGCCTCTTCAGCAATGCTACGCCGATGGACCATGACAGGAGCTATGCAGGGCATCTGGGATATGAAGCGGATAATGTAACAGACCGGTATGATTATTATAAAACGCTGCTGCCAGCAGATGGGACTATCAAGATTTACGCCGAGGGCATACATACCGGCGGTTACGCAGGTTCTTTTTCGTTGTATGTATATGATAAAGATGGGCGGCAAATCGGCTACAAGGCCAATGTGGGCAACACATCTACTATCGAGGGTCAAACTGTACGCGATTCTCTCAGTGTATACTCGCGCAGCGTCGACAGTATTTACATCCTCTTGTATCAAGGCAGCTCCCGGTCGTATAGTTATAAGGTAAGTTATACCGTCACCGACCGTAACCCCAATGATCCTGAGCCGAACAATACGTTTGCGCAGGCTGGTTTCTTCAACATGGGAGAAATCATGCAAGGCCAGCTTGGACAGGAAGCCAACAATGTCACCGACCGGTACGATTATTACAAGACCAGCCTGCAGGCCGATGGTACACTGGTCGTATATCTTGAAGGTGTGCACACCGGCGGATATGATGGCTCCTTTTCTTTTTATGCTTATGACAAAAGTCAGCGACAGATCGGCTACCTCGCTGCTGTAGGAAGTACCACTGCCAAGCCGGGTGATATTGTACGCGATACTGTTCGTATTACTTCGTTGCAAGCAGACACCATTTATCTGCTGGTGTACCAAGGCAGCTCCCGCTCCTATAGTTACAAGATGAGTTATGAAATAGCCGATCAAAGCACCAATGATCCAGAGCCGAACAATACGATGGCGCAGGCCGTACCGCTCAAAGAGCAGGAAACGGTTGCCGGTCATTTGGGATATGAAGCGGATAATGTAACCGACCGTTACGATTATTACAAGACCGCGTTGCCTGCGGATGGCACTATTACTGTATTCCTCGAAGGCGTTCATACTGGCCGTGCTGCAGGCTCTTTTTCATTTTATGCGCTCGATAAAAGCGGGCGGCAGATCGGCTACCTCGCCAATGTGGGCAGCACCTCTACTCAATACGGGGCAACTGTACGTGATACCGTGCGCATCACCTCCCGGCAGGCTGATACCGTATACCTATATCTGTATCAGGGAAGTTCGCGCTCTTACAGTTACAAGATGCGGTATGAAATGACCGACAAGAGTGCCAATGATCCGGAGCCCAATAATGTGCGTGCCGATGCTACTCCTATCAGCTATAATAACACGGTGGAGGGGCATCTTGGGTATGAGGCGGATAATGTAACCGACCGGTATGATTATTACAAAGCCGTGATGCCGGCCGATGGTACCGTTACCGTATATCTTGAAGGAGTACATACCGGTGGCGCTAATGGTTCTTTTTCTTTCTATGCGTATGATAAAAGTGGACGCCAGATCGGTTACCTCGCCAACGCAGGCAGCAATACTGCCAAACAAGGGGAAACTGTACGTGATACCGTACGCATCACTTCCCGCCAGGCTGACACCATCTACCTATCCGTGTACCAAGGCAGTACACGCTCTTACAGTTACAAGATGCGGTATGAAGTACTGGACCAAAGCGCCAACGATCGGGAGCCCAATGGGGAGTTTGAACAGGCACAGGCATTGGATCATCATACCATAGTGAGCGGCCACCTCGGTTATGAAGCTGATAACGTAACTGATCGTTACGATTATTATAAGACCTTGTTGCCTGCCGATGGCACCGTTACCGTATACCTCGAAGGAGTACATACAGGTGGCGCCAATGGTTCTTTTTCTTTCTATGCTTATGACAAGAGCAGGCGGCAGATCAGTTACCTCGCAGCTGTTGGCAGTAACACTGCCAGGCAAGGTGATATCGTGCGCGACACCGTGCTGATACCATCACGCGCTGCTGACAGTCTTTACCTGCTCGTGTACCAGGGCAGCTCCCGGTCTTATAGTTATAAGTTACGTTATGAAATGCCGGGGGCGCTTACAGGCGACAAAGAACCAAATAATACTTTTGAAGAAGCATTGCCGATCAAGCACAGCGATACCGCCAAAGGATTATTGGGATACACCAGCGCTGCCGGTGTAGACCGTTATGATTATTATAAAATGGCCGTGCCCGCTAAAAGCTCCGTGAAAGTATACATCGAGGGCGTGCATACGGGCGGCTCAGATGGTTCTTTTGGATTATGGGCCTATGACAGGAACCGCCGTCAACTAACTGCTAAAAGTGCTGTTGGTGCGTCGGTAGCCGCAGGAGGCATTGTGCGCGACACCATCGAAGTGAATTGTAACAGCACCGACAGTCTTTACATAAGCCTGTACCAGGGCAGCAGCCGGTCATTTACTTATAGTGTGCGCTTCGAAGTATACGACAACCGGCCCATCGCAGCGTTCAGTTATACGAGAACGGGTAACGAGTTTGGCTTCATGAATGAAAGCAGGAACAGCAGCAAGCTGCTGTGGAAGTTCAACAACCAGACCAGCACGGTGACGCATCCTTTGCAGCAACTGAAGCCCGGTTTTTATGATATACAACTGATCGCCACGAATGCTACCTGCAACTTCAGCGATACGGCGAAAAAGTCGCTTACTATTTCCGGTATCGAGTCTTTCACTCCAACAGAAAGCGGTGCGGGCGGCGACCTCAGCATGACTATCTTCGGCGGCGGACTGGATGGCAATACCACTGTGACCCTGAAGAATGGCAGTGAAACGTTGAACACCATCGAGAAATATACCAACCCCAAGGGCAACCAATTGGGTATTGTATTCGATCTGCATTTCGCCAAACCTGGTGATTATGATCTTGAAGTCAAGTTTCCCAATGAACCCGCTATCGTGTATACCAAAGCGTTTAAGATCAGCGCCATGATCTATCCCGAAACCTGGTCGGAAGTAACAGGCCCTGGCATTTTCAGGACCGGCCGCACCAGCAACTTCAACCTCGTGGTAGGCAACCGGGGCAATACCGTGGCCCGTGGCGTGATTGTAGCCATGATATGGCCTAAATCGGCGCAGATAGAATGGCTCGGTAAAGAATACCGTCCCGACCCTAATGGCTTTGCATCCGTAACGCTGGATGATGGCGAAGTAGTGAAAACGCCCAACAGCAAGCTGAGCTGGGTATACGATATCAACACCACTACTCCTATCGATACTTTCCTGCTGGAGCCTTATAATGGTTATGTACGTTACTTCACGGTACCGGTTGTTCCACCCGGCTCTACTATTGAACTGCCCTTCCGTATGAAATCGGACAGCTCCGCCCACCATAAGTTCTATACTTATACGGTAAAGCCCAACCAGTTTGGTTCCTGCGAAACGTTTAACATACAAACGGTGTTCACCAGTCCGCAGGCAGTAGAACTTGCGATCAATACGCTCGATATCGCCGTCGATGAACTGAAAGTGCCTCCTGCAACGAAGATACCTGCTCAGGTGGCCGTGAAGACGCTGAAGGTGACGCAAAAGCATATCGATGTGGGCAGCAAAGTAGCAGCGCACCGGTTCTGGGCCTGGTGGTATGGCGCCGACGATCTTACTGAAAGTGAATATAGCGACTATTATAAGCAGGGCCTGGAAGCTGATGAATTTGCGCAGCAGCAGTTGATGGATATTGCCTTCGACAAAGCCATCGACTTCGGCACCGGTCCGTTGCTCAAAAAGAGAGCGGATGCGCTGACCGACAAGATACATGGCAGCAACCAGGCTGCGCTGAACCATAAGGCCAAGTTCGATGAACTATCGGTGAGACCCAAAAAATACCAAAGTAGGTCGCAGCGGCAAAACCGCATTCGTATGAAAGATGAAGAGGCCCGTCTATGGCAGAAAGCTTTTGAGAGCGGCGAAATGAATATCAATGACCTGCGCAAACTGGAGTTCCTCGAGGCTGGCCTGCAAGGAGCCAAGCACCTTAAGAACGGCGTGGGCGAAATTGAGCTGCTCATCAAGTACATCGAGGAGAACTGCCCTGAGCACAAGGAGCAGGCAGATAAGCTGAGAGAGCTACTGGACAAGGAAGAAGACATTACCGATCCCCGCGAGAAAGATTCAGAAACGCGTACTTCTTATGACCCTAATGCGATCTATGGCCCCAATGGTTTTAAGGCAGCGCGCTATATCAACTCAAGCGACAGGCAGCCATTCCTGATCACTTTCGAGAATGTGGATACTGCCAAAGCTGATGCCCAGATCGTGCGGATCATCGATACCATCGATCGTACTAAGTTTGATCTGTCGTCCTTTGAGTTTGGCTCCGTAACAGTCGGCAAGCATCAGTTCAGGGTACCGAAGGGGCGGAAACAGTTCATGATTGAAAAAAGCCTGTTGCCTCATATCAACATGAAGGTGCGTATCAATGCATCGCTGGACACAACAACAGGTATCGTGTTCTGGCTGTTTACGGCCATCGATCCGCAAACCGGCGACCTGCCCGACTTCGATGGCTTCCTGCCTCCGAATACAGATGCTCCTTCCGGTGAGGGCAGCGTGTCCTACACCATCGCCCCGAAAAAGGGCCTTACGGATGGTACACAGCTTCGCTCCCGCGCTTCCATCGTGTTCGACACCAACGAACCTATTCTTACCAATACGTGGCAGAACACCATCGACGCAGTGAAACCTGTAGGTCATATCAGCGCCAAGATATATGAGGACACCCTGATCGTGTTGGAGTACAGTGCTTACGATGCCGGATCGGGCGTGGATTACTATAATGTGTATGTATCTACTGATAATGGTCCATGGGCCAATGTGCCGGGTGGTAATGCAACCAGGGTAATGTTGCAAGGTGAAGCCGGTAAAGTTTATCGCTTTTATGTGGAAGCGCAAGACAAGGCAGGTAACCGGGATAGGAAGAATGCTCTTGGTGAAGCAGTCGTGAAATTGCCGGAAGGCGCAGGCAGGCAGCCCGGCTCGCTTACCATCTATCCCGTGCCCACCAGCGGCCTGGTAAATATGGAATTGCTGGTAGAACAGGAACAACAGGTGTCTATCACTGTTTACTCGGTTGCCGGTCAGCAAATGGGTATGCTGTATAATGGCAAAGCCAATGGATTGCTGAAAGTGAGCAAACAACTGGCGCACCTGCCCAACGGCCTCTACTTCGTAACGGCTAAAGGCAGCCAAGGCTTGAAAGTGACGAAAAAACTTGTGATCGCGAGATAAACCCGGGTTTTATATACCTGGACGTGTAACCCCTATGGACGAACCGGCTGTTTCATTCTCTGCATAATAAACACGGCTGGTTTTTCAAACAGGCGCCTCCTTTACCGGGGGCGCCTTTTGTTCTTGACCTGATCCGGCCGCTTTTTATAAGTACCCACTTATCGATGGTCATTTTTTTTTAGAATTATGTTTTTGAATGGCTACACTAAAGCCTCACGCTCACGCTTTACCGGAAAATCTTTATCTTTCGAAAAAAAGCCGGTCAAACAAGTATGAAACGATTACTCCTTTCCGTAATCTTCCTCATGGCATCGCTGTATACCTTTTCCCGGCAGGAAAAAAAAGACATCGCTTCGCTGCAATCAGCTTTACAAAACACCACTGAAAACTCCGAAAAAACGGCTTTACTGACAGAAATATCCCTGTTCTATTATTTTGCCGACAGCCTCGACAAAAGTATTGCGCACGCAAAAGAGCTTCTTGCGCTTGGCAATTCTACCGGATCAAAACAAGCTACAGACGCGGGAAACATTATTTTGGGTATATGCTATGGATGGCAAAATAAAATTTCCTTGTCAGAGCATTATCTGCAACCATATAGAGATATAACCAGCGTACAACGGGACACACCTGTATATAGGGCCATGTTTGGCTGGTATGGCAGTTTCTACAGTAGTTTCAAAAAGGACTATGATAAAGCGATCAGTTATGCATTCAAGGTACTCGCCTTGCAGCAACCGGCGGAATCCAATAAGACTGCCAATACCTATGCTTTTCTTGGAGATAACTATTATTTAAAAGGCGATCTCTTGCCAGCCAGAAAGTACTGGAAAAAGGCAGAACCTTTTATGCATACCAACTCATTACTTATATTAAACATCGGCAAGACTTTCAACTGGAAGGGGCCGGAGGGTGATTCAGTGTTGTTTTATGCAAACAAGGCGCTTGAACTTACGCGCAAGGATGGCAACAAGAAAGTAGAAGCGGATTGTCATTTTTACATCGGCAGTGTTTATTTAGGCCGACGGGATACACGGGAGGCCGAATCTCATTTAATGTCTTCTTTGTCACTTTTCCGGATGGTTGGCGACACTTATATGACGGGCCTGCTTTTAAACAATATCGGTGAAGCTCATTTGTTAAGGGCCGATTACCCAAAGGCATTCGAGTTCTTTGATGAATCGCTGAAGATCGGCGAACGATTGCAACACAAGGAGCTTATGCTGGTCAATTATAATGATATGGCCGTTTCCCTCAAGTCGAACCAGGATTATCAACGGGCGCTCAGTTGCTTATCCAAAGCATTGGCAATCATGGGAGATTCCGATCCTTTAAAGATCAGAGGGGATATCGAGGGGAATATCGGCTGTGTTTATCTTTGCCTTAACGATACCATAAATGCGAAGAGGCATTTTAACAATGCCCTGAGTAATTCGGGTCATAAAGGAAATGTTCAGTATCTCGGTCCATTGATCAACAACCTCAGCAGCATCTATTTACTACAGGGCGCTTACAAGCGATCTATGGAGCTTGTTCATGATGCGCTTACTGCAGCCCGGAAAGGTTTGGACAGCAGTACGATCGCTTTAAGTTATACGCGGCTGGGAAAGATCTATCTCGAAATGTCGAAAGACTCCAACATCACCAACAGGCCGGATTCGCTCCGGAACCTACCGGTTGCGCTGCTGCAACAGCGGGCAGCGGTCTACCTCGACAAGGCTGCCAACTTTTACCAGAAAAAAGAGAGCTACGAGCCGCTGCACGAAAGCTTCCGGTTGCTGGCTGAAGCGCAGGATTCTTCCGGAGACTATAAAACGGCACTCGTCAATTACCAGCGTTATATAAGCGCGCGTGACTCGGCCATCAATCTTGAAAAGATAAAAGAATTCGCTGAGCTTAAAAGCCGGCTTGAAATCGAGAAAAACGAATCGCTGGCCAAAGCCCGGCTTCAATCGTGGCTCATTACCGGCGGGGTGGTGCTCGTGGCCATTGTTTTTATCTTTTCCTTATACAGAAGGAAAGAGAAAAGCCGGTTCAACCTGGAACTGAGCGCACTGAAACAGGAGGCATTGAATGCACAGATGAGCGACCATTTCATAGGTAATACTATGGATTCGATCAATGCTTTTATTTTGCAAAACGATCAGGAACAAGCCAGTAAATACCTGATCATGTTCAGCCGTTTGATCAGGAAAGTGCTTGAGAATTCGTCGCAAAGACTGATCCCCCTGAATGAGGATATCGAAGTGCTGACCTCCTACCTGGAACTGGAAAAACTCAGGTTTCACAACGGGTTTAGTTATTCGATCATCATAGATCAATCCATCGACCCCGATCATACGCTTGTGCCGCCAATGGTATTACAGGTATTGGCCGAAAACAGCATCAAGCATGGCCTCGCAAAACGTGATTATGGACAGCTCTCTATAAAGATCGACAGCAAAGGCGATACTATCGTATGCCAGGTTGCCGACAATGGTACCGGCAGGCAACTAACCACCGATGCTACCGGTAAAGGCAGGAAGTCGATCGGCAGCGGCCTTGCTCAAAGATTGCTGCAAGCCAGCAACAGGAATAAGGGGCTGGTTTCGTTTGGGATCAAGGACATGGTTGACAGCAACAATCACCCTACGGGAACTTCCGTTGAATTTACTTTACCTCATATTTCTATCGAATAGACACACGATGACAACTACCGCAATCATTGTAGAAGACGACCCCATGCATGCGCACACACTGCAACTGCTCATAGAAAAACTGGACAGTACTATTAAAATAGCCGGTGTTTATTCCACGGTGGAAGAATCGTCCCGGGCTATCGACCAGCACCAGCCGGGTCTTGTATTTCTCGACATCGACCTGGAGCGGGGGGACAACGGTTTCGACTTGCTGAAAAGGTTTCCCAAGCCTGGCTTCTCAGTTATATTTACCACTCAGCATAACAGTGCGGACAATGCTATTCTTGCCATCCGGGCCTGCGCGCTCGACTTTTTACCGAAACCTATCCTGGAGCAGGAACTTGCCGACGCGCTCGCCAGGGTCGACAAAAATAAGGGGCCTGAACAAACCGGCTCTCTGAGGAATAACCTGGAGGCGGGAAAACCCGGGTATATATGGCTGTCTGACCTAAAGGGAAAAACGCTTATTGACGTTTCCAATATCAGGTACTGCGAATCCAGCAATTCATCATATACACATTTCTTCCTCGATGAACCGGTAAATGGCTTGTCGCAATACACGGAATCGAAAGGTATTGGGATTTGGGAGAAAATATTGTCCGGCACTCACATCATCCGGACACATAACAAGTTTTTACTGAACCTGAAGCATATGGGTAAATATTGTCAGGACCATTTCCTGCTGCGTAACGGGACTAAAATTCCCATAGCCCGCGGCCGGAAACAGGAGGTAAAGGATGCCCTGGACCGCTTCCGCAAAGGGCTGTAATACCAAATTCAAAGGAAAACATACTGAAATCAAGGCCGAATTGAACATGACATCGCCGGGTTCTACTTTGGTGTCATGCTTGAGATCATCAACCACACGTTGTTCAAAAAAGACCATACTTACGCAAGGATGGTCGACAGGTATCTTCCCGAAACAGGGGCCGGCGTCAATATATATTCAGACCACCAGCGGCAGCTTATCCAGCAATTAAGGCCGCAGGTAAAGAAGGAATTTTTCTTTACCATCACCGATGTAAGAACAGGCAAGATCATATATAGTGAAGGGGTCGATAAATGGTTAGGGTTTGCCTCTTCTCATTTCAATCAAAAAACCTACCTCGGTTGCCTACATCCGGGCCACGCCGTCGTACAGAACTTCTTTAGTCTTTCTCTTTTCGACCTGTTGATCGGTAAAGAGATCACAGCCGGCCATCACTCGCCAGTATGTACAGGCACTATTGCCCTGAAGAATTCGAAAGGCAGCTTCCTCTATTGCAAAAAAACAAGTTACCCTTTCTTCATTACCAATGAGAGTTACGTAGGTGAATACCTGAGTGAATACATCATCATTAAAGGATATGCCGGAGAGGACTACAGCATGGTGCTGAACGATGATAAGGTCAGTTACAACGAGCGGATCTACAAAAGAGCAAGGCATCGGTTTGAAGAAAACTCAGGTTTCTCGACGCAGGAGCTACGGATCATCAAGCGGTATGCCTACTCGAAAGACCCAACCAGCGAGCAGATCGCTCAGGCATTCAAAATCCAGAAGGGCACAGTAGACAAGTTCAATAAGCGGATCCTCAAAAAAACGGAACTGTTGTATAAAATGAGTTTTGCCAACGCAAAGGATACAGCGTTGTATTTCAGGAAAACAGGACTTATCTAATGATCATGCAGCACTGCCGGCACTATTAATTCATAACCCAAGTACCTATGGTAGGTACAAAACGGGACAACCGGAACATCTATTTTTAAACCTTCAAGCAATAGCAATGAAACAATCTGTCATTCTTTCTTTTCTGTTATCATGTATGTTCTTTTCATCAACAGGCCAGCAAACCGCATTTTCCAAATCCGACAAATTACTCAACCTCGGTATAGGGGTCAACTCCTATTACCAGGGGGGTATTCCGCTGGGCGCATCCTTCGAAGTGGGAGTTTCAGAAGACATCAGCGTGGGCGTGAGTATCGACTATCTTTCTTACCGCTACCGTTTTTACGGGGATTACAGTTACAAGTTTACGGCGCTGTATGCCGGGGCAAGGGCTTCTTATCATTTCAATGAACTTCTGGAAATCGACAACGAAAAGATCGATGTTTATGGAGGTGGTACGCTTGGCCTGAGAAGCTTCCGCTGGAAAGACACCTACTCGGACGAAAGCCTCAGTGGCAGGTATGGGTCAGGCTTATACGTTGGCGCCTACGTGGGTGGGAAGTATTATTTCAATCCCAGGATCGGCGCCATGCTGGAAGCAGGAGCCATCGGCTCTACCAATGTGCGGATAGGCGTTGGATTTAAATTTTAATCGAAAAGCAAACTCTTATGAAACAAGGATATTTTTCTTTCACAATAGCTGTTTTGATATTGTTGTTGGGTGGCTGTAAAAAAGATAGTGCGGATGATCCTGATAATGGAGGTGGGAATGGCCCTAATCCAGTAGTGGTACCCAAAGACTCTACCATCATCACTTTTGCGGGCAATGGCACTGCCGGGTTCAGCGGAGATAACGGCCCGGCCGTCAATGCACAACTATCGACTACCTGCAGAAGGGTTTGTGTTGACAATGCCGGCAACGTATATATTGCGGATGGCACCAATCACCGGATCAGGAAAATAGACAAGGCAGGTATCATTACCACCATCGCCGGAACAGGCGCCAATGGCTTTGCCGGAGATAATGGGGCCGCTACTTCGGCCCAATTGTCGGCACCAGAAGGATTACTCGCAGACGCTGCCGGCAATATCCTCTTTGCCGACAAAGGGAATGACCGGATACGCAAGATCAGTCCTTCCGGGGTTATCACTACCATTGCCGGCACCAAATATAACTACAGCCCCAATTATGGAGATGGAGGATCGGCGACCTCCGATTCAGTAAGATTGAATGCCCCCAATGCCATTGCACTCGACAAAGCAGGTAATCTTTTTATTGCCGACTGGGCATCCGGCCGTATCAGGAAGGTAACGGCATCAACGGGCATTATCACCACCATTGCCGGCAAGCGACCATCAGGGCTCGCAGGCAACGGAGATGGCGGGCCTGCGCTCAATGCAAAGATACCTTACCCAACAGGTCTGGCCTTCGACCAGGCAGGCAACCTCTTCATCGTATCAGAGCAAACGATCCGCAAGATAGACCTGAGTGGAATCATCACTACGATCGCAGGGACCGGACAAGGCAGCGGTGATCCGGGAAATGGCGGACCAGCCATATCTGCCAACATCTGGCCTGTGGATATTACCTTCAACAACTTCGATGAGCTCATCATCGCGGATTATGGGAGAAGCCTGCTAAGGAAGATCGACAAGAATGGTATTATTTACACACTGGCAGGGGGCTATAATGCACCGCTGGGCGATGGAGGCAAACCCATCAATGCCGGCCTCACCTATCCTACCGGCGTGGCCTGTGATGGAACGGGCAATATCTACATTGCCGATTATGGCGCCAGGCGGGTGAGAAAGATCCAACTGAAATGATCGATCTTTTAAGCCTTTCCTATGGTATTAAAATTATCTCCTCATTTCTTTATACGCTTAATAATGAAAAGTGTCTTTATCACTATCGCCGCTGTATTGATCATACAAACCTCTATGGCTCAAAAAAAGGTCAATACCACTTTTGAAAGTATAAAAGAACAATGCCATGGACTGCCGGAGGACAAAAGGGTACGACTGACAGTAACCCGTTTTTCCGTATCTACCGGGAATGCTCCGGCAGATTTTGGAGGCAACCTTGCTACCATGCTGACCAACGCTTTACAAGGAGTGAATTGTTATACAGTGCTGGAAAACCTGCAGCACGAAGAAGATTACAAAGGAGAGGTAGATCATGGCGAAGGTGAATATGCGAGAAAGTCTTCAGCTCCTAAAAAGGGAAAGCAACTGGGTGCACAAATAGTAGTAACAGGAGAACTTACTGAATACAACTCCAAAAACAATGGGGTCAGGTTTGGCATTGTAAAAGTAGGCAGCAATAAGGCGAAGGTGGGTTTTATCTTAAAAATGATCGACCCTGAAACGCGTAAGATACTTTACTCGCAATCCATCAATACGGAAGGTAAAACCAGTGGCACGACAGAGGTCGGTGCATTTGGCGTAAATGTTGTGAGCGCTGGCGGGAATGACCCGGCGCTGGCCAATGCCTGTGAACAGGGGATTATCAAGGCAGTGGAATTCCTTGCGTCAAAAAGGGATTCGCTCAACCTGAAGGGCACTGCTTCCAATGCCAACAGCGGGGCTATAATCAATGAAACAGAAGTGACACTGACTGAAGCCAATTTTACTTCTTTCAATAATTTCTATACATTGCTTACCAGTATTCCCTCTTTTAAATCAGCCGAAAAGTCCCTTAAGTCGGGCACGGCCAGCTATTTTGTTTCACATCTCAACACTACAGATAAGCTACTGGAAGAACTAAATAAAAAGCTGAACGGTGTATATGAAGTGACAGGGTTTGAAAATGGCAAGATCGAGATCAGGGCTAAAAAACAGTAAAGGCAAAACAGGTTGTCTCTAAAGCAATTGATTGCCGGAAAGATTCAATGCATGCCATCTTCCCGGTAAAATACGCCGGAATTACTTTAGAGACAACCTGTTTATTATTTATGATCAGCACTATGCCTTTTTTGAGGCCTTCATTTTCTTGCACCAAAACCACAAGCCCACTGCTATCATCAACACTTGCATGAATGCCCAGAACATGGTGCTGATGTCGCGGGTGAGCTTACCACCCCAATCCATGAAGTGGTGTTTATGAAAGAGTGCGAAGCTGTACCCTTCTGCCAGGTCTTTATCGTTCACCACAGTAGCCAACTGACCAGTGCTCGTTTCCACATAGTATCTCTCCTTACTGTTTTCTGCATAGCCTACTTTCCAAACGGGTAAACGTTTATTCACAAAGCCGTATTCATCCACAAATTTGGTGATGACTGTTGTGTTCAGGATCTTATCGGCCTGACTTCCGCTGAACAGGGTGCCCAGGTAACGTGCGTATTGTTCTTCGCCACCTGCAAGCAACTTATAATCGGTTGCAGATATATACAATGTATTAGGCGGTGGCACACTCATGCTCTTCATCAGATCCTTACCGCCTGAAGGGGTTGATTTCCCTGCCGCAGGTTTAGTGCTTTTATGAAATACCTGCCAGTATTCGCCGCTTTCCATTTTGACCAGTGATACGTTCGTGATCCGTTTATCTGAACCAACTGTGGTGTAGAGTTTTTGCCAATCGATCGAAGCCTGCGGGGCAGTAAAACGATTATCAACAGTGGTAATACCGGGGGCATCGGCGTTTAACTTTTCAAAAGCATGGAAAGCGCCGCTGAAGGTGAACAGCAAGGTAAAGAGAGAAGCAGTGAGTGAAGTGTAGCGGTGTATGCGCCGGGCACGAACCGTTGAGTTGCCATTTGCCTTCCTGGTCTTCGTGGTAAAGAACATGTACAATCCCATGATGGTGGTAAACATCGCCATCAACATGATCAATATCTCGATGACATGTTTTCCTTTGCCCATGAAGTCCAGCCATCCCAGGGTATGAAACCAGGAAAAGAAGGTATCGAAAGCAGCGCGCCGGTTGTCTACAGCGAAAGCAAACCGGTCCTTCGCGGTCTCTACATAAATGCGAACGCCGTCTGCCCGATCGAAACTTACTTTATAAGCAGGCAGGTAACGGTTCACATATTTGTATTCGCTGTCGAATTGTTCGATGAAATCTACGGTAGTAACCTTTGCTCCTTTGGTGACGTTCATGATCGTAAACATCGTGTTGGTACAGCAATCATGGTCACCGCTCAATGCTTCTGCCGCAGGGGTTGTACTGCCATCGGGCAAAGGTTCCGGCTTAAGAGATGCCAGCATCTTACCGGCTTTGGCATCTGCTGCAGCCTGCTCGTCTCCTTCAAGGAATTGTTTGGCCAGGTAACGGGCATACAGTTGATCGCCATCGGGCAATAGCTTACCATTATCGGCGCTGTAGTATTTCAATACAGCATTGCCTGGCAGTTTTACCTGGTAAAACAAATTGCCGTTCATAGCTACCAATCTGAACCGGCTGAATGAATCCACTTTATTCTTTTGCAGCGCCTGTGCCAGTGATACTTTGATCTTTGCTGTGTCAATGACAGGTGCTGTTAACTTTTGTGTAGCGACCTGTGGACGAACGTTGGTCATCAGCGGATGCATAAAGCCACTCATTGCCCACAGCAATACCGGCAATGCTATAATGAGGCTTACTATACGGTGCAACCGGTACATGTTCCGGCGGATATATTTTCGGAGGGACATGGGTTATTTTTTGAAGAGGTGACCAAAATCGTAAGACAGCCCTACGTTGAAATTCCGGGGTTCTGCCGGGTTGTAGCTATAGCCAAAGCTGCTTTTGCTGGCAGTATAGGCGTAATAACTGTCGCCCAGGTTGATCGTATTTACCCACACTTCCATTGCTTTCCATTGGTAGCCCACGCGCAAATGCACCACGTTGAAACCGGGATATTTAACTGTATTCACCGGATCGAGCCAGTAACTACCCACATGCTGCCACTCCACCCCTACTCTTAAACCTTTCACAAAAGAGGGGCGATACCACAGTTCTGTATTGTATATCCAGTTGGGGGCTCCGTTCATTTCATTGCCGTCATATTTTACGCCTTTCTCGTTGAAGTTGGTAAACTCATGGCGACTGTAAGCGCCACTGAAGCGAAAGGTCACCTCTTTAACAGGTATAGCATTTACGCCCAGCTCAATGCCCTTGTGCAGGGTTTTACCAGCGTTTCGATTCTCCGTAGATCCATCATCCAGCTTTACAGACACCACCTCATTGGTACCTTCGAGGTAATACAGGCTTACATCAGCGCTCAGTTTGTCTTTCAGCAGGGAAAGCCATCCGCCAGCTTCATAATTGTAAAAGGTAGAAGATTTTAAATCAGGCACCTTTACTCCACGATACATCTCTGTGACCTCCGGTGGCACGAAGCCCTGGCTATAGTTGGCATAGATACCTGCCGTACGGCTGAAGTTATAGGTGAACCCTACTTTCGGGCTCAGGGCGCTGAAATGATTAGTGGTATCAGGTGAGCCACTAAAAGCAGAAGGCTTTAAATGGTTGTCGAACTTATATCGAAAGAGATCGTAGCGCAATGATGCTACTACCCGCAGTTTTTCTACCGGCGACAATTCCACATTTACAAATGCCGCATAGTTGTTGATGTTGTTGCTGTAATGTGTGAGTACACTATCCTTTGGCTCGTAGCTCAGGTATTTGCCGCTAACTGAATCTTTCTTTATGCGGATGTAATCTGCGCGGTAAGTTGAAGGGCTGATATCTGCGCTAACACCGCCAATGATGGCTGCTTCTTTCCAGGCGAATTGTTGTTTGTGCTGTGCAATGAGTACATAGCTGTTGAAAGATGCAGCATTGATCTCCCCATGTGCGAGGTCCTTCTTCCCTACCCAACTATTGCCCTGACGACGGTAATCGTCTTTTACTGAGTAAGCAGGGTTCTGACCGATGGTATTATCCCGGTACAGAAATGACACACTGCTTTTGCTGTTGTCATTCCAGGTATGTTGTAATGTAGAGCGATAGCGCAGGGCATCTACTGAACGATAGGTAAAGGTTTGCGGATTGAGAAATGATTTGTTGGCAAATTTGGTGCTGTCGATACCACCGGGCATATCGCTGTAATAATCCATCGAGGTGATGGTATTCGTCAACAGGGTCTTATCGCTAAAGCGGTAATCGACACGGGCGCTGAGTATGCCTTTATGAAAATCGCTGTATTCAATGTAACTGTTCCGTTTATCTGCATAATAGCCGTTCA
This sequence comes from Niastella sp., assembly GCA_017744515.1. GTDB lineage: Bacteria > Bacteroidota > Bacteroidia > Chitinophagales > Chitinophagaceae > Paraflavitalea. Next base: position 73,342 of record JAGIBF010000006.1, read on the forward strand.
CGCTTACGCTCCATTTGCCGCTGGTGAATCCGGTTTGCAGATCGGCTCTTTTATAACCTATGTCGTTGCCTTGTACAGATAGTTTAAGGGAAGGCAAAGCCGTAGGCGCCAGGGTAATGAAATTCACCACGCCTCCAATGGCTTCACTGCCATAAAGAGAAGACGATGGGCCTTTATTTACTTCTATGTTCCGTACGGCAGCCATGTTCATCTCCAGCAAAGCGTTGTGGTTGAATAAGCCGGTTGTGCGGATGGGAATACCATCTTCGAGGTAGAGAAACAGGCTTTTGGTGGTCATCGGCTGGCGAATGCTCATGGAGTGTTGTTCGTTGCCAAGGTTTACCATGTACACACCGCTCACTTTATTCAATACCTGGTCTGCCGTGATGGGGCGCGTGTCCTGTATGGTTTTAGACGTCAGGGTGTTGATGGCGATGGGCGCCTGTGAACGTTTGGCCACATCGCGGTTGGCAGTGATCACCACTTCCTGCATGGTGCTGTTATTGACCTGCAGTGCGATGATCAATTCAGTTTGTGATCTATCGACTTGTATGTTAACTGATTGATAACCGACAGAAGAAACGATGAGTTGTTGTTGTCCTTCGGGCAGTTGTAGTTCAAACTCTCCATTATTATTGGTAAAAGCACCCAGTTTAGCAGCTTTGATCTGTACAGCTGCGTGTGCAATGGGTTCTTTGGTTACGCCATCTATTACTTTTCCGCGGCATTTGCCTGATTGGGCAACTGCCTGTTGTATAAATAATACGCTGCAAAGCGTGAGAAGGTATTTAATTACACTTTTCATTATCGTCCGGTTTTGGCATGAAGTATTTGCCACCTTTGCCATCGCAAAAGTGCATGGAACAACGGGCCACTTCAACGGGAGGCTGTATGAAGTGGAAAATTTTGAGCATGAATCGAAGACTACGCTACTATACGCCACCCACTTTGCTCACCGGTAAGCAAAGGGATAATGTACATGCAGGTTACACTACGGGATTGTTAAGCTCGCGGAGGATGAAAAATGGCAGCAACATCCTGTTGGATGGTATGTGCTGCGTAAGCGGGGAAACGAGTAGCTATTACTGTATACAGTTCAAGGTGTGCTTCTTCTGCGACTTCGTTGAACAGGAATACTTCGAACTTTTCTTTGCCGCCATTCATCGGGGTGCTCTCCTGCTTGTCCTGGGCGGTCATTTGCTTGCGCAGGTAACACTTACCGTGACAATCGGAGTTGGGCTTTGCACGGTTTTCACACAAAGTAGCGGCAATGGTTCGCTGGTTGATGGCAAAGCTCACCACCAGCCAGCATTTGCTGAAGGTTTGTGCCATTACGATCACCAGCAATAATATGGCGCCTGCCTGCTTCAATTGTGAAATTTGTGCAAAAGTAAGGTGTGAATGCTGAAATAAGAACAACCAATACGGGGGATTTTTTTAAGTTCAGCATCTTGAGGTTAACGTACAAGGTCAGCGTTCACTAATCACACTGAGCTCAAGTATCATATTCCAGGACTTGGTATTGTTGACGTCCTTCTCTATATTGGGGATTAAACGACTCTCTTTACTAAATATTCAAACTGTGTTCTCTTTCTTTAAGCGCAAAAAGCCACTATTACCGGTTCCAGAATGGGCTTCCTTTTTTACCCAGGAAGAATATAACAGATTCATATCTCACCTCGAAGGCTATTTAAAAGGAAAGAATGTCGAACGCGATTATGAAGATGCAGCCTTTGTTATTGAAGATGAATACAATGAGAAAACCACTCATGGCTTAAATAACATTGCTCAGCAATGTAAACAAACACCTTCCCGCAGATGGAAGAAATTGATAGTTTCTCATTTTGATTCATTTAAAAAGATTGACAAGTTCAACCGTGAGTTTGAAGCTCATGCACACAACTTTACCCATGTAAGTCCGTTTCTTGGCGTAAGGCTCTATAACAAGGGATATATTAGCACTATTGGGGATGGCATCGTGATTACACGGCCTGTTACGGAAGACATTATTGCCATGCTGGTCTTCGACTTTCCGCATAGTGTGTCAAATGTAAAGCCTGAACAGAGTGTTTTTTGGAACAAATCGGAGGATGAGCTTTTCGAGATAGGTATTTCAAATATAAGGTCCAATTATAAAACTGAGATATCCAGTCATCGATTGGAAGAATTCGATATCTTCATGGCTGAGGGGGATCATTTCTTTGTCCCCAATATTTTACTGGAATTACAACAACATCCATCGCTAATAGGTACTTACGGATCGCTGATAAGCATTCCACACAGGCATAGTGTCCTGTTCTATCCCATTGAAAATATGCAGGTTGCCAAAGCGGTCAATCATTTTATCCCGCTCACCAATTATATGTATGAACAAGGGCCGGGCTCCATCAGCCCGAAACTGTACTGGTATTATCAGAACTCTTTTCAATTATTGCCTTACGAACTAACTGACCGTTCTTTAAAACTAATACCGCCGGATGACTTTGTATCCATGCTGAATCTACTGGAATAATCAATCGCTTAGCTTACTTCATTTACCTGATAATGTTTGCGGTGGGCCATCGGTGTTTTACCGGTGATGGTCTTGAAGTGCCGGTTGAAGTTGGAGAAGTTATTGAAGCCGCTTTCGTAACATACCTCGGCAATGCTTTTCCGGGTTTCGGCCAGCAGTTTACAGGCATGCCCTATCCGTACTTCCATGAGGAACTGGGAGAAAGTCTTTTTAATACGTGACTTGAAGTAACGGCAAAAGGAGTTGGGACTAATGTGTGCTACTTTAGCAATCTGCTCCAGCGTAATCTCGCGGGAGAAGTTCTTCATAATATGCTGGTATATATTGTTCATGCGATCAGCTTCCATTTCATTGTACTGGAAATCCAATCCTTTGCTGCATACTGTTTTGGTTTGCCGTGAGCCGGCGATTGCATGCAATATCTGCATCAATAAAATAAGGCGTTCGCCTTTACGGGCCGTCACCAATTGCTGCATGTATCCGGCTACCGCTATCCTCGTCTGGTTTTTGATACGCACAGCCTGCTGGGCCTTATCAAATAATCTCAACACGTCTTTGTTCTCCGGTAATTTAAAGAAGTCTGCACCTAAACATTCCGGCGTAAAATGTACCACGATCGCTTCCACTTGTAAAGTGGAGTTTTTACGCAGGTATTTTTCATCGCTCCTGAACCAGTGGGGCAGGTTGGAACCCAACAGGATCATATCGTTGGCCTTGAAGTGGTGGATATGGTCGCCAATGAATTGCCGGCCATAGCCTTTTATAAAATGTACCAGTTCAATTTCGGGATGGTAGTGCCAGTGGTTGTAAAAATGCGGCAATATAGCATGGCGTACACTGAAGGAATGATCAGCTTCGAGGTGGATCTTCATTAAATGCGCCTTCATGCTAAATCGATTTTAATACTTTCATGGTATAAAATATACACTAAGGTATGTTTCCGATGGTAAGATAGTATAAAAAATAGGTAATAGCGTGGTAAGTAGTTTTAGTAAATGCTTATACTTTTGTCTTCACGATCAAGTTACAGGCCTCTACAATTGCGGCCAATGAGCAGGGCTCCTATGTGTATCGAAAACACTTTGCCTGCTTTTTGCTTTTCTTTATCAATCCCAATAATCCATTGGTTACAATCTATTTGACTCATTGAAATAATACGGGGCAGGAAATCTATTGCTTACTATTCACCGGAAAAAAAAAAACACATGTCAAGTCGTATCATCATGGCGCTCAACCAGGCAGGTATTAAAGACATCGATCTGGTAGGCGGAAAAAATGCTTCTCTCGGAGAAATGCTGCAGCATCTTACACCATTGGGTGTAAAGATCCCTCAGGGCTTTATCATCACAGTAGCTGGTTACACCAAGTTTATCCGTTTCAATAAACTGGAAGAACGGATACAACAGATCATGGAGTCTATCAGGACTGATGACATTACTTCTCTGCAGCAAGGTGGAGCGGCTATCAGGCAGTTGATCACCCGCAGTCCTTTTCCCCCGGAAATGATCGACCAGATCAGTGATGCGTATGATGAATTGTCTGAGCAGTACAAACAGATCATTACCGATGTAGCGGTGCGTTCATCGGCTACAGCTGAAGACCTGCCTGACGCTTCATTTGCCGGACAACAGGACACTTACCTGAATGTAAAAGGCATTGACCAGTTGCTGGACTCCGTTAAGCGTTGCTTTGCGTCTTTCTTTACGGACAGGGCCATCAGCTACCGGCAAAGTTTTGGATACGACCATTTCAAGATTGGCTTATCGGTGTGTGTGCAGAAAATGGTGCGATCAGACCTTGGAGCTTCCGGTGTAGCTTTTTCATTGGATACTGAAAGTGGCTTCAAAGATGCCATCGTGATCAATGGTGCTTTTGGCCTTGGAGAGTTGGTTGTGCAGGGCACTGTGTCGCCAGATGAGTTCATTGTATTTAAACCTGCATTGCAAAAAGGGTTTCAGTCTATCATTGAAAAGAAGCTGGGCACCAAAGACAAAAAGATGGTCTATGGCGATGAGCCTGGTGAGCGGGTAGCTATTGTAAACACAAGCCCGCACGAAAAGAACAACTTCTGTATTCCGGATCATATCGTATTGCTTCTCAGTAAGTGGGTAATGGACATTGAAAAATATTATTCCACGCTTCACCAACGCTGGTGCCCCATGGATGTGGAATGGGCTGTTGATGGTCTGTCAAAGGAGCTGTACATCGTACAAGCACGCCCTGAAACGATCCACTCCCGCAAGCGGGCGGGCACTTTTACTGAATACAGCATACAGGATGCAGACAGGGCAGAAAAAATACTCGCCAGGGGTATTGCTGTAGGTGATAAAATTGCCAGTGGCAAGGTGAGGGTATTGGACTCCCTGGATACACAAAATCTACATGCGCTTCAATTCGAGCAAGGTGATGTGCTGGTGACCGATATGACAGACCCCGACTGGGAGCCTATCATGAAAAAAGCGGCTGCCATCATTACCAATAAGGGTGGCCGGACCTGCCATGCAGCTATCGTGGCGCGTGAAATGGGCGTGCCTGCTATTGTTGGTTGTGGGCAGGCTACACAGTTATTACAGGAAGGACAAATCGTTACAGCTTCCTGTGCAGAAGGCGAAACAGGATTAATCTATGCCGGTATTATTCCTTTCGAGACCGTATCGTTTGACCAAAGTGATTTTCAGGAGGTAGAAACGCCTGTATTGCTCAATGTAGCTTCTCCCGACATGGCATTCCGCTTTGCCAGCCTTCCGTGTAAAGGCGTAGGTCTGGCCCGGGAGGAATTCATTATCAACAATTATATTAAGGTGCATCCACTGGCGCTGTTGCATCACCGCCGGCTGAACGATACCAAACTTACCGCGGCCATAGAAGATATTACACGGGGCTATAAGGATGAAGAAGATTTCTTTGTGCAGAAGTTATCGCAGGGTGTTGCTAAAATAGCTTCGGCTTTTTATCCGCACAAAGTGCTGGTACGTTTTTCCGACTTCAAGAGTAATGAGTATTACAACCTGCTGGGTGGTAGTCATTTTGAACCTTCGGAAGAGAATCCCATGATCGGCTGGCGGGGTGCTTCCCGGTATTACTCTCCTCAATATAAGGAAGCTTTTCTACTGGAGTGCAAGGCTATCAAGCATGCCCGTGAAAAGATGGGCCTGAAAAATATTGTAGTAATGATCCCTTTCTGTCGTACCGTAAGCGAGCTGAACCAGGTATATGCTGCCATGAAGGAGGGCGGACTTGAACGTGGTGTAGATGGCTTGCAAGTGACGCTTATGGCCGAGCTGCCTTCGAATATCATCATGGCCCGGGAGTTTGCCTGCCATGTGGACGGGTTCTCCATTGGCTCCAATGATCTCACCCAACTCGTGCTGGGCCTCGATCGCGACTCTTCGCTGGTTGCACATATTTACGATGAGCGCAATGAAGCTGTCAAGTCGATGATCATGATGCTCATCAATGCTGCCCGGGAAGCTAATATCCCGGTGGGTATTTGCGGGCAGGGGCCTTCTGATTTCCCTGACTTTGCCCAATTCCTGGTGGAGATGGGTATCGATTCTATCTCTGTTACGCCTGATTCGTATTACAAGACAGTAAAGGCTATTTATCATATAGAACAGCAGTTAAAAATATTGATAGCTTAGTTTAGTTACGGAGAAACCAAAACAAGAGCGGAGAGACCGAAAGCAGTCCCGCCCGAAATGGGCGGGACTCACTATTTTTTAACAAGGCGTTTGCTTCGATAGCAGATTTCTCACTCCGCTATCGCTCCGTTCGAAATGACAAAAAAGGGAGAGTTCAGTTCGAAGTGGGCTATTATTTGTTCAAGTTAAAATAGCTGATAGAATCGCCAGTAAAAGTTATTGACTTACCACCCGGATCGGATAGATTGCAACTTCTAAAAAGTTTGCATGTACCGGTATATTGCTTTGTTGTTTGTTCATAGCTCGCTCCTGTTCACCTGCTTCGCACAGGAAACGACGCCCCTATCCTATGACAATTTTATCCATGTAAGGAATGGGTTAAGGAATAGTTATACAGCCATCACCCAACGTCAGCAGCTCACCGTTGCTTACCTTGGTGGTTCCATTACGCACAACCCGGGCTGGAGGAACAAGGTGGACTCTTTCTTACGACAGACCTATCCGGCCTGTCGTTTCCGTTCCATTGGCGCCGGCATACCTTCACTTGGCAGCCTGCCGCATGTGTTTCGTCTGCAACAGGATGTATTGGACTCTGGCAAGATCGATCTATTGTTTATTGAAGCGGCTGTAAACGACCGGGTTAATGGCACGGACAGCATTACGCAAGTGCGTACGCTGGATGGTATTGTACGTCATGCGCTACGTTCCAATTCCAGCATGAATATTATTATGATGTCGTTTGCCGATCCGGATAAAACTAAAGATTATGACAATAACCACATTCCGGCAGAGATCGTGAATCATGAAATGGTGGCTGCTCATTATGGGCTTCCTTCTATCAACCTCGCCAGGGAGGTGCATGACCGGATGCAACATGGAGAGTTTTCGTGGGAGAAAGATTTTAAAGACCTGCATCCTTCTCCTTTTGGCCAGCAGTTGTATTTTGCCAGCATCCGGGAATTGCTGCAACGCTGCTTTGCCCAGGCAGCACAAGCCTCCGCTGTAAAAAGAAAAACAGCCCTACCTAATCCACTTGATCTTTATGCTATAGAGAAAGGGAGATATTATCCTATTAAGGATGCCCGTACTGATAATAACTGGCAATCGACTCCTAACTGGACGCCCACCGATGGCCTTACAACCCGGCCTGGCTTTGTAAACCGTCCTATGCTGGTAGCTACTACACCCGGTGCTACGCTGACGCTGTCGTTCAAAGGGACTGCCATTGGCATGGCCATCGTGTCGGGCAGTGATGCCGGCCATGTTTCCTACTCCATCGATAATGGACCATTTAAAGAGATCGACCTATTTACTCAATGGAGCCGATCGCTCCACCTACCCTGGTATATATTATTCAGCAGTGAGCTAACTGAAGGCAAGCATCAATTGCAATTAAGGATAGCCGACAAGAAGAATGAAAAGAGCAATGGTCACGCCTGCCGCATTGTACACTTTCTAACCAATGACAGCCGTAAATAAGAAACCGGGAAAAGAAGGTAAACTTACCTTCTCTCCCGGGGTGGTTGACAGGCTCTCCAACCAAATAGCGCTCCTCACAGATGCTAATAAGTATATGAATAAACAAAGGGGGATTGAAGGAGCTACTTTATCAATGCACCGCTTCGATATGATTTTGTTTCCTAAATTCTTCGGGTGAGATGCCTGTATACTTTTTAAAGAACCTGGAAAAGTAAGCGTTGTCCCGGAAGTTGAGCTGGTACGCAATTTCCGAGATACTGACACCGGCATTTACCAGCAACCGCTTTGCTTCCAGCAACACCCGCTCACGGATTATTTCTCCAGCCGACTTACCCACCAGACTTTTGGAAAGTGCATTCAGGTAATTGGGTGTTACATGCAGCATGGGGGCATAGTTTTTCGGTAATTTTTTATCTACAAAGTGAGCTTCCACCAGCTTCCGAAAATTCCTCATGATCATCATACCGGACCTTGACACCTGGCTGCATTGTTCTGCGTTCACATCTCTGCTCACCGTAATGAATATTTCAAATAACAGGCACCGAAGCATGTCGATACCATGGAGCCTCGTATGGCCGATCTCATCCAGTATTCTTACAAAAAGCTCTTCTACCTGTACTTTGGCCTTTTCAGACAGCTGTATTACCTGCTCCTGGCAATTGCCGTTGAAAAAGAAAAACTGTTGCAGGTATTCAGGGTCCAGCAACATCCTGTAAAATTTATCGGAGAAATTGACTATATATCCATCAGCCTCTTCTGAAAAAATCCAGTGATGTACCTGTCCAGGGTTCATGAAATAAATCTGCCCGGGCTGTACAGGGAAATTTACAAAGTCAATGAAATGCTTACCGGCTCCCCGGGTAAAGTAAACCATGTGAAAAAACGAATGCCTATGGGGCTGAAGCAGATACTCCCTCGTCGTAAGATATTGGTTAAAGCGGTAAGCTATGATTTCATCCGGATTACGATCATTTCCTCGAATAGTTTTTATAGAATAATGGGGTATCTGCTTCTTTGCCATAGGTCACATACAAAGTTAACAGCCCCCTGTAGTGCCGGACTTGCACTTTCTATGCCTTGTATGGCACTATTTACTTATGACCATTTTCGGGTATTCGGAAGAGGTTTAGCGGGTGCCTATAAGCGGTATAACGAAAGGCAATTTGAAATATTAGTCTTAGCGGGTAGTGTAAGGTCCCACGACTTTGATGACAGGCATATCGTCCCGGCTATCGTCCAGCACGATCACATAGTAGCTTTTGCCACCGGGCAACACACGTACTACAATGTGTCCCTGCTGGCTGGCGTAAGCTCTGTCAATCAATGGTCCGATAACCAGTTTGGTGGGCTCCATCATGTTGGTGGCGAAGAGATCGCGCTTTGCGGCATATAAGTGAGGAGAGGTAACGCGGATAAGGACTTCATGACCGGGATGATCGGCTGTCCACACCTGCTGTAGCCATACCTGTGGCTGCAAGGTCCTGATCTGAAATTCGTTGACCGCATCGCGGTTACCGTGGTGATCCATTGTGGCTACTTCCACCTGCCCGACAGCTTTTGCTACCGGCGTTTCCACATCACGCCAGGCTGGATCTCCTAAAAATACATTGCCTCCACAATCGCCTCCGGTATAATAAACAAAGGGGCCATAGTTGATCGTGAGCACGTTACTCAGGCTGTTCTCATCGGGCCATGTTTTACTGTTGGCGGAATCAACGGGAGGAAAATGTTGTATTACTGCGCTGTCTTTCCCTGTCCATATCCAGCCATTGGATTTTACGTTCTGCACATAGCAATTGGGAAACTGCGCAGGCTTGTACTGCATGGCTATTTGTGTGCGGGAGCCGGCTTTCAGTGTCTGTACCTGCATGCCATGCTGCCGCTTTTCGGTTTGCATGTACTGTTGCAGGTTTTGCCATGTCTTTACGAAATGTGTTTCGCCGCCCGCATACCGTGCCAACAATGTTGACATGGGCACCGGATAGGTTGTATCGCGTATCAGCAGGTTACGTATTGGCACCATGCCTCCCACACCTGTGATGCCCGTCAATGCATAGCTTTTATCTGCCGACAGCGGTGCTGCCGGATACCAGCTTCCAAAGTGATCATCGTGAAAATGGGATATCACTGCGTAATCGATCGTGGCTTTCCTGGTGGATGGCGCTACCTGTTGTATATAGCGTGCAATCCATTCATGGGGCTGGCGGCTTTCATTGGGGCGCAATACCGTATTGCGTTTAGAAGTTGTTCTTGGATTAGTGGGGTCCATTTCGCCTGCATCAAACAGTATCGTAGTGCCATCGGGCAAAATATAATAAGATGCATTGCCTCTGCCCGTATTGATGTGGTGCAGATCGAGGTAGCCTTCTTTCCACGCCGGCAGTGGTTTGCCGGGTGTGGCGAGTTCTATAGTGGTTTGTGCGTGCAGGCTATTGGAGACTGCTATCAATAAGTAAATGCACAACAGACAAGAGCGGGTTGCTTGTTTTACGGGTAACATATCGGCAAACATATCTTTGTATTGGATGATCTGCTTTGCTTATAAACGACTTAACAATGATTTCATATTACACACTTCGACAAGCTCAGTGTGACATAGCGTGCTCAATGTAACACAGCGTGCTCAGTGTAACACGCTTTTTTGTTTCAGGGTGAGCCGCCCTTTGAGGGCGACCCACCCTGAAACAAAATCAGAATATCCGCTCTACAAAGAGATTCACGATCTCGACGGCGATGAGGATGATAATGATCCATTCCAGTGTAGAGCTATGTGAATGCTGATTGATGTCTTTGTAAATTTCAAGGTTTTCCTGGATGATGTCGAGGCTTTCCTGCAGGCTGCGGTAGCGTATCCTGATGTCCAGTTCGAGGTTGAGCTGTGCATTCAGTTCATTGAGGTACTGGTCTTCCCAGGTAATATCGGGGCTATCGAATATATACAGGTTGCGGGCAATCCTGTTTTTCAGGTTCAATGCTTTGCCAATGTATTTCAGCAGCCGCTTGCCTTTGATCGAGAAGCGTCCTTTGTGTTCCAACTCATCACTGAAGAAGGCTGTCTGCTCCAGCAGGATATTGGTTTGCTCAATGTAATAATCCAGTGCTACTGACTGGGCTACATTCAGCATAATGATCTTGGCTACGTCTACATTGATGTGGTTGACGATGACTTTATCGAAGAGGGCTTTGGTGGGCGAGTCGGGGACTATTTCTATATTGATCTGCTCGCTTTCCAATTCGTTTACGGCCAGCGCCAATATTTTACGAATGGAACCGATGATATCTGTTTGCACCGTCTTTTCAATGCCAAAGAATACTACGCTTCCATAATCAAATACCTGAAACCAGGAGTATTGGCTTGTTTCGTAGATCAGTTCGGTGGGGTCGGTATAAACGCAATGAAAGGCAAGGCTATTCTTAATGAGTTTAAGGTCTAACCGTTCTCCTAAATGATATCCTATAGCAGTGATTTGCATGTTTGAACAATCTCACTACTAAAGTACATATTATTGGGGAATGCCGTGTTAAGTGTGTTGCATGATCACATTCAGCAAGCTTCGTTTATCGATCATACCTGGATGGCGCCAAAGTATTTTTCCCTCTTTGAAGATGATAAAGGTAGGTACAGCGGATACACCATAAGCTTGTGCGGCCTGCGTGTTCTTGTCAATATTGATCTTTATTATTCGTGCTTTGCCGCTCACTTCTTTGGCCACTTCCTGGATAACCGGACTCATTGCTTTACAGGGGCCACACCAATCGGCATAAAAATCGACCAATACGGGTGTTTCTGACTGTATGAGTTGATTAAATGGTTCCATAGTTATTAATTTTTACCGGTTTCAATGAATGTTGCCTGCAATTGCCGGAACAGCTTTTGTTGTTCTGGCGTCAGCTGTTCTGGTATCAATACCTGCATTTCCAACAGTAAGTCGCCGGTTTGGTCCTGCGTATTGTATACGGGCATTCCTTTTCCTCTGATACGGAGCAACTTGCCGTTTTGTGTGCCGGTCGGTATTTTGATCTTCAGCGTACCGGATAATGTGTGCACTTCCTGTTCGCCGCCCAGTACGGCCGTAAACAGGTCTACCTGCACTGTTTGCCTGATGTGATCGCCTTCGCGCCTGTACACAGCATGTGGCAATACCTGTATGGTTATATACAAATCTCCGGCCTGTCCGCCATTTGCCCCTGGCGCTCCTTTGCCTGCCAACCTGATCATCAGCCCACTGTAAGCACCGGGCTTGAGGGTGATGCGTACTTTCTGTTCGTGCAGGGTAACCACGCGTGCGGTTCCATGGAATGCTTCTTCGAGGCTAATAGTCATTTCCGATTGATAATCCTGCCCTTTACGTTTGCGGCTTCCGCGCTTTCCTCCTGAGGCTCCCGCGCCTGACCGGTTGAAGAATTCGCCAAAGATGTTGGAAAAGTCTTCGCCCTGTCCAAAGAACTGGCTGGGATCGCCCTCGTATTGGTAGTACTGTCCACCACCCGCATCGTCGTATTGGTGTGGCCCCTGCCCTGCCCCATTGAACTGGTTCCAGTTGGCGCCGTACTGATCGTATTTCTTCCGTTTCTCCGGGTCACCTAATACTTCATAGGCTTCATTGATCTCTTTAAACTTTTCTTCTGCTTCTTTATTTCCTGCGTTCTTATCGGGGTGGTATTTGACAGCCAGCTTGCGAAAAGCTTTTTTGATCTCTTCGTCTGTTGCCTGTTTTTTTACTCCCAGTATTGAATAATAGTCTTTAGCCACTGTTGTTATTATACGTTACTTAAATAGTTTCACAGAAACTAACTCTTCAACCGTCCTTCGACAGGCTCAGGATGACAACTTAATTTTACAGCAATAGTATAACAATTTACACAGGCATTTAGTTATGGGCCTTTTCGGCCAGGTGTTTTTCTATTTCGGCCGACAGGGATTCGTAGCTGTAATCGCCCGCATATTTGTGTCCATTAAAGTAAAACGAGGGCGTTCCATTTACGCCGCTGCGTATACCGCTTTCGAAATCGTCTTCTACTTTTTGGCGCAGTGCTTCATCTGCTATATCGTTATCAAATGCGTCGATATCGAGGCCAATTGCTTTTGCAAATTCGTGAAATATATTTTCTTTTCTCAGCCGGGATTGGTACTCAAATATCTGGCTGTGCATTTCCCAAAACCTGCCCTGTCTTCCTGCTGCTTCTGCAGCTATGGCAGCCGGTATTGCCATTTCGTGTACATTGGACAACGGGAAGTGGCGCCAGGCAAACAGCATTTGTTTGCCGTATTTTTCTTCCAACTGTTTCACGATGGGATAAGCCGCTCCGCAATGGGGGCACTGAAAATCTCCATATTCTACCAACTGCAGGGTTGCGTGTGCATTTCCCAATGTATGATCCTGCCGACTGAGCGGAGGGGTAAGTTTAGATGGCATGGTTAGTAGTTGTAGGTTGTGTAATTGATTCCAAAGCTTCTATAATTCCATCGGCTCCCGGATTAACGGATTTGGGAGAAAGATAGCTCCACTGTATAATACCGTTGGCATCGATCACAAACAATGCGCGTTCGCACTGGCCATCTTTGTCGTTATACACACCGTATTTTTTGGCTACTTCTCCTTTGGGCTCAAAATCGGCCAGGAGGGGGAAATGGAGGGTACGTTGCTGTGCATATGCTGCATGGCACCATTTCCCGTCTACTGAAATCCCGATCAGCTGTGCGTTGTACTTTTTAAAGAAACCCAGCATTTCATTGTACAGTGACATCTGGTCGCCACAGACCGGGCTCCAGTCAGCTGGATAGAAAGCAAGGATAACATTTTTACCTTTGAATTCTTCTAATGAACATTTCTGATCCGGCGTTGCGAATAATTCAAAACCCGGGGCTTCATCATTCTTCTGTAGCATAACATTATTATTTAGTATGAAAAAAACAACTAGCGGGTACTGCGGGCGGGGATGGGGATTAACGGGCTTTCTTAAGACTTCAAACTTCATGCCTCAGGGGTACTGAATGTTTACAACAATCCAGCGGCGATATTGTTATCTTTCCCACACATATCAAATACCAATATGGAATACAGACTATTAGGCAATTCGGGACTGCAGGTACCAGTTTTAAGTTTTGGCACTGCCACTTTTGGCGGTGTTGGCGATTTCTTCAAAGCCTGGGGGACTACTCAGCAGGAGGAAGCTAATCGCATGGTGAGGCTGTGTATGGAAGCAGGGGTTAACTTTTTCGATACAGCCAATGTGTATTCGCGGGGTGTTGCGGAAGAAATACTCGGCAACGCTGTAAAGGGAATGCGCGACAAAGTGCTGATATCCACTAAAGCAACCTTTACGATGGGTGATGGCGCCAATGATTTCGGTTCCTCCCGCTTTCACCTCATCCGGTCGGTGGAGGATTCGCTTCGCCGTCTGCAAACTGATTATATCGATATTTATCACATGCATGGTTTTGATGGCAATACGCCTGTAGATGAAACTTTGCGCACATTGGATACGCTGGTACAGCGTGGAAAGATCCGGTATATCGCCTGTTCCAACTTCTCGGGCTGGCACCTGATGAAATCGCTGTCTGTGTCGGAAAGGTATGGCTGGACAAAATACATTGCTCACCAGGCGTATTATTCTTTGCTTGACCGCGAGTTTGAATGGGAACTGATGCCGCTGGGTATCGATCAAAAGATCGGTACTATCGTGTGGAGCCCGCTGGCATCCGGACGCCTTGGTGGGAAATACCGTCGTAACCAGCCGCTGCCCAAGGAGAACCGCGTACAGCAAGGTGGTGGCCATGGTCCGGCGCTCAACGAGGAGTTCCTCTACCAGATCATGGATGCACTGGATGAAGTGGCTGCAGAAACTGGTAAGTCGGTAGCGCAGGTAGCCATCAACTGGTTGCTGCAACGTCCTACTATTGCGAATATCATTATTGGAGCGCGCAATGAAGAACAGCTGCAACAGAATCTTGGGGCTATTGGGTGGAACCTGACAACAGAACAAGTGAAAAAGTTGGATGCAGCCAGTGATAGGGATCCTATCTATCCTTACTGGCATCAGCGTCAGAATGTGCGGTTGAATCCGCTGCCGAAGTTTTATTAGTTCACGAATTGTCCGGGAACACGAATTTAGAGCGAATTACACGAATTAATACAAAAGCCGCTTCGGTGATGAAGCGGCTTTGTTATTTGTACTCGCCGGCGAGTGATTATCCTATAGATTTTGCTACGCCGCGGAAGTAGCCGATCGATTCGGCCAAGCCGGCGAGCGGATCGGTCATGTCTTTTTCGAACTCTACGCTGCAGAGGCCCTGGTATTTTATTTTGTGCAGTGCTTTTACCAGCGCCGGGAAATCGATCACGCCCCTACCTACTTCAATGGCTTTACCATCTTTGGCTGCTACGCTTACATCTTTAATGTGCAGATCGAATATCCTGCTTTTGTACAGCCTGATTGCTTCTGCAGGATCCTCGCCGGCTCTAATAGAGTGACCGATATCAATACAGATACCCATCCTGGGGTCACGGTCTTTGATCAGGTCGTATACGTTCTTCGGTCCGGGATATAGTTTATCTTCTGGTCCGTGGTTGTGGATGGCCAGTTTGATGCCGGATGATTTCACTACGCTTTCTGTGTAGTCGAGGAGCTCGGGATTGGGTACACCAACGATGAGTGGTACTCCTACCTTTTTGGCGTAGGCGAAGGCTTCGTCCACCGCTTCTTTGGACTTCATATATATAACGCCTACTGCGTATACGTTGATACCGGCATCGGCAAACTGCTTCAGCACGCTCTGAATCTTTTCTTCATTGCTATTGAGGGGCAGGTGAAAGTCTTTTACGGAAATGTATTTCACATTCACCTTTTTCATCATAGCAATTGACTTTTCCAGATCGAATTTGGCAAATGTATACCCGGCAATACCGGTTAGTACGGGCGCCGGTTCTTTTTTAGCGGGTGCGGCATTTCCAACGAGGGGCAATGTAAATGTACCGGCGAGACCTAAAGCTGACTGTTGCAGGAAATTACGTCTTGATGTCATATAGCTTATTTATGCAATTGATTGATATGGAACCCGGAAGATACGACAAACGGGTTTGCGCCAGATCAAATTTTCTATTACCCTGTATTAAAATCGATTAGCCTGTACTATTTGTTATTTATTTTAAGTATTTTTGTATCACCCTCGTAATTATCTCCATTTCTTCCTGTGTAAGCTACCGTGTTCAATTTTCTATGTGTTAGCCACCGTTAGTTAACATTAGCTTCTCTCCACAACTGAACCTTATTGTCAGTAACCCTAAAACCTTTTTTGTATGGAGATGTACTTACTATTGAAAATTCTCGTGCTTATCGCCCTGGGCGGTTTATTCATGTTGATGTTTTTTGCCGAAAGAATCAGGCTGAACAGTAAAGAAAAAGGAGGCCGGAATATCGTTATCCTTTTTGGCGTATGCCTTGCCGCCACGTTATTTTTCTCAGTGGTTTCCATGATCCTGCTCAATGAGAGTATCTCTGCGTCTTTGAACAATGACCTGATGCCTGTGGAGGCACAAATTTTCCTCTACCTCGGTATCCTGTCATTTGTTCCTGCTTTGATCGCTGCTCCCAAAGTGATGACTCTCCTGTTGAGGAGAAAGCAAAAGCATGCCTAAGCAACCCGCAGGTAATAAATATTGTATTTTTGGTACTGCCGCCCTTAACCCGCGGCTTTACCATGATCTTACAATCATTGATAAAGCATAGGCTCATCATTTTATATGGTGTAGCATTGGCTGTTCTGCTGTTTTTACTGAAATGGCTGGAGCTTCGCTTTATCATTATGAACCATGCTTTTGAAGTATATGCCGGCGCTATTGCCGTGATCTTCACTGCCCTGGGTATCTGGCTGGCGCTCAAGCTCACCAAACCCAAGGTGACTACCGTAGTCGTAGAAAAGACAATCTATATCGATAAGGAAGTACCGGCCCCTTCCGGCATGGGGTTTACGCCTGATGGACAGGCCCTCAGCAAATCCGGTATCAGCAAACGGGAACTGGAAGTGCTGCAACTGATCGCCCAGGGGTTGAGCAACCAGGAGATCGCCGACCAGCTATTCGTTTCTCTCAATACTGTAAAGACGCATTCCTCCAACCTGTTCCTTAAACTGGACGTAAAACGGCGGACCCAAGCCATTGAAAGGGCCAAAAAGCTGAGTATCATACCCTAAAAGTGCTCACCTTTTGGGATGAAACTGCCCTATCCTACTCAAAATCACTCCAAAGTATGAGGTCCCGTAGCTGATTATGCTTCAAATTTGCCGGGTAACCTTCAATCAAAACTTACATCGACATGAAAAAGATCGTTTTAGTCTTTGGCCTTATTGCCGGGCTCATTGTAACCGGTATGATGGTATATGGTACACTCCAGATGAAGAATAATGAGCATTTTCAAGATAGCATGGTGCTGGGCTATACGACCATGGTGGTAGCCTTTTCGCTCATTTTTGTAGGTGTCAAGAATTTCCGGGACAAGCATAATAACGGTGTTATCTCTTTTGGCAAAGCGTTCCGGATCGGATTATATATTACATTAATTGCTTCTACCATGTATGTGGGGGCATGGCTGATAGAGTATTATTTCTTCTTTCCTGATTTTACGGAGAAATACACAGCCTGTGTGATAAAGGATGCTAAAAAAAGTGGAGCTACTCAGGTGGAATTGAATGCCAAGATGGCCGAAATGGCCCAGATGCAGGAAATGTACAAGAACCCACTATTCGTGGTATTGTTCACTTACCTGGAGATATTTCCTGTTGGGTTGATCATTACGCTGATCTGCGCCTTTTTGCTAAAGAAAAAGCGTAAACCGGAAGATCAATTTCTTGCCTCGTAAAGGGCAAGTGGTAAATGGCGAGCAGCGAGTGGGGCGCCTGGAATCGGGAGTAAATTTTATGGGCTACCTGCTCATGCTGCCCACCATTTACTATTTATGTTCATTGATGCTTTTGCGTTTGTCATTTTTCATATTCTATCTGTTGCCACTTACCTACTACTTTCGATGGATTAAATCCTTTTAATCCGGGTCTGACTTTATCATTCCTTTAAGACTCTCCGCGCAGCTTTTTCATACTTTTGCTGTTCCCCCTACGATCTGTTACGAACCTTTCTATCAAAATTCACCTCTCCAATTCAACTGCCGGGAATTCCATTTTATTATTAAAAACGCTTGTAATGAACAAAGTTTTGTTTTATCTCCGCAGGAGTATGATCCCTGTGATTGCAGTTGTATCGTCGGGTCTGTTGTTTACAGCTTGTTTAAAGGATAGTGATTATAATAACCCCGACATTCCTGCTGCAGGTCTGTTGTCTTTCAACCTGGCCCCGGACCAATCGGGTATGGTGATCAGACTTTCGGGTAATAGTCTTACGCGTGAACCATTGTCGTACACTGGTTTTACCGGCAACTATCAGAACATTTACGTTGGCGACCGCAACATCGAGGCTTTCAATTACAACAGTAGCAACCGGCTTACTTCCAGCAGCTACAATTTTGAAAAGGACAAGTATTATTCGTTGTTTGTAACCGGTAATAATGGTGCTTACCGCAACATTGTGTCTGTCGACAACTTCGATAGTTTGTCTGCCTCATCTGGAAAGGCTTATGTTCGCTACATCAATGCTATTACCGATTCAGTAAACGCTTCTACTGTTACTATTGCCGCTGGCGGCAGCAATGTGGTGAATGACAACGCTGCTTATGGTGCAGTTGGAGAATTTACAGCTGTGACGCCGGGTAGTATCACCATTGCTGTAAAGAATAACAATGGTGTCGATGCCAACCGCAGCATCAATGTAGAGCAGAAAAAGGCTTATACCGTTCTGCTGATCGGTGTGCCAGGCGCTACCGACGAGGACAAGAAAGTGCAGATCAAATTCATCAACAATGGAACTTTGGCTGACAGTACTGCGAACCAGTAACCCCGTATAATAAGATCCAATATACATCGAAGCCCTCCGCTGTGCGGAGGGCTTATTAGTTTACAGGATATTCTACCAGGGTGAGCCATCCTTTGACCCTTCGACAAGCTCAGGGTGACAAGGAAGGGTCACTAATCAAGGTGGCGACATTTAGGACGTCGCTTTATCCTCTATCCCAGAAGAAGGGTGGTTCGATGCCCAGTGAGCGGAGGTATACGTATCCCTGGCCGCGGTGGTGGTTTTCGTTGTCCAGCCAATACAGTGTGCTGCTGTATACCGGTTGTTCGTATTGTCCAAGGGCAGCATCTACTTCCTGCCAGCGGTCTGATTCTATTTGTCTCCAGTATTCATTGAGGTATATGGTAGCCGCATCCCACAATTCCAAAATGCCTTCTTTGGTTTTGGGTTGCGTGTCGCCTGTGTAGAGATCTTTCAATTCTTTCCATTCGCCGGTGGCGGTTCCGTATATCCCTATAAATGTCAGTGTTATCAACTCCATGGCCAGGTCTGAAAAAGGACGCATGCCTCCAATGGAATAAGTAAATAGTTTGTCTTCTGGAAATGCTTCTATCACGCGCCGGGTAAGGCCGCGGTGGCCTTGCCAGTGGGCTAATAATTGTTCGGGTGTAACGATTACTGTGGCAGTACTGATGGCGTTTGCTTGCATATTGATTGAGTTTTGTTACCTCAAAGAAACATGGGGGTAGTGACAGCCCTATGTCAGCATTGACAAGCGTATTCAAAATAAATTTCAGAAAGTCTTATTTCTGTCTGCGGAGTAGGTTTGCGACCCTGACAGGTTAGTAGGGCATGGATGGCACTTTTAGTACCAGTTCTCCTTCGAGGTTGATCTGGGTGATGCTGTTGCGCTTTTCGATGGCTTCGAGCAGCAAGCGGGTGGCCAGGCGGCCTATTTCGTGCAAGGGTTGTTTGATATAGGCAAAGGGGGCATGAAAGAACTCCAGGGCTTCTGTTTCATCGAAGTTGACGATCATGAGATCGTCGGGAATCTTTATTGGCATAGCGCTGATGCATTTCAATCCTGCCACGGCAAGGTTATTGGCGCCAAACAGCAGGCCATCTACCGGATCAGGACCAGATAGCAGCGTCTGTATGGCTTTCTCCACCGCTGCTTTTTCTACTTTGATATTGACTTCTTTTACGAGGTTCTTTGGCGCCGGGAGTTTGTGTTGTTTCAATGCGGCTGTATATCCTCTTTTACGTTCCTGCAGGGTAAACACTTCGGTATCGTACGTGATCATACCAATTCTTTTGCGACCGGCTTTGATCAGGTATTCTACTCCTTTGAGTGCAGCTCCGTAGTTGTCGAGCGCTACGTGATTGGTTTTGATCTCTGGAAAATAACGATCGACCAATACAAAGGGGATTTGCTGTTGTTGCAGGTAAAGTACCTGGTGCTCAGCGAAGGCAGGCAGCGCAATGATGAGCCCATCCACCTGCCTGTCCAATAGGGTATCAATGAGCTTACCTGACTTGCCTGCATTTTCATCGGAGCTACTGAAGATCACCGTGTATTGGTGCTGTTCTGCTTCGTCTTCGATAATGCGCGCGAGGCCGGAGGAGAAAGGGTTGGCGATGTCCGATACGATCAGGCCGATCGTGTAAGTTTTATTCGTTTTGAGGCTACGTGCAACCTGATTGGTCCGGTAGTTCATTGCAGCGGCAGCATCGCGGATACGTTGCGCCAATTCCTTCGACACCCTGTTCTCCCGTTTGTTGTTCAACACATAGGAAACAAGGGCCGTAGAAACACCCACTTTCTGGGCAATATCCTTTAAAGATACCTTCCGCTCCATAGCAGCTACTAAAATACGTTAAAGCTTTAACCAATCCGAATAATGCAAATATATGTCTATCAACCACCTATACATGCCTCTTTTGTTAAAGGGCCATTAATAATCTTTTAATTAGCCGCTTAGCGGTTAAACGTTTAACCAGATAGTTGTAACTTTGTGTTTTCTAAATCACATTTAATGATAGCCTGTGCTTGCCAACCACTGTTACTGTGGGCAGGAACAGGTTATTAAAATTTAAAGCCAGTGTGTATGGAAACTGTAACTAATGTGGGGCTCATTGAATGCAATACGTCTATCGAGTCATTCAAAACGGAAACGCTTGGTGAAGCTGGTGGGTTTCGCCTGAAAAAGGTGATGGTACCCAATGTGTCGGCCGAAATTACCCGGTTGCATTATCCGCAATCTGAAATTGTACAGGACAAACGCGCTATTATAGAAGATGCGAGTATAGATCTCATAGTAATATCAGGGGTGGCGAAAGGTGACCTTGATCTGGTGGCTGAAGTTGTGCAAACAGGCAAGCACGTGCGGATCGTTTAGTGTGTTGCTGGTTTTGTTTACCTGTAAGATTGATAAGATATTACCTATGGGAACCGGGCCTAAGATCACATGAGTCCCTCTACACGAATGCCTCGCCACTGCGGGGCATTTTTTGTTCTTTAGTTAAATTCTGTAGTTGCCCGACCTGGATTCGAACCAAGGCAAACGGAACCAAATTGTCGCAGGATCATTACGCTTAAACGCAATATATGAAACAATCGAACTTTTTAAACACCCTTAAACCCGGTTTACTGACGTTAACGCTTGGCGGTGTGGTAGTGGGTATGACGGAATTTATGATGATGGGTGTGTTGCCTGATGTGGCTACTTCGCTGTCTATTTCCATTCCTTCGGCTGGCCACCTTATATCAATTTACGCTTTGGGTGTAGTGATCGGTGCGCCACTGATGACTGCCCTGACGGGCAAGTACCCGCCGCGTCTTGTTCTCATGTCGATGATGGGCATGTTTGCTTTGTTCAATACTTTGTTTGCGTTGTCGCCCAGCTATCCTTTATTACTCGTATCGCGTTTATTTGCTGGCCTGCCTCATGGCGCTTTCTTTGGGATGGGTGCTGTAGCAGCCAGCAGGATGGCAGCACCGGGCAGGGAAGCAAGGGCTGTATCGATGATGTTTGCTGGTCTTACCATCGCCAATATTGCCGGTGTGCCGCTGGGCACGTGGATGTCGCACGCGATTGGCTGGCGCTATGCTTTTGGCGCTATTGCTGTGATCGCCGTGATAGCAGCACTGAGTATCAGGAGATGGATGCCTGATCTTGCTCCGGCTCCCGACGCAGGTTTTGGCAAAAGTATCAAGGTGTTCAAACAAATAGATATCTGGCTCATCATCGGTATTTCCAGTATTGGTACCGGTGGTCTTTTTGCCTGGATCAGTTATATTGCTCCGTTGATGACCAATGTAGCCGGATTCAGCAGCGGCAGCATCAGTAGTATCATGATCGTTGCCGGCCTGGGTATGGCATTCGGGAATTTTGTAGGTGGCAGGCTTGCCGACCGGTTCTCTCCTCTGAAAACAACCGGTTCTTTGCTGCTGGCTATGATCGGCGCTTTGATCATCGTCTCATTTACCAGTTATTATAAAGTGCCGGCCATCGGCATGACTTTCATTACCGGCGCGATCGCTTTTGCTGTTATTGCACCTATGCAGATGCTCATGATCAATGCTGCCAAGGGGGCTGAAATGCTGGCTTCATCGGCGCTGCAAGCCAGTGCCAATATGGGTAATGCGCTGGGCGCTTACCTGGGTGGGCTGCCTATTGCAGCTGGCTTTGGCTATACTTCTCCTGAATATGTAGGTGCCGGCCTCGCGCTCACTGGTTTTATCCTTTGTATGGTGCTTGCCCAACAGCGAAAGAGCCCCGCTCCTCTCTCCCATCCGGAAGGTAAAGTGAAGGCTCATTCTCCGTTGAAAGAAACCAGTTACGAAAACAGTGTTTCTTAATTAGTATGTGTTAGCATCGTTGGCTACACTGTAGCCATAGTTACGTGCTTATAAATATTTTTCAGCTGAAGTGTATGTCTGCGGCCATGGCAGATGGCAAAGGTTATCAACTCCCAACGTGTAAGTTCACCAATACCGGGAAAAGGAAAATCGGTGCAGGTTAGTGTCAGGTCCATTGTTCGGGCCTTCATGGCTATTTCGTCCAGGCAAGCTCTGAAGCTGTTCAGCATTTCATTCCTGTCGTGTGGCCCATCTGATGGAAGAATGAAGTCGGGTGATTTCATTTTGGTATCGAAGTCCAGGAATATGGATTCTATCGTTATCACGTGTTCATCTGCTTTTCTTTCTGTTGTTGGTTTGGTATTCCCATTCATCAGTTGGGGTATTCCTTCTATTGATTTCAATAAATGTTCCGACACTTGTCCGGCGGTCCAGCTTCCTGCAAATGGCAGTTTATTGAATTGCTGCTGGCTGAAGCCTGCAATGATCTGCAAGAGTTCACGGGCTGTGATGTCTAATTCCTTCAATAACTTGTTCAGGTCGTTGATGGGCAGGTCTATGTAATTTACTGGCATATACTTTGTTTTTTCATGAATTTGATGGTGTAAACTTACTGGCTATTCTTGTTTTAGGGCGTGTGCCGTTACGACAAATAAGCGGGGGGAATGCGGCTTTTTTGAGTATAGAGTATAGAGTTCAGAGTCGAGAGTCTTGAGTTTAGGGTATGGCATCAACCGTCTCAAGTCGCATCTGGCCCTTGTAGCATACTTTCCTCACTACAGCTATTCACTTCCTTTAGTGGTGCAGGTACGAGAATTGTGCCACTGATAGCTACACAAATATCATATTATCATGAGACAACATAATAATGGCCGTGCTACTGAAGAAAAGTTCCGTGAGCCGGAAAATAAAGACAAGCAGGGTGTAGATAAAGCTCCAGGTGAAGAAAAAGGTAAAGGTGAAAAAGTAACCGAGAAAGATCTTAAAGGCAAGAAGGTAGATGCCGATCCGGAAAAGAAAGAGGACCAGCCTGCTCAGTGATCTGAAACATAAGTTATATAGCACAGGGTGAGCCGCTCCTGCTGGGCAGGACAAGCTCTTTGAGGGCGACCCGCCCTGAGTGTTGCAAGATTTAGTCTTCTAAAGCGCCTTCGACAAGCTCAGGCTGACAGAGGGTTTGCTGGCATATGATTTAAGGTGTTATGAATAAATCTTTCCTTTATGGCTTTAGCTACTTACCGGAAGAAGCGCTCGTTCAATAAAACGCCGGAACCTACCGGGGGAAAGGCTACGGGCAAAGCTTTGCGTTTTGTGATTCAGAAGCATGATGCCACCCGTTTGCATTATGATTTCAGATTGGAAATGGAAGGTGTGCTTAAGAGCTGGGCAGTGCCTAAAGGGCCTTCGCTGAACCCGGAAGATAAACGGCTGGCCATGATGGTGGAGGATCATCCTTATGATTATCGCACTTTTGAAGGTATTATTCCTGCAGGAAATTATGGCGCTGGTACTGTGATCGTGTGGGATGAGGGAACTTATGAACCGCTTGAACCGAGTGGAGATAAGAAGCAGGATGAAAAAGCGCTGTTGAAACAACTGAAGTCCGGCTCCCTCAAATTCAGTCTCCATGGGCAAAAATTACAGGGAGAGTTTGCCCTGGTAAAGCTGAAGAATGCAGAAAACAATGCCTGGCTGCTAATCAAGCACCGGGATAAATATGCAAAATCCACTGATGTAACCCGCAAGGTCCGTTCTGTAGTATCTGATAAAACGCTGGAAGAAGTAACCAGGACAAGTCATCATATTTATGGTGTGGCTAATGGAACTTCCAGGGCTTCGTCATCTGCAAAAGCAAAAAAGAAGACTTCGACCAAGAAGGCAGCCGGAAAAAAAACTGCTACTAAAAAGACCGCCCGTAAAACGGCCTTACCCCTGAAGAAAGCAGCTCCCCGCAAGACCGCGGTATCAAAAAAAAAATCGCTAGCGGCTCTGCAGAAAGCGCCTAAAGCGCCATTCCCCAACCATATCAGCCCTATGCTGGGCACGCTGGTGAGTGAGCCTTTCGACCAGCCGGGCTGGTTGTATGAGATCAAATGGGATGGTTATCGAGCACTTGCACTTTCTCATAATGGGAAAGTAGAGTTGTTGTCGCGCAATAATAAATCTTTTGATGAGAAGTTTTACCCGGTTTACCAGGCTGTAATGGACTGGAACCTCAATGCTATTATAGACGGCGAGATCTGTGTAGTGAATGATAAGGGTATTGCACATTTTGGTTCTTTGCAAAACTGGCGCAGTGATGCCGATGGTGAGCTCGTGTATTATGTATTCGATATTCTGTGGCTGGATGGTCATGATCTTACTGAGTTGCCGCTGGTTGAACGCCGGGCAATCTTACGTCCGCTGGTACCCACCTCCGGCATTATCCGCTATAGTGAGGCTTTTGAAAGTTCTGCCACTGAATTCCTGTCGGTTGCTGCAGAGATGGGCATGGAGGGTATCATGGCCAAGAAGGCTGATAGTATCTATGTGCCCGGTGAGCGTACGCGCGACTGGCTGAAGCTGAAGGCCAATAAAAGGCATGAGGTAGTTATTGGCGGCTTTACGCAAAATGACGACTCTCCCAAGTTATTCAGCTCTTTACTCGTAGGTGTATATGATGGTAAACGACTGAATTACACCGGCAAGATCGGTACCGGTTTCAATGATAAGATGCAACAGGAAATGATGCGGCTTTTCAAGCCTCTTATTACTACCAGGTGTCCTTTTACCGAGTTGCCGGATGTAAATAAGCCTTCGCGCTTCCGGCCTAATCCCCCTCATGCCAAGGTAACCTGGCTTAAACCAAAGCTCGTAGGCGAAGTGAGTTATGCAGAGATGACCGACGATGGCGTAATGCGCCATCCCAGTTTTGAAGGGATGCGGGAGGATAAAAAGGCCCGTTCCGTAGTGGCTGAGACGGCCGTGGAAGTAAAGGAGGTCACTAAAAGGGCGAAGAAAAATCCTGCTGCCAAATTGCTCAGGAAGGGCGGTAAACAGGAAAGGAAGACGCTGTTAAACCCCTCTGAAGCGACGCAGGTAAGGTCTATCAACGGGCATAAGCTCTCTTTCTCCAACCTCAATAAAGTGTTCTGGCCAAGGGAAAAATATACCAAACGTGACGTGCTGAACTATTACTACCAGGTGGCGCCCTACATCCTTCCTTATCTCGTAGACCGGCCTCAATCGCTGAACAGGTATCCCAATGGCATCAATGGTAAAAGCTTTTACCAGAAGGATATAACGGGTAAAGCACCTAACTGGATCAAGCAATTTCCTTATACGACCAGTGAGGGAGAAGACAAGAATTTCATGGTACCTACCAATGAAGCCGGCCTGTTGTGGATGGCCAACCTAGGAGCTATCGAGATGAATCCCTGGAATAGTACTATTCATAAACCGGACCATCCCGACTGGTGCTGTCTCGATCTTGACCCTGACAAGGGGAATACTTTCGAGCAGGTGATCAAAACAGCACAGACCGTAAAGCAAGTACTGGATGAGCTGGGCGTTTCCGGGTACCCGAAGACTTCAGGCTCTACCGGCATTCACGTGTATATTCCGCTGGGGGCGAAGTATACTTATGACGAATGCCAGCTATTTGGCAAGCTCATTGCGACCCGTGTGCATGAGCTATTACCATCATTCACAAGCATAGAAAGGCTGACCAAAAACAGGAAGGGAAAGCTGTATATCGACTACCTTCAAAATCGCCCGAAAGCCACGCTGGCAGCGGCTTACTCGCTACGTCCGAAGCCTGGCGCCACTGTATCTATGCCACTCGATTGGACAGAAGTACAGCAGGGTTTAAAGCTCACCCACTTCACGTTAAAGAACGCCGTGGTACGTATCACTCAAATGGGTGATATCTTCAAACCGGTATTGGGAAGAGGAGTGAATATAGGGAGAGCTCTTAAGCAATTGTAAAGAGGCATCGAGGCAACAAGGTCACGACCGTCGTCGGGAGCAATGAGGTAAAAAGCGACTTTCCCTTGGGAAAAAGGCATTTCTCCAATGAAGTTTATTCACAGAACGTGTATAACTCTCAGAGGGCATTCTTGACTGATATGCTCTAATCTTACTATATTACTTCATTATTTTTGGGAGGAAAGATTAACGTCCTGTCTAATGCAGGAATAATATCCCTTCCTTCCGGCATTAGACATCATCATCAATCGTAAAAACCAGAACAAAATGGCAACAAAAAAAGCGCCCAAAAAAGCAGCTAAAAAAGCAGCACCAAAAAAGGCCGCTAAGAAAGCAGCTCCTAAAAAAGCAGCTCCTAAGAAAGCAGTAAAAAAAGCGGCTCCCAAAGCAGCTAAGAAAAAATCAGCCAGGAAACCTAATGCAGCTTTCATGGCACCTCTCACGCCCAGCGCTACACTCGCTGAAGTGATCGGTAGCAAACCAATCCCAAGAACAGAGATCGTTAAAAAGATCTGGGATTACATCAAGAAGAATGGTCTGCAAGACAAAAAGAACAGAAGAAACATCAATGCAGACTCTAAGCTGAAACCAATCTTTGGTAAAGACCAGATCACTATGTTTGAACTGGCAAAGGTTGTTAACAAGCATGTAAAATAGTCCTTCAGGTCTTACTAACCCTTTGCCGGGCTACCTGATAACCCGGCAAAGTTTTTCTCCTCTCCTACTTCCTCTTCCGATAAGCAATATTGTTATTTACTGCACTGGTATTCTATCTCCAAAGTATCGTACCGGTTTCCGAATATCTGGGCATCTTCAGATATCATCTTTACAGGTAGCCCCCAATCGTTATAGGCTGTTATCTCGTTGTTTGGATACAATGGGTTGCCGAAATATAATGGATTGTTCACGCTATAATCCCAATGTATAAGTGACCATACAGGGTTGGTGCGATAAGGATTTACTTTATCATCGTAGGTTGCCCACTCCGTGATACGGTTGCCTGCTGCATCGTAGGCATAATTGGTCGTATGGGCAACTGTTCCATCCAGCGCCAACTGGTTTGTTTTGTATATCCTGCCTTTGTTGTCAAGGTAATGTATGTATACATTATACTGATAAGCTGTAGCGGCATTGGGCGGAATGACGTCGGTTATCTGGCCTGAATAAATAAAGTAGTGCTGCCACTACGGCAAGCATCGTCAGGCGTACTGTTGTTTTCATAACTGATAAAGTTTGTGTTTAATAAAGGTTGATATCTGTAAGGTTCGGGCAATAGCAAGCCTTCTCCTTACAGGATTATGAAATGCATAACCGGGATATTGTGTATGGAAGATATTGGGCGGGATGCCGGAATGTGATGGTGCAGATTAACGGGGGCTGATTAAGCGGGTGCGGTATTGTTGTAAGCCCCTTCGACAGGCTCAGGGGGACAGCCAATAGGCTCAGGGGGACAGCGTAACTGTACTAAAATTAGGAGTTATTTCAATATCAATGGACGTACAAATACGGTTTTTGATTTTCCTTATTTACATCGATGGTATAAATGCCAAACAGGTAATGCCCTATGAAGACATCACCTGTTTAGTATTCATGTTTGCACATAAAATTGCCTGCTACAATGGTAGCATAGGCATCGGAGTGCGGTCATAATAGCTTGTTACCCGATCGAAGTAATCATGATCATTGGTGTCGGGCCAATGGTCTTTATCGAATCCGGGGGATTCTTTCAGGTAATCTTTATCACGATTCAATACGAATACTTCTTTGGCATGGTTCAATCTTAATTCTTTGAAAGGGATGGCAAACAGCTTTCCGCCTAATCCGAGGAAGGAGCCGCTTTGCAATACTGCATATTCCACTTCGCCTGTATGGAGATTGATCATCAGGTCTTCTATTTTACCCAAATCATCTCCATTAGGATTTTCTATTCTGTCGCCAGTAATAGAACGGGCTGTCAATCGCCTAACGGGATTATTGGCATCCGGGCCTTCATGGTTTACTCCCGTTTGGTTGTCGGCTTCGTAGTTCTTATTATATGTTTCCATGATCATCCTCCTTTTTTTTAAGGCTTAAAATCATAGATGGTATAAATGCTGTGCCAGGCAGCGTGTATTGCACTCCCCTTATTGTACCATTACTTCAGCAACTTTACTTTCTATCAGAGTCTGGTTGAAGCCGTGAAATACGTGGGTAACCTTACTGTTTTTATCCAATAATATGGAGGAAGGGCAGCCGGAAAGTCCCAGTTGATCAAACAGGGCCTGCCCCTTGAATAGCATATGGTAGTTTGGCTGGTATTTGTTGTAAAAGAATTTCATGTCGTCTTCTCCGTCTTCGATATTAATGGTTATGAGCTGAAAGCCGTCTTTACCAAACTTTTGCTGCAGGATATTATAGTGTGGCATGGCCTGCATGCAGGGTCCGCAGGATTTGAACCAAAAGTCGAGCAAGACCACTTTTCCTGCAAATTGTTGTAATGAGATGCTGTCGATCGCTTCAGCTGTATAACGTGGCAGGGTGAAGTTGTGCACCAGGGCGCCTGCTTTTACAATTGGTTTTCTTTCTTTGGCCTTGAATGGGCTGTACCGTGCTGCATAGGTTGCATATAACCAGGAGTCATCTTTGGGGGCGGCAGGGTTGGCTTCGATAGATCTATACGTAACGGTAATAAAATCGCGGTCGTCGATACCGCGCGCAATTTTGGCAACGTATTGATAAGGCAGCTGTGTTTCAGGGTCGATCAGCAGGTAATAGGGCCTTTTAAGATTGGCGTCTGCAGGCAACTGCTGTATACCGTTTAGTCCTCCGAAGTAACGGCCTGGCGCTTCTATCCTGACGGACAGGAAGCGTCGTCCTTGCAGGATGGTATCGCTGATGGATTTTTGAATGTTATCTGTCTGAATGATCAACGGCAGGATATTGCGCAGCGTGGCCAGGGAATGATAAAGAAAGGTGTTGCTTTCAAGGGCTGCGGCGGTTTTAACAGTAGCTGTATCGATCGTTCTATTGCTATCATCCAGGCCCAGCGTGCGGGCTCCGTCATAGATAAAACGGACGGCGGGGCGGGTTGCCTGAAAACGCAGGCCGCCAACATTGCGGGACTCATACTGTATATAGATGGCAGCGCTGTCCATATTGTGGTAGTTGTCTTCATGATAGCGCATTTCCCGGGTATAACGGTAGCTCACCGACTGCATGTTGTTTAGCTTCGCGAGGGTTTTCTGCAATACTGCTACTGCTTTATTTTTGTCTTTACCGGATTGTGCCTGGATGTCAATACCAAGCAGGAGCAGGCAGAAAAGGGGGCTGTATTTCATATTTAAATGGTTGTTGGGACAAACCTATAGCCTGCATTACGATTTATGTAACCGCTTCGACAAGGGATGTTCAAAAAACGATCAACTGATTGGTTGGAAAGCGTTAGTCGAAATAAAAGGAGGTCTCGTCGAAAAGGCCTGTTCCGACCGTCTGTTGCCTTATTTTGCTTTTAAATTGGGCTATCTTTAATCGCTATGACCAGACCGCTCGGAGCATTCAAATGGGACAAGTACAGGGTGATCGAATGCGTGTTCTTTATTTTCATTTTTTTCCTGGTGCCGATGGGCTCTGACCTGGAATATATGATCAATATAGAGCCTCGCAGTGATGAGCCTGGTTATTGGCGTGAGAGTGTTATCCGCAGGCTGGTGTGGGGTTGTTTCGATGTAGTGCCTTATTACCTATTTTACAAACTGGCCATCCAACGTTTATTGGTTAGAAAAAAATACATTTATTTTCTCCTTTCCTTCCTCGGCTTCCTGGTGTTTTATGAGTTTTATAAGGTATATGGTACGTACTGGACGATCACTCAATTAGAATTTTTGCCCGACTTTATGCGGAAGGAAGCTGCCAAGTGGATGAAATGGCATGGAGGGTTACATTTTACCGTGCATTATACGATGCTGGAATTGATAAAGATCACGGCGCTGGCTTATTTTATTCATTATGACAAGCAGGGTAAAGAGATGCAGCAGCTGAAGCAATTGCAAACCGAGGCAGACCTTGAATATCTTAAGGCGCAGCTTCAACCGCATTTCTTTTTCAATACACTGAATAATATTTATTCGCTGGCGCTACAGCAGTCGCCTCATACGGCGTCTCTTGTATCGCGCTTATCGGACATGATGCGTTATGTATTGTATGAGGGTGTGAAAGCGCAACAGCCGCTGAGCCGGGAAATAGCTTTCCTGCAGGATTATATCGCGGCTCATTCGGTTCGTTATAATGATAAAATTAATATTCTCTTTGACACGCAGGGGGTTACGGATGATGCCATGATCGCTCCTTTGTTATTGCTTCCTTTTGTAGAGAATGCTTTCAAGCATGGTGTTGCGGAGGAAACTGATCATGGCTTTGTAGAGATCGTCGTGTTTATGCAGGAAAGGGAACTTACTTTATCTGTAAAGAACAGCATCCCCAAGACGACGGTACACAGCAGTACGGGTCTTGGATTGGAGAATACCCGCAAAAGGCTTTCTTTGTTGTACCCCGGACGGCATTCGCTCAGGCACTCTAATAATGGCAGTGTGTACGAAGTTGTATTAACGGTAAATTTACATGGTTATGGTAAGATGCCTGATCGTAGATGATGAACCGCTGGCACAGCAAGTGCTGGAGAACTATATTGCCCGGACGCCCATGCTGGAGCTGGCCGGCAAATGTTTTCATGCTGCGGAGGCTATCGCTTTATTGCGCCGGGAACCAGTGGACTTACTTTTTCTCGATATCAAGATGCCTCATATCAGCGGTATTCAACTGATACAATCGCTGAAGCACGCTCCCGCTTTTATTTTCACTACGGCTTATGCTGAATATGCGGTTCAAAGTTATGAACTGCAGGCCACCGACTATCTGCTGAAACCTATCACTTATGAACGCTTCCGCAAGAGTATCGACCGGTACCTGCAATTGCAACCTCCTCCTATGCAAGAAGCTGTTAAGCATTATTTATATATTAAAGTAGATGGCAGTCTCGTGAAGGTGTTCCATACAGACATTTTGTTTGCGCAATCGCTGAAGGATTATATCAGGGTAACAACTACCAATGGTACATTCCTCACCCATCTTACCATGAAGTCGTTATTGGAACTACTGCCCGAGGAGCAGTTTAAAAGGATCCACCGCTCGTATGTCGTGAACCTGCAGCATGTGACCAGGATCAGCAAGGACGCTGTTGTGGCCGGCAAGAGCACGCTGCCTGTTGGAGACATGTACAAAGACAACCTCAAGTTCTGAACCTGTTGCAGGGTATCGCATTTAAATCAGCCCCTGTTGTACAGCTATTTTGATCAATGCTGCCACATTTTTGACTTCGAACTTTTGCAAGAGGTTCCTGCGGTGGGTTTCAATTGTAAGCGGGCTCAGTGAAAGCTGCTCTGCTATACCCGCCGTGGTGACTCCTTCGGAGATCATGTGGAGTATCTCCTTTTCTCTTTTGGTCAATTGGGGAATACCTTTTAATTCGTTGGCAGATGGCCGGGCAATGATCTCTTTTACTTCTTTGCTGAATGTGATCTGACCGCTCAGGGCTTCCTGGATGCTGGCGGTCAATTCTGCCGAGGAGGCGTTCTTCAACAGGTAGCCGCTGGCGCCGTTTTGCAATGCCTGCATGATGATGCTACGCTCGCTGTGGTTGCTCAGTATCAGCACGCGGGTACCGGGTGATAGTATTTTTATTTCTTTGCAGAGGTCCATTCCGTTCATATCGGGCAGGGAGATATCCAACAGCACTATATCGAGCGTATGGGTTTTCATAAATTCGATAATACCTGCGCCGGTTGTAAAGTAGCCTGCTACCTTGAGGTGTTCTTTATTGTCCAGCAGTTTCAGCAAGCCTTCTATCACGATCGGGTGATCGTCTACTATTGCGAGTGTTATCATTCCTTTATCCTGCAACATTCAATTCAAGATTTATAGTGGTTCCTTCTTTGAGAACGGAAGTTATGTCCATTTTGCCTTTCAGGTAATCTACCCTGCTTTTTACGTTACCGAGTCCTATTCCTTTGGCATTGGCCACTTGTGTAGTGTCAAATCCTTTGCCGTTATCTTCCAACGTAATCAGGAACGTATCGCCATTCTGGCTGCATTGCAGCAGAATGTCCGATGCCTGTCCATGACGAATAGCGTTGGTAAGGAGTTCCTGCACGATCCTGTAAATGGTGACCTGCTTTTGCTGGGGGATCGTTTTCTCGATGCCAAATGACTGGAAGCTGATGCGGACATGATCTGTCATCAATGATTCGCACAGGTCTTTAAGGGCCGTTTCCAGGCCGAATTTCAGCAGTGCTTCGGGCATCATGTTGCGGGCTATGCGCCGCAGTTCGCCAATCGACTGATCGAGCTGACCGATCACTTTGTGCAGGTCGGATTCCTGTGCAGTTGCTGTCGCCACCGTCAATCCTGTCAGGTTCAGCTTCACTCCTGCCAGCATACCGCCCAGGCCATCGTGGAGATCTCCGGCTACGCGCCGGCGTTCCTGCTCCTCGCCTTGCAGCATGGCATGGCTGAACTGTATCTGTTGTTGCTGTTCTATCTCTTTCAGCTGCTGCTGGTGGTTGAGGTCTTTCTGCTCAGACAGTTTTTTATTGTTCCTGTAGTATAATAAGGCCAGCACCGCCACTATCAGCAGCAGCAGACTTGCAGCGCCCAGGAACCAGTTGAGCTGCCGGGTGTTTTTGGCCGACAGGGCTGCTCTGTCATTTTGGGCCTGCAATGTGGTTATCTTCTTTTGGTTTTCAGCGTTGTTGTACTTTATCTCCAAATTCTGGATATCGTTCTTCAACTGGCTTTCATGCACGCTGTCGCTGAGTTTGCTGTATTGTGCGCTCCAGGTATAGGCTGCTTTCATATTGCCCAGTCCGGCTTCAGTTTCCGCCAAGCCTTTATATAGCTGCAACCTGTTGATGAGCTGGGACATCATTTGTGGTTGTTCTATGAGATAGTACAATACCGGCTTTGCATTCTTATAATCTTTCAGGCCGTGCAAAGCATAAAACTTTTGCAGGAGCAGACGTTGCTCTCCATATTGGTTGTTTTGCTTTTTGGCTTCTGCCATGCCCTTAACAGTGCTTGCAAGGCCGTTTTGAAATTGCAGGATCGCATTGTAGTAAGTGCTTTCTGCCGCATAATAATCCACCAGTATCGGTGCATCGGGATAAGGGGTCAGCATAATACGGGCACTATCGAGCATAGCCTTTGCGGGAGGGAATTTTTCCCACAATACATAATTTTCAGCTGCCGTAACATAGGCTGTTGCCAGGCTACTGGTGTTGAGAAGCTGTTTAAATACAGCAATGGCTTTGAGGCACCAGGTAGCGGCTTTTTCATATTGTGCCGTATTCTTAAAGGTGAGGGCAAGATCATGATAATTTCTGGCGAGCTCTGCACTATCGCCTGCCTTTTCGGCCAGCGGTATGGCTTTATTGATCAAGATATCAGCAAATGCTGCTTCATTTCCTTTTACTTGTTGTAATACGCCGTAATTGTGCCATGATTGCGCTCTAAAGGTGTAGGCCACTTTTCTATCTGTGAATGGTGTAAGCAGGCTATCGGTTTTCAGGAAAGCGGCTTCGCTTTTATCCAGTTCACCGGTGGCATAGAAGATGATACCCTCGTAGAAGTAGGATACCGATGTTTGAAAGGTATTGTGTTTTGCATATTTACGTCCCTGTTCCAGGTACTCTCTCGCTTTGGCCGGGTCTCTGAATACCCAGTGATAGGTCATTAAAAAACAGGCTTTCGTTTTTACGCTGTCGGCTGTGGCTTCCTTCAATACCGTCTGGAGGCTGTCGAAGTACCTGTTCCCATCTAAGGGAACCTGTGCGCGGCACCACACCGTGGAAGCTATGAGCAAGCAAAGGAGGAGGGCATACCTTATCATGCGGGCAAAATAATCAACATTGTCGAATACTTGTGCGCCCTACCTGGAAATACCGGAAAACCAGTAGAAAAAATCCCTTGTTTAGAAGTATTGTCCATCCTAACCCTGCCTGATATTTTTGCATCATAAATATGCCCCGCAACCGAAGGTTGATTGATCAGTTTGATAGGTTTACAAGTTGATATGTTGATAAGGCTTACATCTGGAAAAATTGACAATCTTCGAACTCCCTAATTAGCTAAGTGTAGTTCCATTTAAAACAAAACAATTATACACAATGAATCTTCCAACCACCATGCGCCCTGTAAAACTAATGACTTTGTTGCTGTCGGCCACCCTGCTGTTTTCCTGCAAAAAAGACAAAGACAATAACGACACTCCCAGCAGCTTTCCCAAAGAAGTAAATATTGAGTATAAGGTAACTGCCACTGCGGGAAACCTCACTAAAGCTGATGTTACTTATACGAATGAAACAGGTGGCATATCCAGTGTTGACAATTCAGCGCTGCCTTTTTCGAAAAAGTTAAAGAAAACGGTTAATAAGTATGAGGTGTTAGCCATCTCAACTACAAGCTCGCTTCCTGGCGGACTTAAAGCTGAAATACTGATTGACAATAAAGTGGTTAAAACAGAAACATATACTGGCAATACCATCGTACATGGCATTTTCACTTATCAGTTTTAACAGTACTTGCGTGTAGCCATAACAACTAATGCCCTGTCTGCACAGGGCATTTTTTATTGAGTTATAATGCTTCCGGTGGCATTGGTTTGGTATAAGTATTGGAAAATATAATTATGGAGTATGGTCAAAATCGTCACCCCAAAGATGTAAAGAATAAGCCGCTGGACGAGTTTGTGACGCAAACCAGCAACAATATGTCGCAAGCAGCCGAGGAAACGCCTGTGAAGCCCGGTGCTGCTGTGCCTGATGGTATTGATGAGCGGGAGATCGATAAAGAGGGGGCAGAACTGGATAAAGGTGCGGACAAAAAGGCTGATGAGGATAATGTTCCTAAGATGGGGACTTAACAGGATATTGGGCTAAAGCCCACAGTATGCAGAATAATTAAACCCGGCCCTAAAGGGCCGGGCAATTGCGTTTGCTTCGATATTCTTTTACTTTGCACCATTTACTTCGACACTCCCTTACTTCGATGCGCCTTTACTTCGCATCCTTCACTTCAACACTCCTTTGCTTCGATAGCAGATTTCTCACTCCGCCGCTATGTCGTACATTTTTTAACTCTTAATGGCTCCGTCGAAATGACAGAAGAGGGAATAACATTCGAAATGACAGCGTTACATAGACCCTGATCTATTTCGCAGGAGTTATCACGATCTTTCTGTATTCGATGGGGCCATGGTCGCCCTGAATATAGATAGGTCCGGGGTCTCCTTCGTTGCTGTCCAATGCTCCACCGGTGATGCCGGGTATTTCCTGGTTGTTGATCACTGTTTTGCCGTTTACTACCACTGTCACCATGCGGCCTATCAATGTGATATCATAGCTCTGCCACTGATCTGGTCCTAATGCCGCTATTTCGCTGGGTGTAAGGAATCCATACACACCGCTGAACAGGTGTGCTGAAGGATGTTCTTCTTTCGGATTGTCTTCTATCTGAACTTCATATCGACCACGCAGGTACACACCGCTGTTGCTGCCTTTCTGGTATTTGAACTCCACATGTAGTTTGAAGTCGGTGAACTTTTGTTCTGTGACCAGGTTGGCGCCTGAACGTGCGCTGGTAAGAATGCCGTTCTTTACTTCCCATTGGTTTTCTCCCAAAGCTTTCCATCCTGAAAGGTCTTTGCCATTGAATAGTTCAATGGGTTTGCCCCATGCCGTTGCAGCTGTTCTTTTTAACCAGGGAGCTTTTACGCCCGTAAAGTTGTACTTCCTGCCTTCGGGATTAACGATCGTGCCTTGTATACCTGTGGCAGTTACTTCGCCTTCGAGTACCAGGTCCTGGTTGCCGCGCTCCCATTGTGGAGGGATTGAGAAGCTGAACTTACCGTTATCGAAATTCACTTTTGCCACCGGGCGTGCGCTACCGCTGATGCCCACAAAATACCCTACCAATGTGCGGTTGCCGGAAAGTTTTACTTCCAGCCAGGAGGGAGCTGGTTTTCCTTCTCTGTCGATGGTAATATCCCATCGTCCGATGAGGTCTTTGGGTTCTGCGGCCATCTTTGTGCTTACAACTTTCAACTCTGTGGCAGGCGATGCCATACCGACAAATGGCGCTGCCATGATGCAACTACTCAATCCAACAAGCAATAAATTCTTACGCATAGTTTTTCATTATAGTAATTAATATTCACGATGTGCCCTGCTGTTTTTGGTGAAAACTGCACTTTTTGGTCAACTACGCTATTTCAATACTCTATCTATAGCTTTGCTATACCTTTGCTATACTCCTGCTATACTCTATCCAGACTGTTGAATGCCTGTTCCTTCGGATCAAAATAGCGCGGGTCACAAAGTAGGATAAAATACAAGTTTCCCAAAATGCGGCTGGCCAATCTCGCTTAAAACTGCACCAGATGGCATCAAATGACTAAATGTGGCGTCTACAACTCCCAACCTTTCCTGTATTCGCGGTAGAGGTATTTATTGGCTGCTTCGTCGTTGGTGATTTTCATTTTGGCTGCGTCGTATTCCAGTTTCTTTTTTGCGCGGAGGGCAACTCCGCCCAGTAATATTGTTTCTGTTACTGCGCCTGCATTGAGGAAGCTGCCGGGTGACTGGGTTTTGTTTTTGAAGGCGTCTATCCAGTATTGGTCGTTGGAGTCGGGTTCTTCTTTCTTTGGTGTTTGTCCTTTCATCACGCTTTGCATTTTGCTATCGGGCAGTAGTCGTGGATTTTCGCAACGGAAACCCGCCATGATAATACCTTTATCACCCACAAACATCATCCCCTCCTTTTCCAGTGTTGCATTGCCCAACTCGTCTGGTGTGGTGGGTCGCATGCCGCCATCGTACCAGAAGAGTTCAAAGGGTGGTAAGCTTTCCTGTTTGGGAAACTTAAATCTTACTATACAGGAATAAGGGAATGCTACATCGTTCTGCACGCCGTGGCTCACGTGGTTGTCGACTGCGCTGGTTGTAGTTCCATAAGCTTCGGCAGACAAGGGTGCTGTATTAATGCCCAGTGTAAGGAACAAGGGCCAGAGGCTGTAGTGTCCCATATCGGCAATGCTGCCCGCGCCGAAGTCGTACCAGCCGCGGAATACATTATGGGTGTAATTGGGATGGTAGGGCCGGTCGGGAACCGGACCCAGCCAGAGCGACCAATCGAATCCTTCCGGTACCGGTGTTGTGTCTGTGGGATTGGTTGTCCACTGCGGCCATACGGGACGGTTGGACCAGTTGTGTATCGACTTTAGTTGTCCGATATGTCCTTCAGCGATCCATTGTTTCACCAGTTCGGTTCCCGGCCTCTTGCTCCAGGCGAGTAAATGTGTGCTGACGCCTGTTTCCCGGGCTGTACCTATCACCAGTTTGGCTTCATACAGCCGATTGCCCAACGGTTTGTGGATCACCACCTGTTTTCCTTTCTTCATCGCTGCAATGGACACGTGGGCATGCAAATGATCGGGTGTCATGATCTTAACTGCATCTATATCTTTTTCTTTTTCCAATAGCTCCCGGAAATCGGCATAGGCTGTACAACCTTTGTAGTTGCTGTTGTTTTGTTTGCTGTAATATTTCTCCACCAGCTCTTTGCCTATATCACGACCTCCCGGAATGCCCTGGAAATTCTCTCCCCAAGTGGGTTCGTTCAACGCTTTGCGAATACCATCGCGGATGCCGTTGGGCGACCAGTCGATATAGTTTGTGCTCATCTTATTGGGATCGCAGACTGAAACGATCTGCAATTCGGGCCGTGCAATGAGGTCGCACATTTCACGTAAGCCTTGTGTGCCACATCCGATGTAAGCGATGTTGAGTTTGTCGCTGGGAGCTATGTATCCAGGTCCTCCTAATACATGGCGGGGAATAATGGTAAAGGCAAGTGATGCTTTGGCTGTTGTATCAATAAACTGGCGGCGGGTGATGGTTCTCTTTTTTCTCATTGGTGATGGTTTAAGCAACGTTTTGAATGATGATATAAGTTAGGGAAAATCGTTCACTGTTTAAGGAGGCCCCTTCGACAAGCTCAGGGTAACAGGCAAAGTGAGGGTGAGCTGCCCTCCCGCAAAGCGGGACAAGTTTTGAGGGCGCCCCACCCTCACCAACGTTAGCCCGGGGTTGACGAATTTTAACCACTTTAGAAAAAGGCTTGCTGGTTCAGGAAACATAGGTATATTCGTATTCAACCTTGTTTCCTAATTGTAAACACAGGGTACTTATAATAAATCAAATTGCATGGAGGCTGAACTGTTGCTGGAAGAAAAAATGAACAGTCTGGACATTGGGGGACGTATTAAAGCATTGAGGGTGAATCAGAAACGGACTTTACAGGAGATTGCCGATGCCTGTGATCTTTCGAGGGGCATGATCTCCAAGATCGAGAATAATAAAACAGTGCCTTCGGTAGCAGCTCTGGTTAAGATCGCTACTGCGCTCGGCACCAACATTTCGAGTATCCTGGAGCAGGATGGATTGGTGAACGCTATCCATACTTCCGGGAAGAAAGCAACGGAGAGCCTGACTATTACGGAAAAGGGGTATTCGATCTATCCTTTTGCGTCGGAGTATCATGAGAAGAAAATGCAGCCGTTCCTTTTTGTGGCACGTCGTGGTGAGGTGAAGCCGCATGAACTGTCGCACGAAGGGGAAGAGTTTATATATATTATCAGCGGTCAGATGAAGATGCAGGTTGGTGAAGTGGAATACCTGCTGAAGGAAGGCGATACGCTTTATTTTAATTCTTTACAAAAGCATGGGATATTACCCGTATCTGAGGAAGTAGTGTACCTGGATATTTTTATTTAGCACGGGCTTTTATTGTTTTTTTCAAAAAACCGGCATCACCGGTATGGGGCCTTTTTTGCCCTGACTAATCCTTATCATCTATTTTTTTGCACCGTATACCGGCATGGGTATATCATGGCTTTACCGGAAAGGCCGTGCGTATTCCTTATTGCCCCTCCGTATCCTGAAACATCCATACTGACATATAAGACACTTAACCTTTTAAAAGCTTGCGAATATGAAACGGACGAAACTGCTGTTTGCATTTGCGGCATGCCTGTTCTTTGTTGTTATACGAACGCATGCCGAACCCTCACCGCTCAACGATCCTTATTTTCGACGCGCTCTTACTGTTACCGGAACTGTGCTGGACGCTGTTTCCCGGGAGCCTCTGTCTGGCGCTTCCGTACAGGTAAAAGGCTCCACCAGGGGCACCAACACCGACAAGGATGGCAAGTTCACCTTGCAGGTTGATAATGATAACGCTACTCTTGAAGTTTCTTTTACTAACTATATAGCACAGGAGATCGCCGTAAAGGGTCAAAGTTCTCTCACCATCGAACTCAGCAGGGCCGCTACCAATATGAATGAGGTAGTGGTTGTTGGTTATGGCACTCAAAAGAAGGGTGATGTAACCAGTGCCGTGGCGAGCGTGAAATCTGAAAGTTTTGTGAAGGGAGCGGTACGTGATGCGGCACAACTTATTCAAGGCAAGGTGGCTGGTCTTTCTGTTTCTACTTCTTCCGGCGACCCTACTGCCAATACTCAAATTCAATTGCGCGGTATTACTACCATGAAGGCTTCTACTCAACCGCTCGTATTGATCGATGGTATTCCTGGCTCGCTCAACTCTGTGGCGCCTGAAGACATCGAAGCAATCGATGTTTTGAAGGATGGTTCTGCTGCCGCCATTTATGGTACGCGTGGTACCAATGGCGTTATCCTTATTACTACACGGCGGGTGCATGGTGATGCCCGCTCTACATTGGATTATAACGGCTATATCAGTGTACAAACTATTGCCCGGAAGCTCGACTTCCTGGACGCGGCCGATTATCGTAAATATATTGGGGAAGGCATTGCTTTCACCGACTATGGCACTTCTACCGACTGGCTGGACGAAATTACCCGCACGCCGGTGAGTCATACGCATAATCTTACCTGGCAAGGTGGCACGCGCACTACCAACTTCACGGCTTCGCTCAACTACCGCAACTGGCAGGGTATTTTCCTGAAATCAGACAACAAGCAGCTGACCGGACGGGTGGATGTGAATCATTCTATGTTTGACGGCAAGCTGAAGTTCAATATGAACATCGTATCGCGCACACAGACTTATTGGGCCGGTGGTAACAGTACCAGCTTCAACAATTACATCTACCGTCAGGCGCTGATCCGCAACCCTACGGATAGTGTGCGTAATTATCAAGGCAACTGGATGGAGCGTGCTGTACAGGAATATGACAACCCGGTAGCTTATATCCAGGAAACGAATGGAGAGAATGTGCAAAAAGAAGTTCGTACAAATGGTAATGTAACTTTTACGCCCATCCGCGACCTGCATTTAAAGCTGCTGGTGTCCAATGTATCGAGGACAACGCAGCGTGGTTTTGCGCAAACCAAGCAGCATATGTCGACCACCAAGAATGGCTTGAATGGTTTTGCAGCGATTGCCAATTCTGCTTTCAAAGACAATCTCGTAGAATTTACTACCGAATATACCAAGAACCTGGGTGATCACCGGCTTACCATCCTTGCGGGGGGTAGCTATCAAAACGTGAAGTCCAGCAACTCTTCTATGGAGAACTGGGATTTCCCCAATGACTTTTATTCTTACAACCGCATGGAGAGTGGTAATGCTCTTGGCCGCGGTGAAGCAAGGATGACCAGCTTTGCCACTTCTTATACGCTGATTGGTTTCTTTGGCCGTATCAACTATGTCTGGAACGACAAGTACATGGCTATGGCCAGTGTGCGCCAGGAGGCGTCTTCCAAATTTGGCGAGAATCATAAATGGGGCACCTTCCCTGCTATTTCGCTCGGCTGGCGGATGAACCGTGAATCTTTCCTGGAGAATGTGGACGTGATCAGCGACCTGAAGCTGCGGGCTGGTTATGGTGTAACAGGCATTGCTCCGGATGACTCTTATCTTTCTCAAACGAGTTTGAACTATGGCAACCGGGTGCTCATCAATGGCGTTTGGATACAATCACTGGCTCCTGTGCGCAACCCTAACCCCGACTTGCGCTGGGAAAGAAAGGAAGAGTTTAACGTGGGATTGGACTTCGGCTTGTTCAACAACCGGCTGAGTGGTACCATCGATGCCTATCGTCGCCTCACCAAAGATATGTTGTGGGATTATCAGGTGCCTGTGCCTCCTTTCCTTTTCAACTCTATCACTGCGAATGTGGGCAGTATCCGCAATACCGGTGTGGAAGTGT
Organism: Niastella sp.; assembly: GCA_017744515.1. GTDB lineage: Bacteria > Bacteroidota > Bacteroidia > Chitinophagales > Chitinophagaceae > Paraflavitalea. Next base: position 114,983 of record JAGIBF010000006.1, read on the forward strand.
TGCTGAATTATAATGTTGTTCAGGGCAAGCAAGCGCAGTGGACAACCAGCGCCAACTTCTCTACGAATACAAACGTTCTTGTGTCGCTTTCCAACGAGCAGTTCAAAACTACCAATGATTATTTCGATGCAGGTGCTACCGGCGCTCCCATCCAGCAAACTACACACCGTGTAAAAATCGGTGGTCCGATCGGTGACTTTTATGGTTACAAATCTGTAGACATCGATGCACAGGGCAAATGGATCATCGAGGGTGCGGACGGAAAACCAAAACCAATACAACAGGCTACACAGAACGACAAGAAGATCCTCGGCAATGGCCTGCCAAAGTTTTATGCCGGCTGGAACAACTCTGTGAGTTATAAAAACTGGGACCTGAACGTATTGGTCCGCGGTGCTTTTGGCTACAAGATCCTCAACTTCACCCGCATGTTCTATGAAAACACCAAGGTGGTGCAGTACAATATGCTGAAATCGGCTTTCGATAACGTGTATGGTAAAACAAGGCTCACCAATGACCTGGCTTATGTAAGTTATTATGTGGAGAAGGGCGACTATGTGAAGCTGGATAATATCACGCTTGGTTATACGCTGCCCATCAAGAACAAGAAGATCGTACGCTCAGCCCGTCTTTATGCTACCGGCCTGAACCTGTTGACGATCACCGGTTACAAGGGTATCGATCCTGAAGTGAACCGCTCAGGTCTTACACCGGGTAACGACGAAGCCAACAAGTATCCTACGACCAGCTCATTCACTTTTGGTATCAACCTTTCGCTCTAATCAAAAACAACGTTTGTTATGAAAAAGCCATATCAACTTTTCGCTATACTGTTCATCGCAGCTTCCGGCATGCTGTTCAGCAGTTGCAAGAAGCAGCTGGAGGAGGAAGTATATTCTGAGATCCTGGATGACAACTTCACCCCTGGTTCCGGTGACGTGATCGCGCTTGTATCTCCTGTATACAGTGTTATGCGGCCGATGATGGCCGGCTGGCAGGGTTATTTCGATGTACAGGAGGAAAGCGCGGATTGTATCATTACACCGGCACGCCCCCGGGGCTGGTATGATGGGGGTACCTATCAACGTATGCACCGCCACCTGTGGACTTCAACAGAAGGCCAGCCTGTACAGCTTTGGAACCGTTGTTTCAATGGTATCAACAGTGCCAACCGCGTGATTGATCAAATCACATCCGGCGAGATACCGGTAGCTACCGGCAAAGAGGGCCTCATTGCTGAGCTGAGGGCCGCGCGGGCTTTCTTCTATTACATTCTCATGGACAATCATGGTAATGTGCCAATTGTTACTGACCCTTCTCTGGCCGATCTGCCTCAACAAAGTACCCGGGCCCAGGTATACGAGTTTGTGGTGAAAGAGCTGAATGAAATATTGCCGCAATTATCTGTGAAGGCTGATAAAACTACTTATGGCCGGTTCAACAAATGGGCTGTAAAAGCACTGCTGGCCAAAGTGTACCTCAATGCCGGTGTGTATACTGGTACTACGCAATGGGATAAATGTATTGCCGAGTGTAATGACATCATAGCGGAGGCTAATACCAACGGCTCGTTCGTTCTGGAGCCTGTTTACCGCGATGTATTCAAGACCAACAACGAGAATTCCAAGGAACTCATCTTCACCGTTCCTTATGATGAAATATTCGGTACAGAATCGGTGATCCACATGAAAACGCTCGATGCTTCCATGCAGCAGGTATTCCAGATGCAGGCGCAGCCCTGGGGTGGCAACTGCGCGGTTCCACAATTCATCAATACGTATGATGCCGACGACAGCCGTATGAAGGACTCCTGGATACAGGGGCCTCAATACAACCCAACGACTGGTGCGCTTGTCATCAATTTTGTGAATACTGTAACGAGCATCGAAACCAGCGCGGCTAATCATGGTCTTCGCATCGGTAAATACGAGATCAAACAAGGTATGCGTGGTGGGGCCAGCAACGACTTTCCCATCTTCCGTTATGCGGATGTGTTGATGATGAAGGCTGAATCTTTGTTAAGGACCGGCAAATCTGATGATGCGGCTGTGCTGGTAACGCAGGTAAGGCAAAGGAATTTCAAATCTGCCCCTGCCAAGGCAACCGTAACAGGAGCCGACTTATTGAAAGGCAGCAGCTACAACTATGGTTATTGGGACAATGGCCAGATCACCGAGCCTCAAGGTGGTGCTGACATTCAGTATGGCCGTTTCCTCGATGAACTGGGCTGGGAGTTTGCTGCCGAGGCGCACAGAAGGCAGGACATTATCCGCTTTGGTGTGTACACGACCAAGATGTGGTTTCAGCACAGAAGCTCTAATCAGGACAAAACGATCTTCCCTATTCCGCTGGTTGAGCTGAACAAGAATCCAAACCTCAAACAAAACAAAGGCTATAATTAACTGAACATTCAAGTATGATGACCCAACCATTTTTTTCCCGGCTACTGCTATCCACGGCATTGCTGGTCACTGTATCCGGCAGTATTTGTGCGCAACAGATCACAACCGGCGGTGCGCCTGCCCGGCTCGATATCCGCGAAGCCGGGGCCAACAGTATCCGCGTGACTTTGAAACCAGTGAGCTTTGCAGAAGATTTTGCTTTTACACCGGCTGTGGCCGAACGCAAGTTTGCTGCTCCGGTAATCAGCCTGCGCGAGTTGAAAGCTACTGTAAAGAAGAAAGTAGGCAGCTTGCAGGTGGAGGTACATCCTTCTCCGCTCACTGTAATTGTAAGTAATAGTAAGGGGCAGGCTATTCAGCAGCTGGTGTTCCAGGATGACGGCAAGCTTTCTTTCGATATGGGTGACCAACCCATCCTCGGTATGGGTGAAGGTGGTCCCAAACCTGAGCGTGGTGTGAACTGGCGCGCGCTTCCTATCGAATATGACCGTCGTGGCCGCATGCACAATATGGAGCCTCGCTGGCAAAGTGATGCTTACGGTTCCCGCAACCCTGTAGCCTTACTGGTAGGCACAGGCGGCTGGGGTTTGTTTGTAGCAACGCCCTGGGTGCAGGTAGATATGCAACAAAAGGATAAGGGTTTCTTTATTCCCTGGCAACCGCCTACCGGCGCTGCCGACCCACAAACAGAAAAGAATCAAGGCTTGAACCAGGGTAAAGGAAAACCTCCTATCAAGGAGATCGTACCGGGCTTGTATGATGTTTTTGTATTCGACGCACACGAGCCTGCTGCTTTCATGAAAGACTTTTCTGTGATCACTGGTCCTGCGACCATGCCTCCCAAATGGGCATTGGGCTATATGCAATCGCACAGAACGCTGGATACTGACAAAGAGATGATGGGTGTTATCGACAGCTTCCGCGCTAAAAAGATACCGGTTGATGCTGTTATCTATTTAGGCACCGGCTTTACACCCAGGGGATGGAACACGATGCAACCTTCTTTCGACTTCAACCCGGAGGTATTCAAGAATGATCCCAGGACCGTATTGGCCAATATGCATAAGCAACATGTAAAGGTGGTGATGCACATGGTTCCCTGGGACCGTGACAAACTTCCCACTTTGCAAGGCACTATTCCTGCCAGACCTGGTGAACCCATGGACGCTTCGCACATCAAAAATTACTGGCAGCAACATGTAGGGCTGGTGAATATGGGTGTGGATGCTTTCTGGCCCGACGAGGGTGATTGGTTCAACTTGTTTGAGCGTATCAAAAGGCACCAGCTTTATTATCAGGGGCATCTTTCTACTCAACCTAATAAACGTCCCTGGAGCCTGCAGCGCAATGGCTTCCCCGGTATTGCGCAATGGGGTGGCTGGGTATGGAGTGGCGACACGGAGTCTTCCTGGAAGACGCTGGAAGGCCAGGTAGCTGTAGGCATCAATTACTCCTTAAGTATTGGTCCTTACTGGGGTTCCGACATCGGCGGCTTTTATCCCAATGCTGAAAAGACAGCTGAACTGTATACACGATGGTACCAGTTTGGGGCTTTCTGCGGTTCTTTCCGTTCGCATGGCCGTACCTGGTTTACCGCCCTTCCCTGGGGCTATGGCCTGAGCGATATGGGACCACGTGAAAACAATAACCGCAATACTGCTGTTGGCGCTGATGATCCCCGCAATATCAAGCAGTCGGAGATGAACAATCCGACCATCGAGCCTATCAACCGGAAGTATACTGAACTGCACTATCAATTGTTGCCTTATACTTATACGCTGGCGTGGGAAGCGCGCAACTCCGGCATGCCGCTCATGCGTGCCATGTGGCTGCACTACCCCAACGATCCGCAAGTGCTCAATATGGGTAGTCAATATCTGTGGGGCCGTGATATGCTGATCGCTCCTGTATTTGAAAAGGGGGCTACTACGCGTAAGGTGTACCTGCCTAAAGGCGATTGGTATGACTGGTGGAGTGGTGAAAAGCAAAGCGGCGGCCAAACTGTATCACGCAATGTAGATCTCACCATCATGCCTATTTACGTGCGTGCAGGCGCTATCATTCCTTTCGATCCTATCCGTCAGTATATAGATCAACCCGTAAACGAGCCCACCACCCTGCGCATTTATACCGGTGCTGATGGCGACTTCACGCTGTATGAAGATGATGGCATCTCACAAGATTATACAAAGGGTAAGGGTTCCTGGACAAGGATCACCTGGAGCGACAAGGGCAAAAAGCTCACGCTTGCGCCACAGGCTCCTAAGGGTGCTATCAACGAAGTGAAACAACGCTCATTCAAAGTATTGCTGCTGCCACAGGGCACAACGAAGGAAGTTACTTATACAGGGAAAGCTGTGAATGTTAGTTTTTGAGAATAAGGTGAGCCGCCCAGCCACGCGACCTTTGCAACGCTGCAGGGCGACCCACCTTTCGACAACCCTTCGACAAGCTCAGGGTGACAAGAATTTGTTTTTGATTATTAAAAGGGGCCGTGTGAAGTTAAACGGAAGGCGGCAGGATGTTACTGCCTTCCGGCCTTCCCGGCAAGTAACGCTGTCGAAATCACTCTTCAATGTCCCTTCGACAAGCTCAGGGTGACAAAAATGATAAACTATAAAAATGAAAATTAAAGCTGTCAGAACGAAACTTTATCAATGGAAAGGTCCTGTTAAAACCAGCGACACCATTTTTGCAACCCCCGTGAGTATGTTGCCATTTCAGGCTGACTCTCAAGCTGCTTATCGCTTTTTTAGCTGGCTGGTGGTAGAAGTGGAAACGGATACTGGTATTGTTGGCATTGGTAATGCCGGCCTGTGCCCTGATGTGACGAAGCTCATCATCGACTCCAAACTGAAATCGCTGCTCATTGGCGAGAACCCGCTCAACACGGAACATCTCTATGAAAAAATGTACCGCTCCTCTGTAGCTTTTGGCCGCAAGGGAGCCGTGCTGGCCGCCATCAGTGCTATAGATATTGCACTGTGGGATATCAAAGGTCTGGCGCTCGGCGTGCCTGTATTCATGCTGCTGGGTGGAAGAACTAAAACGCACATCGAAACTTATTATAGCCGCCTCTACACGCGCGATCTTCCATCGCTGGAAGCGGAAGCTGCGCATTACAAAGCGGAGGGCTTTACGGGCATGAAAATGCGTTGTGGCTACCCACTCACAGAGGGTCGCGCCGGCATGAAAAAGAATGTGGAAATGGTGAAGCTGGTGCGTGACACTGTAGGTGATGATGTGGACATCATGCTGGAAGCTTATATGGGTTTCAACTTTCCCTATGCCAAAGAATTCCTGAAACAACTGGAGCCTTATAACCTGCGCTGGGTGGAAGAGTTGTTACTGCCTGACGAAATTCATCTTTTTGCGAAACTGAAAGAATATACCGATACGCCGCTTTCCGGCGGCGAGCATGCTTATACGCGCTTTGGCTTTCACGATCTCATCCAGGCTGGTGCGCTCGACATCTTCCAGTTTGACACCAACCGCGTGGGTGGTTTTACGGAAGCGCAAAAGATCTGCACAATGGCTCAAATGCATGGTGTAGAGATCATCCCGCATGGCGGGCAAATGCATAACCTGCACGTAGTGATGAGTTCTTTTGCCTCTCCTATGGCTGAATATTTTCCGCAAACGGAAATTGAAGTGGGTAATGAAATGTTCTGGTACATCTTCGACGGGGAAGCGATTGCCGTGGATGGCAAGCTCCAGCTCAACGATAATAAACCGGGCATGGGCCTTACGCTCAAAACAACAGGTCTTGAACACTTCAACATCATTGAATAACGCTATCAATTTATAGTCTGTGGCACAAAGAATACTGGAGCTTTTTAATATGAAGGGACGGGTGGCATTGGTGGTTGGCGGCAACCGCGGCCTGGGGCTTGCCATGGCAAGCGCTCTTGCCGAGGCCGGCGCTTCTATTTCCATTGCCGCCAGGGATGAAGCCATCAACCTGGCTTCTGAAACGATGTTACGATCGGATTATGGTGTGGACTGTATAAGTGTACCCTGCGATGTGACCGCAGAAGCAAGTGTACGCAATGCCGTACAAAAGACCATAGATCGCTTTGGCAGAATAGATGTGCTCATCAACTCTGCCGGCATCAATATCCGCGGGGCTATCGGCAATCTCTCTGCTGAAGAGTTCAATAAGGTACAGCAGGTGAATGTGACCGGTACGTGGATCGCCTGCCGGGAAGTGCTGCCTATTATGAAGCAACATGGCTATGGCCGGATCATCAATATCGGCAGTATGCTTTCGGTGACGGCTATTCCTGAGCGCACGCCTTACGCTACCAGCAAGGGCGCCGTGGTTCAGCTTACCCGCGCGCTGGCCATCGAACTGGCGCAGGAAGGTATCAACGTGAATGCGCTGTTGCCCGGTCCTTTTGCTACTGAATTGAACTTACCCTTACTGAATGACCCCGAGAAATACAAGGCTTTTATTGCCAAAGTACCGATGGGCCGCTGGGGTGAACTGCATGAGATCGGCGGTATCGCGCTTTATCTCTCCAGTCCTGCATCGAGCTATGTAACCGGCGGTTGCTTTTCGATCGATGGCGGCTGGATCATTCAATAAACCTTTTTTTCAACGTGAACATTTCTTATGATCTATGATACAACCCGGCTTGTTCAACTCATACACCCCATCCGTGGCAGGCGTGTAGCACTGGTGCGTGAACCGCAACTGGTACTGCTGAAGAATGTGTCTTCCATTCATGGGCTGGCACTGGAAGCCATCAGAAGCCAGAGTAAGCTGATCAACCTTATTCCCGCAAAACTTTCCGATGAAATAACCGGCTACGATCCCATCTATGAAGGCAGGAGTGACTGGAAGCTCCTGCCTGCTTTTGATCATCCCGACGGGCCTTTCGGCTGTATCGTATCGGGCACCGGGCTAACGCATAAGAACAGTGCGCTGAACCGGCAGATGATGCACCAATCGACTGATGAAAAACCTACCGACAGTATCCGCATGTATCAGTGGGGCGTGGAAGGCGGCTTTCCACAGAAAGGAACCATTGGCGTTCAGCCTGAATGGTTTTATAAAGGGAACGGTGCTTTATTACGCAGCCATGGCAGCACACTGGAAGTACCTGTATATGGGAATGATGGTGGTGAAGAGCCTGAGGTTGCCGGTATTTACATCATCGATGATGCCGGCAATCCACGCCGTATTGGTTTCTGCACTGCCAACGAGTTTTCGGACCATGTGATGGAGAAAAAGAATTATCTATATCTCGCCCCTTCCAAATTGCGTCAGAGTGCTATTGGTCCTGAGCTGGCCATCGATGCTGATTTCTCCGCATTCTCCGGCACCGTGTCTGTGCATCGCAATGGCGCTACGCTTTGGAGCTCGCCGGTGAACTCCGGCGAAAACAATATGGCGCACAGCCTGCAAAACCTGGAATACCATCATTTCAAGTATGCCGTACACCGTATTCCGCTGCAGGCGCATGTGCACTACTACGGTGCCGATGCTTTCAGCTTTGGTCAGGGTATTGTGTTGCAGGATGGTGATGTGATGCAGGTGGAATGGAGTGGATTGGGCAGGCCATTAAAAAACGCATTAAAGCTGGCTCAGGGGGCTGAAGTAATGCCGGAAGTGCAGGGCATCTAACGTCAAAAACAACTATTGCTTCTCAACAATCGCTGCTTTGCTATGGAAAAAGTACAGGAACTATTGCCCACGGTGAAACTCTCGCGCATGCGCTGGGTGATGGTATTTATGGCTTTTCTTGCCACGGTGCTCAATTATGTGCACCGGCTCTCTTTCAATTACCTGAGTGCCGACGGGGAACTGCGCAAGCTGATCCCCGACGATGCCTTCGGTTATATCGGTACGGCTTTCTTTATTGCTTATATGTTGTCCAATGCTTTCTCCGGTTTTGTGATCGACAAACTCGGCACACGACTGGGCTACTCGCTCTGCATGGCTTTCTGGACCACAGCAGGGCTGGTGCATGCTTTTGCCATTACGCCTTTGCAGTTCGGCATCTGCCGTTTCTTTCTTGGTATTGGCGAGGCTGGCAACTGGCCTGCCGCCATTAAGCTTACCAGTGAATGGTTTCCTCCGCATGAACGTTCTACTGCTTCAGGCATCTTCAACAGCGGCTCTGCGCTTGGGGCTATCCTCGTACCGCCACTGGTAGCGTATTTAGGTACGCATTACGGCTGGCAGTCTACTTTCATTATTCTCGCTGCGTTTGGTTATCTGTGGCTGGCCGTGTACTGGTTCCTGTATTATACGCCGGAGCATTCTTTGAAGGAAGCGAAGGCAAGGATCATTCCTCCAACCAAGCTATTCAAGACACGCTTTGTGCGCATCTTCACGTTGTCTAAAACATTCATGGACCCTGTTTGGTACTTCGTTACTTTCTGGATTGGCCGTTATCTCGTGGATGTGCATGGATGGGACCTTAAAAAGATCGGCTGGTTTGCCATGCTGCCTTTCATCATTGCCGATGTAGGCAATATTGCCGGCGGCTACTTCACACAGTTCATTATCAAGAAGGGTGTGCCCATTCCCAAAGCGCGAAAGATCGCGGTAACCATTTCGGGCCTTATCATGGGTATTCCTTTGATCCTGGCGCCTTTTGTTATCACCACGCCTGTATCGGCGCTCGTCATTTTCGGGCTGGCAGGTTTTGGTTATACTTCTTACACGGCCAACTCGCTTGCCTTCCCGGCAGACGTGGTGCCCAAGAGTGCTGCTGCTTCTGTGTGGGGACTGGCTTGCGTGGGCACAGGGCTTGGTGGCGCTTTATTTCAATCTATTTCGGGCATCACGCTGAAATCGGTATCTGCTTCTCATAGTTATACTACGGCTTATGATGTTTTGTTTATCGGTTTTGGTGTGCTGGCTATCATCGGACTGCTGATCATGTTGCTGTTTATGGGTCCGTTGGTGAAGAATGAGGAGTTGCACCGGTATGTGGAAGAAAATCAAGAGGTATGAGGTCGGAGGTAAGAGGTAGGATGTAGAACGACGGTTATTAATTACTAATGACGCATTAATTGTATGTACAGGTTACTAACGATATTATTTTCTTGTATGACTGTTGCTGCATCCGCGCAACAGGGACAGCTTTTCACGGTTGAACTGATCAAATCGAAACCGGGTGAGATGGCGGCTTTTGAGGCTGCCTGGCAATCGCATGTGGCGCAATTTCATGCCAATGATAAAAAGGTACGTTATGTGCATTCTATTCTCAGTGGCCCTAATCTCGGTTACTATCAACTGATGGAAGGCCCCACTTCTTTTGCTGCCATGGATGGCGTAAACCTGCAAAAGAAAGCGCACGACCGCGAATATGACGAGCATGTGCTGCCTAAGATCGCTGTGCGGGAAGGTAACCGCCTCTTTACACTGATAGACTCACTGAGTTACAACATACTTGTTCACCCTGACAAAATATTAGTGTCCGTTTACAATTTAAAACGTGGCGCTTTACCGGCGTTCTTAACCGAGCTAAAAAGAACAGCAGACATTGACAAGAAGACCAACAGCAATGCAAGCTATACTTGCTATGTATTGCAACTGGGCGGATCCAAAGACCAGGTGATGGTGATCACCAATCTGCCCCAGGGCTTCGCGCAACTTGAAGCAGGGATTTCCCCTGTAGTGCCCGAAGCCTTTAAAAAGGCTTATATAGATTCTTATACGCAGAAACAGTGGAACCGGCGGGAGACGCTCCTTGATGATTTGGTCGAAAATTCTGACAGCTTTATCGCCAAACTCAATAAGGAGTTGAGCTCTCCGCTGGAAGCCACTGGGAAGTGAGTTCAGAGTCGAGAGTCTTGAGTCGTCAAACGTGAGAGGTGAAACGTGAAAACATTTGCTTCGATAGCAGATTTCTCACCCTGTTAACTTGTTGAGATAACGAGAGCGTATGGCAGGGTTCGAAATGACAAAAGAGAGTGGATATGTTGAAGGACAATGTAGAGGCACCGGGATGGAAGGTACAAATAAAGTAGATCACAAATCAACAGGGACTGTTAGTTTTGATCATTCGCAATAAGCAACAAAAAGGGCAAGTGGTTAGCCACGTTGCCCTTTATTGGTTTATTAGTTTTACTTGACGAATTCTGTTTTACTTTCCAGCCAATTTACAAAGTCCACTTCTTCTCTTGGCATGAAAAGACCTTGTATGCAGTTGGGATTGCGTATGCAAATTTGAATATGACTTTTTTCGAATAGGCCGGCGCCTTCAAAAGCGGGAGCACCTTCTATAAAGACTGCTCTTGTTGAGTCGAATATCTTATACTCGCTAAAGCCTTTTTCAGCCTTATCTTTTTTAACCTGTTCTAATATTTCAGCGTGCATAAATTCAATAGCTCCACAATCAAGTTCTCTTAACAATTTATCTTTATGAAGATCGGTCTTAAGGTTTTTATTTGCCGGAAGTGGCATCTTAAGTTGCCCGTACTTAATCTTCATATTCTTAAAATAATATGTCAAAAGC
>JAGIBF010000070.1 GCA_017744515.1 Niastella sp.
ATCACTACACTATAAGAAAACTTATCCTCGAACTTTGTTTTTTCCAGTTCGAGGTAGGTAGACAGATAACTGATCTCTTCATAAATACTGATCTTTGCCCTCGAGGATATGTCGAGCGTTAAACGGATGAGACGGGAAAATTCTGTAATAAACTTGTTTGCCCCACGCAGGTCTTTATCGATTACGTATTGCTGAACGGAGTTGAGGCTGTTGAAAATGAAGTGCGGATTCATTTGCGCTTTAAGTGCCATTTGCTCCAGTTCGGCCATACGGTCATTGATCTGTATCTTCTCATCATTTTGCCTGCGTATCTTCCTGATGCGGCTACTGACAAAAATCCATATTGCAGCACCAATGATCAACAACGCCAGCAGACGAAACCATGTTTTTTCCCACAGGCGCTTTTCCACCAGGAAGGGGATGCGTATCATTTCACTTTCTACACCAAACTTATTGGTAGCGATCAATTGCAGCTCATAATCACCGGAAGGAAGAGCCGGATAAGCGAGAAATGTTTCCCGGGTGGTTTGCCAGTTATTATCGAGTCCCACCATGCGGTAGCGATAACTGATATCGCCTGCAGAACGGTAAGAAATACCTATATAATCAAACCTGATAGGATTATTGGCAGGAGGTAAGACAAAGCCGGTTGTATCAAACGTCCATGGTTTGCCGGTAGCCTGCAAGCCAGTCATACGGAGGCGGCAGTATGAATTGAGGGCTATTTTATTGACATCAAAAGTTGTAAGTCCTTCCGGAGTGCCTATATATACCTGACTGCTATCGACGTGTATGGCGTTAATAATATTAGATAGTAAGCCGTCGGCACTGGTAAAAGTGGTAACCTGGTACTGTCCTTCCTGTAGCCTAATCCTGTTTAACCCTTTGTCGGTGCCTACCCATATATCGTTATTGCCAGCTACAAATATATTACGGCATATATTGCTTGTCAGTCCGTTCTTTTGGCGGATTGAATAAATGACTTTTCCATTCTTATAAGCAACTACGCCTTCTCCATGCGTTGTGATCCATAATGTGCTGTCCTGTGCCCCCTCTATATCTGTTATCCGGCTACGTAGCTGCGGGTACTGTTCGCCCAGCCATATGGTTTGTCCGGCTTTGTCCAGATAATACAAGCCATTTAAGGTGCCGCTGTAATAGACATTCTTTTGTTCATACGCGCAGGTGATCCGTGCGTTGCGCATCCTTGCATTGTTATAAGTATTTAACGGCAGCGTCTTATACTTTCCTTCCTTCGAGAGCAACAGCAATGCATGTTCTACACTGGCCAACAAGCTATCCCCGGATGCTTTTAAAGATTTAATAGACATTCTTATTTCTCTTATCACACGAGGATTGTTCAGTTCTGCAACACCCAAGTCCGTGCCCAAAAAAAGGTGGTCAGGAAGCATGGGTACAATCGATAAGATCCGGGAATTGTTTGGCCCGATAGAAACGTACTTGTGATGAATTTTTTGACGTGCCAGATCAATGGTAAACAATTGCGATTTTTCGGACCCTATGTATAGCAGGTCCTTACTTTTGTAAATGCTGAATACCGAACGGGAATTCTTGTTGTTTTCTGAAAAAGTATAATTACTGAACTCAAATGAACCTATACGGTAAATACCCGAGCCGGCTGTAAGTAGCCAGGTATTTCCTTCGCTATCGCGGAAAACCCAATTTACCACTGTGCCTGGTAATACTTGTCTGGTTATTTTACCAGCTTGTATATCATAATAATATGCTCCATTGCCAGTATTGAAAGTGCAAAACGTATCCCCCATCATGGAGAGATTAGTGAAAGTGTGCGGTATTGCGATTGCCCTGCGTTGTTTCGTAGCGGCAATTGTAAAAATAAGACTGTCTTTTATTTTGACTATTGTTGCCCGATCCGATATATAAGTACCCTGCCGGGACATAGTTGCAGCGTAACTTGTAAGCATGGGAGATATACCAATCAGGCGTGCCTGTAAATCTATTTCCATTAAGCCGTACTGATCGCGCAGGCATCCATAAAACATAATATGCCCTGCACTGTTTATCTCGCTGCCTCCTACAAACAAAGTTTCACCATTAACAGTAATGATCTCCCGGATTTTTTGATTATTGTTGATCACACAAAAACCTGTAGGGAATACCAATATAATATTGCCATGTTTGTCTTCCAACATATTGACAATACGTCCGGAAATGTTAAGGTTGCTTAGCAGCGAATCGTTTCCCTGGTTATAGATCTTTCCTTTCCAATAATAACAAATGGTATTGCGGAAAGGCATCATCCATACGCGACCTTTGGAGTCTACGAAGAGCTTTAGTATTTCATTGTCCGGAAGGCCATCTTCATTGGTAAAGTTTTTAAAATGCGTACCATCAAACCGGCTGACGCCTGTCTCGGTTGCAAACCATAGGAAGCCTTCTTTATCTTCTACGCCGTGGTAAACCACTGAACCAACCAACCCATCCTTTACATCGTAGCGGGCATAACTATATTCCTGCGCATGAACAGCAGTATAGAATAAAGAAAGCAGTAATAGCCAGGTAAGCCGGAATAGCGCGTAGCGCATAATCACCCACTAATTTTACTGAAAAGTAAGTGATTATTTATAAAAGAGGATGCTTATTTATGTTGGGGCGCTACCATTTCCAGGCTGGGTTCGGTCAGCTTTGACAGGAAGAGTTCAAGTGCTTTGCGCTTGGACTGGTCCAGTTGATAGTCTATGTAGCGGGTATAGTAGGCATGCAGGTCGAAGGTGGGATACGGTGTAGTGGCAACCACACTTGGGATGTGGTTGACGCCTGCCTGGTTGGCTTCGTTGAATGCGGCAATAAATTCTGCTGGCAATTGCTTATTGCTTACCCAGGCGGCAAATACAAAAGGGAGTCCGGTCATTTGTTTCCAGGCTTCGCCGAGGTCATATATATACGTAGACTTTTTTCTTTGCTCCAGCGCCCGGTCGCCAATCACTACGCCGGCCGTAGTGCCTTTGATATCGTCCCGGAAATCGGACCGGGTATCTACGAGGCGGGGTTGTATCTTCCAATGATCACGCAGCAGTATTTTAGCCAGGGCTACGGAGGTACGGCTTTGGTAATCGAGCAAAACAGTTTCAATGGACTCCACCGGCACTTCACTGAACAAACAGACGGAAGCCACGGGACCATCGCAACCGATGCAATAATCCGTATTGATGTGGTATTCTTTAAGGCGGGGGATCACGGCTACCGGCACCAGGCCCATATCGATCTTTCCCTCCAGCAGCATGCGGGCTACATTGGCGGGATAATCGCCTGTCAGCTCGATGTCATTTACCACGGGCGATTGCTCAATACCATAAATCAAGGGCCTGGTATTCAGATAATTCACGATTCCAACCTTAATCTTCTCCAATTCATTTAATTTTACGGCGCAAAGATAATAGAATATTGATATAACAATTGTTCATGGACTTACACGCACTGACAGCTATTTCTCCCATCGACGGACGTTACCGTAACCAGGTGCAGCACCTCGATGAATATTTTTCTGAATTCGCCCTCATGAAGTACCGGGTTTTGATAGAAGTTGAATACTTCCAGTTCCTGGCCGACAAAAAGTTCTTTTCCCTCACAGCTCCCGTACGGAAAGTACTGCGTGAGATGGTCGATAACTTTAACATCGAAGACGCGCAAAAGATCAAGGAAACGGAAAAAATCACCAACCACGACGTAAAAGCCGTGGAATATTTCATAAAAGAGAAGCTGAAAGCGGTCAATGCGGAGAAAGTGACCGAGTGGGTGCATTTTGGCCTTACTTCCCAGGACATCAACAATACCGCTATCCCCCTTTCCTGGAAGCATGCGATGGAGTTTGAATACCTGCCCTCCCTGCTCAACCTGAACCGCCAATTGGAGATACTTTCTGAAGACTGGAAAGAGATACCCATGCTGGCGCGTACCCACGGACAACCTGCCAGCCCTACCCGACTCGGCAAAGAGATCAGGGTATTTGTAGAGCGCCTCGAAAACCAGGTAGAGCAATTGATCTATGTTCCTTTTACCGCCAAGTTTGGCGGCGCCACGGGCAACTTCAATGCGCATCAGGTAGCTTACCCCAATAAAGACTGGGTGAAGCTGGGCAATGATTTCGTGGAAGGCGTGTTGGGTCTGCAACGCCAGCAGTTCACTACCCAGATAGAGCATTACGACTTCCTGGCCGCGCATTTCGACGGCATGAAGCGCATCAATACCATTCTGCTCGACTTTTGCCGTGACATTTGGACCTATATTTCCCTCGACTACTTTAAGCAACAGACCAAAAAGGGAGAGATCGGTTCATCGGCCATGCCGCACAAAGTAAACCCCATCGACTTTGAAAATGCAGAAGGCAACCTCGGCATCGCCAATGCCCTGCTGGAGCACCTCGCTGCCAAACTGCCCGTGAGCCGACTGCAGCGTGACCTTACCGATTCTACCGTATTGCGCAACATCGGCGTTCCTTTTGCCCACATCATACTCGCCATCAAATCCATTGAAAAGGGATTGGGCAAGCTGGTACTGAATGACGAGCGTATCTATAACGACCTGGATAATAACTGGGCGGTAGTAGCGGAAGCTATACAAACTGTTTTGCGCCGGGAAAACTACCCGCAGCCTTATGAGGCGCTGAAAGAGCTGACCCGTGGAAAGAATGGCATCAATAAACAAACGATGCACCAGTTTATCGATGGACTGAAGATATCTGCCACCTTGAAAAAAGAGTTGAAGAAGATCACCCCCCACAACTATGTAGGCGTAAATCCCGAATAATAATGTACTGTTTATAAGAAGCAAAGCCCTTCTGCATAAGGAGGGCTTTTGTATTTTACTTACATTCAATCCTGATAACCCCCAAACACCTAACCTTTCTTCCATGAACGTTCTGATAATAATTATCCGGATTGTTTTCTTGCTCCTTTCCAGCCTGCCGGTTCTGTTCAGTATTATATTGCATACAGCCTATCAACGTGTCAGGAATAGATTTCCTGCCAGTGTTTACGACGGTGAAATATTTTCCAATGCTTCAGATCGTCCTTACTTCCAGGCTGCTGATTACTTGTTGGGCTGTAGTTTTTATGCCATACCGGTTGGGATAGCATTGGTGATCGTTCTTCTGTATACTCCGGAGCGGAGGCAATCTATGGTGAACAGATTTTTTGTGATCCTGTATTTATGCAGTATTTTCTATCTGTTCATTTCCCTGTCTGGTAAAGCGGGAGCCTTTTATTTTGACTGATCATCGCTCAAACTTGTATTTCCACCACAGCATATTGCCTTTGCGGTTATATTGCGCAAAGTTATTTTTGCGCAGTACCCGGATGGAGGCGGCATTCGTTTCGTCTGTCTCCGCTAAAATACAGGCAATGTCGAGCCGATGCTTTGCCCAAAGCAACATGCCATTGACCGCTTCGGTCATAAAGCCCTTACCTTGTTGGGCAGGCATGGTGCCATATCCTATTTCTATTTCTCCATTGTCTGAAGGTGCTCCTTTAAAACCCAGCTCGGCCACAATGAGCCGGCTCGATCTTTCAACCACGATCCAGAAAGTATAGAACAGGTAATCGTCGGTCGTAGCGGCGACCATTTGCGGGATGGTAAAGTTGTTGACCATATTCTGCACAGACGGCACCACCGTACGGCCATTGCAGGCAAGTCCTGCCGACTTTTCGAACAAGTCATCGGCCTGGAGGTACAGTTGCAATTGTTCCTTGTCGAGCGGTCTGATCAAAAGACGCGAAGTCTCTACCATGCGGTGAAGATAAAGCCGGAAATCGGAGTGTGAAATTAGAAATGTCTTTAATGCAGCGAGGCGTGAAACGTCGCTTAAAATTCGTATGCGTAGGTGGCAATACTGGTAAGTATGAATAATTTCCAGTCGGGGACCACAGGAGATAAAATGATGGTGTTGAAACGATGTTGTTGCCCTTCTCTACCCACTCCTTCCGAGTCGTCTATGTGAACATCAATTCCAAAAGCAGGCGGATACTTCGAGCAAAGGTTCTGGCGATTTTTTAGCTGCTTTTCGTGTATTGTCCTGTTAATGATCTGATCTACCCGGATTCCGTAAGAACGCAAGGTGCGTTGAATACGATTTGCTGGCCGGAGGGAAGTAGTATAAATATAGACGGAATGGCCTTCGTGCTGTAACTTGTCGATCAACTTCTTCGTTCCTTTCCTGATCTTTTCCACGCCCATTATCCTTTGTAGCCACCGACGCGGTTCTGTGTCAAATTGTATCATTCCTGGTATCAGCGTGTCGTCCAGATCGAAGGAAATAACCAGCGGTTTGAATTTTGCAGGTCTTTTATGGCCACAGGCTGCACAAAAAGAAGCTTTGGAAGTTCTGTATGGTTTGCCACATTGCTCACACGGAGGTCCATAGAGATTGATATCATGGTGCATAATGGCATTAGGTTCGGTTTCCCGCCAGCCAGTCATCTCATAATAATAATCGAGCAACTCCCTGAACCGGGTCTGTCTGTCGATGCCGCCCGCATCATTGCGTATTCCTGCACTATATAATTCACCAGCCTGGCGGGATTCCTCTTCATCCAGCATCGGGACTTCCATCCTGCATCGCCAGCACCAAAGCATTTTCATGATTACACCGCTTCCTTATGTATCTCGCTCGTAAAGTGAAACTCGATGTCCGGGTTGTTCTGCCTTTCCGTGTTCAGGAACCATTCGCTTTGCGCCAGGTACACCAGGTGCCCGTCCTTATCGGTAGCGATGTTGTTGCTTTTGAAGCGGGTAAAGTCGTCCAGCTTTTTGGGATCGGTGCTGGTGATCCAGCAGGCTTTGTAGTAAGGCTGAGCCCTGAATTCGCAGGAAGCGCCATACTCCTGCAACAGGCGGTATTGGATGACCTCAAATTGCAGTTCACCCACACAACCGATGATCTTTTTATTACCGCCAAACTGGGTAAACAGCTGTGCCACACCTTCGTCAGTAAGCTGCAAAAGACCCTTTTCCAATTGCTTGGTTTTCATTGGGTCTTTATTGACTACCTCTTTAAATATTTCAGGTGAAAAAGATGGTATGCCTGTATAATAGAAGTTCTCGCCTTCGGTGAGGGTGTCCCCGATCTTGAAGTTGCCGGTATCGAACAGGCCTACCACATCGCCGGGGTAAGCCGCCTCGATCACATCCTTGTCGCGGGCCATGAAAGTGTAAGGGTTGCTGAAGCGCACATCCTTATCGAGCCGTACGTGGTGGAAGTATTTGTTGCGCTCAAACTTGCCCGAGCATACCCTTAGGAACGCGATACGGTCGCGGTGCTTGGGGTCGAGGTTGGCGTGGATCTTAAAGATGAAGCCGGAAAACTTGTCCTCATCGGGGCATACTTCCCGGATAGAGGTAGCGCGGCAGCGCGGGATAGGCGCCACACGGATGAAGGTGTCCAGCATTTCCTTGACGCCGAAGTTGTTGATGGCGCTACCAAAGAACACCGGAGCTACCTGACCGGCCATGTAATCGGGCACATTGAGGTCACCGTGTACGCCATCGACCAGCTCCACGTCTTCGCGCAGCAGAGCGGCGTCTTTCTCGCCCAGGCGCTCATCCAATACGGGATCGGCCAGGTCGGAAATACGGATGGAATCGTCGTCCGTAGCCTTGGTGTTGGCAGTGAATAACAGCAGGCTCTTATCGTGCAGGTTGTACACCCCTTTGAAGTCCTTGCCGCTGTTGATAGGCCAGGTCATGGGGTGCAGGTGTATTTTTAGCTCTTTCTCGATCTCTTCCAGCAGGTCGAAACGGTTCTTGCCGTCGCGGTCCATCTTGTTGATGAATACGATCACCGGAGTATCGCGCATACGGCACACTTCCATCAGGCGGCGGGTTTGTTCCTCTACCCCATTCACGCTGTCTACCACGAGGATTACGCTATCCACTGCCGTGAGGGTGCGGTAGGTATCTTCCGCAAAGTCCTTGTGACCAGGCGTATCCAGCAGGTTGATCAGGATGCCCTTGTATTCAAAGCTCATTACCGAGGTGGCCACCGAGATACCCCTTTGGCGCTCGATCTCCATAAAGTCGCTCGTTGCGTGCTTCTTGATCTTATTGCTCTTCACCGCACCGGCCGTTTGGATGGCGCCACCAAACAAGAGGAACTTCTCGGTAAGGGTGGTTTTACCGGCATCGGGGTGAGAGATAATGGCAAACGTTCTGCGCTTCTGGATCTCGTTGGTGTATTTCATTCAATATTTCAGATTAAATTGATTATAGATTAATAATCAATTATTTATTTTCTTGTTTACTTGCTGCTTTTCTGTAACTTGTAGCCAGAAAAATCGCTGCAAAGGTACTGAATCGAAAGGAGATATGTGCAACTTAGCTACAGCCTGTCCCACAGTCTTTCCACATCCTTCTCCTATTCCTTCCATAGTCTTCCTTTAGCTCTCCCAGAGCTCCGCCATAGCACTCCTATAGATACTCCCCTGTAAAAGCAAGACAATAGTAAGCCAATAGTAAGGCAATAGTAAGAGAATAGTAAGACAACAAGGCTCAAATGCAGACTGGACGCGGAAATATGTTTTTGCGAGCTGGCAAACCCGCTACCATGGCGGTTTGGCGGAAAATGGAGATAATATGACGTGAATTCCCAGACATGGAATAATAGTTACTGACTGCCTCGCCCATTTAATGCCCTGGCAGGCTGATCAGTCTATCAAAAGATACGAAAAAGCCGGGAAATAAGCTTTCGTGGCCTACAACAAATTAATTGTCCAGGTGCGGGTGAAGACTTCTTTAGCCACCAGTTTGTTGATGCCTTCCTTATCGGTAAGTTGCTGGTTGCTGCCTACCCCATCGGCAATACCGCACCAGGGTTCGAGGCAAACAAAGTCGGCATTCTTAGCAGCCCATATCCCAAAGAAAGGGAAACCAGGGAAATCCATCGTCAGCCCCCGTTCGGTTTTGTCGGACTTTATAGATATACGGGAAGATTTGAGCGATTTGAATACGAGCGCATCCTTCTGGAACAATTCTTTGGTGAGCGGCAGGCGATCGGTATGCTGCAATAACGGTTGGGATGTTGTTTCGATCAATCCGTCGGGCGAGATCATCCAGCGCGGGGCATCCTCTACCTTATCAAATTGCAGGTAATAATCTTCATAGCCGGTGCCTGCTGTGAGCGGTACTTTAAAAGCCGGATGGCCGCCAACTGAAAAATACAGGTCTTCTTTGCTGGCGTTCGTCACCTCGTAGGTTACCGCCAAATTATTATCCAGTACGGTATACCGGATGCGGAATTCGAAGGAAAAAGGAAACACCTTCGAAGATGCTTCATTGTTCCTGATGAGGAAGGTAATGGTATCGGTGGAATGACTCTCTACGGCAAACTGCTGATCGCGGGCAAAGCCGTGGCGCGGCAGTGCGTAGGACTGGTCCTTATAGATAAATGCGTTGCTCTTCAAAGTGCCTACAATAGGAAACAGCACAGGCGAATGTTTGCCCCAGAAAGCAGGGTCGCCACTCCACATATAGTCCAATGCATATTCTTTATGTACCAGGCTGGTGAGCTCAGCGCCTTTCGGGTCGATGGTTGCTTTTACGAGGGCACTTTCGATTGTAAACATGGTATAATATTTCGGGTTCCGGGTTTAGTGTTTTGGGTTGCTGCCGCACTTGAGCAAACCATAAATTAAAGTAACCGGTTGCCTGTGCAAGATACAAAGTCCACAACGGATGGCAGACAAGAACTTGTTTATTAACCAGCTTGTTACATCTGAGAACCCGAAACTCCAAACTTTAAACCCGGAACATGTAACATTTCTCATTTCCTGCAGACCAATCAAATAATTAAACCATTACTGTTGAACAGGAAATCTTAAATTTGATTCATGCGTCGCATTTTTGAAATACTGGGCAGTAGCCTTAACCTTACCTGGCAGGAGTTCAGATCGCACAAGGTCCGCACATTGCTCTCCCTGAGCGGCGTGGCATTCGGCATTTTCTGTATCATCAGTGTGCTGGCTGCGGTCAATAGCCTGGAATACGCCATACAGAAAGATATCAAGTCACTTGGTTCGAACACTGTATATATAGACAAATGGGAATATGCCGATGGCGGCAATGATTACCCCTGGTGGAAATACGTAAAACGCCCTAATCCTTCCTACGATGAGATGGCGATGCTGAAGAAAAAAGTACCTGCCGCTTCCAATGTTGCTTTCAATATTAATACAACCAATTCTGTAGAGTTCGGTAGCAATAGTATTTCCGGCGTTCAATATTATGGGATATCTGAAGAATTTTCCAACATACAGCCGATAGAGATTCAGGTAGGGCGCTACCTGCAGCAGTCTGATTTCGATAATGGATCCAATGCTATCGTTATGGGCTATGAAGTTGCCCTGAATCTTTTTGGCAATGCTGAAAAAGCGGTGGGGCAACTTGTAAAGCTGAAGGAAGGTAAAAGGGCGCTGGTTGCAGGCCTGATCAAAAAGAAAGGAAAGAGCATCATCGATGCATGGGATTATGACAATTGTATCATCCTTTCTGTGGCCTATATGAGACAAATGGTGCGCGAGAAGAACAGCAACCCCGTCATCATGGTACAGGGAAAAGAAACGGTCCCCATGGCTCAGTTGAAGGATGAGCTGGCTGGCGCCATGCGCTCCATCCGTAAGCTGAAACCCACCCAGGAAAATGACTTTTCATTAAACGATATTGATGCTTTCAGCAGCGCGGTGAGCGATGTCTTTGGCAGTGTTAACGTGGGCGGGTGGGCCATCGCTGCCCTTTCGCTGGTAGTGGGCATGTTTGGTGTGGCCAATATCATGTTTGTGACCGTGCGTGAACGTACCCCGCAAATAGGTCTGAAAAAAGCCATCGGCGCCAAAAGTTCCACCATACTTACCGAATTCCTGCTCGAAAGCGCCTTCCTCTGTATCATGGGAGGGTTGTTGGGCTTATCAGGCGTATTCATTCTCACGCTCATCTCTTCTGCTTTGGGCTTTACGATCTTCATTGCGCCCAGCATTCTGTTGCTGGCCGTCACCATCTGTGTCGTTGTAGGCGTATTGGCAGGTATCATCCCCGCCTCTATTGCAGCCAGGATGAACCCGGTTGTGGCGATCAGGTCGAAGTAGGTTGGTAAGTCAACAAGTTGAAAGTTTGAAAGGGCCTTTCTTTTGACTTGATGACAAGTTGGAAGGCTTGCGTATCTTTGCAGCCCCTTATCAACTTGTCAACATTTAAACTTATCAACTGATTTGTCAACTACAATCCTCGCTATAGAGTCTTCGTGCGATGAAACCTCGGCTTCCGTTTGCCGGGACGGCGTTATTTTATCCAATGTAATTGCCAGTCAGAAGGTCCATGAACAATACGGTGGTGTGGTGCCGGAGCTGGCCTCCCGGGCACACATGCAGAACATCGTGCCGGTGGTAGACAAGGCCCTGCGCGATGCAGGTTGCAGCAAAGAAGAGCTCAGCGCCATTGCCTTCACCCAGGCGCCCGGCCTTATCGGTGCGCTGCTGGTAGGCGCGCAGTTTGCCAAGTCCCTTTCCCTCGCGCTCGACATCCCGCTGATAGCGGTACACCATATGCAGGCCCACGTACTGGCCAACCTCATACCTTCCGCTACCAATGGCCAGCCTGATCCCAAACCTTCCTTCCCCTTCCTTTGCCTTACTGTGAGTGGCGGGCACACACAGATCGTGCTGTGCGAATCACCCCTGAAGATGAAGGTCATTGGGGAAACGATGGACGATGCGGCCGGCGAGGCTTTTGATAAATCGGCCAAGATACTCGGCCTTCCCTACCCCGGCGGCCCGCTTATCGATAAATATGCCCGCGAGGGAAAACCTGACAGGTTTTCTTTTCCCGAACCCAAGATACCGGAGCTCAACTTCAGCTTCAGCGGCCTTAAAACGGCCATTCTTTACTTCCTGCAGGAAAACACGGCTGCCGATCCGCAGTTTGTAGAAAAGAACCTGCCGGATATCTGCGCCTCCATCCAGTACCGCATCATCACCATCCTGATGAACAAACTCAAAAAGGCAGCGATCCAAACGGGCGTAAAAGATATCTGTATTGCCGGTGGCGTATCGGCCAACAGCGGCCTGCGCACCACACTGGTAGAATGGGGAAAGCAATTCAAGTGGAATACTTTCATTCCCGCCTTCCAGTACTGTACCGACAATGCCGCCATGATTGCCATGACGGCTTATTTCAAGTACCAGGCCGGCGACTTCAGCGACCTCCGTGTAGAGCCTACAGCCCGGGCGGAGTGGTAAGAGGGTTACGGGTTTGGAGTTTCGGGTTTAGCATTCTTAGATTCAATCATGCAAACAGTGGCTGCAACACGTAACCCGAAACATTAAACCCGAAACTGCTTTAAGTACATTTACTGATGTCGTAATTCACATATGGGTTTACCTTTATGCTTTGAACCTGTATCGAGTGCCTATGGCCAATAGCTACTTCCAGTTTAAACAGTTTACCATTCACCAGGATCAATGTGCCATGAAAGTGTGCACAGATGCCTGTATTCTGGGCGCCTGGTTTGCCGCCAAGATACCCGACTATTACAACATCCTCGACATTGGTAGTGGAACGGGCTTATTGATGATGATGCTGGCGCAGCAATCCGAAGCAGAGATACACGGCATCGAGATAGACCTCGCAGCTTTTAAACAACTCAAAGAAAACGTAGGGCAGAACGGCTGGAAAGAACGGCTGCGCGTATTTCCCGGTGATGCGCGTACGTACTCCTTTCCGCGGAAGTATAATTTCATCATCAGCAATCCACCTTTCTTTGAAAATGACCTGCCCTCCGATGCAGATGCAGAACAGGTGGCCAAGCACAGCAAGATGCTGAAGCTGGAAGAGTTGGTACAAGCCATCGACGATAACCTCGATGGCCAGGGCAGCTTTGGTGTGCTGCTCCCCTATCACCGCTGGAGCTACTTTCATGAACTGGCTACCCGCCAGGGGTTTCATCTTGTAGAGAACCTGCACGTCAAACAAACACCCCGGCATGATTTCTTTCGCTCTATCTTACAATACAGCCGCCACAAAGAAAACTTTGTATCTGCCAATGAACTGACCATTCAAAAAGAAGAAGGCGGATATACAGAGGACTTTGTAGAGCTATTGAAAAATTATTACCTATACTTATAAAGGGAAGTAAGAGGTAAGAAGCAGGATTTCATACCTCCTGCTTCTTACTTCGGGCTTTATCGCCCCGCATACTCAGCCAGGTAGTCAAAATGTTTCGTGAGCCTGCCTTTATCAAGCATGGTAGCCCTGCGTATCACATCCGATGATTGATCCTTCAATAAGTCTTCAAGAATGTATTTGATCAATTGCTCGCCGAAATAACGGCTGGCATCACGCGGCAGTTCATTGGGCAGGTTGCCTACGGCCATTACATCGATGCTGCCGGGAAGATAAGGAGCCGTCTTCTGTCCGGTAATGCGGTCTACGCCATACACCGGATCTGCGATCGTTTGATCACCGAGGTTGATAGGCACAGAGCCGTACGCATCATCGGTAATGTCGGCAATGGTCTTGATGCGGAAGGCGGCATCCTGTATATCGGACGTTTCAAACAGGCGGGGAATGGTCTTGTCCCAATAAATACCATTCATCAGCACATCCGTTTGATGAGCATACGGCAGGAATTTGCCTACGTACTCCCCGGGCTGTTCATGAAAGTGAGTCCGGTTATAATGACCACTGGAGCGATGCTGGTACAGGTCGGCGCCTTTGAGCTGTGTATATACAGGGTAGGTAAATTGCTTTTGCAGGTATTCATCCGGCTCTACTTCATGCACCCCCATCAGGTTCATGATCTCGAGGATACCATGCGCCACTCTCCCACTGCCGGTAACGGCGATCTTGATAGCCGGAATGCGCAAGCCAAAATAAGTATGGATGAGCTCATGAAAACTTTTTTGTTCAAACACCCGCACCAGGTCATAAGCGCCGGAGCGTTTGCCCCAGGCCATCATGCCATTGTGGGCGCCCACCACACCGGCAAAGAAACCAAAACCGATGATGCGCTGGCCGTCCTCGTGTTCCAGACACTCATAGTCGATGAGCGTGATCTGCCGCTCGATCATGGTGTGGAATAGCTTTTGGTTGTAGGGTTGCTTTTTGCGGGTATGGGAAAAGAACAGGTAGGTTTTGCCGGGTATCAGCTTATCGACCGGCACTTCTTTGATGCCAAAGAGAATGTCGCAATCATTCACTTCCTCCTGCACCGTTACGCCGGCCAGTTGGTATTCCTTGTCAGAAAAGCAGCGGGTTGGCGACGACTGTACTACGATCTGCACCTCCTGCGCGTTCTTATGGATCCATTTACATTGGGCCGGAGTGAGCGCTACGCGGTTGTCTGAAGGTGTTTTTCCTTCCCGGATCAATCCTATTCTGATCATATTCGTATCTTTGCCGTGATCTACAAATGTAATGCTATGTGGCAAAAAGTATGGAATATCGTGCGCAAGATCTTACTGCCTAAAAAAAGCTGCTGTAAGTAGTTGCGCTTACCGCCCTGAACGGTTCAATTGATTTTTACCCCGCTTCAGTTACTTTCTTCCTTTTTGGTTGTCTGCTTTACCGCATCTTTAGCGCCATAGCAATATTCAATACGCTTATGGAGCTAACCCGTGAACAGGTGATGGTGATCAAAAAGACCTGGGCAATCTTCCGTGATATGGAGCCCAGGCTGGTATGTGATGTGTTCTATGGAAAATTGTTTTACGACAATCCGCCACTGCGCAAGCTGTTTCCCGCCGAAATGGATGAACAATATGCGAAGCTGATCAACATGCTCAACAGGGTCGTGGCGCGGCTCGATCAGCTGGACAGCATGACGGCCGAGCTGCAAGCCATGGGCAAAAGACATGCTGCCTATGGCGTGCGGCGCGAGTTGTATGGCCCGGTTGGTATAGCCTTATTGTGGACTTTGCAACAAGGGCTGGGCGCTGACTGGAACAATGAAACGAAGCTGGCCTGGCAAACCTGCTACGCTAAAATTGCCACCATTATGCAGGAGGCGGCCCAAACGCCTTAACGATCCTTTTAAACGGTTCATGGGTATTTTGCCCCGCTTCGGTTGAAATAATTGGGCGCGCCCGCCGTAATGTTTAATTTGAAGCCATCATGAGACCGGTCTTATTGGTAATTCTTCTTGCTGTGCAATGTATGATATGTTTGGCGCAACCCGCTTCTTACAACTTCCGCAGGGTGACGCTGAAAGACGGCCTCAGCGATGCGGTGGTCAATTCCATTACGCGGGACAAGGTTGGCTATATCTGGCTGGGCACACAAAGCGGCCTCAACCGCTACGATGGCCACCGGGTGACCAGCTATATTCATAATCCCAAAGACAGCTTTTCGGTTCCCCCTGATTTTGTACGCACCCTGTTTTGCGATGATGGCGGTAATCTGTGGTTTGGTTATGCACAAGGGCTGTACCGGTATGATTATGCCAGGTGCCGGTTTGAAAAGATACCTGCTGTGAGCAATGTGTCGGTAAACGAGATCAGGCAAGCTGGTAAAGACACATTATGTCTGCTTACTTCGAAAGGGATTGCGCTTTTCGATACGCGCCGCCTGCAGGTAAGCTATGCCGATACTGCGGCTACAGAAGCCTGGGTACACAACCCGCTATATGAAGGATGGGTGTGCCAATCGGTGGCCTATGTGGCTACTTCCGAAGGGATCGGTGTATATGATCTTCACTCCAAACAATCGCGGATATTGCCCGTGAAGCCGGGCGTTAAAACACCGGTAATGCGGGTTGTCATCGACAGCAGCGGCACGCTATGGGCCACTGCGTATGATAAAGGTGCTATCCTGTTTAAAGGCAGGAATAACAATACTTCGTTTGAAGAGATCACTACATACCGGTACAGTAAGCTGGGCACCACCTATGATATTTTCATGGACCTGTATGTGGACCCGCGCAACCGCCTTTGGGCAGCTACCAATGGAAAAGGTATTTTATCCATCAATACGCAGGACAATTCCTGGTTCGCTTTGGCCAACGATTTTCGTCTGCCCAATAGTTTGCAGGAAGATCATATCAACCGCATCTACATGGATAAGCAGGGCTTCATGTGGCTGGGTACAGAAGGTTCGGGCGCTGCTTACTTTCAGCCCGACTATAATCTCTTCAGCATCCTGCTACCCGAACGGGTAAAATACATGCGGCCTCATATCTGGTTCAGGGCTATCGCGGAAGACAAAGCCGGTAACCTATGGATGGGTGCTGGCATTGGCCTTGTGAAGCAAGCTGCCAACAATGGTACTTCGGTGCTGTATGCACGGAATGAATTGGCCGGTAATAATATCTTGCATTCCAATTCCATCCGGTCGTTGCTATGCGATACCGATAATAATATCTGGATAGGAACTGCTTCGGGTTTCAACTTATACAACTCCAAAACCGGACGTATAGAATCTCTCGATGAAAAGGATTCGCTGCCACGTGGTTTTGGCTGGACCTTACTGCAGGATGCCGACGAAACCATCTGGGCAGGCAGCAGCTGGGGATTGTATTATAAAAAGAAAGGCGACAAACGGTTTTCTTCCTTGCGCCAGCATCCCGTGTTGCATCCTTATGCGCGCTACAACACGCGCTTGTTGCTGAAAGACACTCAGGACAACTTATGGGTGGGGTTCAATGGGCGTGGATTGCTGCGTTATAATGAAGCCACCAAACAAGCGACCTGGTGGGAACAGGCGGGGCAAAAGGACGATCCCATTGGCAATATCATTACTTCCATAGCAGAAGACAAAAAAGGCATCATCTGGGTGAGCAGTTATCACGGCATCGCAGCCTATGACCATCGTACCAATACATTTACTTCTTATAAAGATTTACAGGCGATGGGCTCCTTACAGATTTCTGGCCTGCAGGTAGACGATGCCGACAGGTTGTGGTTGTCTTCCGTGAAAGGCCTGCTGATGCTGGACAAGAACAGGAAGGTATTCAAGAAGTTCGGTACGCAGGATGGTCTGTCCGATATGCAGTTCAGTGACCAGGTTGCTTTCCGGCTGCAAGATGGACGATTTGTGTATCCCACGTATGACGGGTTTGTGGCTTTCGATCCTTTGAAGTATGAAGAGAAAGACCATTCAGGCGATATCATCATTTCTTCCTTTGTGATCAGGGATGATGCGGGCACTACCCTTTCGGGGCTTAACTGTGGCGATACCATGCAACTGACGCCATCGCAGAATTTCTTCAATATAGAACTTACTGCCTTCAACTATTCGAACCCGGAAGAGACATGGTATGCTTACAAACTGGACGGTTTCGATAAGGACTGGACGTATACGCGCAACCGGATCGCCAATTATACCAATGTGCCCGGTGGCGATTATGTGTTCCGCTATAAAGCTTCTTCCGATCCCGGCGACTGGAACAAAGAGGAAAAGACGCTGTCGATCCATGTGGCCACTGTGTTTTATAAGACGCGCAGCTTCCTGGTGATGGCAGGCCTGCTGTTGGTAGTGGTGTTGTGGCTGCTGTACCGCTATAAAACAGCGCAGCGGGAAAAGTGGATGCGATTGGAAAACAAAGCGCAGCGGCTGGAAAAGGAGAAAGCGCAGGTGTTGTATGAAAACCTGAAGCAGCAGCTGAACCCGCACTTTCTATTCAACTCGCTCACTTCGCTCGGCGGCCTCATCCGTACCAACAGTGCGGTGGCCGGCAGTTTCCTGGACAGCCTCAGTAAAACATACCGGTATATCCTCAAGAGCAGTGACCACGAAACGGTGACGCTGGAAGAAGAGATCAAGTTTGCCCACTCCTATATCCGCCTGCAGCAAACGCGCTTTACCAAAGGGCTGGAGATCAACATCAACGTGGCGCCGGAGATGCTGCAACGCAAGATCGTGCCGGTGACGCTGCAGAACATGATCGAGAATGCCATCAAGCATAATATCATCGATGAAGAAAGTCCGCTGGTGATCGACATCTATACTGTGCAGGACATGCTGATCGTGCGCAACAACCTGCAGAAGAAGAACTACGTGGAGACCAGCAATAAGAAAGGGCTGGCCAACCTGCAGTCGCTGTACCGCTACCTCAGCGACCGGCCGGTGGATGTGAACTCGGAAAACGCTTTCTTCCAGGTGACCATTCCGCTGTTGTAAGCGGCATACTTAAACCCGTAAAATCAAGGCAACATGACAGCCGTAATCATAGAAGACGAACCTATTATAGCCGCAGAGCTGGAACAAAAGATAGCCACCGTGGCCGAAGACGTGAAAGTGCTATCTGTGATCCCCAGCCTGAAGACTGCCCGCAAATGGTTTATGCAAAACGCCGAGCCCGACCTGCTGTTTATGGACATCCAGCTGAGCGACGGGGTGAGCTTCGAGCTGTTTGAACAGTTCAACCTCAACTGTCCGGTGATCTTTACCACGGCGTATGATGAGTATGCGATCCGGGCGTTCCGGGTGAATGGCGTGGGCTACCTGCTGAAGCCGGTGGATGAGGAAGAGCTAAAGGCTGCCATCGATAAATGCCGGAATATGCTGAAAACGCAGGGCGGTCAGCCCGGCAGCATGGACGACCTGCTGAAGGCGCTGCGGGGCAATCACCAAAGTCCGCTGTACAAGGAGAAGTTCATCGTGAGCGTGCGCAACAACTGGATACCCGTGCCGGCGAAGGACATTGCCTGTTTTATGCGCGACAACCTCAACTACCTGTTTACCTTCACCGGCGAGAAATATATACTCGACTATTCTACCCTGGAGGAGATCGAAGAGCTGGTGGACCCCCGGCTGTTTTACCGGGCCAACCGGCAGTGCATCGTGCACATCGATGCCATCCAAAGCGTGAAGCCCCACGAGAACCAAAAGCTGACCCTCCACCTCAAAGCCCCCCTCAAGATGGAAATCGACATCAGCCGCGAGAAAGCGCCTGTTTTTAAGAAGTGGTTTGACCGGTAAGGGGGAATAAGGCAGCGAGGCAGCAAGGCATGGAGGCAACGAGAGAGACGATTTCACTTGATTTACAGGCTTTTTAGAAAATAGATGGGCTACATTTTTGGCGGGAAAGGTGCAATGTTGTAATATTGCACCCCCAAGATTATTGGCCCAGATGGCGGAACTGGTAGACGCGCTAGACTCAAAATCTTGTTATCGAAAGGTAGTGCAGGTTCGATTCCTGTTCTGGGCACTGAGGGATAAAATCCCAAACCTGTAAGTCAATGATTTACAGGTTTTTTTCTTTTAAGGGTTGTCAGAAATTCACGCTTTTTCACGCCTTTTCCCACCCATTTTGACACCCAAATGACACACGAAATGACACCCACTTTTTACGGGCACTTTTCAGGAATGTTACAGGAATCTCAGGTCGGAAAAAAAGCAAAAAAAGACCTCCTCTTTATCTCGGTTGACACCCACTTTTACCCCTATTGCCAGAATGACCGGACTGACAGGAATGTAACAGGAATCATCACATGCCGTTGTAAGATTCTTTTGCGCTCTTTACTACACTCTCTACCTATTATTACTCCTCCCCCCGTCGGTAGCATCCAACACACACAAACGGCATACAGCTTGAGTCTCATTACCATCACCCTTAAATCCGAAATCTTATGAACATTTGGCAAAAGAAAAACCAAAGCGGTACCAAGATCCATTTCTTTTACGACCTGGGGCGTGGTAAAGGACAGCGCCCAACTACGGGCGTGTGGATGTGGACACATCCAAAGAACCAGGAGCAAAAGAATTTCAACAAGGAAGCTGCTCGTATCCTGGAAGTCAAAAAAAGCCAGGCAACTATTGAACAACAGGCAATCGGTACACCAGTGATCCCTGCTCATAAGTTCAAACCTAACTTCATTGATTATTATGAAGAATACATTACTCTGAATAAGCGGGATGGCAACAGGCACCTGTCTTGTTGTTTATCCAGGCTGAAGAAGTTTATCAAAAGTGAATACCTGGTCGCCACCACCATCACTGAGAATTTTTGTAAGCGGTTTCGCAGGTACCTTTTGGACAACCTGACCGGTGAAACACCGGCCAATTACTTCGCCCGGTTCAAATGGGTTATTGATGCTGCTACAGAGGACGGTTATTTCCATAAAAACCCTGCGGAAAAGATTGCTGCCATAGGCAACCCCAGCACTCAACTGAAGGAGATACTCGAGGCAGAGGACTATTTAAAGCTGCTGCGTACACCGTACCAAAACCAGCAGGTAAAGCTGGCGTTCCTGTTCTGTTGCTACACAGCCCTGCGTTGGGTTGATGTGAAACTCCTTAAATGGAAGGATATTACCGATGGTGTACTGACGACACGTATCATCCAAAAGAAGACTGGCCGGCCGGTACTGATAACATTACACCCGATTGCGTTATCGCTGTTGGAATATGCAAGAAAGTTAGCCGGGGAAATGCAGCCCGCCGATCACGTGTTTGATCTACCAACCGCCAACGGAGCCAATAAAGATGTACAAGATTGGGTCACAGGTGCCGGCGTAAAGAAAAAGATCAGGTGGTCCTGTGCGCGCCTGAGCTTCTCTATCCTGTTGCAGGATCAGCGTGTTGATGATGCTACCGTGGCATACCTGATGGGCCATGCTACCACCAAGCAGGTGCAAAGGAATTATAAGAGACATAGGCCAAAGAACCAGGAGGCGGTTATCGCCCTCTTGCCCAATGCTTCGTTACAACAGTAGCAATATAAGGGTTAAGTGCATTGCGCTTAGCCCTTACATTATGCCTTAATCCTATTGTTTTTTGAAAGTGTATATTTTTTAATATCTTGTGCTCTGTGGGGAAGCGCCATTAAAGCCTAACCTACCAACCTTAAACTCTATGACGCTAAAATATCAATCCGAGATTGATCAATTGGCAATAAAAACTGCTTGTCCAGATTCAGCAACACAACCCGTTGCTGATTTTGAAGCCTTTCGTTTTTCTTTTGAGCCAATAACTCACCAGCATAATTTCCTTCCTAACGTTGTTTACGACCGGTTAACTGGACAGCCTTTCAATTATGAAAATTGTGCTGATGAAATTAAGTGTAAAAGATGTGGTGCTTCATACTACAACAATCTCGATAAAGCCCAAAAGGCTTGGAATGGCCTTGCTGAACAGGTTAGAAAAAAATTGGGATATACGCACCTTGCTCATGGTCAATTGAAGCAAGCAGATGGATTAATGAGGCAACCAGACAAATATGGACATTTCGGTTTTTATGAAAGTTCAACAGCGCAATTAAATTTACAGTTTCAATTACTAACAACATTGTAATGCTTGATCTAAAGGCTATAACCATTGCTGCTCTTCCTTTTGCGGGACTTGATCTCGTTGAAGAGCTTTTGGCCTTTGAAGGTACTCCAACCTTGTTGCATCTGAGAGACAAGGAGCATGATGATGTTATTGCTTTTTGGGTTGATTTCGATAGCGCCGGAAACAGATGGCTGTATGGTAAAGTCGATAAAGCTGAGTTATTTGACTACCTGATTCGGCGTAAATCACTGCGCTCATTGTTAACGACTATTCATTCTGAGTTTTTATTTTTGGCAGATAGCTACAAAGACGACAAGCCTGGTAGCGTAAGAATGATAAAGGCAAGGGACTTGCCAGAGGAGTATTTGCCGACGGGAGACAGTTATTATATCGAGGATGAAATGCCGGCTTATTATGTTGACTATTTAACAGAATATAATTACATTCATAAACTTCGTGAGAAGTCCTATGTTGTTACGGTTGAACCGTCAAGCCAAACGCATCAAGATACCGTAGGGGCTAAGGAAGCTGCTGAAGTATTGAATGGCATGGTAAGCTCAATTGAGGGTTATGTTCGCGTTAAGGCATTTAATCTTTTGAAGGAGAAATATTCAGATGTACGACGAATCAATAAACGCATTAATGCCATGCGAAAACATTTCTCTCCAAGGATTGCAGAAGCGGAATTCGGGAGTTTTGAAGTGTGGCTGGCGATTGACACCTTAACGTTTAATCTTACGGAAGATGAAATAGACTCCAAGCTCCGATCAGAAGTAATTGATGGGTATCGGCAGGATGTGTTAGATGTTGATTTCACCAGTGATGAAGATGCAAGAATCATTTCTAATAAGTTCAATGAGGATGAACGGAAAATGATCTACAATCCTTTATTTAA
Organism: Niastella sp.; assembly: GCA_017744515.1. GTDB lineage: Bacteria > Bacteroidota > Bacteroidia > Chitinophagales > Chitinophagaceae > Paraflavitalea. Next base: position 22,124 of record JAGIBF010000070.1, read on the forward strand.
ACTTATTGAAAGTGATGATTTTGATATAACGATTTCTGATTTTGCTCATACATTGCAAAGAACTCGCGGAAAAATAAAGTTAAAGTCATCGTTTAAGGATATAATAATGCCGCAACCTACTTTGGAGCAAGTTGAGGATGAGTTGAAGAAAAAAAATAAAATAGTTTCGGTATTTTTTAATCTAAAGGAAGGCCAGGATGTAACCACTTTAAGCAAGAAAAACTTATTAGAGAATTTATTATTTACTGAAAATAGAGCTGAGGCCCCTTTTGAGATCAAATCACCTATTGAGGTGGACGGCAAAACTCAGAAAATTAAAAAGCCGTTGAGATGCACATTGAGCGTCGATGACGCGGGCAATCTTGTTCTATTTAATTCTCTATTTGGTTTATCTGCCGACGGTACGGATATTCAAGTGTTGTCAGATAGTATTAAACGCCAGTTTTTACAACTGGTTGAAAGTTTAATTCAACTAAAAGAAACTGATTATCCTAAATATGTTCAGGTTTCGAGGTTTTTATAGCTCCTTGCGTTTTAATTCACCACTAAGCATTCTATCAATATCCTCCTTTTTGAAGTAGCCATTGTTGTTTTTGTACACACTGTACTCGTCGCACTTCTTTGCGAATTGCGTTCTACCCAGGTTGCAGTATATCAATGCTTCCTCTGGCTTCAGGTACGGCTTAAAGCAAAGCGCAATTGCCCGCATAGCTATTGTTTCCTCACGTTTCATCATAGGGGGTGGTTTAATATATATTGGTTAAATAAATGGTTATATTTGGATTCAATACTGTAAATGAAGAATACAATTGATATAATTATTGATCCCTATACATTGCAAGAGCTTGCAGTACTTTATCATGTGCAAGCACTAACAATGTATCGCTGGCTGGCGCCATATCAGGATGAGATCGGCAAGCCTGAACATTTTGCAAATGGAATTTGGAAATTTTCAGAGCGCCAAGTGAAGATAATTGTAAGCAAGTTACAGCCACAGGATATTTAGTCTCGATTTGCGAAAATCTCCATTTCGCCACCCTGGTTGAATCTTCCCATTTGCACAGCCTTTCCTTTCTCCGGTACTTCAACAACAACATCTACATCATGCTGAAAACTGTTCTCTCCCCTGAAACTACCCTGTTTGGTAGCCTGAAAGATATAGATGAATGACTTCATCGGGTACTGTGCCTTTAATGCCCGCAGATCTTCCGGTGTCAAGCCCAACCGGTTTACACTGTCCAGGAAGATAAAATCATAATTGACCAGGTTAGCTGGCAAGGAGGCGGTGACAAACAGGTTGGGATGTTGAACGTTTTTGTCGTTCAATTTCTCCTGGAGAGTATAATCCAGCCCTTCCTCATTGGCCACATATAGCACTTTGCCGTGGTTGCGTGCCAGGTAACCAGCGAACTCTACACACAGGTAGGATTTGCCCATTTTTGGCTTACCAAACACCATCGCCGTAAAATTGCTGGACGGATCACCAATGAGCTGCAGCCATTTACCGGTAAAGCCAAGGGTTTTGAACTGCATTTGTGCAAAGTCCATACTGTTCAGTACTGTATCAGGCAATACCTGGCCGGTTTCAAGGACATCGGCTCCCTCCAATACATGACCACGACCACTGCAATTACAGCCATCCAATGCTTTTTGAATACCATTTAACGTAGCTTCCTGTACTTTTAACACTTCAGGGGTATTGGTAGCTTGAATATATGACTGGAGGGAAGTCATGACCTTCTTCAATCTGTCTATGTAAGGGTCATTGTTCGGTATTTTTTCTGTATCTAATGCCCCTATTACCAGGTGCAGTAACTTTTCTGCTTTCTCTTTCGTGATCTGTTTGCCCTGTATCCCAATATACCTTTTCAGGTAAGCAATAGACAACCTTACCTTTTGTGAGCCTGCAATCTCCAGTAACTCATGCAGTATTTTCTCACGGATTTGTACAGTAATCGTCCCGCTCATCTTGTTGTAGAGTTTTATCAGGCTATCCTGTATGTACTTTATTTGCGTGGCATACGGGGACGTTTTACGAATGCGTTTTTCAACGATGGCTCTTTGTAGGGCGTTAATAAAATTAAGTATCTGGTCAGCAGTCTTTTCTTTGCCATGCAGTAACACATATTTCCTAATGTGCTTCAATTCTTCGCCTACGTGCTCTACTGGTTTGGCATTGGATGTCGATACGGTAACACGTTTTGCCGGAAGTTCAGGCTCAGCTTTTGAAGGCTTTGGTGGAGCAGCAGGCTTCTTTTTTTTAGAAGGAGCTCCCTTTGGTGAAGTGTTTCTCCTGTCAGCAGGCTTGCTATCACTTGTACTTTTCCCTTTATCCATACGCTCTTTGCCTATATGTTTTTCCAGTGCTGCCAAGTATATATCTACCGTTTCCTTTATGCTATCGCTTTCATAGTAATCTTGCCAGTTGTTTGTATTACCTGTCATATCAATTACAAAAGCATGGCCTTTTTGTAACGTATCTGGTAGTGCATTAAAGTCAATTCCTTTTATCTTGTCGAAATAGTTTTGTACTGTAAGCATAGGTTAGATTATGCAGCTAATAATTCGAGTTTAAGTTTCAAGGCCCTGGCTTCCATTTCCAGGCGGCGGCGCTTTCCCATATCGACCACTTTTGCCGGTTGTTCTTCTGCCGGAGCTGGTGGTGGCAATTCTATAGGCCTTCGGGCTGGTGATGGTACAGCCTGCTTTTCGACCTGTCGGAACTGAACACTGTTCAGGGTGACAGACATTTTATGGTTTTTCTGTAATGTCTCTACAAAGATATTGATCTCCGATTCCTCCACGATAGCAATCATCTTATCCGACGCCTTCTCAAAAACACCCTTGTGTACCAAGTGCAATAAATCTTTGTCGAGGTAAACGTCACCTCCGCGCACCCGGCTGCCGCCTACCACGATCTTAAACTGCTGTCCCTGCTTGAAAAATGATAACCCATTGTTGGTGGTGATATGACCGTTGTGCACGAGCGACCGGATAAGCGGCAGGGCTTTGTTGATCGGAACGGTTACATTGTCTGCCACCTGTTCCCCAGGATCCCAGTACTCAGGTAGCAGAATGCCCTTTTTAACCTGTCCGTCATGGGTTGTATAGCTGACCAGCTTTCCCTTAAAATCAGAAAACGCCTGTAGCAAGTTGCCGGTGATCACGTGCCGGGTCTTCCGGTCAACACTGGTTTGTTTGATGTACGTTTCCCAATCTTGTAGCAAGGCGGCTTTTTCCGGTTGCGGTTTATTGACGCTTACGCCAATGATCGAAGTGATATCTTTGGAATACGAGGCCGGTATAGCGAGGTATTTACTGCTATTGGCAATGGCAAAGCGCAGCTTGATCTGTGACGGTATGTATGGGTTCTTTTTCTTCAGGTCTATCAGGTAACCAATAAAAACCGCCGGTACTTCCTGGTTGCCTTCACTGAATGATTCTACCGGGTAGTTGATGGCCCGACCAGGATGAAAGAACCGGAAGATGTTGAGCAAATAGCTCTTGTTGTTCCGGGCTTTGGTCTGTAATAACTCCATCTTTTTCTTACGGGCTGTTTCCAATTCTTTTTTGCGTTCTGCAATGGCGGCCAGCCAGGCTTGCTGATTATCTTCCAACTTCCTGATCTTTTTCTCCTGTGGTATATCCTGCACCAGTTGATCGTAATAGGCTGCTTCTTCGGCCAGCTCTTCCGTCAGCCGTTGCTGACTGAAACGCTCATAACCTTCCTGCAATTCCTTGGTTACTTCATTAGGCTGCCGGCCTTGAAGGGCTTCCGTGAGCAGGTTGTCCAGTTCTGCTGCGGTAAATGGTTTCTTTAGCACATTGGCTTTGATGGTTTCCAGCACGCTGTCATCACCAAAGGCACTGTCGCTGCCATTGCCCATTTTGATCACACGGGAGCTGGTGGCCTCCGCTTGCAGGTTCATGGCCTCTACTTCGAGGTCGTATTCACCAATTTGTTGCAGGTACTCCACGTAGTCACTATACCGCTGTGCAATTTCCAGGTAAAATTCCTGCTGCATTTTGGTGGATAGTACCGCCACCCGGCCACTCACCCGGTGGGCTGCATCTTCTATGGCACTGTCACCACCACCGCTGCTATCTTCTGAGGAACGTTCCATCTTCAGTGGGTCATCCAATAGCTTGTTGACTGGCGGGTTTTCCAGAAGATATTCTTTGACGATCTTATCACCGTACTTATTCAGAAAATCAGGTACATCTAATATCTTGGTGGACTGCTTTTGATTGGAGGTGGTATTGGCATCGAGGCTTTTGAGTTTCTTTTGCAGCATCATCATGAGCCGCTTCTCTGCCGGGATAGCAGAAGTCACATAGTCATAAATGGGTTTTAGGATCTGCCCGGTACGGTTGATGCGTCCACGCTTCTGTACTTCAGTATTGATGTCCAGTTCGGCCTGTAATACGATCATCACCCGTTGCCTGACCTGCTCCCGTGGCACTTTGGCCGTTGGGATGGCATGGGCTGAAGCGCCGGTACTACCGGACTGGTTGATCATAAGTACGTCCACTTCATTGTTGTTGAACTTGCGGAAGGCATCGTTGGTGTTGATCTTCTTACGGGATAATACCATCCCACTGGCCTTTCCTTTGTTCAGTTGTAGCTCAAATTTGCGTCCCGTAACCTCTGCCACACTGTAACCAGCTTCTTTGAGTATCTTGATGATTACGTCTATAGGTGAAATCGTAATACCCGTGGCGATGCTGTTTATGCGTTGGGCAATGTCATTGTACACATTGACAGCTTCGGGCGCCAGATCACTCAACGCAAATCTTTTGTACACAGATTGCCCATTTACATCTTTCTCCGTGTATCGGAAAATCCCGTCCAACCCTCGCTGCAATACTTCTGAAAAATCGGCATTGATGATATCGCCATCACCTACAGGCATACCGGTGTCGGTTTCGAGGGTTTCAATGAAGCTGCCCATTGTAGAAGCAAAAGCGATCACTGGTTTTTTACCTTCCTTCAGCCGCATAATAGCCCGCTCGGCCACGGCTTCCGCTTTGAGGGAGAACAGCATTTGATTGATGACCTGAAATATCTTGCTGAAGTAAGGCTGGTTATCGACGCCTGCCTGAGAAGTGCCTTTGCGTACTTCCATTTCCTTACCTTCGGCAGCTACGATCTTGTCCAGTTCTTCCACTTCCTTTTTGATAAACCTGTCCTGGAAAGCGATTATATCCCGGAGTATGTCGGTAATATTATCGGCAATTGCCCGGTGTTCCTCTGCTTTGTCATCGAGCGATAGATAGTTTACCTCCACACCTTCAAAGGAGCGTTCCCGGCGCAGCATTTGTCCTTCTGCCACCAGTTGCGCACTGAGCACCTCCTGTAAGGCCACCCCGCCACGCGTGATGGCGTCAACCAACTGGTCCCGGCTCATGGTGCAGTCGGCAATGGCGGTTTTCATGGCATAGATTGGCATGTTGTCGGGCCGCTTGGCAAAGGTGGCGCTGAGGAAGGTAACACCCCTGGTATGTGCCACTACACCCTGCAAGAAGGAGCCGGTGTTGGATGAACCGGAGCTGTTATGTGCCTCGTCCAGTATCATAATATTGTCAATGGCGATCTGCATTAGAAAGCCGGGCTTCTCCGGTTTCTTGTCCGGGCTGTTGAACTGGCTGTACGTAGCCACCACAAAATCAAATCCTGCGGGCAACTGCCTGCTCTCAAAGACTGCCTGCTGTTCATTGGCTGGTAAAGCCTGGTAGACCACGTTGCCGTCTTCATCTTTGATATCTGTTTTGCTTTCACGGGCGTTGACGATAAAAGGACGCAGGTGACCACTGCCGATGGCTGCGAGGTCACGGTATATATCGCTAAAAAGATTTGCCTTTTCGGTCAGAAAAACCGGATGCAGTCCCTGTTGAGTAGCATACCGGATGACAGAAGCGGCTACCCGTCCTTTACCAATACCGGTTTGGTCGCCAATGATCATGCCCTGGTTCCGGGCCTCGATGTTGTAAATAGCCATGCCTACGGCATCTATCTGTTCAGCAGATAATGCCTTACATAAAGCAGTTTTCGTAGGATAACCCAACCGGTGACGAACAAAGTTGTCCATATCGCCGCCTACCTCCTGCCGGATGCGGTCAACGGCTGATTGAGTCTCAAAGGCCATACTATCTGGCACCTGGGTGTCGAGGACGATACAAGCCTGGGAAGCTGGCTGGTAAGGCGCTTCAAGAGTATCTCCTAAACCACTCTCATAAAGAAGGGCTTTCAATTTTAATGCTTTTTGTTCCAGGACACTGGTGCGGTTGATCATGGTTTGTCTCATAGCATTGGTTACCCGGTTATAGAGTTCATCAAAAGTATTTACTACGACATCATGCCCTTTATTGTAAAGGGGGGCCACACCTTGTGGCGTTGGCTTTCTGCCGTCAATCAGGATGAGGCGCACGTCAAAGCCTGTTCCCTGACGTGTATAGAGTTTTTTACCATTGATGTTGATCACATCCTGCACATGGTAGCGACTATAGAGGTAGTTGAAGAAAATGCGGTTCCTGCCAGCCTGCATCCTGCCCAGGTCATCCCAACGGGTATGTCCCCCAATGATGATGGCCGCTTTACCATTGTCGGCCATAGTATCGAGCGCCCGCAGGGACATGAGCTGTTCGAGAGTAGTAATTTTATATCCTTCATAATCTACCGGCTGCTGAAGGGTGCCAAATGGCGGGTTAGTGATCACCGCTGTAAAACGTCTTTCATATCCTTTAAAGGGAATGGTGGCATCCAATCGCATGACTTTGGCAAAACCCTGTACTTTCAGGTTGTTATTTCGGACGTTATCAATTTCATTAACGAAAACATTACCTGGTTTAGCTGCAATGGTCAGCAGCCCATTGCCGGCAGATGGCTCAAAGGCTAATCCCCCGGTAAAATGCAGGTCGTCCAGCCTGCAAAAGATTCCCGCCAGGTAAGCAATGGGCGCAGGAGTAGAATATTGTTGCAGTAAGATGGACTGGCTGGTACGGTGGGATAAAATGGCCTGCCGGGAATACAAGTCCACGATCTTTTCGTATTTCTGGACCATAGACAGCGATAAACCAGCTATATACCGGGCGCACCTGACGATAGCCAGTTCAGTCAGTTCCTTGATTAACGTTTTATCCGTGATACCGTAAGCGGCAGCCTCTTTCTCCACCGTTCGCTTGTTCATGTAAGCTCCCTTGCTCAACAGGGCGAATACTTTATTAACAAACTGCTGCTGCTTCATGGCTGGACTTGATTCAGATCAATTATTGAAAAAAGAACATCTTGTACTCAAAAAAGAACGTAATTTTCTAAGCGTTTACACTTAACGGAAACTAACACCTTATAAAGGTGTCGAAATATTTCAAAGGATAAGGTTTAATGGTTAATCCATTAGAACCCCGTATGTCTATGCGGGGTTTCTTTATTACTTATCGGTGGGTAAATACGTGAGATTGTAGCGTTTATCCCAAATATGCTCCATACGGCTATGGCCGCCTGCCCAGTCTGTAATCGTGATCTTATGCTGAGGGGCAATGGTGCTTACCCGTTTGATTGACCAAACCGATTTTGCGGGGTCTGCACCAGGCAGGGCATAACCATAATAAATGATGTGCGGGCATGATTCATCTATGCGGCTGGCTTCACTGATGGTACCGGACTGGGTAGCAGACAATACATTTTTGATGTCACCCAGCGCTTGTTTGATGGCCCCCAGTTCAGCAAGGCTTAGTTCTTCGTATTTATTGCCAAAGTCCAGCATGGACTTGATGGCATCCCGCAGGGCCGCTGCATTGGAACACCCGGAAGGTTGTGTTACCTCGTTATATTTGACATACACATTTTTCAGACTGTTTTCCCATACAACGATACATACCGTGTCATCACGGACAGTTTCAATCGTCCTGATCTGCGATTTTGTCAACAGTAAAACACCGTTCTCACTGGTAATGCGCAAGGTGGCACCATCACTGGTTATCTGTGTAGGCATGGTTCAATCAAGGATTTTGGCTCAGTAATTCCTTTATGTCGGTCAGTAGCGTTTTAACGGAAGTAAGTAAGGTTATTTGGTTATCCTGCTTTGTCAATAGTGTCTCATGAAGCACCTTGCTGCCAGTTAAAATAGTACCGATAGTGGTAAGTGCTGTTATCTGTGTTTCCAGTTTACCAGTTTGCACTTGCTGGTTATCCAACGAAGTATCATTAAGCCCCTTAATGGCTGTGAGGATATTACCCAGCGAAGTAAGTTCTGATAACTGCTTTTTAAGTTCACTGGTCTGTTCTTGCTGACCATTCAATATTTTCTCGTTGCCCTCTTTAGTCTCCAATAACCGGTTATTGATCGCCACTAAGCCATTCACCTGCAATTGCTGGAAGTTCAGGTCTATTTGCAGGCTGCTATGCCATAGGTTGAAAAGCTGCTTGATCTCATTTAACTGGTCTATCTGCGTCTGTAGTTTGATCAAAGCATTTTCTTCATATCCATTTTCATTGTCCAGCATGTGGCTGATAGCATCCCGTAAGGCGGCCACATCTACCAGCCCGGCAGGAACGGTAACGTCTGACAACTTGACCAGGATCTCCTGAAGCGGGCCTGCGCCCTGACTGATCTTTACGGTATCATCCCGGACTACCTCAATGGACTTCACCTGGGATTTAGCCAGCATGAGTACACTGCTGTCTGTCACCAGCCGTAAAAAAGCGCCGTAACTGTATATCTGCACATTCATGGCTATTGCTTTTTGGTAGTTTCAAGCAGGGCCAGTTCAGCGATAATCGCACCGACAAACCCTCCGATCATGACGTACGGCACTTCTGATTTGCCTTTTGCTTTGGCAAACCAGTAAAAGGCCAATGAGCTGATAAGTGTGGTTGTTGCTATAACTGTCCTGTCCCTGCTTTCCATTGATAGTTATTTAAGCGTCTGGTGAACAAGCAAGCCGCCGAGTACTGCCAGCACAACGTTTAAGAAACCTTTTCCCCGTTTCTGCCGGCGGATGGTCTTTCGTTGTGTGTCGTTCTCTTTAAGCAAAGCGACCTGCTGATCAAGCACTTTGTTGAAACTGGTGTGCAGGCTATCATATTGGTACTGCTGCCAGTCAATAACACTGTCTTGTAATGACAACTGCTGTCTCAGATTGTCAGTCAGTTCTTCATAGATGCTGTCTTTGGTATTGCTCATCGTAACCACTTCCTGTAAGCTGGCCGCCAGGCTATCGCAGTTCTCCAGCTTTACCAGGGTGTCATTTGTGGTATAGTGAACGGTGAGCAAATCATCAATGGTTCTTTTAAGGGAGCGGTTTTCTTTTTTGACTGCTGTCAAGGCTGTTTGTGTCTTAGCGGCTTGTGCTTGCAAGCCATCATTGATCTGCTGTATGGAATCCAATCTGTCGCTCATGGCCTGTTCTTTCCAGGCCAGTTCTTTGCGTAAGCGGGCCGGGTCATCGGTTACCACTTTTTTGGCAGCAGGTGCCGTTTCATCATGGCAGGAAAAAAGCCGGGTACAAAAGAAGAGTATGATCAATACAACTACGCTGGTGAGCAGTAGCCTGAATTTAGTAGCATTCATAATGTCGGATTGTTTTGATCGGTGAATAATTAGAGTTGGTTGGATTTGTTGTCTGGCGGGTTGATTGCTTTTCTTTCAAAGCTGTACCCGAATGTCCCTGCGGCGATCAAGCTGGCGAAGGTGTAGAACATGCTATCCGGTACTGATTTGCCAAAGAACTGTTGACCTATCCAGCTAATGAGTAATGCCAATAGAAGGATAGCGATCACCAGTTCCCGCATACTGTAGTGCCCGTTCTTGTCCTTCATCAGTTGTTGCAGGAAATTATGTAGCTGTTTCATGAAGTGTTTTTTTGAATGAGACGGTAAGTGACCAAGGACAGACCGGCTGCGATAAGCAGCCCGACCAGGCTGATCACTAATTTTTTTTTGTGATCAGTTTGCCTGCACTGTCAAATTCCGGGATGCTGCCATCTGGCAGACCGGATAACAGGGTATAATTAAAGCTGTTCCCGTAAAGATTTTTGTGACGCTCTGCGAGTTGAAGGAAGGCAGCAAAGTCGCCTGCATTAGCAAAGACCTGGCAACCGGCAGAATAACGGTCAATCGTTTTGGTAGTGCCGCTCTCCTGGGCGCGGTGAATATTGATACCGAATAGCCCCGCTTCTTCGCGGCCCGTTTTGTAATCGGCCCTACCATCCCGGTTGAAGTCGCGTACTACTGTGACTGGTTTTACCTGTACGAGTGCAAGGTATTTACCCCGGTGCATACCGAGCGCATGGCTGCCGAGGTATTGACCAGGCTTTAATATGGCAGTGCCGAGTTCACTGATGGGATTCTGCAACCAGTAAGTTCCAGGGTCTGTGGTAGCCCGCCAACTAAATGCAGCCGGTTTACCAGTGTTGTCAGTAAATAGCACATTGAGGCTGTCGTTGAACACATTGGGTATGCTGGTGTTGGCCCTGATACCGATCACGTTCAATTCAAATGGGCGTGCAACAATCCTGTACCCCCGCTCTGCAAGGGCATTCCGTAAAATGGTTTCCATATAATTAGGATTTAGTAAATAAGGGGGAACAGGGAGCGAAGGGTTAACAGGTTGCTATAACTGGGTAGCTTGCGCTGTAGCCATCGGGGTATATGTTGAGTCAGCCAACGGGCGGCTGTTACCAGTGATTTAGCTGTAGCTGTCTGATTGAGTTCACTGGCATATACGATTTTGGCATCGGGATGTGCTACGGACAAATCAAGCAATAAGGAGAACAGGGCACCACTGTCTTGTGCATAGGTGTCACTACCAACATAAACTACCTCGATACAGCCTGCTTTGTGTTCCAGTGGCTTTAAGGGAATGGCTTTGCCGCTAACAGTAACGAGATGATGATAATTTCTTTTGCGCTGGTAAGACAAGTCTGCCCAGTCGGTAACAGGTACGATATGCACAAGGATGTAGCTGATCAAAAATTGTTGAGTTTTCATATTGTTGGTTTGGGTACGGAATCATTATAGGTACCTGATGCTTTTGGTCGCTATCAGGAAATACCGGCCATTGTTTTCAAACAGAGTGTAATCGAGCTTACGGCTCACTTCGGCACCAAGTACCATGCTGGCTGGCACCGGCATATTCTCTGTAGCGTTAATCCAAACATTGGTAGCCTCCGTGGTCACGATGGGCCTGCCATCAAAACCATCCAGCGACCATTTATCACCATCGTACTTTAAGCCCATGCGGAGAAACTCAAGGCGGATCTGCTGCTTTTGGGTTTCATTGGCGAATGAACCAAGAAGGCCATTGACCAGGGTTTGACGCACGCCACGTAGCCGGTTTTCCACGAAAATGGCACTGACCTGCTGGTAATCCTGTTTTGTTTTCATTTGCTTGAGCAGGTTCATGACGGTACTAAAGTCACCGGCAGCAGCGGCAGTCAGGAACTTGCCAGCCATTGCATTCTTATCGGTAACACTGGAATTGCCTTGCACCACCACATAGTAAGTACTCTCATCAATAGTAGCTGGTAAGCCTGCTTTGGCCAATGCCGCCACGGTCTCCGAACCAAAATCACCATCAGCGCCATATTTAGGCAGTATGCTGGCCCCGTATTTTGCGATGAGTGCCTGCTGGAGACTTTTAACCAGGTCGCCTTTGCTGCCCTTTTTCAGTGGGAAGCTGCCAGCAGGGGCCGCCGTCTTTTTAGCGGTACTGCTTTGAGTGGTTGCTTTGGGTATTACAGGTATGGGTACAGGCGCAGGCTGTGGATTGCTATACGATGGATAGCTGGTGGATATGTTGGTGGATGGCAGGATGGTCATCAGGTCAGCACTCGTACCCGATGATTTGGATGCCTTACGTTTTTTGTAATACTGCCAGCCGAGATAGCCCAGGATGCCAGCCGCCCCCACCGCAAGCGCGGTCAGGACTATGTTTCCCTTAGCCTTCTTTTTAGCAGGCTGCTTACGGTTCGGGGACGGCTTGGTCGGCCTGGCTTTCTTGCCCTTCGCACTGGTTTTCATAGGAACAATATCTTAGGGTTTATCGGTAATAATTTTCATCATGGAGCCATACTCCCAAAACTCCAGTTCACTTTTCAGGTCACTGACCAGGTCATTCCCAAACTCTGCCCGGTATACGGTGGCGACCTGTTGAAAGGCGGCTTGCGAGGGTATTTCCAGGAACACAGCTTTAATCGCTTCTTCATCGGTGCCGGGAAATAATCCGTATGACCAGTCAAAAGCAGCCTTCAGCCGTCTGGCCCATGCCTGGTATTGTTGTGCGGAAAGCGCCTGCGGTCCACTGTACCTATCTGGTTTGGCACTGATAATAGACAGCATCTCATCGTATTCACTGGTGGTCAGCTCGTCTTTCATGTCGCGCAACAGACTTTCATTGTACAGCCGCTGGTAAGAGTCAATCACCGCTTTAAAATCTTCTTTACTCGCTATCCGTCGCAGTACCTCACGTATGGCGTTTTCATCCGTACCTGGCCAGCCATCGTTCTCAAAAGCCATCTTGAGTTGCTTGGCGAACGTGGCAGCATTGCCATCATCGAGGGTTAACCGTTCCTCCAGGTTGGAGCGGGTTTGCCTGACCAGGTTCCTTACCAAGATGAAGGCACCACCCAGTACAACAATGCCGAGCAGGCCATACTGTATTTTTTCCTTTGTAGTGAACTCACCGGCGCGAATGGAAGCCATGACAATGATGGTTTAGGTGAAAATGTTGTACTTCTCGCTGATTGCGGCTAACCTGGCTTTGATGGCAGGACTGATCTGGTCGATGATGCGTTGAGGGGTATTCTCCTGAAACTGCATCACATAAGCGGTGTCCAGTAATTCCTGTCTCGTCATATGGTTTAGTATGACTATCCACCGCGGCCATTCTTCCCTGGAAACCCTGCTCAGTATCTCCTGCTTTAACTGGTCGTTGGATTTCCTGACGATCAGGTAGCCGACCACGCCAACACCGATGCCGGACGCCACCAGCAGTAGTATTTTAATAGCTGTCATACGCCGAGGTATTTTTTGGCCATTGCCGTTTTAACAGGATCGGTCTTGACAATGTGCGCCAGTTTGGTGAGTTCCTTGGCGGTCAGATGGGAAGCCAGGACAGCAAGGGCGGCCATTTTTTCCTGGGCTTCTTTTTCCAGCAAGGCCGGGATACGGATATTGTAATTGTACTCTTTCATGGAATTGGTTTTTAACGTATTGAAATGATTAAGCAGCCGGTATGCTTTGCAAGCCTAATAAGGCCAGCACGGAGTCAATTTTATCGGGGGCTGCCGCCAGGGCATCAAGGATGGTAAAGGCGGCGATCATTTGCTGCTCATTGAAGCGCTCCTGCATCTGCGCGATCAGGGAAAGCCGGTTGCGGGTCTGCTCATCGACGGGTTCCTGTTCAGGCTGTTTTTCAAAACTGACAGACGCGGGCGTTTCTTCAGGAATAGGCGCTGGTAATTCTTCCTGCATATCTGCACCCAATAATCCGGCAAGCGCCTGTCCACCAGGTATTTTGGCCGCATGTTGTTTAACAATCGTTTTTAACACTACACTCGCTACTTCGCCGATGGAGACGGCATGGGTGTAGCGTTGTGCTTCCATGTCTTTGATACGCTTTTGCAAGATCTCCGCATATTCTTCCGATTCGGTCAACTGTGCTTTGGTAGTCTTCAATTGGTCTTTAAGTTGCTGCAGCTCAATCTCCCGTTCACGTTCCGCCAGCTTGTCGGCGATCACCTGTTCAATTTCTCCCAGGCCATTGGTCGGGGACTGGGTGCGCACAGTGGTATCGCCTTGCAGAGCAAAAGAGTACCTGGTATTGCGGTTGGTGCCAGGGCCGTCAAAGACCAGGATGCTGAGGTTGCGGTTATCGCCCCTGAGTTCCTGCTCATAATCGTCAAACTCCTTGATGTCACTGGTCCGGGACACCACCCGGAAGCCGTCAATCATGATCTCATAATCTTTGGGGCGATCTTTCTCCGCTTCCCGTTGCAGGTAACGCTTTAAGCTGTCTACCTTATGTTGGTCAAACTTTTCTTCTATCAGGGGCATGGTCGTTGTTTTGAATGATGACCTGGATAAACTGAACGTGCTGCAAATGGCTACTGTAGTTTTCTACCTCAATGAGACCCTGGTGCTCATATTGCAATTCGTTCACGTTATCGACAGTTAAATCGTAGATACCATAGTCACTTTGTATTCTTACCATTACAGGCGGCTGAATGAGCAAAAACAAATGCACGTCGGCATGAATGGTGATCACCTGCTTAGGTCGTAGTACATAATGGCGCAGCCGGATGTAATACTGATCAGCAAACCCCAGTTCTGCCATCCTTCCACGCAGGTACTCCTGTGCCAATGCCGTAGTCATAGCTTTTTCCTTTGTGTATACAGGGTAATATTCACCCGGTAGCGCACATCTTGCTGTAAGCCTTTACCCAGCAGATCACGGTAATTGCCATAGAAACTGTTACAGGACGGTAACTGAAAGGTTTCCGGGCTGGTTAGTCCGCGTTGAGCAATGCCATTGGTAATAAGAGCATTGGTCTGGGTAAACCCTGCCTGGTAAGTGGTTAGGCCGAGGTCTGTTTTCAAGGCAACTGCCGGTTCCAACTTCACAATGCTATTGTAACAGCCGTTGGGTTTGCCAGTAGCCTGTAATTGCAGCATACCGACTTGCCCGGTTCCACCGACTTGCGGAACATCTACCAACTGCACGCTGGTAATGATACCGGTGATGGCCGTTACGTCCCGTGGGATATTTAGCTGGAAATACTGTTGTTCACCAGCCCGGCTGATCACCAGGGTATGTACCAGGATATTGCCGTTCATAATTCGTTTTGTTCACAGTCCAGGTAAATGCTGATGCGGTAAGGTTCAAAATTCAGCCGGGTATCGTTACGGTCTTTGTATTCCACTTTTACCAGCCCATTACCGACCGGCAAACTGCCGGTATTGTAATAGCGTTGGTTGGGTGATATATTGATGCCGGTCATGAGCAGCTTGCTCTCGTATTCTTCAGGAAACACTTCCTGCTTGTTGACTTCTACTTTTTGGGAGCCTCGGTAATACAGCATATCCTCCTTATCTGCCGTTAGCAGGATGCCTTTGATGAATGTGATGGTCTTATCCAGCTCAAAGGTTTGAGAGTATACTTTATCAGCCGTTGTAATCGCTATATCAAATCTCTTCTTAATGATGCTGCTCATAACGAATAGGTTAAAAGTTGCAGCAGGTAGACACCTGCTGCCTGGTGGTTTTCCAATGGATAGGACAGTTTGGCTACGGGGTCGTTATCGTGCCATGCAGGCCCGCATATACGTATGTATTAGCGGGGATGCCATCCGTACTGCCTAACTCAAGGGTCAACTCTATCAAGACGTCATCCACAATGAGACGGGGGTTGGACAATTTGTAATAACCGAGCGGTACGTAGTTGTAGTTCTGTGTCCGGAAGATGTAGTTGGAGGTCTCTGGTACGATCTGCCGCTTGTTATACTTGAGGTTGAACTCGCCGTTCAGCAGAGCTGGGAAGTTCTCCAGTCCTTTGTATTCGGCCGCGATGACCTTGTCTTTGGAGCTATCGGCTGCTACACCTGCCAGCAACACTACACCACTCACAAGCAATGCCTGGTTCTTCGGCAGCTTGGCGTTGCTGATATTGCGCAGGCCCACTTCCTTATCATCCTGGGTTTCCCACATCTTGATCGTACGGGACGATACCGGTTTGATGGAATACACCATTGTATCAGCCAGCCGCAATTCACCCTTTACCAACGCTTCTTTAATAGAGGGTGGCAGTTCCGCAAAGAACTTTTCCATTTCTGCGCGGGAGCCTTTACTGGGTGCTCCTGTGCTGGCCAGTTTATTGATGGTACGCTGGCGTTTAACCGGGTTCATGCGTTTAAGCGCTCCGATCAGTTCATCGCCTTCCGGGCCTTCGAGACCGAGCAAGGCTCCCTGGTTGTTGTATTCCTCTATGGCTCCGAGGCCGTCAAGTCCTAACATAGTAGTACGGTTTAAAGGTTTTATAATAGGATATTGGATTACAGGTTGTAGTCAGACACGTCAGACAGTTCGGCAAGTGTTCCCTCCATAGCGGGTAGTCCATCGTCTGCGGCGCCCATATTACCACCATTCATTTGCAGTCTTGCCATTGCACTGTTCTCGATCTGGTCCTCTACGTTGTTCAGGGCTGCCAGGCCGGCCACTTCATTGGCATAGTTGAAGTATTGCAGGTTACCAAATCCCGCCGTCGATGCAGCGTCTTTCTTTTTGAGTATTTTATCGAGATAGAGTTTCTGCGAGAAACTGTCTTTGAAAGCCATCACGCGGTCTTTGATGCCTTCCATGCCCTCATCGGTGCCACTGACGGTTTTGGTCTGGAAACCATTGGCGGCCATCATACCAATACCGGCCAGTGTAAGCAGGCGACTGTCGATGTAATGACCGACACCGGTGGCGAGTATGCCAATTCCGAGGGAAGGCTTACCGATGGCGGAGCCGACCAGGCCGCCGCCTATCACGCCTATCAGCAGGTCCTTACCGGTCTCGATGAGTGTGTTTTTGATATTGCCCTTTGTATCGAGGCCGTTTGCCATTGCGGCGAAGCTGGCCCGCTGGGCTTTCTTTTCGTAGCTGTTATTCTTTCCTGCCATAGCAATGTATTTATTAGGTTGAGGTAGTACCGTAGGTTATAGCAGTGCTACGGCTTTTTTCTTTTCTTTTTTGGATTTGGGTTTGGCAGCCTTCTTCTTGGGCGTTCCCTGCAGGCTACCGGCAGGTGGTTTATGGGCCGGTTTCATCAGCTTCATGCCGATGGCGATCACGGCAATACTTCCCACACCGATCACGGTAGGCAGTAGCCACTTCCTATTCTTCTGCCAGAAACTTTCCTTACTGGCAAGTGGTGAAGGTGCCGGGCTGTCCGGCACTGCTGCATTCATGGTGATAGGAGCCGTAGCCGGGACGATAGCCGTATTATCACTGACAGGCTCCACTGGTTCTGCATACTCTGCAGGAGTAGCAGCAGCACTGCTTTCGGGGGCAACACGGGCCACGGCATTTGTTTCGACGGGTGTCTCTGCTGCGGCAGGTGTAATAGCTGCCGGTGGATTGCTGGCGGCTGGCGTGTCGGCTATTTCCTTGTCAGCGGCAGCCGCTTCTCCTTCGGCAAAATCTTCAGAACCTTTCTGACCGCCACTGAAGATGGGGCCGATGGCTTTGAGTATTTTGGCAACGGCAGCCACGGCAGCAGAAGCAGCAGCTACAGCAGCACCGGTAGCAGGTTCTCCCAGTTCACCAAAGCCTTCAAAACCTTCCATATCGCCAACGTTCTCGTCGTAGTAGATCTCCGGCCCGAGTAGCTGTGCCAGCGGCGTATTTTGATCCATGTACAATACTGAGGCATCACTGGCCAGAAAGCCTAAGCCCTGCAAAGCCACTTCATTGTTCTTGTTGCCCTTTCCCTTGAGGATGGCTTTCTTGAGGTTTTTGGCTTTACCTCCTGCTGTTTCAAAGATGTTCTCCATCTTATCTTTTGCCTTTACCAACTTTTGGTATTTGTCCGGCAGAATGCCGCGCTTGGTTGCTTCTTCCGGCGTCAGGTAAGCGTATTTGATGCGCTGAGCTACTCTGAATAGGTTCAGCTTCATGGCTGCCAGGAACCCGTTGCGCAGGAGAATAGTGGCCGGGTTAATGCGGTTGATCTTACTGATCACTTTTTTGAAAAAGCCTTTCTTCTTCTTTTTGGCGGCTCCGAGTGCGCCCATACTGTACCCCTCAAATACCAGGTCGTTGCCCCGGTCGCCCAGGCCGGCACCATGCAGGCCGTCTAAATATTGTAAATCCATCGTGATGTCTTTTTTTTCACTGTAAGGAACTTCGTAATCGAATTGGTCGGTCACGCAATCAATAGTGATCATCCTGCCGCCATCTGGCACTACGGGATAGATATGTTGGAAGTGATCGCGTTTGTATTTGGTGATGCGCAACTGGTGTGGTATGCGCAGATTCGTCAGTATGCTGCTGATAAAAGTGCTGTAGCAATCACAGTCAACACCTGTTTTCCTGTCCCTCCAGGTACGACGGGGACTGCGTATCTGTTCCAGGCCGTCATCGTCCTTTTTATAAGCTACGTTCTCATATACAAAGTGCCAGATATTTCGGCAGGTCTGATAGATCGTCGGCGCTTGTAGAACACGGGCAATCCCGGCAGTCTGTGGTAAGGTTTTGCCAACCACCTTATGGATGAATGCAATGGTGTCATCCAAAGAGGCATTTTCCTTGACGGTCTTGTCCTTGTTCATTGCCGCTGGAAACAGGTAGTCGTAATCCCGGCCTGACTTAATGTATCGTTTGCTGGCTGCCTGCATGTACTTACTTTTTCAGCGTGATCTCTTTTTTCTCCTCGTAGGGTATCTTTGACCAGCCCAGGTCTATCGTGGTGATGATCTGCACCACCAGCGCTACTGCTTCCTTGTTGTTCAGTGCCTTGATAATATCGTAGGCCACAGAAAAGAAACTAAGTGTGCCGATCTCCACCATCATACTATCAATAACCACCTGCCCATAGGCCGGAATCTCGATGTCCTTATTGATGACCTGGCTGCTGCCGAGCGTTGTGTCCTTATGGCTGATCTTGATATAGGGAAACTTCACTTTGAAGCTGGCAGCCGTAGGGTTCTTTAGGATTGCATCCACTTTGATGGTTAGACCTGTCCAGGAGAGTGAATGAATGGTGGCATTGGGAATCACCTCAAGCTGTACCGATGCCCGGCGCATGTTGGCGAAGTAGCTGACAAGAGCTACAACGCCTGCGCCGATGGCCGTACCCATGATGATCTTATTCAGTGATGCCATTACCAGCCTTTTGAGATTTCCGGTTACGGGATGGTTTAGAAGGCTTCTTTTCTTCCAGTTGTTTTTTCCGGCGCTCAAAGTATTCACCCGCCAGTTTGAAGCCGAGCCAGATTGCACCACCTGCCAGAGCTTTGAGCGCATAATCAAGTAGGCCGGTCATGTCTATGTTTGCGAGTAAGATAGTACCAGGTAGCAGTACGTTGTTGAAAATAGCGCCCTGATAGTGGGCTGTGTCCGTCCTCATGGTTCATGGTTTTTATAGTGATATGGTATTTTACTCGTTGCCTTCCATTCCGTCTGGAAGCCCCAGTTTGTCGATGATAACCAGGACTTGCTTAACAGTATAGAAGTGACCGATTCTTTCACCGATGTCAGCCTCGAACGGCTTTATCCACTTTTTGAAGGTGACTTTATTGATACGGTAGAGCCTGGCCAGGTCTTGCACAGAATAGGCGTGCAAGGGCATGCTTCCACCGGTTTGGCCGGTTTGGTTTGTCATGCTTGCCTATTTTGTGATGCTGTTCTGTAAAATGATTTGACCAAGTAGATGAAGAAGACCGTATTGCTTTAGGCGTAATAGCCTGGTATAAAGCCGTGAAAGCGTGCCGGTAGATTTTTGAAGTAAATACTGGCAGTAGCCTTCTGAAAGGGCTGTAACCCCTTCGAGGTATGCGGGCATGGAAATACGACATGCTTCAATGAGACGAGCGATTTCGCCCGTAGCAGAATAGCCATTTTTATGAGAGGGATTTAACCAAAGGACGGGCGCATCCAGCGTAAGGGAAGGTGAAACCGTGGCTATCCTGCTATAAAGTAGGACACGCTGGCAGTATATGATAAAGTTATCCTTTGTGTTTTGGGAAGTTGATAAATGGTCGGAGATGAAATCCTGGCAACGCCTGATAGTTGCAGGACTTAGTTTGTCAAAAGGCCACAATGCTGCCCTTGTAAGCTGCCAGCCGGCCAAGGCATAGACGGACAATGGACATTGAGCTGTGCCAGAGATGGATGGTTTTTCAAGTAGGATAATCTTTGCCATGTTCTTGATCGTTGTGAGAACAAATCTCCAACAACCTTTTTACGCAACTTTGCGATTGTATTCGTTTATGGCAAAACGTAACCAATTTTTACCAAAATTTCCTGATTTCGACTGAAATCTCTACGGAAGGGAAGGGGTATCAGTGGTGCTTCCTTATGGGAGCGAATGATTGCGTAACGGATTAAAAACGGGCATTATTCCTTTTAGATGCTAAGATCAGGTCAAGTTTTCTGTCCATATCATTAGTTTTCTTTTCTAAATGTTCAAGTAGAATATTCATAGAGTTAGTTGTTTTGAATGTAGTTAGGATTGACTCTGCAACTTGACAAAACCGGAATCCTGCATCTTGCGCATCCACTTCATCTGCAAAAGAATCGTAGCCTTGTTGGATGATTGCGCCTAACACCCTAATCAGTTGTATGCCCGTTGCATCATCCTCTATTTTGCCAGCCAGGTATGCCTTTATAGTGGTATATTCAAGTTTAAGTGCTATTGCAGTTTTCATGCACACCTCGTCGGTCACATGCGGCAATAAGTCTTTAATTTCATTCTTCAATCTTTTTCTGAATGGTGTGTTAATTTCCGTTTTGACAGGTTTTGTGGTATTTTTTCGATTTTTGATAGCACTTTTTTTCGTCTTCATTGATATAGGATTATGTCATAGTTTTTTATCAAACTCCTATTGTGTCAGGAGCTTCAGATTCTCTTCGTTCGTAGTATCAACGATTTTTTCAAGTGGCTCTCTTAGATCATCATACTTCTTTTGTGTTTTTTCTTCAATGTAAGTAACGAGTGTGTGCGCTTCTTTACAAGCCAGATTAGTCATAATAATTCCAATGTTAACCTTTAAGGTTACTTCCCTGAATAGTGCGTTATTTTTCGTGCATCCTATATGTCGACTTGCAAGAATGTATTTAATGAAAGAAATGAGTTTTTGTGCAAAAGCAATATCTTCAATAGTTCCATCGAGGTAGTCTTTCACAAAAAAATAATCTCGATTAAGTGAAATAGCAACCATCATGT
>JAGIBF010000071.1 GCA_017744515.1 Niastella sp.
GTATATAGGCATGCACCGGCCTTGAAAATTGCCTGAAAAGCCCGATGAATTCCCGTTCTGTGTGATCCTGTTCCGCCATTCCCTTAGGTTGATCTCAAAGCAAGGATACTGAAAATAAAGGAAACCTATTACATAATACCTACCGGCCGTTTCAACAAAGAACTTAAAAAAAATCTGTCGGCCGGTTAGCTGTAAATAAATTCCCAATGGTCTTTAATAAGGGAATACCCAGACAAACCTTGAATATGAAAACAATGGAAAGAATCAGGTTACTTTTTAACCGGTATCAACAAAAAACGATCACTGCTGCCGAATTCGATGAATTATTGATCTGGCTGTATGGTCTCACCGATGATCAGGCTGCAGCATTGGCCGACGACCAAAAGACTTTATGGGAACAAGCTAAAGCCGGCACGCTGGCTACCAGCTCCGACCAGGTAAACTGGGACCGGATGCTGGAAGAAGTGCTTGCCACGGATCATAACGTCCGCACATTGAAACCACGTAACCGGTGGGCAAGGATTGCTGTGGCCGCATCCATATTGGTTTTATTGGGAGCCGTTGCTTACCTGGTGTTGGACAATAAAAAAGCTGACCCTATAGTGGAGGGTGCGCCTGTTCAACAGAAACTGGAAAACATATTACCGCTCAATAATAAAACGGTACTAACATTGGCAGGTGGCCGACAAATTGTTCTTGATAGCGCCAACAATGGCCAACTGACTGATGCGGTGACTAAATTACAAAACGGAGAGATCGCCTATCGTATCAATGATGCTGACAGAGAACCGGAGTACCACACCATTACTGTTCCCCGGGGTGGCCGCCCTTATCAGCTTCAACTGGCTGACGGCTCACGTGTGTGGCTGAATGCTGCTTCTTCGCTGAAATATCCTTCTTTCTTCAAAGGTGAAAGCCGGGAAGTGGAACTCACAGGGGAGGGTTATTTTGAAATTGCGACTGTAATAACCGGCGCCGATAATCATAAACGCTCTTTTCACGTGAAGCATAAAGACATGAATGTGGAAGTGTTGGGTACCCACTTCAACGTCATGGCTTACGAGGATGAATCCAGCATACAGACTACCCTGCTTGAAGGGCTCGTTAGTGTAAACGGCACAATGATAAAGCCGGGCCAGCAAGCGCAATATGACAGCACAGGAAAGGTGCGGATAGTAACCGTCAATACAGATATTGCTGTGGCATGGGTTAAGGGTTATTTCCACTTTGATAAAACTGATCTGAAAACTATCCTACGGCAGGTTGGCCGGTGGTATAACCTGGACATTGTTTACAAAGGCAATGCTTCTACAGACCTTTTCTCCGGAAAGATAGAGCGCGGCCTTCCACTAAGCGGCATCACGAAAATATTGTCCGGTATTCATTTAAAAGTAGAGGGCGGGAAGTTGATTGTAGAGTGACAGGAACTACGGAATCGCTTTTGCCAGCGTAAACTTTGTAAAATTTTAAAATAAAAATGCCCGGCTTACAGCCAGGCATTTTTATTCTGCGGAGACGGCGAGATTCGAACTCGCGATACCCTTTCGAGTATACACACTTTCCAGGCGTGCTCCTTCAACCACTCGGACACGTCTCCAGGTTGAATTCTAAACCATTTTATGGATCGCTCCTTAAAAAATGGGTGGCAAAAATACAGTTTCGCGTCCTATCAACCGAATATTTTTTGGGCATTGGCCGTAGTAATTTTTGCGACCTCCTCTTTGGGCATTTCTTTTACTTCGGCCAGCTTTTCCAACACATACTTTAAATAACTGCTTTCATTGCGTTTGCCCCGGAAGGGTACCGGCGGCAGGTAAGGCGCATCCGTTTCCAATACCAGGTGCTCCAACGGAATGTTCTTCAGTACTTCGGGCAGGGTCGTCTTTTTATAGGTAAGCACCCCGCCAATACCCAGGTAAAAACCAGCGTCGATGATCTGCCGGGCCTGCTGCTCCGTACCGGTAAAGCAATGGAAAATGCCACCCAGCGCTCCTTTTTGGTGCTCCTGTACAATGCGGATGCATTCGTCCATCGACTCCCGGGAATGAATCACGATGGGCAGTTTGTATTGCAGCGCCCATTCTATCTGCCGGTGAAAAGCAGCCACCTGTTGTTGATCGAAACTGCGGTCCCAGTAGTAATCGAGGCCTATCTCTCCCACCGCTGCAAACTTCCTTTTGCCCAGCCACTCGGCCACCAGGTTCAGCTCTTCCTGGTAATCTTCTTTTACCGATACCGGGTGGAGCCCCATCATGGCAATGCACTTGCCCGGAAAACGGGCTTCCAGGTCCAGCATTGCGGGGTGGCTTTCGCTGTCGATAGCTGGCAGGTAAAACCGGTTTACCCCCTCTGCTTCGGCGCGACCGATCACCGCTTCTATATCGCTCAAAAACGAGTTGCTGTATAAATGAGTATGAGTATCAACTATTTGCATATTCTAACACTGTTCAAAAGAGGGCAAAATTATTTACATTTCGCCATCATCCGGCCAATTTATAAGGCTTAATCGCTTAAATAGTAGTTGGCCATCGTTTTTTCCTGATGACAGCTCCTGCCAACCGAAATTGAAGACGGCACCGATCATACCTATATAAGGTATTGAGCTATCCGATTTAGACACCGAACCGACAATGTGACCGACTACCCAATCGCCATTACCAGAAAGTGGTATTCGAAATATCTTTGGTCGAATCAAAAAAAATTATACCTTTAAATCAGTTTTCATAGGGTACGGATTAAAAACGGGCCAGGGTGTCTACCCAGGCCCAAATTATTTTAGGCCGTTTCTCCAATTTTGGGAATCCGATTCACGACAAATTTTCAGTCTTACAGTAATATTTTTTTACAATTGAATTGCCTCAAAACGGTACCCTTTAGCACTAAAATATTTGAGCATTGCCGGCAACGCTTCCTTCATTCTTGGAAATGCTTTTTCACTATCATGAAAAACAACAATACTTCCCTGCTTTGACTTATTAATAACATTTAATGTGCAGCTTTCCGGAGACAGGTCGCGGTCAAAATCACCGCTTAGCACATCCCACATGATAATTCTAAAGTTTCGGTCGGAACCTTTATACGCAGCTATATCAGAGAGGATTTTCACCTGAAATCTGGTGATCCGCCCGTAGGGTGGACGGAATAGGTTGGAGTCTATATGCCGGGACGCTTCTACGATGTTGTTGATATACTGATCGTTCTTTACTTTCCACCCATTGAGGTGATTGTGGGTGTGGTTGCCCGTACGGTGTCCTTCGTCCAGTATTCGCCGGTAGATAGCAGGTTGTTCTACTACATTTTTACCGATACAAAAAAAGGTAGCTTTTGCCTGGTACTGCTTCAATATGTCCAATACGAAAGGAGTGGCCGTCGGGTGGGGACCATCGTCGAAAGTGAGGTAAATGATCTTTTCTTTAGCGGGCATATCCCAGATACAACCGGGATACATTTTTTTAAGGAGCCATGGTGTTTTGAAGAAATAGAACATGGTGCTACAAAAGTAGCCGAAATTACTCTTTGTAGCCTGTTATATGATACACCTTCTCTTCATAGCGGAAAATCTTGCCATTTTTCTTCAGGAATTCTTCCTGCCCGCGTTCGCTGGTGAGGATCTTATCGAGGTATTGCTTTACGGTGTCGTCTTTTGCAGTAACCGGGCTGCCGCGTACAATTGCCTCCTCGATGTAACCGCGCAGTAAAGGCTCCAGCTCTTCCCGGAATAAATTACTGCCGGCAAATGCGTCCATGCCTATCACTTTATCGCCGCTTACACACACAAACCCCACTACACTGCTATCTTTGAATATCTTATCATAAAAGAAACGAAAATATTCGTCTTCCTGCAACACATATTTTTTATCCAGCTTCCGCGCCGTATAGGCCAATGTAGGGGCTTTAACGCCACTGCCATCCAACTGCCCAAAGATCTCCTTCCACACCAGTACCTGGTTTTTCGACTGGTCCACCACCTTGCGCAAGTCTGGGTTGGCATAACCGTAATAGCTAAACTTTTTTTCTTTTTCGCTCCAACGTCCTTCTTCCACGCACATTACATCGATGTACTGATCTTTTCCATTGGGCTTTAATATGGTATCTCTCGTCACCATGCGGTCTTGCCGGCCACCTGCGATGATCTCGCCCGAGGCAATGAAAATAGCCGTATCGGACCGGTTGTTGATGCGCAGGTAATGTACATTTTCTGTAGAAGCGCTGCCACGCTCGCTTACTTTCACATAGCCCAGTTTCAATGCCTGGCTGAGTGAAATGATAGGTTTGCCATTGTGTTGGGGCATGCCGAGTGGGTTGCCATTGCCGCCTCCCTTGGGGTGGATGGGAATTATCTTGAGGTTCTTGTATTCCCAGGTGCTGTCGTAATCAACTTCCAGGTTTTGATAAGTAAGCTGCGCCTGTGTACACTTTACCATCAACATCAGCACCAGTATGAATAGGCCTTTGGACATAGAATATTAACGTTGGGCACCCTAAAATAGTACTTTCCTGCTGTTCCCTGCCTTGTACCTCCTACTCCTTATCTTTGCCGCCTATGGCAAAAAAAGTACGCGTTCGATTTGCACCCAGCCCTACAGGCGGCTTACACCTGGGCGGCGTGCGCACGGTTTTATACAATTACCTGTTTGCCCGCCAGCATGGGGGCGATTTTGTGCTGCGGATTGAAGATACCGACCAAACCCGCTATGTGCCGGGTGCCGAAGAATATATCATCAACTGTCTTAAATGGTGTGGGCTGGAGCCTGTGGAAGGTCCGCACGTGGGCGGCCCTTACGCTCCTTATCGCCAGAGTGAGCGCAAATCCATTTACCGCCAGTATGCCGAACACCTGGTGCAAACCGGGCATGCTTACTATGCTTTCGACAGGCCGGAAGAATTGGAGTCTATGCGCCAACGCCTCAAGACCCCGGAGAATCCCTCTCCGCAATATGATCACACCACCCGCCTGGAGATGCGCAACTCCTGTTCCCTGACGCTGGAAGAAACGGAAACGTTACTGGAAGATGGCGTGCCGTATGTGATCCGCATCCGCATGCCTGAAAATGAAACGGTCACTTTTACCGATATGATCCGTGGTGAAGTAAGCTTCCATACCGGTCTGGTGGATGATAAAGTTTTGCTTAAAGCCGATGGCATGCCTACTTATCACCTTGCAGTGGTGGTAGATGACTACCTTATGAAAATAACCCATGCTTTTCGTGGTGAGGAATGGCTGCCCAGCGCACCGGTACACGTCCTGTTGTGGAAATACCTGGGCTGGGAACAAGACATGCCCCAGTGGGCGCACCTGCCATTGATCCTGAAACCCGATGGCAATGGTAAATTAAGTAAGCGTGATGGTGATCGTCTCGGCTTCCCGGTATTTGCTATGAACTGGGCCGACCCCAAAACCAACGAGCTCACCAAAGGCTTCCGCGAACTGGGCTTTTTGCCAGAAGCTTTCCTCAACCTGCTGGCTATGCTGGGCTGGAATGATGGTACCGAGCAAGAGTTATTTACCTTGGAGGAGCTGATCCAAAAGTTTTCACTGGACCGTGTACACAAAGGCGGCGCCAAATTCGACTTTGAAAAGGCCAAGTGGTTCAACCACGAGTGGATCAAGAAATTGCCAGCTGAAAGTTTACTGCAAGCTGTTAAACCTTTCCTTGCAGAGAAAGGCATCACCGCTTCCAGCGATGAATATTTACAAAAGGTCGTTGACCTGGTAAAAGACCGTTGCACTTTGCTGGCCGATTTTTATGATCAATCGAAATTTCTTTTTCAAACACCTGCACAACCTGATCTTGCTGCGGTGAAGCCTAAATGGAATGAAGAAAAGAAAGCATTTTTCGAAGCTGCGAGCGACGGGCTACGAGCTGCGGGCAGTTGGAAGGCAGGGGAATTAGAAGCTTCTTTTAAAGCATTGGCCACACAGAAGAATATTAAGCCTGGTGATGTACTGCTTCCTTTGCGCATCATGCTGGTAGGTGGCAAATTCGGCCCGGGTGTATTTGATATTGCAGAATTGATTGGCCGTGAGGAAACTTTGAAGCGAATCAGTAACGTACTGACACAATTGTAACATACATGCTGCGGGGCGACACTACTAACGATTGCCCAACATACTGCTTCGGCCCGCAGCTAAAAAAAGCTATATGAATGAGAAACTAAACAGACCTGTCCGGGTATTGGTGGCGAAAGTGGGATTGGATGGCCATGACCGTGGCGCGAAAGTGATTGCCACTGCTTTGCGCGATGCCGGCATGGAAGTTATTTATACAGGACTTCGCCAAACTCCCGAGATGGTAGTAAATGCTGCCCTGCAGGAGGATGTGGATGCCATCGGCATCAGCATCCTTTCCGGTGCACATATGACCGTGTTCCCTAAGGTGATCCAACTGATGAAGGAAAAAGGCATGGACGATGTGCTGCTGACCGGCGGCGGCATCATTCCCGAAGATGATATGCAACAACTGAATGCGCTGGGCGTAGGCCGGCTGTTTGCGCCTGGCACCTCTACACATGATATTGCCAGCTATATTACCGACTGGGTGAAAGAACACCGGAGCTTTTAAAATAATCAGGGTGAGCCGTTCCGGGAGGGCGACCCACCCTTTGAGACAAACCCTTCGACAGGCTCAGGGTGACAACCTATTACGACATTATCATTATTGAAGAAGTATCATCAGGCATCACCCGGACGGGCACTACAGCGCCGGGCGCCGGCACTTTTTCTGCCAGTATCATGGTGTGCACAAGTTGATACAGCAGTTTTTCCTGCAACCTGATCACTACCCAGGCCTTTAGCTCTACATAGCCTTTCAACAACTCCTGTACGGCTTCAATCTCGATGATGCGGGCGTGCGCAGCTACCCCTTCCTGCAATATGATCCGTTGTTGCTGCAACTGTCCGTATACCAGCTTACGGCTCTTTTTTCGCTTTCTTATGTTCCACCATGCAATCACACGCTTTCATTTTATAGTTTATAAAGGGACGGTATTATAGTTTGGCGGCATAGTAGTACGTTGTCACCGTACTGACTTTCTTTCCGTGTTTGGCGATCAATTTAACCGGCATGCCATCCTCATCTGTTTCATACTCGTACGTGAAAGAATAATTCCGTTTGCCATTGCCGGCTGTTGAAGTGATTTGCTTTACGAGATGCCTGCTGCTGTTACCGGCCAGGCTATTGATATTTCTCCTGAACTTAAAATCTTCCAGCCCTGTAAGGTTATTCTTCTCCTTATAATAGGCCAGTTCTTTAGTATTATTCAGTTCGTTGTTGAGCCAGGTAGATATTTTTATTACATCACTTCCATCATACTCATAGGCAATGATGTAAGTGCCTGTTCTGCCATAATCCCGATACTCTTTCACCAGGTAACCGCCGGCATTGTATTCAAAACGATGCTGTACGGTATCAGGCTCGTAAACATCATAGGTAGCTATTGCTTTTCCACTAATCAATTTACCGGAAGTATCACGTCTGCCTTTAAACGTATATACAATCCTGTCTTCTGTTTTGGAATATTCACTGATCAACACGCTGTCTGCCCAAAAGTGAAAGTTATTTGTCTCCACATTGTTCTCCACGCTGGCAATGCGTCCAATACTATCTTTTACCAACCGGGTGGAAGAAGCACTATCGCCGGCACTCTGCCATTGCACAAGGCTTTTTGTTATTACAACTTTTTGCGGCGGCACTTTCATGTATACAAACGCCACATACCCAACAAGACACAGCACGGCCACGCCGGCTATTGAAAGCCATTTCATAATTAATGGTTTAATGATTAATGGATACCTGATCTGTTATTGACCGCGCAAAGTTGATGTAATAAAGCGCTCCTGTAAAATGATGTCCTTTGAAGTGAGGTATTCCTTTACTGAAATGCACTAAAATCAATACAGCACGTAACGGAACCAACGAACAGGATGCAAATGTACAGGCACCTGACGCGCCGGATAAGCACTAATGGGTGGTTAGCGATTTTAATACCATAACAGGCATAATTTCTGATTGGCCGGCATTTCATACAGCAGTATGCCCGCTTTACTAAGTTTTAAGTACCAGCCGCCTGTTTTTACTTTCGTCACCCAGCCGCAAGCCTCAACTTTGTTGTCTATTTAAACCTTAAAACGATGCTTACAAAAAAGCTGATGATCCCTGTGCTTGTAATATCTGGACTCCTTTCCTGCAAAGGAGGGTTCCGCACGGGCACTAAAAAAGACCTTGGTAATGGCATTATCACTACCTGGACGAATATAGAGCCGCAGGAAGTGCTGCGGGTGATGAATAATGAAGTGGTGTCACACAACCAGGTAGTACTTGGTGAAAGCTTTGCTGTCATCAACCGGGGCGTGGAAGGGTTGATAACCAAAGATGGAAAAGTGTCTGTAGGTTGTTCGCTGGTCATCACCGACAGCAGCGGCAAAACGATGTTGTCTGAACCGGACCTCTTCAAAGGAAATGATGTATGGGACGAGGAAAAAGCCCGGGAACTCAAGTGTACGATCAACACCGGCAAGCCCATGGATTGGGAACAGGAATACAAGATCGTAGTTACTTTCTGGGACAAATATGGCAAGGGTAAATTAGAGAACAGGTTAACAACCCATATACAAGACATTCCTTAGATTTGGAAAAAACTTGCCATGTACGAGACATTACTGGTTGAAACCGAACAACATATCTGTACCATTACCATTAACCGGCCCGACAAACTAAACGCTATCAACAAGACGGTAATGGACGAACTCGGTAAGGCGATCGATGAGGTGTACAACAATCCCGACATCAAATCGGCCATCATTACCGGTGCAGGCATCAAAGCTTTTGTAGCCGGGGCCGACATCAGCGAGTTCCAGGGGCTCAGCAAAGAGCAGGGCATGGCCATCGCCAAAAAAGGCCACGACATCTTCTTTAAAATAGAGCGATCACCCAAACCCATCGTAGCAGCCGTAAATGGCTTTGCTTTAGGGGGCGGCTGTGAATTGGCCCTCTCCTGCCACTTTATTATTGCGGCCGATACCGCCAGGTTCGGGCAACCCGAAGTGAACCTCGGTCTTATTCCCGGCTATGGCGGCACGCAGCGGCTGGTACAGCTGGTAGGTAAAGGACGCGCCATGCAATTATTAATGAGCGGCGACATGATCTCTGCCAGCGAGGCACAATCCTATGGCATCGTGAATAAGGTAACGCCTCCACGGGAACTGCTGGACAGGACAAAAGAGATATTGCAAAACATACAATCCAAGGCACCCATAGCCCTGGCCAGTATCATTAATTGCGTCAACAATTTTGACCACACGCAGAAAGGCTACGACCTCGAAATACAAAAGTTCGGAGAGTGCTTTGCTACAGAAGATATGCAGGAAGGCGCCTCCGCGTTTTTGGAGAAGCGGAAACCAGTGTTTCAAGGAAAATAATTAATTATAAAGGTGAGCCGCCCTGCTGCACTACAAATGCAGTACGGCAGGGCGACCCACCTTTATCTCATTTCTTCACTTCCGGCTTCACCTCCGTAGTATCTGTTTCCAACAGCGGCACTTTGTAGCCACCGGTATCGATCTGTACGCCGGGGAAGGCTTTTTGCAATGTTGCATAATCTGCGGCACGCACAGCAGTCTGATAACAATAAATAGATTGTAGCTTACCTAATCCCTTCAGTTGTAGTAATCCTTCAGCGCTCACCTTCGTGCCTACGAGGTTGAGGTATTGCAATTCTTTGAGGGCATTGAGTTGGGGCAATCCTGCATCGGTAATAGCAGTGTGATCCAATTGGAGACGGGTAAGATGATCGCATTGCGTAATGATGTTCAGCGCAGAATCATTTACAGCAGGCAGGCCCAGCTTCAGCCATACCAGCTGTTGCTTTACTGGCAGCAATAACGACAAGTCTTTATTGCTGGCTTTCGTGGCTGTAATAAAGTTGGCAGAAAGGTAATGGCTGTTTTGCGACACCGGCAAAATGACAACACCCAGCTCCCTGATCTTTTTGAGAGCGTTTTCATCAGCACGATCAACCGGTTCCGCTGGAATAGCAGCGGGGGTGGGTTTCGTCGCAGAACCAGAACCATTTTGCAAGGCCAGCAAGGCAGGCTTAACAGCAGCTGGCTGTTCAAGTTCTTTTACTTTTTTATCGAAGGATGCACCTTTCTCTATCCACCAACGCACCAGCATTGCTTCATTCTCTGTTAACTGTGGTTTTTCTTTGGGCGGCATATGGTCATCATCTTCACGCGGCAGCAATATCCTTTTCAACATGTCACTTTCATCGGGTTTACCGGGCATCAACACCACCCCATTCTTGCCTCCCTTTAACAACAAGGCCTGTTCATCCATGCGCAAGCCTCCCTTTTGCTTGTTCTTATTGTGGCAGCTGTAACATTTGGTTTCCAGCAAAGGCTGTATGACCTGCTGGTACACGGCCGCTTCCTGTACATCCGTGATAACGACGCGCTTCACCGTATCAGCACCATTGCCCAGATCGGCAAACGGGCGGGTAAGATAATCGGAGCCATGTGTAAGTGAGCCACCAATATGCCCCGTGATGCTTACCGATACGATCAACACGATCATCAATGGCCAATGCCAGCGTTTGGCAGTATCCTTCTTACGCAGGAAGTACAGCACGATGGCCACGACCGCTACTCCAATTCCCATCCACTGGTGTTGGCTGACCAGCTCTTCATCATAATCATCACTGCGCGACAAAAAGTAACCGGTAATGCAGGAGATGACAGCACTGATCATACCGAGGAGCAGGGCTATCGTGATCGCGTGGTGCAACCCCGGTGACGGCTTCCGCCTTTCAACCAGCTGGAAAATACAGGCCAGCACCAGGATGCCAATGGGCAGGTGAACGAATACGGGATGGAAGTGACCGATTAGTGAATACATAGAAATACAAGCTGTGAGCTTTGAGCTGCGAACTACGAGCAAAAACACAAATGCGTGTCAAAGGGCTCGTGGCCCGAAGCTCGCGGCTCCCAGCTTTAATATTTTAGGAATAACGTTTTCTAAGCATTTGCATCATGTGCACGTTGATAGCCCACTGATCAGACAGTGGCTGACGTGTATAGGGCAATGTTGGCATATAATCGGGCGGACCAAACTCTGTGAGGATCGTCATCACTTCACCGGCCTTCTTCTTGCGCTCTATCACTTTATCCCACCAGCCAACATGGGCTTTTACTGCCGGGTCCCATTCAGGCGCACGCGGATCACTTACCTGCGGACCTTCCGGATGGCCAATACGCGCATGAATGTGCTCTACGCGCTCCAATGCCATGGCTACGTTTTCGGGTTGATCGCCCAGCAGGCTTTCATGCACATTGCACCAGTGTGATACATCGAACGTGAGGCGCAGATCGGGCAGCTTCTCTATAAAATGACGTGCCACAGAGGCTGCAAAGAGTATCCGCGACCGGTGTGTTTCATGACATATCTTGATACCGGTTTGTTTCGATAACTGCGTAGTATGGTCAATAAATGTCTGGTTCTGCTCGAAGGAGAAATAATCACGGCCTGCATGGCAGTTGATGTACAAAGGCCGCTGTACTTTATTATTGGCCGCTGCATCCACTGCTTTTTTGAACTCTGCTAAATGCTCCTGTGCATTGCTGGAGGACCCACCACACAGGAAACCAATGTCCAGGCTGTGTTTCTTTAAAGCATCAAACAGTTCTTTGCGTCCCTGCTCATCACCAGGCCACCACATTTCGATGCCATCATAGCCTTCTTTTTTTGCTTTAGCACAAAACTCATCTACAGTACCCCTGAATCCCCAATTGGTAGCCAACACTTTTAAAGAAAAAGCAGGATTGACAGTGAAGGCGGGCTTATCATCAGCCATGGCGTCGAAGGCCGACAATAGCATAGCTCCGGCAGAGACAGAAGTACCCAATTCAAAAAACTTTCGGCGGCTCAAAGTCATTTGGTTATGTTTATTAGTTAAAGGTTGAAAGCATATGTTAAGCAATGATCTCTTCAATCACTCGGCCATGCACATCCGTTAAGCGGAAAGGACGGCCCTGGAACTGGTAAGTGAATTTCTCATGATCAAAACCCAGTTGATTCAGGATCGTGGCCTGGATATCAAATACGGTGGTCTTACCACTGATGGCGGCATAACCTATCTCATCTGTTTCGCCAAAGCTGGCGCCTCTTTTAATACCACCACCCGCCATCCAGATAGTAAACGCTTCTACGTGATGGTCTCTTCCTTTGAAAGGATTTTGTTTGCCGTCGCGGTTTTCCATCATAGGCGTTCTGCCAAACTCACCACCCCACACCACCAATGTATCTTCCAGCAGGCCACGCTGCTTGAGGTCGAGCAGGAGCGCAGTAGTTGCTTTATCTACCTGCCGGCATTTATTGATGAAGCCCACATCGATGGCAAGGTTGCTATCTGTGCCATGACTATCCCATCCCCAATCGAACAGCTGCACAAAGCGCACGCCTTTTTCTACCAGCTTACGCGCCAGCAGCACGTTATTTGCATAACAGGATTTGCCTGGCTGCGTGCCATACATCTCGTGGATATAAGCAGGCTCGTCATTGATGTTCATCACTTCGGGTACAGATATCTGCATCCGGTAAGCCATCTCATACTGAGCAATACGTGAAAGCGTTTCAGGGTCGTTGAACTCGGCATGTTGCTGCCTGTTCACTTCATTGATGGCGTCGATCGAAGCTTTGCGCAGATCGCGGTCTATGCCATCGGGGTCTTTGATGAACAATACGGGATCGCCTTCACTGCGGCATTGCACGCCCTGGTATACACTTGGCAAAAAGCCACTGCCCCATACGCTCTTACCGGCATCAGGGAACTTACCGCCCGAAGTAAGCACTACAAAACCAGGCAGGTTCTGGTTCTCCGTACCCAACCCGTAAGTAGCCCAGGAACCCATACTGGGCCTGCCCAGGCGCGGGCTGCCCGTGTGCACCATCAATTGTGCCGGGCCATGATTGAACTGATCGGTAGTTACGGCTTTTAAAAAACTTACCTCATCGGCTACACTTGCCAGGTGTGGCATGTGTTCCGATACCCAGGCGCCGCTTTGGCCCCGCTGCTTGAACGCTGCTTGTGGCCCCATCATCTTTGGCACACCACGAATGAATGCAAAACGTTTTCCTTCCAGCAAAGAAGGGGGACAGTCCTGCCCATCCAGTTTCATCAACGCAGGTTTATAATCGAATAGTTCCAGTTGAGAAGGAGCGCCTGCCATGTGCAGGTAGATCACCGATTTGGCTTTACCGGGAAACAAAGGCAGCTTAGGCGCCAATGGATTGGCCGCATCAAACGCCGCAGGAGCAACTATTTCACCATTGCCGGAACCGCAACCACCCAGCAAAGCGCCCAACGCCAACCCACCGAGGCCCATCGCACTTTCCTTCAGAAAGTTTCTGCGGGTGATGTATTGCAAAGCCCTTGCATTGGCTTCGTTCAGGAGGCGTTGATTATGTAATTCCTTTTGTGTCATCGTTAATTTTTAGTGATCAACTCATCCAGGTTCAGCAAAGCATTGGCGGTTACTACCAGTGCTGCCGTTTCAGGATTATTGTGCTCATTCATTATACCGATCACAGCACAGGTTTTATCTTTATCACGCTGGTAAGTTTGTAATGCTTCACTATATAACTTATTCAGTATAGCCAGTCTTTCTGCCGAGATGGGTTTGTACATCGCCAGTTCATATCCTTTACGTATCTGTTGCTGCACATCTTTACCGGCCAGGCGTTTCATGCGGTAGGCAAGGTTACGCGCCATATCGAGATAGGCTTCATCATTGAGCGTCACCAACGCCTGCAAAGGAGTATTGGTCCGAATGCGCCGGGAGGTACACACTTCCCGCAACGCACCATCGAAAGTGATCATGGAAGGATAGGGTGCTGTGCGTTTCCAGTAAGTATAAATAGCCCGCCGATGCAAATCTTCGCCTTCACCGTTTTTCCATTGCGCGCCATTCCAGGGCGATAACCAAATGCCATCCGGCTGATAAGGAAACACAGCAGGGCCATACATACCGGGGCTCATCAGTCCGCTGATGCACAAACCCTGATCCCTCACCTGCTCAGCCGACAACCTTACGCGAGCTCCCCTTGCATACAACTTATTGAAAGGATCTTTTTGTAGTAGTTCAGGGCTCACTTTCGAGTCCTGCCGGTAAGTAGCTGACAATACGATCTCCCGCATCAATCTTTTAAGGCTCCACTTATATTCATGCATGAAACTATAAGAGAGATGATCCAATAATTCACGGTGTGTAGGAGGAATACCCTGTGTGCCGAGGTCTTCCAGCGTCTCCGCAAGGCCACTGCCAAAAAACTGTTCCCATACCCTGTTCACCATCGTGCGTGCAGTAAGTGGATTATCCGGTTGTGTGATCCACATAGCCAGCCCCAGGCGATTGCGGGGTGCTTTTACCGGGAAGGGATTCAACGCGTGCGGTACATCAGGCGTCACCGTTTTACCTTTTACCAGCCAGTTACCGCGTTCAAACACCTGCGTTGGCCGATGCATGTCTGCAGGATTGTCCAGCATGATCGGTGTAGTAGGAACACCTTTGTTCAACAGCCCCCGGAACCTTGCTTCCATCGCTGCATAACCGGGTTGTCCCTGGCCGGGGAATGATTCAGCAAAATGGAACCAGTCGAAAGTGATCCCTACCATATCAGGGTTGGTAAGGCTCTTGCTCTTGTACGTTAAATAAATATCGTGCGTGCCTGAAACAGCAGGCAGTTCAAACCGTACCGTTTCCCTTCCTTTGGTAGCGGGCAGCTTGATTACTTTCACCAGCTGACCATTCAGGCTGTCGAGCCGGATGCCCATCATCCCATCATTCAGGCCCGAAGAATAACGGATCAGTAGCTGTGTCTTATTATCGAAGTTTACCTGTTGCAGGCGGGCGCTGCCATTCATGCGAAAGGTCAGCCACTTGGTATCGGCCAGCGCAGCATTCACCAGTTCATCAGCCGTAAGCGAGTGAATAGAAGGCTCCCATGTTTTTACGAACCGCTCCCATTCCCGGGCTTTATCCTTTGAAGCATATTTCGTTACCCAATCCGTCAGCGTTACCAATTCACGCTTCATGGAGTCGGTAAAGTGCCGCAGCAGTGGATAGTCTTCAAATGAATCATCATCACGCGTATCATTAAAGAACGCCATGAACTTGTAAAACTCGTCATGCGTAAAAGGATCATAGGGATGACTATGACATTGTACGCAGGCAAAGGTTGTTCCCATCACCCCTTCCCACGTAGTACTTACACGGTCCAGCACAGCCGCTGTGCGAAACTCTTCATTGTCTGTACCGCCCTCATCATTCGTCATGGTATTGCGGTGGAACGCAGTAGCGATATATTGCTCATCGGTAGGGTCAGTCAGTAGGTCGCCGGCTATTTGTTCGGTAAGAAAAACATTGTAAGGCTTATCCGCATTGAAAGCATCGATCAGCCAATCGCGGTAGCGCCAGATATTACGCCCTCCATCACGCTCATATCCTTTGGTATCGGAATAACGGGCAAGGTCGAGCCAAAGCGCCGCCCACTTCTCACCGAAGTGCGGTGAGGCCAGCAGCGAATCTACCAGCACTTCATAAGCACGGGGATCATTATTCTTCAAATAAGCTTTTGCCAGTGTATCGGGCGCCTGCATACCAATGAGGTCAAGGCTTGCGCGGCGCAGCAACGTAGCCTTATCTGCTTCGGGCGAAGGCTTCAGCTCAGCAGCTTCCAGCTTCTCGTAAATAAAATGGTCGATGTTATTGTTGGCGCTGGCAAGATCAGTAGCAGGAACAGGTGTTTCCTTCACCGGCACATACGCCCAGTGATCGCCCCAGTTGGCGCCTTGTTTGATCCAGGTGCTCAATGTATTAATTTCCTCTTCCGTCAGCGGTTCTTCATGATAAGGCATGCGCTCTTCATGATCTTTGAGCGTGAGGCGGCGGATCATTTCACTTTGGCCTGGCTTGCCGGGAATGATGGCTGGCTTGCCCGATTCTGTATTCGCCAGTGCTTCTGAACGGAACAGCAAACTGAAACCGCCCTGACGTTTAACACCGCCATGGCAGGAGATACATTTCTTATTGATGATGGGCTTAACTTCGGTATTGAAATCAACGGTGTGGCTTCGGGTGCTGAATGTAAATACGAGTACTGCAACGAGCAATACAGCAACGACCAGCAGCGTCTTTTTTACAGCAGGAGCAATCATAGTATAGTTAACCGTTTGGCTGACGTTTAAAGTTAACGATAATCCTGTTCATTGCATCCTGCGGCGACCTGCGCAATCGTTTGTCTTTTTTTTAATATATTACTGGTTTATATTCGCCCATATGGAGAAAAAACTTCCTACCATCAAAGAAATAGCGCAGCGGCTCAATATTTCCATTTCCACGGTGTCACGGGCCCTCCATGATCATCCCAGCATTGGTCTACGCACCAGGATGGCGGTGAAGAAAATGGCAGCAGAACTGAACTATGAGCCCAACCAAACCGCTATCTTTTTCAAGCAGCGCAAAACCTTCACCATCGGGGTGATACTGCCCAACCTGCGCGAAGAGTTTTTCTCCTCTGCGATCAACGGCATCGAAGCTGTTGCCCTGCCCAACAATTACATTGTGCTCATCGGACAATCGCACGACGATATAGAAAATGAAAAGCGGATACTGGAGACAATGAAAAAACACCGGGTGGATGGCATACTTGCTTCCATTTCGAAGAACACGACACAGATAGACCACTTTGAACAGATGAAGAGTTACGACATTCCGGTTGTATTCTTCGACCGCGTGCCCGATGTACCCGATGTGCATTCTGTTAGCTGCAACCTGTACCACAGTTCGGTGGAAGCCGTTGAATTTCTTATTGCCAAAGGCCATAAGACGATTGGTTATATGCAAGGCCCTCCTACCCTTGGCATTAAAAATGAACGACTGGCCGGCTACTACGAGGCGCTTAAAAAGCATAAAATACCTATAGACGAATCACTCATCGTAAGCACCGACCTCTCTACTGAAAGCACAGAGAAAGCGTTGGAAGAACTGCTCAGCAGGAAGAAAAGACCAACGGCCGTACTGGTGTTTCATGACTACGTGGCGCTGGATGCTATCCATTATGCCCGGCAAAAGAAGCTGCGCATCGACAAAGACATCAGCTTTGTAAGCTATGCCAACGTATCCGTTACGCGCTATCTCGACAACCCGCCGATCGCCTCCGTAGAACAGTTTCCCTACGACCAGGGCGCCCGGGCTACAGAACTGCTTTTCAAGCTATTGGACAGCAAAACCAACCGACAGGATATACCCTGGGAAAACGTGGTATTAAAAAGCGAATTAATCGTGCACTAAAGCGTAATCCGCCTACCTTTGCCCACAAATTTTTTTGTTATGGATTACCGTATTGAAAAAGATACCATGGGCGAAGTGCAGGTGCCTGCCGATGCCTTATATGGCGCACAGACCCAGCGCAGCATCGAGAACTTCAAGATTGCTCAGGACATCAACAGAATGCCCAAAGAGATCATCCGTGCCTTTGCCTACCTTAAAAAAGCGGCTGCCATCACCAACTTCGAAGCTGGCGTGCTCCCCAAAGAGAAATCCGACCTCATTGGCCAGGTATGCGACGAAATACTGGCCGGCAAACTGGATGCTTACTTTCCCCTTGTAGTATGGCAGACCGGTTCCGGTACTCAATCCAACATGAACGTAAATGAAGTGGTTGCCTATCGCGGACACGTGGTCAAAGGCGGCCAGCTTACCGATAAAGAAAAGTTCCTTCACCC
Source organism: Niastella sp. (assembly GCA_017744515.1). Lineage (GTDB taxonomy): Bacteria > Bacteroidota > Bacteroidia > Chitinophagales > Chitinophagaceae > Paraflavitalea. The sequence continues at coordinate 17,779 of JAGIBF010000071.1, forward strand.
CAACGATGACGTAAACAAATCGCAGTCATCCAACGATACCTTCCCCACCGCCATGCACATCGCGGCTTATAAGATGCTGATCGAGGTAACCATCCCCGGCATCGAGAAGCTGCGCGACACCCTCGCTGCCAAGAGCAAGGAATTCATGAAAGTGGTGAAGATCGGCCGTACCCACTTTATGGATGCTACTCCATTAACGGTAGGCCAGGAGTTCAGCGGCTATGTATCTCAATTGAACCACGGGTTAAAAGCCATTAAGAATACACTCGCACACCTGAGCGAACTGGCTTTAGGTGGCACTGCGGTAGGCACTGGTATCAACACTCCTCCCGACTATGCAGCGAATGTAGCCAAACATATTGCAGCGCTTACCGGCCTGCCTTTCGTAACAGCGGAGAACAAATTCGAAGCACTGGCAGCACACGACGCCATCGTGGAAGCACACGGCGCATTGAAAACAGTAGCAGTAAGCCTGATGAAGATCGCCAACGATATCCGCATGCTCAGTTCCGGCCCCCGCAGCGGCATTGGCGAGCTGTTCATTCCCGATAATGAGCCCGGCTCTTCTATCATGCCCGGCAAAGTGAACCCTACACAATGTGAAGCGCTTACCATGATCGCCGCACAGGTATTGGGCAATGATGTAACCATCAACATCGGCGGCGCTACCGGTCACTTTGAACTGAACGTATTCAAGCCGGTAATGATCTACAACTTCCTGCACAGCGCCCGCCTCATTGGCGACGGCTGCGTTAGCTTCAACGACAAGTGTGCTGAAGGCATCAAGCCCATTGAAGAAAATATCAAGAAGCACGTAGACAATTCACTGATGCTGGTAACTTCTCTCAATACAAAGATTGGTTATTACAAAGCAGCAGAGATTGCCCAGAAAGCACACAAAGAAGGCACTACCCTCAAGGAAATGGCCGTGAAGCTCGGTTATGTAACACCTGAGCAGTTTGATGAGTGGGTGATACCAGCCGACATGGTAGGGAAGATTTAGAACACGAATCGTAGCGAATTATACGTAATAAATACAAAGAAGATGCCCTGTACGCCTGTTGCATACAGGGCATCTTCGCTTAATGTCTTAGTGCAATATCCCGGTTTGTGTTATTGCAAAATAATCTTATCCATCCTGATCTCTGCACCCATTCCATTATACAATTTCAGGATATAAATGCCTCTTTTAAATCGATCGACCGGAATATTGAAATTGTTCCGGCCTGTTTGCTCATCCAATACCAGTTTGCCGGTAATATCTACTAATCTATAGCGGATAGGACGTTGCACGGCAGGCTCCGTTTCCACCTGTATATAACTGGTAGCAGGATTGGGGAATACACTGGTTACATATTTAGGAACAGTTCCTCCACCAGGTTGTTCATGGATTGGCAGAATGAGACCGTCATACTGAAATACAAGGATAGCACCTTTGTTGGTCATGTTCGTTTGATTACCTCCGCTGGGTCCCGAAGTAGAACCAATACTATCGGTGATGATATATATTTTCCCATCGGGGCTCATGGCAATGTCACGGTACCGGTTCACAGATTTGAAATACTGGATAGAATCGCCAATGATCATATCCCTCGTGGCATTGAGCCTGTAGCGGAAAAGCGTGCCCGTACGCAATGTAGGCACCAGCAACGAAGGATACCAGTTGGGAATACCTTTGCCACTATTGAGATGGTAAAACTCAACACTCGAAGGAGCGATCGTAGGAAACTTAAGCCACCCGTTGGCGATCTCGCACACGGTAGCAGGCAGCGGTGTACAAACCGTGTAAGCTTTCACCAATGGTTTCCTGAAATTACTTTTTACACTGGCTGGTGCGTTCTTCTCCTGCGTCACAGTGGCGCCAGCAGGCACCTGATAAGGATTCTCCTGAAAATTATCATCACAGTTGGCTTGTGTAGATGACCAGTTTACATATTGATAGTTCACTTCATCTGTATCACCGGCGATATAAGGCCATCCATAATTCCGGCCACTTTCGATGCTGTTTACTTCATCATCAGTATTAGGTCCATGTTCGGAACTAAATAGTTTTCCTCCGGCCATGAGCGTAGGAAAAGAATAACCGTTGGAAGGGTTTTTCTCCCAAACCAGCCCTTGCGGATTGCGGTGGCCAATAGTATAAATATGACTGCGCACTCCATTCCAAAGGGGGTTATCATTGGGAATCGACCCATCGAAATTGATGCGTAATATTTTGCCGGAATAACGGGTATACGTCCCTCCGTTGATGTCAGCCTGGGAAGGAAGCATTTGTGAGCGTATCTCCAGGCAGCGGTTGCCAAACTGGTTATGCCCCAGGTCGCCACAGGTATAATACAATTTATTGTCGGCGCCCACGATCAAACGGCCACTGCTATGGTCGCCGCCTGCAGGAATACCCTGTAATACAATGGTCTCATTAGTCAAAGAAGGGGTAGCGCCTCCATTGAATTTGTATTTCGCGATCCTGATGTTACTGCCATTATAGCTGTAAGCCACAAAGATGGTATCCTCGCCACTTCCAAATCCCGGGTGCAGGGCAAGGCCCAACATGCCATTCTGGCCAATCCCGGTAGCAGCAAAAGGCGCGGTGTTATTTCTGGTGATATTGAGCGTCACCTGACCCCGAATGTCGAGAATGATCTGCCGCGCACCTGTGCCCGTATCTACCCGTACGATGCGGCCTATTTTTTCTGTAATATATAAGAAGTTGTCAGGGCCGTATACAATGTCGAAAGGATGCGCCAGGCGATAGCCGCCTGCAGTTGGTTTTTCGTTTAAAACAGTCTTCGTAAACGGCTCATTTTGAGCATATGAAGAAAAAGAAAATAATATAAGAAAGAGCAGCAGTAGCAGGATAATGTTTTTCATATTCAATAGGATTAGGATATAACGGGTCTATTGATTCCGGTATTACGAAAATGGTAATTTTTTTGTCATAATACAATAGCTGAAACCCGCTCTGGGCTTAGTATATATACGATTGTAACAATGACACCTATATCATATATTTACGTTTAACCATGGTACCCTTTGGGGTGCCTAATCCAAACCTTATGAAGACATATTTACCAGTAAAACCATTACTGCTCTGCGTATGTTCATTAGTAATACTTCATGTGGCACATGCACAAACAGCCCGTGTACAAACCGGTAAGAGCTATGTCAACATTACCAAAGGGCAGAACGGAGGCACTATTGAACCTGGAGATACTTTAGAAATCCGCGCTACCATCGCTGTCGGAAACTGGGACAACAGGAGCGTGAACAATGCACATTATGTGGACACCATACCCGCCAATACCACCTATATCCCGGGCAGCCTGAAAATGCTCACCAATGAAGGATTGGCATTCAAAGCCTATACAGACGCGGCAGGCGATGACCAGGCTTATTACAATCCTGCCGGCTATCTTCGTATCAACCTGGGCAGCACTAACAATGCAGGCGCCTATCTTGGCGGCATTTGCAGCAATACCACTCCCTGGACGACTCCTACCGGGGGATTGATACATGCAGCAGGTCGTCCGTCATTCCACGGAGGGGTTTGCATTATTTCTGCCTCTTACCGCATACGGGTCAACCCATCGATGACCTATGGCAATTTTGTCAACCTGTATGGTGGCGCCTTCTATTTTCGCAACAATGGCACCAATGTCAGCAATCCCTGTAATGCTTACCGCATAGCGCTCAAAGAGAATACAGGACTTTGTGCCAATTCAGTAGGCGCCAATGCTGTAATCGACAATGGCGGTACCTTTGGTTCCGGCAATACGCAAAACAGGTCGACCTCGGCCATAGTACCAGGATTCAATTTTGTAACCGTTGCCGGTGCAGAACCTAACGACGGCAACTACTCGATCCTTAATAATCTGAGCCCTTCGGGTAATACCAATCCGAATTCACCGATACCCAACGCTACCAACCGGGTTCATGCGCTTTGGGATATCATGGGTGATCATACCGGCGCCACCAATCCGCTGGCAGGCAACGCACCGGCAGCACCAGGAGCCAATGGCGGTTATTTTGTGGCCGTTAACGCAGCCTATGCCAACAGTAATGCCATTCAGCAAACTGTAGGCGGCCTGTGCCCTAATACTTACTATGAATTTTCAGCCTGGTTTAAAAATATTTGTCGCTACTGCGCCTGCGACTCTACAGGCGATGGCTCTTATGCAAGCTCCGGATCACTTTATTATCCCAACCCCAACTTCAATGGCCCCGATTCTTCCGGCGTGAATCCCAACCTGACATTTACCGTTGATGGAGTGGACTATTATACGACCGGCAACATAAAATATACCGGGCAATGGGTGAAGAAAGGATTTGTATACCTCACTGGTCCCTCACAAACATCTTTCACCATCACCATCCGCAACAATGCAGCCGGTGGTGGCGGCAACGATTGGGCCATCGATGACGTAACACTTGCGACTTGTGCCCCCAACCTCGACCTGCGGCCTTCACCATCTTTACAGGCATGTGTGGGGCAATCGATCGATATGTATGCCGATATACGTTGCTATTTCCCCAACTACATTCACTGGCGCTGGGAAAGAAGCACCGATGGCGGCGCCACCTGGACCAATACCGGCGTAAGCGGAACAGGCAGCCCCGTACTGGATGGAGGAGAATATGAATACCGTGCAAACTATCCTACTTTCCCTGCTACGGCTGCGCTCGACAATACGAGGTATCGCATACGGGTTGCCTCTACGGCTGCCAACCTCAACAACAACAGTTGTGCATTTTCAGCCACCACACTGATTACTGTCAATACACTGAACTGTACCATACTGCTGCAAACAGAAATACAATCATTCACGGGCCGTCTTGCAGACGACCTCGCACAGCTGCAGTGGGCAACGATCAATGAAGAAGCAGGCACCAGCTATGAAATAGAAAGCAGTACAGACAGGGTACACTTTACAAAGACCGGCACAGTCAATAGCAAAGGGGCAGGCGCCAACACTTATCAGTTTACCGATCCCCGCCCGATAAGCTACGGACGATATTACCGTATCCGGCTTACCGATGGAAAAACAGGTAAATACAGCAGGATCATACAGCTGGCAGGAGAAGTGCAGGACTTTGCGATCAAGTCGGTAGTCAACCCTTTCCGTGATAAGATCAATATAGAGCTGGTATCACCATCCAATACGATCATCACCCTAACTCTGATGGATACGTATGGCAGACAGATCAAAAAAGCTACGACAACAGTATATAAAGGTTATAATACATTGACGATGGACAACCTGGAGAAACTACTGCCCGGTACTTATATTATACAAATAAAGAAACCAGATAAAATAATAACGACAAGGCTCATAAAGCCAACCCTATAAAAACCCCTATAACCCGAATATCGTATGAACCTAAACCAAAGCTCTTTACAGCCCAGGATAATCCTTATCCTGTTGATCCTGTTGAGCCAAACACCTGAGCTTACAGCACAGCTACAGTTTGGTAACAGCTATGTAAACGTATCGAAGAAAAAAGCCGGCGGCACCGTGCAGCCAGGCGATACCCTGGAGATCCGAACGAACTATTATTTCCCAACGGGACTTAATAGTAATAATATTTATTCCCTGCGGTATCTCGATAATGTACCGACGAACACAGCTTACGTGGCCGATTCCATGAAGCTGATCACCAATGAAGGACTGTTGTATAAAAAATGGACCGATGCAGCGGGTGATGATCCCGGCACATACCAGGCTACGCCTCCCGCAGGTCAATATAATATCCGCATCAATGTAGGAAACAATGCAACGGCACCGGCCAACAACGGCACGACCGACCTTACGGGAGCCAGCACCTGGGTAACAGGACCGGCCAACTCTACCACGAAGCCGCGCATCGGCGGAGGGTCACTGCTTACTACCTCCTTCCTGGTGCGTGTAACCGGTAATGTGGGTGACACCATCACACTTGGCGCCGGACGGCTGATGTATAGAACAAGCTCAAACGGCGGATCAGATGTAACGGTCGCAACTACGCAGTACAAGATCCTCATCTCGAACAACGACCCGATCTGTGCCGATGCCGTAGGCCGGAACTTCGTAGCCGAAGCAGGTGGTACTTTCGATAGCGGTACCGTACAAAACCGCAGTTATGGTCCCGCTTACTTTATCTCAGGCTACCAATATAAACCACTGGCTTATCCCGGCGCCGATCAAACCGGCGACGGTACTTATACTATTGTGAACAACCTGAGCCCTTCCGGCAGTACGTATCAGAATGCGCTGAAACAACCCAATTGCGGCACAGCAGTTTCGCCGCCCCTTCCGATCGGCGCCTGTGAAAACAGGATGTTCCGTGGCCACTGGGATATCATAGGCGACCACACCGGAAGTACCACACCGGCCGGCAACCCACCGGCAGCACCAGGTACACGCGGTGGATATATGCTGGTGGTGAACGCGGCCTACTATACCAGTGAGGCCTACCGCCAGTTCATATCGGGTCTATGTCCCAACACCTCGTATGAGTTCTCCTTGTGGGTGCGCAACGTGTGTACCAATTGCGGTGTCGACTCAAACCGTAACCAGACCTGGGCGCCCGGCGTAAGGCCCAACCTTACCTTTGCGGTCAATGGACTCGACAGGTATTCATCCGGAGAGATCGATACCATAGGCTGGATCAAAAAAGGATTTACATTTAAAACAGCCTCCAATCAAACAAGTATCCTCATCTCCATCCGCAACAACGCATCAGGCGGCGGTGGCAATGACTGGGCCATCGATGATATTGCACTGGTAACCTGTAACCCTAACCTTTCCATGAATCCGGGCCCTACAGCACCAGCCTGCTTAGGACAACAGGTAAACGTATCGGCTATCGTTCGCTCTTACTTCAACAACTATGTCAACTACGAATGGGAGCGCAGTACCGACGGCGGTAATACCTGGAACAGTACAGGTGTATCCGGCACAGGCACACCAGTACTCACCAACGGATTGTACCAATATGAAGCGCCTTTTCCATCTTTTCTCGGCGATAGTGCCAGCCATGGACGACGGTACCGCATAAAAGTAGCATCCTCTACCACCAACCTTGCCGACGTCAATTGCTCGTTCAATGCCAATACAACGGTCGTCGTATTGATCAACAACTGTCAATGGATATTAAGCACCAGGCTGCTCACCTTCACAGGACAGTTGCAGAATAATTATACCGCCTTACGATGGACCACTGAAAATGAGGATGCCAGTACCACCTTCGAGGTCGAGCGCAGTAACGATGGTACGCATTTTACTAAAATAGGTACCCTCAGTAGCAGAGCAGCGGGCTCCGGCGCAACGTATAGCTTCAACGATCCTACTGCTGTGACAGGAACTGCTTACTACAGGCTTAAAACACATGAAAATGGTAATTACAGCTACAGCCGGATAGTGATGGTGAGCAACAAACTGGAGTTCAACATACATTCACTGGCCAATCCCTTCACCAGTCAAATAGAGTTCAATGTAGTGAGCCCCGAGAAAGGAATCGCTTACATTACCATCACTGACTCCTATGGCAGGATCGTAAAACAAAGCAGGGAGAATATGACCAGCGGATTGAATAACGTGAAGCTGAGCGGGCTGGAAATCTTAAGCCAAGGTGCTTATACCTTACGCGTCCAAATGAAAGACAAGATCATTAATAAACAAGTAATAAAAATGAAGAGACAGTAAGAGTCCGGAAGACGGAAAAGTCCGGAAGAAACACTTGCTAAGCAAATGTTTCTTCCGGACTTTCTATTTTACGACTTTTGTAACTTTCGGTCTTTCTGACTTCCCGACTCCCGGACTTCTTTAAAAGCATCTATAAGAAAGCACATGCCTGATATCTGCACCATATACTGAACCATCACCAGTGATCTCAAAACTCTTCACATATCCATTGGCATCATACACATAGTTCTTGAAATCTGATACGTAGGCCGCGCCATCCGGATTACCATTGGCAAGAAAATCCTGCCAGGTCGACCTGGTAGGAACATTGGTCGAATTCAACCCAAAGTTGACGGCATTCTGGAATATCGTTAACTCTGTATTCGCATGGAAGGAGAGAAATCCTTTGGCAGACCTGGTAGCATCATACTGATAATCGATCACCGATTTTTCGCCAGAGGCATAAGACATGGTCACTTTAGTCAGGTTATTGGAAGTCCATGTATAGGAATACACCAGTACAGGGTTGCCAGGAGCGATGGCCAACGACAGGAAGGCCTCTTTCATATAGCCAGTTGGATAATACGTATAGGTAATGATCACTTCAAAGCTTGTATTGTCCGATGGATCTACATAACCATGGAACTCCTGTATCCTGCCATTGGCATCCAGCACAAAATATTGATTAGCGTCTATATTGATTCTCGAAGTAACACGATTGATGTTAAATTCATTATCGATCGTGCCGCCAGTTTGGGACGAACTGTCGATCAATTGCGTTTTGATTACCTGGTTCTGTGCATTGAAGGTACTGGTGATGGCGCTGATCTTTGCACCATTCAGTGCATAACTGCCGATGTTACTGATTATGCAGGTAGAAGGCGGAGGAGTTCCATTCAGCACTACTTCCCGCGCCGTGCAACTGCCATCAGTTATTGTGACACTGCCGGAAACAGTATCGGTAGCGCCTTCACAAACCGCCTTCCAGGTATAATTGCCGGGTGCCAGTGTAAAGAGTGCAGTACCGGCAGTACCGCAGGAAGGAGCGGCTGTCTGGAAGCTGGTGATGGTATCCTTTTGGCCATTTACAAAAGTCAGCAGGTTATTGCCACATCCCTGCTTTGCCCACAGCATCAGCTGGCCGGTGCCGGGTGGTGGCGGGGGGGTGGTAGCAAACTTCCCTGTGAACTTACCGGAAATGGTCTTTACATTACCGGCAGCGTCCTGCACCTCACCACTGAAAGTGCCGGTTACCCCTTCTCTATCGATCTTACTGATGGTTACAGAAAACTTATTGAGGGCCAGCGGGTCATTACTGTAGATGGCACTACCGCCGGAGATGTATTCGAAATATACTGCGGGCGTAGCGTAAGTGCCTGCAGTGATAGTGGTACCGTAGACCTCGAGGTAAAAATCATCCTGGAAGTTGGTAGAGGTTCCTTCCAGCACAAGCGCCGAAACACCCCCAATGGTGCTGTAATAGGCCGTATCCATCGGTCCCTTGAATTCAGTACTGCCTTCTTTAAATTCCCAGGCAGCCGCCCCTAAGGGAACACCACCGGTTTCCAGGCTTTTTTCTTTCTGGCACGAGGAAATAATCACCCCGGCCATTGCAGCCAGCAGCAGTAAATAGTTTTGTATTCGTTTCATATTCACGGGTTTAAATAGACCATTCACTGCCAGTCCTTTTTCCCGATCCTGCCCGTAGCTTATCGCGCCCTGCGAAATTTGCAGTCCCGCAGTCCAAAAGCCCGTAGCCCGAAACTCACAGCTCGCAGCTTGTTCTATAATACTTGTACGGTGTCATTCACCGGAGAGTTGGTTTCCACCGAGGTACGCGGTTCTTCGTGGGGATGTTTTTTAAAAAAGCGACGTTGAAACAAAAGTATGACAATCACACCCACCGAAATGGATGCATCGGCAATATTAAATATGGGTGAAAAGAAGGTGAATCTTTCACCGCCCCAGAAGGGGATCCAGGAAGGCAGTGTCTTATTTTCAATGATCGGCACGTAGATCATGTCTACTACCTTACCATGTAAAAAGCTGGCATAGCCACCGCCCGGAGGGAACAGTACCGCTTTGGGCAGGTTATCATCGCTGGGAGAAAAGATCATACCGTAGAACATACTGTCGATCAGGTTGCCCAAAGCACCGGCAAAGATCATAGCTACACAAACAATAAAACCACGGTGATATTTCTTCTGTACAATACTGCGGATATAAAATACCCCGAAGATCACGGCCACCAGTCTGAACAGGGTCAACGCTATCTTGCCCCACTCGCCACCAAACTTCCAACCCCAGGCCATCCCTTCATTCTCGATGAAGAAAAGACGGAACCATCTGCCGAGCAATGGGATCTGCTCACCATAATTCATCGAAGTCTTAACCCAGAACTTCAATATCTGGTCTATGGCTATAATACCTATTATAATTAAAGCGACGGTTCTGATCTTCACCGGACAAAAAATTTTAGTTTTCAAAGATAAGGCATTCGTTGGGGAGTTCCGTAGGTAAGCCCTGTTGTTTTTACTCCTCAAAATATACCCTTTTCACCCGTTGAGAAATACCCGTAAGCATCTCATAAGGAATAGTTTGAGCCCAATGAGCAACCTGGCTCACAGGCAGCTCGCGGCCAAATAATACCACCTCATCACCCTCCTGCACATGCGGAATATCCGTAATATCGATCATCACCATATCCATACATACCGTTCCCATCACCGGCGCCAGCATTCCCTGCACCCACATCTTGCCCACTCCATTGCTCAGGTTGCGTGGATACCCATCAGCATAACCAATGCGCACTGTGGCAATGGTACTATTCCGGCCTACTACCCCCCTGCGCCCGTAACTCACCGTTTCACCTTCCTTCAGGTGCTTGATCTGTGCGATGGTAGCCACGAGCGTGGACACTTCTTTCAATTCCAGCTTATGCGAATTGGCGCTGTCGATGCCATACAAACCAATACCCAGACGCACCATGTCGAGCTGCAGATCAGGGTGCCGTGCAATACCAGCCGTATTAGCAATATGACGCAGGAAAGGATACGTTACAATTTGCTGCAGTTTGCCCACCATCGAATGAAAGATAGCAGCCTGCTGCCTGGTAAACGCATCATGTTGCGCATCCTCACTGGCAGCAAGATGGCTGAACACACTCTTCACCGTGAACGTATCACCCTTCAATACCTCCAGCAACACAGGCAATTCAGCAGGAGCAAAACCTAAACGGTTCATACCCGTCTCCAATTCGATGTGTACCGGGAATTGCCGGATGCCTTCTTTTTTCAGGAAAGCTTCGAACGACAACAACAAACCGGGTGAATACAGATCAGGCTCAAGGTTATATTGCACCAGTACATCAAAAGTGGATTCATCGGCATTCATCACCATGATCGGTAGATTGATGCCCCCTCTGCGCAGCTCCACTCCTTCATCGGCGTAAGCCACTGCCAGGTAATCTACCTTATGAAACTGCAACGCATTCGCGATCTCATAACTGCCGCTGCCATAAGAGAACGCCTTCACCATCGCCATCAGTTTGGTAGAAGGCTGCAACAATTGCTGGTATTGCTTCAGGTTATGCGCCAGCGCATTCAGGTCGATCTCCAGCACCGTTTGATGCACCTTCTGCTCCAGCAGACGGTCGATCTGTTCAAACTCAAACACACGGGCGCCTTTCAGCAGTATCGCCTCATCCCTGAAGTTGAGTTGATGAAACTCTAATTTAAACGCCTCTACTGAAGGATAAAAAAGCAGCTCAGGAATAGAGGCCAGCCTGAAAATTCCCTGGTGCAGCACCATCTTATCACCAATACCGATCAACCGGCTTACACCACGCTGTGATAAAGCCTGCGCCACCTCCTTATACAACTCCTTTTCATTTCTTCCACTTTGCAGGATGTCCGACAGGATCACCGTCCTCCTTGCATGCTGTCGCTGTTGCGCCAGAAAATCCAGCGCTATATTAAACGAACTAAGATCAGCGCTATAACTATCATTGATAATAGAACAATTATTCACTCCTTTCTTCATCTCCAGCCGCATGGCCACCGGCCCCAGCTGCAGCATTCTTTCAGCAATTGCTGCAGGAGGCAAACCAAGCTGCAGTAACACACACCAGCAGTGGATAGCATTCTCCACCGAAGCATCATCCGTAAATGGAATAGTAACGGAGATCGTTTGCTCCTTGTACAAAGCAGTGATCAGCGTAGTTCCGTTATCCTTGAAGATGGTAAGCACCTGCAACGTTGCTTCCGTTACCGTGCTCCAGTTGAATATTTCAAAACTACCTTTGCCGCCTTTATTGAATTGCTGCCACAAAGCCGCTACCCCTTCATTGATCTCAGGCGCATCTTTACAATACACAAGCGCTTTAACATGGGTAAAAAGCCGCAGCTTTTCATTCACCTTTTGCCGCAGGTTCAGAAAGCCCTCACTGTGGGCCTCACCGATATTGGTAAAGATGCCGATGGTAGGCAGGATGATCTTTTGCAGCTTATCCATTTCACCCGATTGTGAAATGCCTGCTTCAAAAATGCCCAGCTCATGCGACTCATTCATAGGCCACACGCTCAGCGGCACACCGATCTGGGAATTATAACTACGCGGGCTGCGGATGATCGAATACCGGTCGTCGAGCAATTGGTTCAACCATTCCTTTACGATCGTTTTACCATTGCTGCCGGTAATGCCGATCACCGGAATGGAAAACAACTTACGGTGATGCGTTGCCAATAGTTGCAAAGCCTGCAACACATCCTTTACTTCGATCACATTGGCATCAGGAATACCTGCCACATCTACCGGATCACTCACCACAAAATTGCGTACGCCCTTTTCATACAAGGGTACGATAAAACTATGCCCGTCACGGCGGGGACCTTTGATGGCAAAGAACAAAGAAGATGCAGGAAAGATCAGCTTCCGGCTATCGATCAACAATTGCTCGATCGAAGCATTGGCATGCTGCTGCTGAAACTTACCCTTTACAATAGAAACAATATCTTCAATATGATACTTCATGATTTTTATTCAATGTCAGCCTGAGCCTGTCGAAGGCTTGTTTCAGGCCATCAATGCAAGTCCCTGTCATGCCCTGCATCATGGCCGTTCTTTTCCCTGTTGGCCACAGCCACCGAGTACACCATGGAGGCAGCGATGCTTACCGCGATCACCAGCAACGAGGCCCATACCGGCACCTTTATATCGAAGTATTCGATCAGCATCTTCACACCGATAAAAATGAGCACAAAAGAAATACCCTGTTGCAGGTGACTGAATTTATCAACCGCGCCCTTCAGCAAGAAGAAAAGCGAACGCAACCCGAGAATGGCAAAAATATTACTGGTATAGATCACCAGGATATGCCTGGAGATACCCATCACGGCAGGAATGGAATCCACCGCAAAAACAATATCGGTAGTAGCCAGCATGATCACCACTACAAACAACGATGTATATACCCGTTTACCATCCACCTTCACAATGTAGCGGCCGCCAAAATCTTCCATGGTGATGGGTAAGAACTTTCTCAGCCATTTATACACCGGGCTGTCGGCCGGATTGTAATCTGCCTTATTATCATGCGTAAACATCTTGTAGCCCGTCCAGATCAGGAAAGCCCCGAAAATATACAACACCCAATGGAACCGTTCCACCAATTCAACACCCACTGTAATAAACAACACCCTGAACACGATGGCCATCAGGATGCCGATCAGCAGCACCCGGGCATAGAAATCCTCCTTGACATAGAAAAAATTGAACAGCAGAATGAACACGAAGATGTTGTCGATGCTCAGGCTTTTCTCCATCAGGTAGGCGCTCACATATTCGAGCGCCATCTCCTTGCCCAGCTCAAACCAGATAAAAATGCCGAAGCTTAGGCCAAGGGCTACCCAGAACACACTTACCCAAAAAGCTTTCTTGAGCGATACATGCGTAGAACGTTTACTGAAAAGGCCGAGGTCGATAATGATAGCCAATACCAGAACAATCCCAAAAACCAGGTAAGTGATTTGATCCCGTGTCATGCTGATTTACTTGATGGCAGCAAAGATAGGGGACTCCAACTCTCTACTGGTATTTCCGCTTCCTTACTGTTTGATAAATAAAACCAAAAAGTACTACCAGCAAAACAGGTACCCCGATATTGATCAATTGCCATTGGGATTTCTCATTTTCCACCTTTTCAGGGTCGAGCAGGCGGAGCGTATAATCCTTGGACCTTGTTTCGAGGATGCCGGAGGGATTCACAAGGTATTCGATACAATTGAGGATGAAATCCCTGTTCGCGTATTGATAATTGGTAAATTGGTTGAAGCCCATGGGAAGCGGTCCCTGTTGTTGCGAAAACACATTCGTAGCAATATCCGCGTCGGAGATCACGATCATCTTATTATCATCTTCCGAAGTAGCCCGGAAAGGCTGCTTGTAAACACCAGCCAACGTATCCATTGTAGCCTGCGATAACCGGTTGGTAAACAGGGAAGAGAACCGGCCTTCCAGCAACATGGCCACCGGAATATTCGCTTTGTTGAAAGTCTTCAGGTCTTCTTCCGTTTTCACGCTGTTGAGCGATACAATAGCCGGTGTGCTGAGCGTACGGGCATTGGACGAGGTAGCCAGCAACACGGTTTTGCGTACGCCTGTCGCTTTTACCGTATCGATCGAATTGGGGAACATAGACAACACCAGGTCCATATTCTTGGAAATGGGATGTCCTGTATAAGAAGATAGCAGCGGAAAGTAAGGCCAGTCCTGAAGCTCCATCTGCGGCTTATCACCCATATTACCTACCACCAGCGGCAGGCGGTCGCATTGCAGGTCTTGCACCAGGTCGGGATTAATACGTACCCCATAGCGGAACAACTGATCGTCGAGATTCAGCCCAAAATCAAAGGCCACAAAATCACTTTGCTTGCGCATCAGACTGTCGAGGCTGGCATCCAGCTTATCGAGCAGCCAGATCACCTTACCGCCATGCATGATATATTGATCGATCTTCAGCTTCTGCGCATCGGTAAACTTCACAGTAGGTTTCATGATCACGATGGCATTGAAGTAGGCGGGGATCACCGGCACACTGTCGATGGGAACGAAACCAAAGCCATAATTATCCATCAGTGTTCCCTGAATCAGGTCATACACATTATAGGTCCTCGGCTCGCCATTATTCAGCAAATAGCCTACGGCAGGTACCTTGTCGGCTGAGATCTTCTGAATGGCATGTGCCAGTTTATATTCCAACAACGCTTCTGCATTGTTAAGCGTGCTGAAAGGATCGCCATCCGATACTTTAGAGCTTTGTAAAAAATCAACCGGGATGATCTTATTGCCGATCGTTACCAGCGCACCGGGAAAAAGGTAACGCTGCTCTTCTCCCTCTCCTTCCTTCACTTTTACCCGCACATTGGTAGGCTTAAGGCCCATGCGCATCAGCGAGTCCATGGAAAAAGCGCCGGTAGTATCACCCTGGTTGCCGGGCTTTTGAAATTTGTATATAATATTAGCTTTGCCGGCTTCTTTGAACTCCTGCAACAACTCCCGGGCACTGTTTGACAGCCTCCTGAAGCCCGCCGGCATGTTGTCGCCTTCCAGCAACACCGTCACCGTTACCGGCACTTTCAGTTCATGCAACAATTTTTTAGTAGGAGCAGAAAGTGTATACCGCTTTTCCTGGGTAAGGTCCAGCCGGAAATGAACCAACGTAGCGAGATAATTAATACCCACCAGCACGATCAACAAGGATAGCCACCAATATTTCGAGGCAAGAAGTTTTTTCATATTCAAGAAAAACCTGCAAGGTTTTATTGATACTGATTATGGATTCGTTTATCGTTTCAACAGGTTCCTTCCCGTAAACACCAGGAAAAAGCCGATCACACTCAGGAAATAAATAATATCGCGGCTATCCACTACTCCACGGCTCACGCTGCGGTAATGAAAATCGATGCCGGCCATCTCCACATAATAGTCTGCCCCCGCTTCCAGTGCCGGAATGCGGCTGATGGCATTGAAGCCACTATATAGAATAAAACACACAAAAGCACTGACAATAAAGGCCACCACCGCATTATTGGTAAAGCTGCTGCAGCAGATGCCAATGGCCACAAAGACCCCTACCAGGAAAATAAGGCCGATATAGGAACCGAGGATGGCGCCGGTATCGATGCTGCCCGTTTCGGACAGGCGCAGGATGGTAAAAATATAAACGAGCGTGGGTAGCAGGGCGATCAGCACCACCAGCAGGGAGCCAAAATACTTACCCCCCACCACCTGCCACCGGCTGAGCGGTTTGGTCTGTAGGATCTCGAACGTACCCCCTTTAAACTCGTCGGCAAAGCTGCGCATGGTAATGGCAGGGATGAGCAGCAATAGTATCCAGGGCGCTAATTCAAAAAACTTATCAAGTGTAGCGTAACCAAAATCAAGGATATTGGTATCAGGAAATACAAAAAGGAACAAGCCATTCAAAAGAAGGAACACCACGATGGCGATATACCCGGTAAGGCTACTGAAGAACTGACGAAACTCTTTTTTACAAACAGGCCACATGCGTACGAAAATAAGAGATTATACCTATAAAAAAAGAAATGCTTAATGGAGTGATTTTCGAAAGAAGGATTTCCCTAAATTCGCTTTCTCCCTACACAAAAAATCCATTCCCTACTGTTAACTGATTGTGATTATTAACGCTTTAGCCATACATATATTTTACACAGATAACCATAACCTACTGCAACAAAGACTCTCCGCCCGGAGAGTTTTTGCGTTTTTGACGTTTCACAAGATTTTGTCCAGTGTTTACAGAGACATTATAGAGACCTTTCAGAGACCATATAGAGACTTTACAGAGACCCTGCTCCCTATTAGTCTCGTACATTGCCCCAACCTGCCCTGTACCGGGGCCCCACCAGATAGCTACCTGATTCTACTTTCAACCTTTCCGGAGCCGTCCAGAGTGGTACCGGAGTGGCAGCCTAATGGGTGTTGAGTGGTCAGGGAGTTGCCTGGGAATGGCCTGGGTATTGCCTGAGAGTGGTCTAAAACCTATGTGTATATGTAGAGCATCCCCTGAGAATACCCAGGCAATGTTCAGAGAATCCCTCTACCATTCCACTACCATCCCACTACCAGTCTACGCGGCTTACACTACAACCCCAGTACAATCCTGTCCGGATTAATCAACAAGCAGTTATATAGCCTTAAAAAAATAAATCCTGCCCCTCCTACTGATTTTTCAGTAGATTAACTTATTTTTACGTTATACAACTAAGAAATACGTTAAATACTTCATCATGGAAGAACTTACCAAAACAGAAGAGCGCATCATGCAGATCATCTGGCAATTGGAGAAATGCTTTGTGAAGGACATAATAGATAAGCTGGATGATGAGCCGAAGCCTCCCTATACCACCATCTCATCGGTAGTACGCATCCTGGAGACCAAGGGATTCGTAGGACACAAAGCCTACGGCAAAACACACGAATACTTCCCCCTCATTAACCGCGAAGAATTTGGCAAAAGCAGTTTCCGCCGCATGTTCAGGGAATACTTCGAAGGCAAACCCGAAAAAGTGCTCTCCTTTATGATGGAAGATGAGAAGCTGAGCCCCGACGAAATAGAACAACTGAAAAAATTCATCGACAAACAATAAACCCTATCAATATGAACAGCCTGTTGCAATACCTGCTGAACGTATCCTTCAGCATCCTGCCGTTTTACCTGCTTTACCTGCTGTGCTTTCGCCGGCTCACCTTTTTCAACTGGAACCGCTGGTATATCCTGGCCTCATTGATCATCAGCGCGCTCATTCCTTTGATCAGCTTCCCTTCCGGCGAAAACCATTACCTGCCGGTACAAAACCTGCCTTTTCTGCCCCAGCCTGCCGCCATGCCAGCAACCCGGCAATTGCCGGTAACAACAGTCGCCCCCTTCGACTGGTCACAACTGCTATTGACGATCTATATGGGAGGCGTGCTTGTCACCGCCACCAGCCTGTTGAGCAGCCTCGCACGCATCACAAAGATGATCCGCAATAACGCTGGCGAACGCACGCATGGGTACCGCATCATCAAAAGTGAGGACGTGCGGGTAAACGCCTCTTTCTTTGGCTACATCTTTCTGCAACCATCGCTCAACACTGAAGAAGCCTTTACGGTCATTATGCACGAAGATGCACATGCCCGCCGCCGCCATACCCTCGATATACTGCTGCTGGAAATGTTCAAAATATTCCTGTGGTTTCATCCTGCCCTGTATCACTATAAAAAATTATTGCAGGAGGCGCATGAGTTTGAAGTAGACCGGGAAACAGCACTCGTCACCAACAAAAAGGACTACGCACACCTGCTATTAAAACTGCAGGGGGGCCGCACGCCTTCCCTGGTCAACAGCTACAACTCCACAGGCATCACCCAAAGAATAAAAATGCTCTTTGCAGAAAGGACCAAAGGTTCCCGGAAAATGGCCTACCTGCTGGTGCTGCCCTGCCTCGCCGTGATAACCATGTATTGCAGCAAAAAAACCACCGATCTGCAGGCAAGCTTTATAGAAGTGACCCACGGAGAATATGGCATCTTCGAAGAGAGTCCACAGGAATTGCGGTACATCCTGAACCCTCAAAAGATCAAAAGGATGGAAGATTACCACGCCTTCCTGTATGGCGAAGAACTGAAAAAGATAAGCCGGCGCTTTGGTCAATACCACGTAAACGTACGGGCCTTTACCTATTCAAAAACTACAGGGCCAACAGAAGAATGTGGAATGATATTATATGGCAAGAGAGAGGTCATGGCAGGATTTAAAATGGATGAACTGCTTAAGCAAAACCTTTCTATCGAGTTATCAGTAAATAAGAGTACCGGCGAAGCACAGGTCCATTCCGTAACACAGCAAGCACCTGCAGAGCGTGACAGCGATAAGTACAAAGCTGTCATTGAGAACGGGCAGCAATTATTTGCAGCCAATTGCGCCGCCTGCCACAAAGTAGAGAAAGACATGACAGGCCCGGCCCTCTCCGGTATCGAAAACCGCAGAACAAAAGAATGGCTCTATCAATACATCCGCAACAGCAACGACCTGCTACGCGCAGGAGACTCTACAGCACTGCAACTGTACAGCGACTGGGATAAAACGCCCATGAACGCTTTCCCGCATCTGAAAAACAAGGATATCGATGCCATGCTGGCCTATATCCGATCGGCAGAGTAAAGCTATCACTCTGAATTGCTGTCACCCTGAGCATTGTCACCCTGAGCCTGTCGAAGGGTTTTCATCGAAGTGAATAACACGCCTGGAAGAGGTTTCGACAGAGTTTATCCCGCTTTGCGGGACTCAGCCTGACATAACGAGTGAAGATCATTGAATACTTAGTGAGCGTAAGGTTTTGACAGTTTGTGAAACCTGTTCAATAACATAATCGATCTCTTCTTCCGTAGTAAAACGACCAACACTGAAGCGCAGGGAGCTGCGGGCCAATTCGTCCTCCAGCCCCAGCGCTTTTAATACAAAACTGGGTTCCATAGAAGCAGAAGTACAGGCAGAGCCGGCTGCCACCGCAATATTTTTACTGAAGCCCAGCATCAGGGCATTACCATCTACATATTGGAAAGCGAGATTCGACACATGCGGCAGTCGATGTTCGGCATCACCATTTACAGACACCCCTTCCAGCTGTAACAAAGCATTTTCCAGTTTGTCGCGCAGCTTACGCATTTGTTGAGCTTCTGCTTCCAGCTGTGTACGGCACAACTCGGCCGCCTTGCCCAAACCCACAATGCCCGGTACGTTCAGCGTGCCGCTACGCAAACCGCGCTCATGACCACCTCCATCAATCTGGGCAGTAAGCCGCACACGCGGATTCCTGCGGCGCACATACAAACCACCAACACCTTTAGGGCCATACATTTTGTGAGCTGAAAAGCTCATGATGTCGATCCCATCGTTGATCACATTCAGCGGCACCTTTCCAACAGCCTGCGTGGCATCACTAAAAAACAATATCCCGTGCTGCTTCGCAATGCGGCTGATGGCCTGCACAGGCTGCATTACCCCCGTTTCATTATTGGCATACATAATGGCAATAAGAATGGTAGCGGGCGTAATAGCTGCCGCCAGTTGTTCCAGGCTGATCAATCCTTTATCATCCACCGGCAGGTAAGTGACCAATACCCCCTGCTTTTCGAGGTGCTTGCAGGCGTCCAGCACAGCCTTGTGTTCAGTAACGCAGGTAATGATATGATTACCTTTACCGGCATACATTTCCACCACACCCTTCAATGCCAGGTTATTACTTTCCGTGGCGCCGGAGGTAAAAACGATCTCTGTGGCATCTGCTCCTATTAAGGCAGCTACCTGTTTGCGCGCATAGTCTACCGCTTCTTCGGCCTGCCAGCCCAGCGCATGCTGCCGGCTGGCCGCATTGCCAAACTGCGTGGTGAAGTAAGGCAGCATGGCCTCCACCACCGCCGGATCGCACGGTGTGGTAGCATTATAATCGAGGTATACGGGCAGATGAAGCATACAATAAACCTAACACAAAATTACCGCAATTGGTTGGATTGCTATCTTTGAACTACTACAAAAACTACCTATGCAGAAAGTAGAACACATTGGAATTGCCGTGAAAGACCTCGCTCAATCTATTCCCCTCTTTGAAAAGCTGCTCAATACTACCTGCTACAAAACCGAAGTAGTGACCAGCGAACAGGTAACCACTGCCTTCTTCCGGCAGGGAGAAACCAAGATCGAATTACTGGAAAGCATCGACCCGCAGGGCGTTATTGCCCGCTACATTGAAAAGAAAGGAGAAGGCATCCACCACATTGCCTTTGCGGTAGACGATATAGAAGCCGAAATGAAAAGGTTGCAGGCCGAAGGCTTTACCCTTCTCAATGAAACGCCCAAGCCCGGCGCCGACAATAAACTCGTTTGCTTTCTTCATCCGAAAGGAACGAATAGTGTGTTAGTGGAACTATGTATGGAGAAGAAGATGTGAGTTGTCAGTAGTGAATTGTGAGTAAAAGCCACTCACAACTGACCACTCACCACTCACTACTCCGGCGGTCCAAATCTTTTATCCTTGATAAATGTGGAGTCTGTAAGCGTGCGCAGAAACGCCTGCAGATAGATCTTGTCATTTGCGGTCAACGCAATACCATTCCTTACCAGCGGATCAACAGTAGCACTTACCTGCACACCACTGTTGTAATGCTCCAGCGCCTGGTTCACCGAAAGGAAGCGGCCATCATGCGCATAGGGGAAAGTAAGATAGAGGTTACGCAGACTGGGTACTTTGAACTTGAGCGAGTCGGCCTTATTGTTGGTAATACGCATCCGGCCAAAATCATTGATCGTTGGATCGACCGGCAAACCCGTATTGCGGAAACTGTTATCAGTAAACAAAGGCTCGGCATGACAGCTGGCGCACTTGGCTTTGAAAATAGTATACCCTGTCTGCTCCACCTGATCGAAAGTAGCAGCGCCCTTCTTTACCCTGTCATATTTGGAATCGGCCGATACCAGTGAGCCAACAAACTGCGTTAGTGAAAACAGCATGCGTTGACTGTTGATCGTTTCATCACCGAAAGCCGCTTTGAACATGGCTTTGTAAGCCGCATCCTGGTTCAGCTTATTGATCACATTATTGATATCCTCCGCCATTTCATTGGGAGCCGTGAGCGGCGCCAGTGGTTGTACTTCGAGATTATTGATACCGCCATCCCAATGCGTTTGCTTTTGCCATACCAGGTTGAACATTCCGGGAGCATTACGCAGGGTAAACTGGTTGTTGAACCCGTGGCTCAGGTTGTGATCGAACGTAGCAAAAGCAGCAAACTGCTGGTGACAGGAAGCACAGGGGAAGTTACCATCTTTGGAAAGACGGCCATCATAAAACAACTTGCGGCCCAGCTCAAATCCTTCTTCCGTTAAAGGATTGGTGGCAAAAGTGTATTGAGGAGCAGGAAATCCAGGAGGGATCGTAAAGTTGAGCGGCGTAGGTCCGCTACTACCACCATTGGACTTCTTACATGCCTGTATCCATACTGCACCCAGTATCAGAAAAAGAGCAATGCGTATAGTCCATCGTATGGTCACAGTTAGTCATTGACGATCTTCACTACCGTAAACATTTTCGAGTAGTTGTCTGCGATCTGCTGGGCCAGCGGGCCTGCAGTCATTACGGCCGGGTTGGCGCTGATGCGAATATCATGCGGGCTATTGAACCAGTCATATGCATCGGCTACAATATTCATCTCCGTGGTTTTCTTGGGCTGCATATCCACATTCTCACCAAACGGATACAATAAAGTTACCTTTTTTATCACGCTTTCAGCCTTCTTAAAACCGCCAATATGGTATTCAAACATCTTTCCAGGGGCGGTGGAAGAAGGAGAAGTACCCTCCAGCTTGGCCATGATGTAGCCGGTATTCCAGGCCCAGAACATGCCCTTGGCAGGATCGAGGGCGCCTGTTTGCGCACCGCTTACATTCAACGCACTATCAACACCTATCGTAAAAGCGATCTGGTTGTATTTATAAGGCTTTACAGACAGCTTCAATGTCGATGAGTTGGTGTCGGCAAAATCAATCAGGAAATATTTCTGATCACCAACATGGTATATCATGCCGGAATCGGTATTGATAAGCTCGATGGCGTGGATATAAAACTTAAAGGCTTTCACCGTAAAAGATTCCTTAAAGAAATTCTGGTAGGTAACCGTGTCGAACTTCATCTCGACCGTATCATATTGCACCACTGGTTTAAAGCGCAGTACAATGTTGTGATCGGGCTCTTCCACTACAATCCCTTTGAGTTCTTTCTGGCAGGAAATAACAGATACAGCAAAGAGGAAAGCAATAATAATCCTGGTAAGCATGGTTGGGTATTGAAGATATCGAACTTGCATGAGCACGGGTTAAAGGTTAATGATCGATGGAACGGATCTTTTGCCGGTTTTGCTTTTGTCCCGACTGTTTCTTTTTGGAATCCAATCGCTTTTCTTTGGAAGCCTTCGAAGGCTTGGTAGCTATACGTTTTTTTTCCTTTTTTAGTGCCTGTTCGATCAGAACATGCATCTTTTTTACTACCTCCTGCTTGTTTTCCAGTTGCGAGCGATGGACCTGGCTCTTTACTTGCAAAAACCCTTCCGAATTTATCTTTGACACCAACTTTTTCCGCAATATTACCTTCTGCTGATCACTCAATATCAATGAATTATCAATATCAAAATACCCCTCTACCATCGTCTCCACCTTATTCACGTTCTGTCCGCCTTTACCACCGCTTCGTGCGGTTTTAAATACAATTTCTTTTGATATATCGATCAGGTTCGCCATATACAGTCATTTTGCCGGTTGCACAATCTTCCTATAAATTTACACACTAACCAATTAAATATGCGGGCAGTTATACAGCGCGTCAGCCAGGCCAGTGTGACCATCAATAATACAATACGCTCAAGCATCGGAAATGGTTTGTTGGTACTCGTAGGAATTGAAGATGCCGATACCCAAGAAGACATTATATGGTTGAGCAACAAGATCGTCAACCTCCGCATCTTCAATGATGAGCATGGCGTCATGAATGTGTCCGCCAAAGAGAGCGGCGGCGACATTATCCTCGTAAGCCAGTTTACCCTGCATGCCGCTACCAAAAAAGGTAACCGCCCCTCCTATATCCGCGCCAGTAAACCGGATATTGCCGTGCCCCTCTACGAAAAGATGATCGCCCAGTTGGAAACAGACCTTGGCAAACCGATCGGTACCGGGGAATTTGGCGCAGACATGAAAGTAAGCCTACTCAACGACGGACCAGTGACCATCATCATAGACACTAAGAACAAAGAATAACGGAAACACGAATTCTTGACGAATTACACGAATTATCTATATTTAGTCCCGTCTTGCCCAAATGATGCCCCTGCATAGTTAACTTTTTAAACCCATCATTACATGGCAGACATTATTCTAAAAGACGAATCGTACAAGCTGATAGGTATTTGTATGGAAGTGCATCGAAACCTGGGCATGGGATTCAGGGAAATTGTGTACAAGGATGCATTAGAGGTAGAGTTTAAAAACAATTTTATCCCCTTTTGCAGAGAACGCGCATTCAAAATCGAATACAAAGGACTCATTCTAAAACACAGGTTTTACGCTGATTTCATAGTATTTGACAATATCGTTCTGGAAGTAAAATCGTCCTCTGTTATAATAAACAGCTTTGTAGCGCAAACGATTAACTATCTAAAGGCATCCGGCTTAAAGTTGGGTATCATCGCCAATTTTGGCGAATCTTCATTCACTTATAAGAGAGTTGTATTCTAAAATTCGTGTAATTCGCTTAAAATTCGTGTTATGACTTTAGAAAATGCCCAGCAGCAGGTAGACCAATGGATCAAGACCGTAGGCGTTCGTTACTTTAATGAGCTCACCAACCTTGGCATTCTGGTGGAAGAAGTAGGAGAACTGTCCCGCCTGATGGTACGCATCTATGGCGAACAATCGTTTAAAGAAAGTGACAAGAATAAAAACCTGTCCGATGAAATGGCCGATGTATTATGGGTGCTCATCTGCCTCGCCAACCAAACTGGTGTAAACCTTACCGAAGCGCTGCAAAAGAACTTCGAGAAGAAGAACATCCGGGATGCCAACCGGCATATCAACAATGAGAAACTGAAATAACCGGGCCATTACCCCCCTATATGAATTATGCGGAACAACCGATAGAAGAAAGGATGCGGATGGCATCCGAATATGCATTGATATTGGCAGACGACAACAAAGATGTCGATGCTATCGCACAGGAATTGAATGCCATGTTTCTGCTCACACATACTGAAGC
>JAGIBF010000072.1 GCA_017744515.1 Niastella sp.
GGGACAATGTCTTTTACATCCCAATCGTAGGTGTGTGTGCCATCTTTCTTGACAAATATCTCTCTTCCGTTTTCGGGGTCGATGCCTAATGAACGGACTGCGTAAATCGTATTCAATGACTGGCCTTCCTGATAGCGCACCAGGGGTTCTCCCTTGTAATCGTCTGATTGTTGTTGTTCGTCTGCTTTATCGTTATAGGCTTTCAGGGCATTGGATATTTTTACGATCGTATTCTTGTTCCTTGCCATTGCAAGGTTCAGGTTGAATGTCCAATTGTTGGTTTTGATCACGTTGGCTTTCAGGTTCAATTCAAAGCCTTCGTTCTTCATATCACCCAGGTTCTCTTTGTAATATGAAAAACCAGTAGAAGGTGGCAGGGTAATATCTGCCAGGAGTCCCGAGGTGAGCTTATAGTAATACCGGGGTGAGATCAGTATCCTGTCTTTGAATAAACCGAGGTCGATGCCGGCATCATAGCTTTGGGTACGCTGCCATTGGAGGTTGGTGTTACCATAATTGGTAACGATCGCGCCAATACCGGTCGAGTACCAATCTCTATAATAGTTATAAGAGGTGCGGGACATATAGGGTTCGAAATTCACCGATCCTGTAATGCCTGTGCTGGCTCTCAGCTTCAACTGGCTGATAGTACGGGAATTGAAATTGGCTTCTTTGTGTACATTCCAGCCAATACCTACCGACCAGAATGACGCCACTTTTTTATCGGTACCAAACTTAGAGGAGCCGTCGGCGCGGACAGACAGGTCCATGAGGTATTTATTTTTATAGGCATAGTTACCGCTAAGGAAAGTACCGATCAAACGTTCTTTGACCGAATAGCCTGCGGGTGAAGCGCCTTCAGCATATCCCTGTGCGAAGCCTACATTCGTAAACCGGTCGTTGGGGAACCCTATAGCCGTAAAGGCTGCATAATCATCAGCATTGGTCCTGATGTTGGCGCCAAGTGTAGTATTGAAGAAGTGATCTCCCAACTGGCGATTGTAGGACAGGGTCATATTTCCATCGAATGCCAGTTCTTCGCGTCCCTGATAGGTAAATGAGCCGCGCTCATCCAGATCATTGGTGCTGTAAAAATAAAACTGGTTTGCCAACGGAGAGACAAATGTCTCAGACGTGTACTTGCGTTTTGTTATGCTCATCAAGCCGCGCAGCCGGAGCCCATAAGCGATATTCCATTCGCCAGTAAATGCGTCAATCAGTTCAATGTAATTGGTTTTATCGAATGACCGGAGGGTGCTGTTATACATCGGGTTCAGCACTGTATTGGTCTGGAACTGGGCAGCACCTGATTGATGTGTATCTATCAGCCAGCTATCTACCGACTGGATGATACGTCCCAGGCTATCTGTTTTGGGATAGTAGGGGTTCATACGCACATAGTCGAAGAAGCTTCCATAAGGTGATTCCTGCGAATTTACCTGCACCACTGTAAGGGTATTCTTAAACAAGAACTTGCTGCTCGGGTTATAGGCGAGGTCCATGCCAATGCTGTAACGATCTCTCGTTGAACCTTTCATAACTCCGGGCTGTGTCTGATACCGCAGGTCGATGCCATAGCGTATATCTTTAGTACCTCCCTCCAGGTAGAGAGAATGTTTTTGTCCAAGGGCAGTACGTACCGGTTGTGATAACCAATAGGTATTGATCCCGCTTACTACGTTTTTCTTTTTCTGGTAATACAATACTTCCTGTTCATCTTTTGAAAGGCTGCCAACGGATTCATACAATCCTGCGAGGCGCTCATACTCCAGTTTCTCATCCGCATTCAGGAGGTTATAATCGGTAAGATCGGGACCAGACAGGGTGAGATCGGCATTGTAAAACACCTGCAATTTACCGGGCTTTGGCATCCGCGTTGTGATCACTACCACACCGTTGGCCGCGCGTGATCCATAGATGGCTGTAGCTGCTGCATCTTTGAGCAACGTAATGCTTTGGATGCGTGAATTGTCCAGGTCATATACTTTTTGAAGGCTTACTTCATATCCATCGAGGATGAAGGTGGGCAGGTTGACATTTCCCTGCAGGTTGGCCCTGCTTACGACTTCTCCGCTACCGCTGGGCAATGCAGTAGAGCCGCGGAGGTTGATCATTGGCAATCTGTTGGGATTGGAACCGAGGATATTGTTTTCTGCGATACGGAATGAAGGATCGAATGCCTGTATACTTTGTATGATATTCACGGGATTTACTTTCCTCAACTCTTCGCCCGATACTACTACTGCATTTCCTGTGTAGTTGTCTTTGTTCAGCATCTGGTAACCAGTCACCACGACCTTGTCCATCGGATCTTTATTGGCATTCAGCTTAAAGCGTATCCTCAGGAGTGCATCATCTCTTACTATTATGTTTTGGGGTTCGTATCCTACATAGCTTATTATCAGCATATCACCCCGCTTTGCAGATATGGTAAAGCCACCTTGCCTGTCGCTGGTAACACCGCCTTTTACTCCTTTGATAATAATATTTGCCCCGGCAATGGGCTGGTTGGTGGAGTCGTCCATAATATTACCCATGATGGTCATGGGCCGCGGAACAGTATCCAGTGTCATCGCAGGCGCTACCTCCTGTGGCTTCATGCTCACCACAATGGTCTTATTTACAATTCTGTAAGTAAGGGGTTGGTCTTTAAAGCATTGGTTCAGGACATCCTGCATTTCCATGTTTCGCGCGGTAACGGTTACCGGTTTCGCATTCTCGAGAATACGTGCATTGTAAAAAAACACGTAGCCAGTTTGTTTTTTGATCTGTGCAAACACTTTTTTGAGTGTTGCATTTTCCTGTGTGATGCTTACTTTCTGAGCAATGCCTGCAGCGGTTACATGCAAACAGCCCAGTAGTAGCAAGGTAGCAGTCAATTTCATCACCAGAAGGGTTTTGGACTTTGCCGGCCGTCGCTTGCGCACGGCTTTGCAAAGAATGATAAAAGTCATACTTTTAAGTAGTTGGGTTAAACAATAACAGTCGTCAAGCTTGTTACATAGTTTGCCCACTCCTGCCGTCAACGTTGCACCGTTGGCGGCCTTTTGTATGGGGAAACCGTTGTTTTTATTATTTCGTGGACTATTGCATCAATGGTTCACCTTTCAGGGGATACAGGTTCGTTTTGGTTTACATGGCGTGGCAGCAATCTTATGGCATTACAATCACCTTCCGGCCTTCTGTTTTGAAATGCACGGAGCTTAGTTCAAGTATTCTGAATACATCCGTCAATGAGCTGTTGCGGGGTATTTCTCCTTCGAATTTTTCTTTTGACAGCGGGCCTTCGTATTCTACTTCCACATCGTACCAACGGGCAATCTGCCGCATTACGGTTTTGATGTCCGCCTGATTGAACTGGAACTTGCCGTTCTTCCAGGCGATGACTTCTTCGGTATCGACTGTCTGAACCTGGATTGTGGTGGATTGATTGGATTGGGAGGATATGGAGGCTTGTTGGCCGGGTGTGAGTATTTTTGAGCTGCGAGCTTCGAGCGGTGAGCTTTGAGCTGGTGATACACGTACACTTCCTTCCAGCAAAGTAGTCCTGGTATTTACTTCATCGTCGTAGGCGTTGATGTTGAAGTGTGTGCCGAGTACTTCCACTACCCCATCTTTTCCTTCTGTTGATGTAGTGAAATGTACTTTGAAGGGTTTGGTGGCGTCTTTAGCTACTTCAAAATATGCTTCGCCGGTAAGCTCTACATTTCGTTCATTACCGGTAAAGGTGGTAGCAAATCTCAATGATGAAGCGGCATTCAGCCATACATGGCTGCCATCGGGTAGTATCACTTCATACTGACCGCCTTTTGGTGTAGATATCTTATTATATAGTACAGTTGTGCTGGCATTACTTGCAGTGGTGTTATACGCCAGCTGGCCATTGTTCAATTTGATCACCTTTGTACTTCCTTGTTGAGCAAGGGTGGTATTGCCAGCGCTGTCCAATACGATCTTGCGCCCATCACTAAGTGTCAATACTGCTTTATCTCCACCGGGTACAATTTCTGCCGGCGTTGCCGTTGTTTTGCTGATAACGGGATTGGTATTGGAAGACTGTTTAAACCATAACCAGGAGCCAGCGCTGATCAGTATCAATATGGCTGCTGCTACCTGCCACCGGGTTTGACGATAAAAGGGAATGGAACGAACGTTGGCAGCAGGATGGATAGCCGTCTGTAAATTGCTCAACAGCCGGGCTTTTAAGGCTGCCGCTTCTGTTTCATCGGCTACGGGCCATTGTACTTCCTGCTCATTGGCAGCCTGATACCAGGCAGTAAGCTCCTGCTCTTCTTCGGGAGTAGCCGTATCGCTCAAATACTTATTAATTAAAATAGTGAGCCGTTCTGAAGTCATACGTCAGTTGAATTGGTTACAGTGGCCATTGCACAGGCCTCCACTATTATGTACCCATGAGTGAGCTGGTACCCTTAGTGTATGTTATATTTTTTTTAAGAAAATATAACAGGTAGCAGTGAATTGTAGTAAGAAACTGAAAAAGCGGTAGTTACCGAGGTAGTAACGAATGGTTTTGAGGGCTTTGGTGAGGTGTGATTCCACTGTTTTGTGTGAAAGCTGGAGGGTATCGGCAATTTCTTTGGTGGATAGCTGGTGTTCGCGGCTGTAGGTAAATACAAGGCGGCATTTTTCGGGTAGAGCGGCCACTACATCGTCGAGGTATTCTTTGAGGAACTTTGCTTCAATGATGGCTTCGTCGGGTGAAGCTGGTATTTCGAGGGGCTGTCCCTGGAGGAGTGCTTTGCGTCTGCTTTCCCGTGCGAGGGTTTTGAAGACTGCAAACTTAACAGCGGTTGCCAGCCAAGGGGCCAGCCGGTCGATCTCTATTGACTGCCGACGACTCCACAAACTAATGAATACATCGTGCACAATCTCTTCCGCCACTTCCTTGTTGTGGGAGTGGTTAAAGCCTATTGCCAATAGTTTGTCCCAATAACGATTATAGATTTCGACAAAAGCCTCATCATCATCATTACGCAACATTACTAACAGCTGTTCGTCGTTATGTGAGCTGTACAGAGCCATGTTTGGAGAGCGCGTGCTACGGGCTGAAGATAGGTAAAAAATGTATTATAATAGTTCCGGTCCTGGGTGGGTCTTTAGTATCTCTATAAGGCATTCCAAAGCAATGGATTATTATTTCTTTCAAGAATGGTATTTGAATTTGCTATTTGAGATTTTCCTCTTATTTTTGCCCTCCCGAAAAAAGGAGAGGTGCCTGAGTGGCCGAAAGGAACGGTTTGCTAAATCGTCGTACGGGTTAAACTGTACCGTGGGTTCGAATCCCACCCTCTCCGCTGAAAAACAGGCCGTTTTCAGTAAGACGGTTTATCTTTCCGGTTGATTTAATAGTTCGGGAAGTAGCGCAGGCCGGTAGCGCACCTGGTTTGGGACCAGGGGGTCGCAGGTTCGAATCCTGTCTTCCCGACTGAAAAAGGCGATCTCGTGAGAGGTCGCTTTTTTGTTTTACACTCTACAGCCTAACGTACATTATTATGAATAAGGAGTTGTATATCATCAGACACGGGGAAACGGATTATAATAAGCTGGGCATTGTACAGGGAAGAGGTGTAAACACTGACCTCAATGACCTTGGTAAAGAACAGGGGGAAGCATTTTATCAGTATTATAAGCATTTACTTTTTGATAAGGTTTATACATCCGCACTGAAGCGTACTCACCAGACTGTAGAAAAATTTATAGCAGATGGTATTCCCTGGGAGCAATTGCCGGGGCTTGATGAACTTTCTTTTGGCATTTGGGAGGGAAAGGGAAATAAGGAAGACTGGGTGAGCGCATTCCGAGAAATGAATAATTACTGGCAGAATGGACAATGTGATCTGTCGTTTGAAAAAGGCGAAAGCCCAAATCAGGTTTCCAGGCGACTGCAGGAAGCACTGGACATTATACTCTCCAGGCCGGCAGAAAAGCGGGTGCTCATTTGTATGCACGGTCGCTCATTACTGGTACTGTTGTGCATGCTCAGTCAATCGCCTATCAGCTGTATGTCAAATTTCGGCCATAGCAATACTTGTCTTTATCGTGTGTCTTTTATTGATGGACAGTTCACAATCCTTGAGGCTAATGATGTCCGTCACCTGACCAATTCAGGGAGTGCGTATTAATCGAATAACGGATACACACTGTCCTGCCTTTTTTTGCAAATTTCACCTGTTTTACCCTTTCATGCTATCAGTACGTACTATCTACAGCTGATCTACGTACTATCCATCTTGTATCCTCGCCTCACTTTTCATTCCGGCTACTCCTTTCTTCCCTTTTCCGGAATTTTTTCCATTTCTATTTTGTTGTTCGTCTTTAATAGCAAGCGTCGAATATACAATACCGGTAATGCGGTATCCAAATTGTTCTGGCGCAGTTTGGGAATTTTAGGAATATTCCCATTATTCCGAATCCTGATCAGAAAAATTTGGAAACGGGTATCGCGATGTTGTACGTTTGTTTGAACAACTCGTCATGACTCGCTTTCTTTAAAAAAGTTCACTCGTGCTGATGTTGCGATTCATAAACTGGTAACTGGCATACTGTATCAACAATTGCCAGGTGAACCGTTGACGGTCATTGCCTCTTTCCAAATAAGTTATATCTTCAAAATGGCTTCTCATTATAGTGGCAAGTTAAAAGTTCCTAAAACACCCCCAAGTTCCCATCCTTAGAATTTTGCAACTCTTGCTATAATCCTTGTACGTTTTAGGGCCAGTTTATGGGCCAACTTTGTGTTATCAAATTAAACGAACACAAATAAAACACAAACTTATGAACTCGTTAATCAACAAAGTAATACTGGTAACGGGCGCTTCCCGTGGAATAGGTGCTGCCGTAGCAAAAAAGTTAGCCAGTGAAGGGGCTAAAGTTATCATTAACTATGCCGGTGACCGGGAAGCAGGCGAGCAAACCGTGCAGTCAATCAAGGACAATGGCGGCGATGCTATCGCGCTGCAGGCGGATGTGAGCAAAGCTGCCGAAGTAGCCTCCCTATTCGATGCAGCTATCGCTCATTATGGCAAGATAGATGTGCTTGTCAACAATGCCGGTATCATGATCACCAAGTTGCTGAAAGACACTACCGATGATGACTTTACCCGTCAATTTGAAATAAATGTGCGCGGCACTTTCAATACGCTGCGTGAAGCTGCTACCAAACTGGCCACCGGAGGCAGCGTCATCAACTTTTCTTCTACCACTACCCGCGTTATGATGCCTACTTACAGCACTTACGTGGCTACCAAGGGTGCTGTTGAACAGCTCACCCGGGTGTTTGCAAAAGAAGTAGGCGGCAGGGGTATCAATGTAAATGCAATACTGCCCGGGCCTACCAATACCGAACTTTTTACCAAAGGTAAACCGCAGGAATTGATCGACCGGCTGGCTTCTCTTAATGCATTCAACCGCATTGGAGAGCCGGAGGATATCGCCAAGGTTGTAACCTTCCTCGCCAGCGATGAAGCCAAATGGATCAGTGGACAAACGATCGGTGTTAATGGCGCTATGGCGTAGTTCTTAGTATAGAGTTCAGAGTCGGGAGTTCAGAGTCAAGCGTCCTCAAGCGTTCAGCGTAGAAAAAACTACAGAAAGAGTGAACCTCTCTTTCTGTAGTTTTTGCTATATTAGGACCTATGTCCGACAAAACCAAGGTAGTAAAAACGCTGAACGAGCTGTATGATACGATGGGGCTGTCTCATCACCTTGACTCCAGCTCCGGGTTTACTATTTTGTTCTTACAGGATGTTATGAAAGACCTTCCTATTGCCTCCATCCCCTTCCGGCCCAATTTCTTCAGCTTCCTTTTCATCAAGGATGCTTTCGGGAACTATATCATCGATGATCTTCATTTTCCCATGACTCCCCGAACGGTTTATTTTACCAACCCCGGCAACTACCGGAAATTTGAATGGCATAGTATTGCGGATACCTGCCTGCTTGTATTCAATGAGTCTTTCCTGAAGGAACAGGTGCATCCGGATGTATACCGCGACTTTTCTTTTCTCCTCACTGAAACTGTAGAACCAAGGGTGTTAAAGCCTGAACAATTCCTGATCATCGAAGAGTTGTACCGGATCATTTACCGTGAGCATCATGACAATTCTCCCTATAAAAACAAGATCATCGGCAGCACACTGGTAACGTTACTGTTAAAGATCAAGGAATACTTCTTCCAGGATTACAATCCTATTTATGAGGGCAACCGAAGCTCACAAATTGTGAAGACCTTCAAACAGAACCTGGAGCAACATTTCCGGGATCTCGCCAGTGGTAAAACAGACACGCAACTGCGTGTACAAGACTATGCCGATAAGCAATTCCTGCATGTCAATTATCTTTCCAGTGTCATCAGCAGTAAGACTGGTAAATCCATCACTGCCTGGATAGCTGACAAGACTATTACCGAGGCCAAAGTAATGCTGCATGACAAGGATCTGAATATCAAAGAAATTGCGGGCAGGCTCGGTTTCCTCGAAGCTTCTCACTTTAGTAACTACTTCAAAAAACATACTTCGCAAAGCCCCGCAGAGTATCGTAAACAAACTGTTTGATCTGTAATCTTAGAAATTTGTAAGTCTTGCTATAAACCTCGTACGTCCGAAGGGGTGTTCATGGACCAACTTTGTGTTATCAATTCAACGATTCATCAAAGTCTAAAATTTACTACCATGAACACTTTAAAAAACAAAACAGCTTTAATTACAGGATCAGCCAGAGGTTTGGGTAAAGCCATCGCTGAACGTTATGCCGCACTTGGCGCCAATATCGTACTCAACTATTCACGTGACAAAGTGTCTGCTGAAGAAGTGGAAAGCAATATCAAAGCCATGGGCGCCAATGTGATCTCCGTACAGGCAGACGTAAGTAAAGTTGCCGACATCAAGAGGTTATTTGAAGAAGCTAAAAAGGTATTCGGAAAAATCGACATCGTAGTTGCCAACGCAGGCATTGAAATGGTGGAAACGCCCGTAACGCAGTTTACTGAAGAACAATTCGACAGGCTCTTTTCCATCAACACGAAAGGTGCTTACTTTACCATGCAACAGGCTGCGCTCAATGTTGAAGACAATGGCCGTATCATCTACGTCGCTTCCAGCACCACTGCTTTCCCTGTAAAAGGAATGGCCGTTTATGGTGGCAGTAAAACTACTCCCCGCTACATGGTTGATGTGTTGTCTAAAGAGATTGGACACCGTGGTGTAACGGTCAACTCCATCATTCCTTTCGCTGTAGACCATTCCGGTATCTTTGCAGAACCCGACAGCTATCCTGAGTTGCGGCAATCATTGCTCGACAGTTGCCCCATGGGCCGGTTGGCTGAAGTAGAAGACGTGGCTAATATTGCTGAGTTCTTTGCCAGCGACCTTTCTTCCTTTGTAAATGGTCAACACTTACTGGTAAATGGAGGTGCTAATCAATAAGCCATGAACAAGTTACTTACCATCATTACCTCTCTTATTTTCACAGGCGGCTTTGCTGCCTGTGGTCAGGGACAGGGAAACAATAAAGACATTAATGTATTACTCCTGACCTGGCAATTGTGACATGTCCATATAAGCCAACTCCCATTGGTGGCCATCAAGATCGGCGAAGCTGTGTTGGTACATCCAGCCATGATCCTGCGGCTCTGCATAGATAGTAGCGCCTAAGGTTTTGGCCTTGTTTACCAGTTCTTTTACTTCATCTCTTGAATTGGCATCCAGTGCAATCAGTACTTCGGTCGCTTTTGTAGCATCACTTACTGCTTTGCGGGTAAATGTCTGGAAATAGCTTTCGATAAGCAGCATTACAAAAATGCTGTCGCTAATGACCATACAAGCGGCTTTATCATCTGTAAACTGGGGATTGAAGCTGTAGCCAAGGTTTTTGAAGAAATCCATTGACTTGTCGAGGTTCTTTACGGGCAGGTTGATAAAAACTTTTGTTGCCATTGTTTAACTGTTTAATTGTTATTGATGACACAAAGTTGCGGCTCTGCGGCCGCCAAAACCTTTACATATGTTGAGAAAAGTAAAAAATTATTTATTGGCAAAGAATATCCGGCTCATCTGGGTAGGTGTGATACCCAGGTAAGCGGCAATGTGGTGTTTTTTTAATCGTTTTACCAGCTCAGGGTATTTATCCAAAAACTCATCATACCGCACTTTGGCTGAGTCATTGCGGAGAGAGATCTCGTAGGGCTCTTTATCGATAATCCAATGTTGCTCCATGTAGCGGATGTAGAATGTAGCAATATCATTGTGGGCAGCTACCAGCTTTTTAAACTCCTGAAAGTCGTATTCGAGTACCGTAGTATCTTCCATTGCAGTGATCGTAAACAGGCTTTCCGACCTGGTAAGGGTAGCCGGGATGGAGCCTGCAATCCGGCCTTCCGGGAAAAAATATTTGATTACCGTGTCGCCTTCATTGGTAATATAATACTGAGAGAATAAGCCTTTGACAATAAAGGCTACTTTCCTGGGTACTTGTCCTGTCCGGATAAAATCTTCGCCTTTAGCGTACGTTTTCTCTTTCAACAAAGCACTCCATGCGGTAATGGCTTCGCTGCCAAGGGGAACGTAGGTACTTATCTTTTGGAAAAACTTATCGGTGTTCATGTTGATGACGGCTACTTATCAGCAGAGTGTATCGTGTCCTTTAAAAGTACGCAGGTAACAACATATATGCAACAAATTGTGAATAGTGAAGCTGTCCTGGTGCTCAAAGCCTGCTTTTGGTGATAATCGTGTTTACCACCTGTCACGAATCTATCACACTCATAAACAACCTGATAGGATGCCGTTTCCGGTGGCACAGTTTTGTTATCAATTCTCCTGAACCAAAAAACCGATATATGGCACAGAAGAATGATCTCAAAAACGATCCCAAAAAGGAAAAGGATGAATCTGCATTAGCACCTGATCCTGAGACGCTTCACAAGACTGATCCACAGGAAAATATGGAGGGCCCTATTTCTTCTCTCGTGCAGAAGGGAAAGGAAACCATGGAGAAAAAAGGTGGTGAGATACCCGATGATGATGACGAGGCTAAATAGTCTTGTTCATCGGTACGCTGTCAGTTGAACGATTGCCTGAATTCGCCTGGTGAAACATTCGTCTTGCGCTTGAATATCTTATTGAAGGATTGGGGATGTTCAAACCCCAGCATATAAGCTATCTCCGCCACGCTCAGGGTCGTAGTGCTTAGTATTTCTTTTGCTTTATCTATCAGCTTTTGCTGGATATGCTGTTGTGTATTCAATCCTGTAAGCTGTCGAAGCATATCGCTCAGGTACCTGGGCGACACCTGCAGCTTTTCAGCAATATATTGCACAGAGGGCGGGCCTTTCATCAAGGCTTCATGGTTATTGAAATAATCATTCGGTAATTGCTCCATTTGCGCCAGCAGGTCATTGTGAACCGCTTTGCGTGTAATGAATTGCCGGTTGTAAAAACGGTTACTGTAATTCAGTAAGAGTTCTATTTGCGACACCAGTACATCCTGGCTGAAATTATCTATGGGCAGGGATAACTCCTGCCCGATATTCTCAAATACCGTATCGATCACTGTCTTCTCTTTGTCGGACAGGTAAAGTGCTTCAGCAACTGAATATGAAAAGAAACCGTATGTTTTGATCGTCTTTGCCAGCGGGTAATTCCTGATAAAGTCAGGGTGAAACAACAGGGTATGCCCTGCATAATCCTGTTCCCCTTCACCCGCTGAGATCAACTGGTTGGGTGATACGAATGACAAGCCGCCTTCATCGAAATCATAATATCCCTGGCCATATCTTATCTTTCCTTTCAGGTGATGTTTGAATGATATCTTGTAGAAATTAAGCATAAGTCCTTTCTCTATCTCCTGCGTATCGGCCTTGATATCTTTGTAATCTACCAAGGCAATAAGAGGGTGAAGGGGCTTAGGTAATCCTAATGCCCGCATCAGTGCAGTAATTGAATCAAATATAAAGGGTGCAGCTTTTTCCTCTTTCTTCATGATGCTTCTTTTAAAGCATGAAAACCTGTCAACAGGTCTTCATGCAAAATTAGTCATTATAACGCTGCCTTGCTGTAGGGGCTTTTCAGGTGCAGGTACTTGCCAATAGCGATCCTGTAGGCTTCCGGGCCTTCTTTAAGTCGCCGGTCATACATGCTTACTGCATCATCTCCAGCCATATAGCGTAGCTGGTCCTTGCCATCTGTAGCGGCCTCATACACAACAGCAGCTATAGCATCTGCTTCTGTAAACTTCATCAGGGTTCCGTCGGTAAATCCTTCCATCATACGGGCATTCAAGGCTTCATAGTCTTTACTGTATACCACATCCATTACCTGCATAAAGTTGCTTTTGATGCCACCCGGCGCCACTGTCTTAATGCCAATGTTGAATGCAGCGAGGTCGTACCACATGCCTTCGCTCCAACCTTCCAACGCCCACTTGCCGGCGCTGTATACCGAAGAAAGTGGTGTAGAAGCCAGGCCACAAATAGACGTGGTAGTAATAAAAAGGCCTTCGCGCCTTTCTTTAAAATAGGGGATAAATGCTTTTGCCACCCTGAATGTTCCAAATACATTGGTATCAAACTGTTTGATGATCTGGGCTTCTGTGTAGCTTTCCATAGGCCCGATCAATCCATAACCTGCGTTATTGAACACCGCATAAACAGGTCCTTGTGCAAGCACCTGCTGCACGGTGGTATTTACCTGTTCTTCGCTGGTAACATCCAATGGTAACAGGGTCACATTTTCCAATTGCGACAATTCTGTTTCCTTTGCCGGATTGCGCATGGTGGCAATCACTTTCCAGCCTTTAGATTGAAATAATCGGGCAGTGGCTTTGCCCAGGCCCGCAGAGGCGCCTGTAATAAAGATCGTTTTCATTGTTTAACTTTTGTCGTTTGTATTACGACACAAAGTTGGGCTGCCACACGGGGACATTTGTAGCCAGGTTGGTATATGTTGTAGCCGGATTGGTAACTCTATTTCTTCTTCCTTTGTTGATTCCAGAAAATGAAAGTGCCTCTGTCAGTAGGTGAAACAATGTCTATTGCACCGTCGCGGTCAAGGTCAGCAGTAAGGATATCTGAACCGCCTCCTGAACAATTATGTACCAGCTCGGGTACAAACTCAGCACCTCCCGGCGCTTTGGTATTGCGCACCGTACGGTATACATAGATCACTGGCGCGCCATAGGGATCGGGATCAAAGTAATTATCGAGGTGCGAATAATAACGCTTACCCGCAATGAAGTCGGTTATTCCATCTCCGTCTATATCGGCAAAGGCAGTTCCATGGATCTGTGAGAAAGTGACATTACCTGCATTCTTTGTAGCATAGTCATCACTAATGATGTGCAGCACAAAGCTGATATTCCCGGCAGCATCACGCTTTTGTTCATACCAGCCTAACCCAAAGCCATGGGCGTTGAGCGAAGTGACCACATCGTTCAGCTTATCGCCATTTACGTCATATACTCCTATCACAGCTCCACCGGCACCCGTATTGCGGTGGCCATAGCGGGCAAATGCCTGCGGATGATATGTCCACAAGCCTGTAGTGGCAGTAGCTGGTTGTTCCCACCAACCATTGGGGTTGAGGATGTCCATGCGTCCATCGCCATCGATATCTCCTACTCCGATTCCATGTGCCATAGCAAATCCTTTTTCCGAGATCACCTGCACCTTCCAGGGTTTGGTGGCATCTGACGCATCTGGCCTGGCATAACACATAGCGCCACCTGTGCCAAATACCAGCTCAGGTTTATTGTCTCCGTCGATGTCTTTAAATACCGTGACCTCCGATTGTACAGCAGGTATGACCTCATACTTATCCCACCGGCGGGAGTTGTTGCCGGGATTGATGTACACGGTAGCAACTGGTGGTCCACTCAATATATCCGGCCAGCCATCGCCGTTAAAATCAAATACGTATTGACAGTTGATGGCTGTAAAGTCTTTGGAGGGATTAAGCGGCACGGCGGTGAATATTTCACGATAGCGTGTGTAGTCAGGACCAAAGTAGATATAAGGGCCTGAAACAATATCTGTAACGCCGTCTTTGTTGAAGTCTCCTGCAGCAGAGCCCCAGGAGTAATACATATCGTTGATGCGTTGTACTTTGAAACGGGTGGAAGATTGTTCGGCAGGCATGGTTCTCATACCAATGTCTTTCAGGAAAAGTTGTTTAAAGGCCACTTCACCAGTGCCGCCTACATACAACGCTACTTGTCCGAAACCTGCTGCTTTATCATCTGTGGCTGCGGCCGACTCGCGACCGTCATTGAAGAAAGCGCGAATGATATCCGCATCCATGAAGATCTCTACGAGGTTCCACTCCCCAGGGCGCACTGTAGTCGCCGATCTTTCCAACGGCAACGCCGGACGGGGTGCGCCAGACTGATTACCGCGCTGGTTGTTACGTGCCGCTGCTGCGTTGCGTGCAGCCTGCGAAGTATCGGGTGGCGGCGCCAGCCTGATGATGCTACCGGTTGTGCGCAAAGGCTCTTTTTCTATGATAGCGCCGGTAGCATCGATGATCACTTTGTAGTGGCCTGTTTGCTCTCCGGTAATAGAAACCAGTATACCCTGCCATCCATCATTGTACTTTTCCAGCCGCACCAGGAAGCCAGCCTCTGCACCGGCTCCAGCTTTGAACATAGCATGCAGCGCTACATCCTGGTAAGATTGGCTGAAGAGCAGTGTGCCGCCTTTGGCGCCGGAAGGTGTAGCAGCTACGATCTCTCCGTTTTGCGCCTGCCAACGTGCACCACCTTGTGGTATCCATTGATGGCTCAATGTTCCTTTAAAAATATAATCGGGTACAAAGCTAAGACTGCTACCGGCAGCGAGTTTGCTCAGATCGTCCTGGGCAAAAGATATGGTTAAAGATGCAGCAAGCAGTATCGTTAGTAGCCCTCTCATCTTATTTGATATTGTTTTTCACATGGGTGATCAGCCAGTCGGCTACTTTCTCAAAATCTACATCGAGGTAGTCCGGACTCCATTGTTCTACGGAATAGATGCCTTTGAACCCAAGGCGTTCTGCCATCTGTACACAGGCATCGAAATCGTATGACAGGTGTTCTATCTGTCCGTTGAAATTCATTGCCTTGGCTGAAATAAAATAAGCATAGGGCATGATCTTTTCCAGCGAAGCCATCGCCGTGGCGCGTGGGTAATTGCCGAAGTCGGGCAGGGTGTAAATACCCGGGCCTGCCTCTTTGATGATCTTTATGTGCAGGTCGGTGTTCATTTCAATACCGAAGTGGTTTTCGGTGAGGAGTACCAGCTTTTTACTTTTGGCATATTGTGCCAGCTCTTTCATCGAACGGATACTTTGATCGATGGAGCCTTTGGCCCGTCCGGGATTTACCCGCACACAGGTGGAGCCCAGGTACGCAACTGCGTCCATCCATTGCTTTACATGCGTTACGCTCTTTTGTCTTTCTTCTTCATTGGAAGCCGCCACGTCATAATCACTATCTATCTGTACATTGACCAGTTTGGAACCAGACGCTTTGAGCTTTTCCTTGAGTTGTGTGAGGTATGGTTGTTCGAGTGATTCGAAGTGATTGCTCCAGAATTCCACCTGCCGCATACCGAATCGTTGCTTGTAGTAGGCAGGCACATCCAGTAGTGTCAATTCATTCGTAATGGTGCTGATCTCTTTGGGTTTGGTTTGTTTGAAGCGGTAACGAAACAACACCGTACCCATGGCAATGCGTTCGTTTTTATCGGCGGGCATCCAGTCGCGTGCAAAAGAAGGTAATACCCAGATGGATAAAGCCAGTTTGGATGAACCTTCGATGAAGTCTCTTCTGTTCATAAAGAAAGTTTTATAGTATATAAAGTGACCCTTCGACAGGCTCAGGGTGACAATGTTATTATTTTGGAAGTGCGTATACCACATAGCTGGCAGGCAATACGCCTGGCAGCTTCGACCTGTCTTCACTTTCATCTGTAAAGGGTGCTGTAGCGCTTACTACAATGTACTGGCGTCCTTTCACTTCATACATGGCTGGAAGCCCCTGTGTTTCGCGTGGCAATTCTGCTGTCCAAAGTATCCTGCCGTTTTCAGCATCGATGGCGTACAGCATGCCTCCTTTGGAGGTAGCGAAAAGAAGACCGGTGGACGTTACAATCATTCCTTTCCGTTGTGTGCCGATCGGTACACCGGTATTGGCGCCGCCCTTCTTAGCAATGCGTATATCCTGTCCGATGGGAATTCTCCATTTGATGGTACCCTTGTTGAGGTCGTACGCTACAATGGAAGACCATACCGGGCTCATGAGGTTGGAATATTGTAATCCGTAATCGGTCGTATACCGGTTTGTGGGAACGTTCAACCCTGTTGGGTAATCGCGCATGCCATTCTGTGGCCGGCCACGTACAGGGTTGAAAGAGCTGTCGAGCGTTACACCACCGGAATCTACTACCGGCCCTTCCGGTAATGTACGTTTCACGGTTTGCTGCCCGCCACCACGTAATTGCGCATTTCTGTTGCCAGCCATGAATGCATAGAGAC
The DNA here is from genome assembly GCA_017744515.1 of Niastella sp. Taxonomy (GTDB): domain Bacteria; phylum Bacteroidota; class Bacteroidia; order Chitinophagales; family Chitinophagaceae; genus Paraflavitalea. Next base: position 16,524 of record JAGIBF010000072.1, read on the forward strand.
CTGCCATCGTTTTATCATCGATGTGCTGGAAGCCGGGCATAGGGCCTTTGCCCACCATCACTACTTCTTTGAATTTATCAAAAGGAATGCGGTCGCCAATATCACGCAGGGCCGGACCTGCTGCTCCTTGTCTTTCAGCGCCATGGCAGGATTGGCAGAATTGCTGGTACACCGTCTCTATCTTTTTGGTCTCTGTTTCAGAAGTAAGTGCCGGTCTTTCCTGCACTTTCTCCAGTTTGAATACTGAAGGGTAATCCTGTGTAGCCACATATACGATGCCCGTATAGGGGTTGGCTGCCGTGTTGCCAAGGTTGGCGCCTCCTACTGCACCGGGAATGATGATCGTTTCATATTTATCGGAGGGTGGTGTATAGAATCCTGTTCGCCCACTGTCTATCCTGCGTTTCCATTTTGCTTTTTCTTCGGGTGTGAAGTATGGGTTGATGTCATCTGATTTTACCACCTGCCGGGTGAAGGAAGGTAACACCGTGGGGAATGGCTGGGTGGGCCATGTCTTTTCACCCGGCATCTCACTGGCAGGCACCGGCCTTTCTTCCACCGGCCAAAGTGGTTGGCCGGTAACGCGGTCAAAAGCAAACATGAATCCCTGCTTGGTGGCTTGCGCCACTGCTGCGATCTTTTTTCCTTTGTGCTCTACTGTTATCAGCTGCGGCGCAGCAGTAAGGTCATAATCCCAGAGATCATGGTGCGTGAGTTGGAAATGCCATAACCTTTTGCCCGTGCGTGCATCCAGCGCCAGCAGGCAATCACTGAAGAGGTTACTGCCTTCACGATCGGCGCCATAATAATCATACGTAGGAGAACCCACCGGGAAATAAGCAATGCCCCGTTCTTCATCTACCGATATTTCACCCCAGGTATTTGCGGCGCCCACATACTTGTAGGCGTCCTTCGGCCAGGTCTCGTATCCATATTCACCGGGATGTGGAATGGTACGGAAGGTCCAGACCAGTTTACCGGTAACCACATTGTAAGCGCGTAGATGACCGGGCGGTGAAAAGTAATTCTCTCCGGGCGAAGAGCCCAGCAGGATGAGGTCTTTAAAAATAACGCCGGGTGTATTGGATTGTACCCGGCCAACGGTAGCGGGATCACGATCGAGTCCCTCTTTGAGGTTCACATAGCCATTGGTACCGAAGCTTTGAATAGATTTACCTGTAGCGGCATCGATGGCCTGCAGCGTATTGCGCATGGTGAAAAGAATGCGCCGGTCCTTTTTGTCTTTGCTTTCCCAATAATTGATACCCCGCCAGGCAATTCCATCGAGGTTGGCATGTATCCATAATTCTTTACCGGTAACGGCATGCAGGGCTACCAGGGAATTGTTTTTGGCCAGCACGTACATGACGGTATCCACAATGATGGGGCTGAAGAGGTATTGATTGTTGTCGCTGGTGGGGTAATGCCAGGCTACCTGTAGCTGGTCTACGTTGTCCCTGGTGATTTGGGTAAGGTCGACGTATTTGGACTGATCGGCTCCCCCTCCATAATTTTTCCAGGTGCGGTATTGGGGTTTAGGCTCCGGCGGTGTACTCATCATACAACCGGCAATAATGATCAGCAGTACAAATCCTGTCGCAAGGATAATTCTTTTGCGCTGGCGCGGCAATCGTTGGCAAACATTCATACGGGATACTCTTCTTTTTGGCTATTCCGGAATGTTGTGTAAGTAAGTATTACCCCATTAAAATTTTACTAACCAGTGTATTAATAGGGAGAATTAATGAAGAAAAATCCGGGTGTGAAAGGTGAGAAGTGAAACGTGAGACCTTGTAAGGCGAACAAGGTGAGCCGCTCTTGGAGGGCGACCCACCTTCAGAGAGGTTTCCACCCTTCGACAGGCTCAGGGTGATAATAAGATTATTCGGCCATATACATTTCCAGCTGGGCCGTTTTCGCGGCAGATGACGCCACGCCTTCCAGAGATAACAGGTATGCTTTTGCCTCCAGTCCACCGGCAAAACCCGTGAGGCTGCCATTGGTACCAATAACCCGGTGACAGGGTACAATGATCGAAACGGGATTTCTGCCATTGGCAGCACCTACTGCGCGCACTGCTTTCGGGTTCCCCAGCTGATTGGCTATCTGCTGGTAGTTGCGTGTTTCCCCGTGGGGAATGGTGGTGAGTGCTTCCCACACCTGCTGCTGAAAAGGTGTTCCAATCATGTCGAGTGGTAATGAAAAGGAATTACGGTTTCCTGCAAAATATTCCTGCAATTGCCGTTCTGCTTCCAGCAGCACAGGGTGTTGTTCATTTTCTTCTTCCGCTTTGGCGTGTACGCGGTTGGGCCTGTCGTTTTCCCACAACACAGCAGCCAGTCCTTTGTTGCCGGCGATCAGCGTGAGCCTGCCTACAGGAGAAGGCATGTATTTAAAAACGTAGTTCATAATTGTAATTTTTAAAATGATACCACAAATTTACCGCTTGCTACAGGGGTTAACAACCTGCTTCTTGCTGTACTTTAAAGGCCCATCTGTGGCTTGTAGCCCGCTCTGAACGCTTCTACTACCGAGCGTGGAGTTAGCACAGTTAGTGTTGCTGCTGTTATCGCCATGTGTTGTTTATATCCTGAAGGTGTCCATAAAAATAGCTGTTTCTCTTTCAGCAGATAAGGCATCTTATCAACAGTTACAAAGGTACCATCGGGAAGGTTGGCTGCATTCGATTTAAAGGTGCGCTTTTCTCCGCGGCCATCTCTACGTTCTTTGTGCAGTATTTTATCAATCTCTCCAATGGGCGTTTTCATGTTGAACTTATATAGGGGGTTGCCTTTTATCCAACTGGATTTAAAATGAGTAGCAGCTTCCCTCCTGCATTCAAAGCACGGCCGATGGCCCGCGGCAAAAGCAGTGGCTTCATCCAGAAAGAAAAGCTCCGTCCAGTGATTGGGTTTCATGATCGGTCTTTTCCTGCCTTTGAATTCCAGCTTGCAAATGATCCAGGCCTGCAGTTTGAACGGGCGAACGATCTCCTGCTGTTCATTGTGCAGCACTCCCCTATTACCCATCCAGGCACCTCTTGCAGATGCCCTGATCAGGTTACCCAATGGATCAACCCTGTTTTGTAACATAGCCTGAAGTTAAGTCTATCGTATTTACCATAAAGAAAGATCCCGCTCCGTTTCCGGAAGCGGGATCTTTATAAGCAATTAATGTTGTTATTACATGGCAGCAAGTTGCACTTTCTGTTGGAGTTCCATAACGCTTTCGCGGAAAGTGCTATCAGTATCCATCAGGTCTTTTACAGTCTGGCAGGAGTGAATAACCGTAGTGTGGTCACGGCCCCCAAAATGCTCACCGATGGTTTTTAATGAATTCTTGGTAAAGGCTTTGGCAAGGTACATAGTTATCTGCCTTGCCTGCACGATCTCCCGTTTCCGGGTCTTTTGCAGCAATTTGTCGTAGGATACATCGAAGTACTCACAGACCATTTTCTGTATGGTTTCGATGGTAATTTCTTTGCTACTTGTTTTCACAAAATTACGGAGTACGCGTTTAGCTAAATCGAGGTCAATTTCCCGCTTATTCAGCGAAGATTGTGCCAATAATGAGATCAGTGCTCCCTCGAGCTCCCGTACGTTGCTGTTGATATTGTAAGCGAGGTATTTCACTACTTCGCGGGGCATTTCCAGGCCGTCATTCTTCATCTTCCTGTCCAGTATCTCGATACGGGTTTCATAATCAGGCACCTGCAGGTCGGCGCTCAATCCCCAGCGGAAACGGCTCAACAAGCGCTCCTGTACTCCTTCGAGGTCTTTGGGCGGTTTATCGGAGGTGAGGATAAGCTGTTTACCGCTCTGGTGGAGGTGGTTGAAGATGGCAAAGAAGGCATCCTGTGACTTCTCGGCTCTGTTAAAGAACTGCACATCATCAATGATCAGCACGTCTACCAGCTGGTAGAAGTGGATGAAGTCGTTGATGGCATTGTTACGGCTATGGTCCTGAAACTGGTTGATGAATTTTTCTGAGCTTACATACAATACCACTTTATTGGCATGCATGCGTTTTACATCATTACCGATGGCCTGGGCAAGGTGGGTTTTACCCAAACCTACGCCACCATATATAACCAGTGGATTGAATGAACTGGCGCCGGGTTTTTCCCCTACTGTTTTACCGGCCCGGCGTGCTACGCGGTTGCTATCGCCTTCTACAAAGTTCTCGAAGGTATATATGGGATTCAGCTGCGGATCGATCTGCATCTTCTTCAAGCCCGGTATTACGAACGGGTTCTTGACAGGATTGTGTATGATCAGCGGGAAATCCATTTCATTGCTGGAATATGTTTTGTAGCCATGCGTAGGGATATCCATCGTTAACGGCTTATTGTTATGATTGCCGCTGTCTACCATGATGCGATATTCCAGTTGTGCTTCTTTACCCAATACTCTACGCAAAGTCTTGGCCAATAAATTTACATAATGCTCTTCGAGGTACTCATAAAAGAACTGACTGGGAACCTGTATCACCAACACATTACCTTTAATCTCCACGGGTTTAATCGGCTCGAACCATGTTTTGAAATGTTGCCACTCAACGATGTCCTTTATTATCTCCAAACAATTTATCCAAACTTTATCAAAAGACTTTGTCATTATGCTGAAAGCAGTTTATTATGTTGAGTTAAGATTATTAACTGACACTAATCACGGGGCCTTGAAAACCGTGTTTTTCTATGGATGTTGGATAATGCTATACTTCCAAAAAAAGTTTTGCAGGGGTGCGAATATCAAAATTTTAAATTGAATAAAAAATTTTTTATTCCCTTGTTTTTTCGACTTCACGCACAGATACTATCTCTACAAATTTGCTGCCCGATTTTTTAAAAAAGAATATGTTTGTAAGCAATGATCCGCGGCTATATACAACATCCCTGTATCACAATCAGTTCTTAAGGTTTTAATCATCTTTTACTGCAAATAGAATTGCAACAAACTACGTAAACTGATAAAACAAGTAAGCGGTGCCAACTTATTTTATCTTACAACTACCATCAAAGCTTTTGCTACTAAGTATGCAAGGTTTTAATAACCGGCTACTGTCACCGGCTACTCGTTGAGTTGTCCATTGAATAAGCTCTCTACACTGTGCTACTAATAAAGTCCGGGTGGTTTTGCAGGAATTCCTTATGAAGAAAGAAAAGGATGCCATATTGTACAAGAATGCTTTCTTCATATAATAAGCTGTGATGCTATTGAAGATACAAATTATTTAATACGGACCGCATATTGTTCAAACTTTTTTTGGGCACCTTATTTAAAATAAATATTTGGTCACTTCAACTGTAAAACCCGGAAAAAAAGTTAACTTATATACTACCCATTTCCGGGTATAAATACTCACCATTTTCTACTTCCCATTCAATAACAACAGATAACCTTGTGCTGTTCAACGGACTTAAATCATGTACTATTAGCAGTAGTGTTGTTTCTATATATTAGCTATTTTTGCACTTCAGCAAGACTGGCATATTTGTCAGTTATTTCATCAAACCGATTTTTAGGTTAACTGCCTAACATCATGCAACAACAATGTACACTCAAACTGCTGCCAGCCGAAGCAGCATCTGCCTCCATAGTGCAGCAATATGCGGCCTCTCATTTCAGTGTTCCTGTTTCGTCTATCAGCGGCTATCATATACTTAAACAATCGATCGATGCCAGGAGCAGGCAACCATGGATATTGCTCACGATCCGCGTTTTCATCAATGAACCTTTCGTGGAACGTTCTCATCTCCAACTGGCTTTACAGGATGTATCGAAAGCTCCCCACAAAGTAATAGTTGTCGGAGCGGGGCCGGCTGGTTTGTTTGCTGCTCTCAAACTCATCGAGGCAGGCATACAACCGATCTTGCTTGAACGTGGTAAAGATGTACGCTCCCGCCGCAGGGACCTTGCCCAGCTGAATAAAGAAGGTATCATCAATCCCGAAAGCAACTATTGTTTTGGAGAAGGAGGCGCCGGTACTTATAGTGATGGAAAGCTGTATACCCGCAGCACCAAACGGGGTGATGTAAACCGCATTCTCAATATCCTTGTACAATTTGGCGCAGAGGACAAGATATTGTATGATGCTCATCCTCATGTAGGCACCAATAAGCTGCCCCAGATCATTACTGCCATGCGTGAAAAAATAGTGGACTGTGGCGGTGTCTTTCTCTTTGAAAAAAAGGTTACTGATCTTATACTTCATGACAATAGCATAACAGCTGTAAAAACAGCCGATGGCGATAGATTCGATGGAGCAGCTGTCATATTGGCTACCGGTCACTCGGCCAGGGATATATTTATACTATTACACGAGAAGAACATCTTGATCGAAGCCAAACCATTTGCGTTAGGTGTACGCATTGAACATCCACAACAGCTCATCGATAGCATTCAATACCATTGCAACACCCGTGATGCCTTGCTGCCTCCTGCTTCCTACAGCCTTGTTCAGCAGGTCGATGAGCGCGGTGTATTCTCCTTCTGCATGTGTCCCGGCGGTATCATTGCGCCTGCCGCTACCAGCGCCGGTGAATTGGTGGTGAATGGTTGGTCGCCTTCCAAACGCAATAACCCTTTTGCCAACTCGGGCATGGTAGTGTCTGTAGAGTTGCAGGATATTGCAGCGGCCGGCAATAAAAAAGGCATGATTTCCAAAAATGGATTGCAAAATCCCTTATCGGGGATGTACTTTCAACAGGCCGTAGAGAAAAAGGCTTTTGAGTATGGAGGGGGTAAATTCGTGGCGCCTGCTCAGCGCATGGCTGACTTTGTGGATCAAAAGGTATCTGCCAGCCTGCCCGACAATTCCTACTTGCCGGGTCTGAACGCCGCACCACTTAATGAAGTATTGCCCGGCTTTGTGCATTATGCGCTTAAAAACGCTTTCCGGGAGTTTGGCAAAAAGATGAAAGGCTATTTCACCAATGAAGCCGTAGTAGTGGCTACCGAATCGAGGACTTCCTCGCCGGTACGTATTCCCCGCGACCCTGAAACGCTGCAACATCCGCAGGTGAGTGGTTTATACCCCTGTGCCGAAGGCGCCGGATATGCCGGCGGGATTGTGAGCGCCGCCATGGATGGAGAGCGGGTAGTGGACGAGATTGTTAAGGTTCTTAACAAAAATTAAGCTTATCCTGTAATAAAATGCGCTTTCCGGCTACTAAATAGCGGTTTCTGTATCTTTCCGGCCGCTCACTGGCCTGTTCCAACTTTAAAACCCGTAATACATGAATATACTGGAGGTAAACAACCTAAAGAAGTATTATGCTACGCAAAAAGCTGTTGATGATATCAGCTTTACCCTCGCCCCCGGCAGCATCTTTGGCTTGCTGGGACCCAATGGCGCTGGCAAAACCACCCTTATCCGGATGCTTACTGGTATCACTTATCCCGATGAAGGGCAGATCATTTTCAATGGCCGTCCCTTCGACCCGGTCAATGATATTCTGAAAATTGGTTATATGCCTGAAGAAAGAGGGCTGTATAAGAAAATGAAGATCGGTGAACAGGCTTTGTACCTGGCCCGTCTGAAGGGCCTTGGTAAACTTGAAGCCATGGAAAACATCAGGGGATGGTTTACCCGATTCGAAATGCAAAGCTGGTGGAACAAGAAAGTGGAAGACCTCAGTAAGGGTATGAGCCAGAAACTCCAGTTTGTTACCACCGTATTGCATGAACCCAAGCTGATCATACTGGATGAGCCCTTCAGCGGCCTCGACCCCGTTAATGCCAATATGATCAAAGAAGAGATCTTCCGTCTGGCCAAGAATGGCGCCAGCATCATCTTCAGTACTCACCGGATGAAAGAAGTGGAAGAGATCTGCGATCACATCATTCTCGTCAACAAAGGCCGTAAAATATTGGATGGTACTGTAAGGCAGGTAAAGCAGCAGTTCAAGGAAAACCTGTTCACCATCAGCCTCGATACTATACCGGGAGATATCGTATCAAATGCCTTTGAAGTGCAGGTACCCGATGAAGGTACGCCTAAAGATACCCTCGTGGTGAAAATGAAAGAAGGACATAAGCCCAATGAAGTATTGCAGCACTTCCTGCAGGAGGGCGTTAACATTACTGCCTTCTCGGAAGTATTGCCTTCTCTAAATGAGATCTTCATCAGGCTTGTAGGTGATACTCCTACGACCAGACAATTTGAAAAAATAACTGCTTAAACTTATTATATGAATAAAACCTGGATTGTTGCACAACGGGAATTCAATAGCAGGGTAAAGAAGAAAACCTTCCTGCTCAGTACTTTATTGTTTCCGATACTTCTTTTCGGTTTCTATGCCTTCATGATCTATTTCTCTGTAAAGGGAAATGACGACCTCAAGATCGCGGTGGCCGATAAAGCCAATGTATTCAACGGAAAACTGGAAAGTGATGATGATGTACAGTTCGTTCTCATGAACGATTCCTCCAAAGCTATCCTCGAAAAGAAGGTAGCCACTAAAGAGGTGAGTGGTTATATCTATGTTCCGGAGGGGTTCAATGTATCGTCTGATAACCTGAACATCTATTATGGCAAGACCATCGGCATGATCAGCCAGGAGCGTATTACACGCCGCCTCAACAAGCTGCTGGAGCAAAAGCGGTTGTTGTCGCTCAATATTACACAGGCCCAGCTGGACAGCGCCCGCAAGAGCTCTACCATCGAGTTCAAGCCTGCTACCGGCGATAAGGAGCCCAGTAAATCAAAAGCCGGACTTGCCTATGCAGTAGGATATGCTGCCGGATTCCTCATTTATATTATTCTGTTCATCTATGGCACCATGGTAATGCGCGGTGTAATGGAAGAAAAAACAAACCGCATAGCCGAAGTGATCGTGAGCAGTGTAAAACCTTTCCAGCTGATGATGGGCAAGATAGTGGGTATTGGAGCGGTAGGCCTGTTGCAATTCATTATCTGGATAGCATTGGGTATTACTGCCACTGCTTTAATTCCCTTATTGATACAAGGTGGAGACACCAGTGCTGTGCAGGGTGTGCCCGGCGCCAACACCATGGTGCAGGCATCTCAAAGCAGTGCTTTTGCTACAGTCATGAATAGTATCAACTTTGCACTGATACTGCCCTGCTTCCTGTTCTACTTCCTCGGTGGCTACCTGCTGTATTCATCATTGTTTGCAGCCGTCGGCAGCTCGGTGAATGAAGACCCACAGGATGCTCAAAGCCTGTTGCTGCCTGTGATGATGCCGATCTTCTTTGCCATCGTGATCATGACCAAGGCTGTGAACAACCCCACCAGCGGCCTCTCGGTATTTGGCAGCTTGTTCCCGCTTACCTCACCCGTGGTAATGATGGCCCGCATAGCGCATGGTGTACCCGATGGTGTAACCGTATGGGAGCTTATCCTAAGTATGGTATTGCTCATCATAGGATTTGTGGGCACTACCTGGATTGCCGGTAAGATTTACCGTACCGGCATCCTGATGTATGGTAAAAAACCTACCTGGAAAGAAATGTGGAAATGGGCTTTTAGAAAGGCGTAGAGGCACCGAGGCAAAAAGACATTGAGGCAACGAGGGAAACTTCGTTGCCTTTTTATTTTCTCCATACAAGTCATGGCATTGAATAGCGTCTATATATCTTTATTGCTCACTACAACACCAAACTAATGAGAAAATGGTCGCTTCTATTGCTATTGACAGTCTCCTCCTGTACTCTTTTCGCGCAAACCATCGTACAACGTGATCCCGTTATTGAAAAGATGGTATCGGAAGTCAATGCCGACAGTCTCAAAAGTTATATCACCCAGATGGTGGCCTTCGGCACCCGCAATACGCTCAGTACCCAAACCGATCCCAAACGCGGAATCGGTGCAGCCCGGTTATGGGTGTTGAGCAAGTTCAATGAGTTTGCCAAGAAATCAGGCGGTAAGCTTACAGCGCTCATCGATACCACTACCCTGCAGCCCGACGGCCGCCGTGTGGATGCTCCATTGTTGCTGGGCAACGTAGTGGCTACGCTCAAAGGCAGCGATCCCAACGATGACCGCATCTTTCTTATCAGTGGCCACCTCGATAATATGCGTACCAGCGTAATGGACCGCACCGGCGATGCGCCCGGCGCCAATGATGATGCCAGTGGTGTAGCGGCAGTAATAGAGTGCGCGCGTATCATGAGCCAACGCAGTTTTCCAGCCACCATCATCTTCATCGCTGTAAGTGGTGAAGAACAGGGCTTGCTGGGCGCCAGGTTCATGGCCGACAAAAGCAAGAAGGATAATAAGAACATAGAAGCTGTGCTGAACAACGATATCATGGGCAGCAACAACAGCAGCGAAACCAACATCATCAACAATACCAAAATACGCGTGTTCAGCGAAGGCCTGCCCGCCTATAGACTGGACAGCGTGGCCAATAATATCCGCAACCTTGGCCTGGAGAATGACGGCAAAGCGCGCCAGTTGGCCCGCTATGTGAAAGAAACCGGCGAGCGCTATGTAGACAACCTTGAAGTAGTGCTTATCTATCGCAACGACCGTTTCCTGCGTGGCGGTGATCACACGCCTTATGTACAAAATGGTTATGCTGCTGTACGTATCACGGAAATGAATGAGAACTATTACCACCAACACCAGGATGTAAGAAAGGAAAATGGCATCCAGTATGGTGATCTCATCGAGTTCATGGACTTTGAATACCTGCGCAAGAATACGGCCATGAACCTGAGCAGCCTGGCCAACCTGGCCAAATCGCCCGGTATGCCGCAGGAGGTGAAAATAGAAGTACGCCGCCTCACCAATTATTCCATCCTCAGCTGGAAAGCGCCCAGGAACGGTAAGCCTAAGGGCTATTATATATTGATGCGCGAAACCAACTGGCCCTTCTGGCAGAAAAAGACTTTTACCACCCAAACCGAGTTCCAGCTCCCTTATTCCAAGGACAACTACTTCTTTGCTGTTCAATCAGTAGCAGAGGATGGGAATGAGAGCTTGCCGGTAGTTCCGGGGGTGGGGAGATAAGACCGAAAGACAGGAAGTCGGAAAGTCCGGAAGCAAGTGTTTTGCTTCCGGACTTTTTTTGTTAGCTACCTTTCGAACGCTCAGCCCCTATTTGGACTATTCTGTCTTTCGGGCTTTCTGACTTTCTTAAAAAAATCTTCACCGCCCATCCCACTCTGTGCAACATTTTACGAAACAAGTCGTACTTTAATACGAAACACATCGTAATTATAAACCTGAACAAATCATTTGCACATGAAAATCAATAGCACGTATGTTCGCTGGGGCATCCCCACACTTGGAGTAGCAGCCGCTTTGGCTCTTGTAGCCTGGGCAGGTAATCCTCAACAACCCACCACCGGAAAGCAACTATCACAGGACACAGTACCTTCCAAAAGGGGTAAGGCAACCCGTGAGGCCAACGAAAAAGACATTGACAAAGAAATACGTCAGCTTGAACAGGCTAAAGAAAATCTAAAAGACGTAGATTGGGATAAGATCCGGCAAAGCGTGGACGAGGCCGTCAAGAATATCAATTTCGAAAAGATCCAGGAGCAGATCGACGAGGCCATGAAGCACGTAGACATGGAAAAGATCAATCGACAGGTAGAAGCTTCCCTGAAAAGCATTGACTTTGAGAAAATACAGGAACAGATCAATGAGTCGCTGAAAAACGTTGATACCTATGTCGACAAGGATGAGATCAAAAAGGAACTGGAAGAAGCCAGAAAGGAAGTAGCAAAAGAACTGAAGGATAACAAAGAGTGGAAAAAAGATTGGGAAGCCACTAAAAAGATCGACAAAGAAGAAATACAAAGTGCGATGGAAAAATCCAGGAAAGAAGTGGCCAAAGCCATGGAAAAACTGGACAAAGAAAAGCTGAACTGGAAAGACAAGATGAAAGATGCCTGGGAAGGTATCGACAAAGCCAAAGAGGAATTCAAAGGCTACCAGGAAATGATCTACAGCATGGAGAAAGAGGGCTTACTCAGCACCAAAAGCGATTATACGATCAAATACAAGGATGGAGAGCTGACTGTGAACGGCAAGAAACAGTCAGATGAAGTAGTGAGCAGATACAAGAAGTATTTCAGACACGATAAAGTAACCATTCGCAAAGAAGACGGCGATATGGACATCGACACTGATCATAAAGACTTTGATTAACTCTTTTTTCTCGTGAGTTTAATTTACACGGGGCTGTTCTCAGCCTCGTTTTTTTGCCCCTGATCGAAGCGTATGTTAACAGACCAGATGTCGTAGAATCACAGAAGACCCTTGGACAAGCTCAGGGTGACAGTTAACAGCATCAGCAATAAAAAGCGGTCCCGCCAAATGGCGGGACCGCTTTAAGTATCTTATGTACGATCGAAGAAGAGTTACTCGCTATCCATCATCCGCAATGGATGAAACACATCGCTTTCATCGTCTCCTCCTTCATTGGTGATGTCGAAATTCAATTTAAGGGGAACTCCTTCTTTGAGTGTAACGCCTTCTTTGCGGAAGGTCTTATACCCTTTCTTTTCGAGTATGATGATCAATTCGCCGGCAGGCATTTGCGGCACTTTGAAATTACCAGCAGCGTCAGTAATAAACTCTTTCTTATCCTGACCTTTACCAGCGGAGATAGAAACGGTGACTCCCTGTACTGGCTTTTTGGATCCTGATTCGGATACCATTCCTGAAATAGCAGGCTCAGGTTTGCCGAGTTTGTCATTGCCGTTGTTAGCTTTGGTTAGCAAGGCAAGAGGAAGCATTGCTGCGAGCAATAGTAGATGTTTCTTTCCTCTCATACAATTAGCGTTTAAAAGGTTGGGAAGTAATGTTGCTGCCGCTCATCACTGTTACCGAATGCTCATCCTTGATACAGACACGTAGCCCATTAAGAATGTTGCACATTTGATCAGAAAGTTACTTATTCTTCCCCACTTCCTGACGCCGGTCATGGAAATTATTTACGGAACTTATCAAGATTCTCCGAGGTCGATCTCCGTATTGTCGCCAATATTCAGACTCCGGCTTTCGCCCTTCACTTCCGTATCGCTGCCGATCAGGGAGGTGGTGAGCACAATATCATACAGGTCGGCAAAGGAGCCGATGATAGAGTCTTTGATAATGGAGTAGTTGATAGTGGTTTTTTCCCCGATGGTCACGTTGGGACCAATGATGGAGTTTTTGATATTACACCCTTTGGCAATACTTACCGGGGGGATTATGATGGTGTTATCGAGGCTATGTTCCGGGGCTATTACGCCGCCAAACTTCTTGAGCAGAGTGGCGTTGGACTCCAGCAAGGTTTCTTTTTTACCGCAATCGAACCAGTTTTGCACCTTAAATGGCTGAAACTTAGCTCCTTGCTGTATCATGCACTCCAGTGCGTCGGTGATGCTGAACTCTCCGCGGCTCATCACCTGGTTGCGGATATTGTTTTCCAGGCAGTTGAACAGCAGGTTTGTTTCCTTGATGCGGTAGATACCTACCAGCGCCATGTTCGACTTGGGAATCTGGGGCTTTTCCACCACCCGGCTGATAAACCCGTCTTCGCCCATTTCGGCCACGCCGAAATTGCGCGGGTCATCTACTCTTTTAACACCCAATACCGAACCCGGCATATCCAGCACCTGCTTTACGTCATATTCACAAATGGTATCGCCTAACACGATGAAGACCTCATCATCGGCCACCAGATTGCGCGTAAGCTGAATTGCATGACCAATGCCATGCCGCTCGCTCTGGTAGACAAAATGAGCTTGCAGATCGGGATATTTTTCTTTTACGTAATCCTGGATCTTCTCCCCCAGATAACCGACAATAAAGATGAATTCATTGATGCCGGCATCCTTCAACTGATCAACGATAATGCTAAGAATGGTCTTTCCAGCAAGCGGTATCAGTGCCTTGGGTTGTGTATATGTATGAGGACGTAACTTGGTGCCCGCACCAGCTACGGGAATGATCGCTTTCATTTGAAAAACAAGTAGTTTGTTTTTTCGAAGCCGTGAAAATAAAGAAAATTATCCGTACAGCTATTTTTGAGTAGTCGCGACAAGACTATTGGCAATTTATTCCTGTTTTCTGTCAATTTTTATATAAGAATCTCTCTACCTGTTTTCTTCAATTGAAGTACTTTTGCGCCATGCAAAAAGATACCTTGGTTTTTAACCTTATTAATCAGGAACTTGAACGCCAACGTCATGGCATTGAACTCATCGCCTCGGAAAACTTTACTTCCCTTCCGGTAATGCAGGCCATGGGTACCGTATTAACCAACAAATATGCAGAAGGCTACCCCGGCAAACGCTATTATGGTGGTTGTGAAATCGTAGACCAGATAGAGCAGCTGGCTATCGACCGGTTAAAACAAATATTCAAATTAAGCTGGGCCAACGTGCAGCCTCATAGCGGCGCGCAAGCCAATATGGCTGTATTTCAGGCCTGCCTGAAGCCCGGTGATAAGATCCTGGGGCTCGACCTGAGCATGGGTGGTCACCTTACCCACGGCAGCCCGGCCAATGTGAGCGGCAAGATCTACACCGCCCTCCACTATGGCGTGAAAAAAGAGACCGGCCTCGTCGATTACGAACAGCTGGAATCTGTGGCCCGCGCAGAAAAACCCAAAATGATCATCTGTGGTGCTTCTGCTTATAGCCGAGACTGGGATTATGCCCGCATCCGCGCTGTAGCCGATGAAATTGGCGCCCTGGTACTGGCTGATATCGCGCATCCTGCAGGCCTCATCGCCAAAGGATTGCTCAACGATCCATTTGACCATTGTCATATTGTTACTTCTACTACTCATAAAACCCTGCGTGGTCCCCGCGGTGGTATCATCATGGTACGCCATGATTTCGAGAACCCCTTCGGTATCAAGGACCCCAAAGGCAACACACGCACCATCACCGCCCTGCTCGACCTCGCCGTATTTCCCGGCATCCAGGGTGGTCCGCTGGAACACGTGATCGCTGCCAAGGCTATTTCTTTCGGTGAGATCCTGACCGATGAATTCCTTGCTTATGGCAAGCAGATCCTGGCCAACGCACAGGCCATGGCCAAATCATTCGTGAACCGTGGTTATGACCTCATCAGCCAGGGTACGGACAATCACCTGATGCTGATCGACCTGCGCAACAAGAGTCTTACTGGTAAAAAAGCACAGGAAACGCTTGACAAAGCACATATCACCCTCAATAAGAACGCTGTTCCTTTCGATGATAAGAGCCCCTTCGTAACCAGCGGTATCCGTGTAGGCGTTCCTGCTATCACTACCCGCGGTATGAAAGAAAGCGATATGGAAACAGTTACAGCCTTTATCGACAAGGTGCTGATGAATGCAGATGATGAAAGCGTGATCAAAGCGGTGAAAGGAGATGTGCAAACGTTTATGAAGCAGTTCCCGCTATATCCTGAGCTTTAGGCACGAATTACACGAATTAGTGCAAATTGCACGAATTTGAAGCATAGTGGAGGTGAGTTATCTGTCGATAACTCACCTTTTTTATTTATAGTTTGTGGAGTACCTTGTAATAAACAGTAGCGAGCTGCGACTAATGATTAAACTTTATAGCCATGTTCACTTTAGGTTTTTTCGGATTGTTCGGCCTGTTATGTCTCGTCTTATGGATTTGGGCCATCGTAGATATTATCAATAGCCGTTTCCGCGAAGATTCTACCAAGATCATCTGGATACTGCTGGTAATCTTTCTGCCTTTCTTAGGCACACTGCTGCACTTTGTTGTCGGAAGAGAGCAACGTCTGTAGGTATATTCTTATACGTCTACCACTTTTAAAAATCCCTGCTTATAACTTCTGCCCAGCGGCAGTTCAAAGCCATCTACGTTGATGAGGTCGTTATTGTAGCCTGATATTCTATCGATGGCAATGATATACGATTTGTGAATGCGCAGGAACTTGTTTTCCGGCAGCTTTTCTTCCATATAGCCCAGGCGCTGGTAAGTGATCAGTGGCTTATCGGTAGTCACGATCTTTACATAGTCCTTGATGCTTTCAATGTAGATGATATCTTTCAGGAAGACCTTCTTCACCTGCTTGTTTACCTTGAAATACATGTAGGCTTTTTCAAAAGCATCGGGCGCCTGTTCAGGCGTTTCTGTTTGCCGCAGTAAAGTGTATTGATTGTACTTGGCTATGGCTTTCAGGAAACGATCAAACGAAACGGGTTTTACAATATAATCCAACACATCCAGGTCGAAACCATCGGCAGCAAACTCGCGATAGGCTGTAATCACAATGATCTTGGGCCGGTCGTGCAGTGCCCTGATGAGGTCGAGCCCGGTCATCTTGGGCATTTGTATGTCCAACAGCAACAAGTCAACCTTCGTCTTTTGTAAAAAGCCAAAAGCCTCGATGGCGTTGTTGCACTTGCCTACGATTTCGAGATCACCTACCCGCTCGATATACGTCGTGATCAGGTCCACCGCCGGTGGTTCATCATCCACCAACAAGCACTTTATTTTCATAGCCCATCGTTTTTATTTTAAGTACCGCCAGAAAGGTCTGGTCTTCATTGATACATTTAAACTCGTGGCGATTCGGATACAGTATTTCCAGCCGCCGTTTCACATTTTCCAAGCCAATGCCATTACGCTCACCATTGCATTTGCCATTGGAAGGTTTACTATTTTCTACCTTGATGATGAGCCAGCCATCATTGCTCAATATATCCATCCGTATCCAGCAGGTGTCGATCTCATTGCTTACGCCATGCTTAAAACAGTTCTCGATCAACGGCAGCAACAGGAAAGGAGAAATGCCGATATGCCTGGTATCGTTCAGTACATTCACGGCAATATCCAGCCGATCGCCATACCGTATTTTTTCCAGCTCGATATAATTGCTGATGTATTCCACCTCCTGCTCCAACGGAATAACCGTTCTGCGGCTGTCGTATAAGGTATAACTTAATAGCGATGATAACCGGTAGATAAGGTTGGAAGTATTGGGATTGTTCTGGGTGGAAAGTGAATAGATATTATTCAACGTATTAAAAATAAAATGGGGCTGCACCTGTGATTTCAGCAACTCCAACTGCGCTTCAGCCTTATCTTTTTGAAGCGTTTGTGTAATACGTTGCTGCTCGTACCAGGCCTGCATAAAATAGATCATTACATTCAGCGCTACCATGAGATAAGTGGCTACAATTTCGAATATGATCTTGGGTATAAAGAATAAAGACTGCATATCCCGCCAGGTTTGCGGATATATGAGATAATAATTCATCATCCTTCTGGTAATTCCAAATACCAACATACTGATGATAAGACCCGCCCAAAATGCTCCCTTCTTACCGGCAAGATAGAATTTCTTGATAAGTACATAAATGGTAAATATAGTGGCCGCAAAAATGATCGGCGTATACAACATCGCACCTATCAGGTGTTGTTTATACTGTCCGTCATATGCAGCATTGGCCAGCCATTCATATAGGAAATAGCAGGTAAAGAAAATAACGTTTGTACGAAAAAGCTTATTCTTCAGCATACATATATCAAATACTTCTATAAAGTTACCAAATTGTCGAGGTCAGCATTTATTTTATTCGACAAACGGCGTACATCGAAAATCGCTGCAGGCAGCGGTAGTATTGACTCTTAATCGCGTTATACATCTAATATCCTACCAAAGCAACAGAATATTAATATTACTTTATGGCGTGTTCATGCAACATCATCCAACAATATGCGTCAGATAAAATGAGCGTCACAATAACAATTATAAAACTTAAGCCATGAAACACATCACCCTCACCGGCATCCTGCTGCCGGCTATTCTTATCTTGCTGCAAGCATGTGCAGGTGGCAAACTCAACAACAGCGGCCACATTGCACAAGCTTCGGCAGGACCACCAGACATTCCACGACCTGCACCTGCTACCAGCAGTCAGGTTTACCGCAATGACATACATATTAAAGCGGTAAGACATTTCAAGCAAACGTATCCCGGCACAGAAGACGAGCGTTGGTATGTGATCGAAAACGGATTTATGGCAAAACACAAGGTTGAGAACGTTAACATCAGGCTGGATTATGACATTCACGGTAACTGGTTATACACTATCCGTTACATCAACGAAAAAAAGCTACCCAAAGAAGTAAGGGCGCAGGTGAGAAGTACCTGGTATGACCATGCGATATCGAGCGTAGAAGAGATCCAATATGGCACCCTGCCACTCATTTACATCGTACATATCCATGAGGGCAACGACTGGAAAATAATACGGGTATGTGAAGGTGAAATGAGTGAGATCATTCCCCCTGGTAAGGCGGAATAACAACTCAGGCTCTTTAGTTAGGAGTATAAAATGGCAAACAAAAGTGGCGGGTGTAGCTTCCTGCCACTTGCCATTTATAGCCGTTCCTTTCCCTCAGATTACTTATTTTTGAGATAATAATAATTATCCCAAAATGATCCAACGTATACAATCTGTTTGGTTATTACTGGCCGCAGCGGCCTCCTTCCTTACCCTCAGGTTTTCCTTTTATAGCGGTAATATCATTAAGGAAGGCCAACCAAAAGCCTTTTCCAGCCTGATTGCTACCAACGATATATTACTTACTATTACCACCGTAGCCACCGGCCTGCTGGCCCTGGTTGCCATCTTCCTTTATAAGAACAGGAAATTGCAGACACGCCTGTGCCTGATCGCCCTGCTGCTGTCCGGGCTCAATTTGGTGCTATTCTATATACAGGTGAAGAAATTCGTTCCCCAGGAAGGTAACTATGATCTTACAGCGTTTGTCGCTATTGTGGTGCCTGTGTTGATCATTCTGGCCATACGGGGTATTTACCGCGATCAGAAGCTGGTAAAAAGCCTCGACCGCCTGCGCTAATTATTTGCCCAGTTCCAGTTCATACGCTACAAACGTGCGCTTGTCTTTGACGGTGGTGATCACCTTTACACGTATCTCCTGGCTCCCATTGTTGTAGATACTGTGTTTAGCCTCGTCGAAGTCGAACTCATTTGTCTTTTGGTAATTATTGGCCAGGAGGTAGGAAGATATATCGCGAAACTCATCTTTGTCGTAAGTGCGGTACGAGATCATCCGGCCTTTGATGTCTCTTACCGTAGCATCCATAAAGGAAAAAGAGCGTACGGTAGTGGGTGCATCTGTTTCCCGGCTGAGGTGTGAGTATTGGAACAGGCCACTGGTAGAATCCACATCTTTCTGCATAAGCAGGTAGCCTTTTTTCTTCAGGGTAGTATCGATCTGCTTCTCCGTCCAGTCCAGCATTTTGATCAGTTCCGGTACGGTTACCCGGGGAAATTTTACTTTTTCAGATATTGTCTTGGGAGCAAGCTGCGCAGGCTTTGGTTTTTGACCAAAAGGCACCCTTACCTGGGCTGTCAACTGACCACCCAGCACCAACACAATAACCAGTAAAAGTATGGAACGCATAACCGGTAAACTTTGCTGCAAAGAAAGGCTTTGAAATGTTAAGAAAGTCGGAAAGTCGGGAAGACCGTAAGTCGGAAAGCTTGAAGCATAATTCGCATACTACTGCTTTCTTCCGGACTCCCGGACTTTCCTTCTTCCGGACTATAAAAATTTACCTGTATAGCTTTCTTTCACTTTCTTCAACCCTGCCGGAACGCCGGTATACACAAGCGTGCCGCCGCCGTCGCCGGCTTCGGGTCCCAGGTCGATGATCCAGTCGGCACTCTTGATCACGTCGATATTATGTTCGATCACGATAATAGAGTGTCCCTGCTCGATCAGGGCATTGAATGAACCCAGCAGCTTCTTGATATCATGGAAATGCAAACCCGTAGTAGGCTCATCGAAAATGAATAAGATATGCCCCTGCGCTTTGCCCTTGCCCAGGAAAGAAGCCAGCTTTACCCGCTGTGCTTCCCCACCCGACAGGGTATCTGACGACTGGCCCAGCTTCACATAACCAAGGCCCACATCACTCAACGGTTTTATCTTTTGAACAATATCTTTCTCAGCTTTGAAAAACTCCAGCGACTCATCCACACTCATCTCCAGCACGTCGTAGATGCTCTTGCCGTTGTATGTTACTTCCAGTACCTCTTCTTTGAACTTCTTACCACCACACACCTCACAGGTAAGGTGAACATCGGCCAGGAACTGCATCTCTACCACTTGTTCGCCTTCACCCTTACAAGTATCACAACGACCGCCATCCACGTTGAACGAGAAATGCTTGGGCTGGAAGCCACGCGTTTTGCTCAACGGCTGCTTCGCATACAAGTCCCTGATCTCATCATAGGCCTTGATATACGTCACCGGGTTACTGCGTGACGATTTACCGATGGGGTTTTGGTCCACCATCTCGATCTGTGACAGGTATTCAATATCACCGGTAATGGCTTTATGCAAGCCCACTTTATCCGCAAACTCTCCCTTGATCTTTTGCAGGCCGGGATATAATATTTGCTTCACCAACGTGGTCTTACCACTACCACTCACACCACTTACCACACACAATGTATTCAACGGAAACTCTACTGTGAGGTCTTGTAAGTTATTCTGGCGCGCACCTTCTACTTTCAAAGAACGATTCCAGTTGCGCAACTTCTTAGGTACTTCTATTTGTAAGTCGCCCTTGAGGTATTGACCGGTAAGGCTCTTTGGATTACTGATCAGTTCATCATAGTTGCCACTGGCCACTACTTCTCCACCAAGGTGTGAGGCCAGGGGTCCCATATCGATAATATGATCCGCTTCGCGCATCATCATCTCATCATGCTCTACTACCACTACCGTATTACCCAAATCGCGTAGCTCTTTCAACACACGGATCAATCGTTCCGTATCCCGCGAATGCAACCCAATAGAAGGCTCATCGAGAATATACAGCGAGTCGGTAAGGTTGCTGCCCAGTGAACGGGTAAGCTGTATACGCTGGCTCTCGCCACCACTCAATGAGTTGGCGAGACGGTTCATCGTTAAGTAACCAAGACCCACATCCATGAGTGTCTTCAACCGGTGATTGATCTCAATTAATACCCGCTTGGCCACTTGCTGGTCATATTCACTCAGCTTCAACGCTTCGAACCACTGTACCAGGTCTTTCGTTGGCATCTCACACAGCTCACCGATGTGCTTGCCACCTACCTGTACATACAGCGCTTCTTTCCGCAGGCGGTAACCTTTGCAATCAGGACATAATGTGCGGCCACGATAGCGGCTCAACAGTACACGGTATTGTACTTTGTATAAGTTCTGCTCTACTTCTTTAAAAAAGTCATTGATGCCAAACACGCCGCCGCTACCTTCCCACAACATTTTGTATTGGGCTTTCGTGAGGTCGATGATCGGCTTGTGAATGGGGAAGTCGATCTTTTTAGCGCCCTTGATAAACTGCTCTTTCCACCAGCCCAGCTTTTCCCCTTTCCAGGGGGCTACAGCGCCCTCATAAACGCTCAATCGCTTATCAGGGATCACCAGGTCGCTATCGATGCCCAGCACCTGGCTAAAACCCTCGCAGGTAGGGCAGGCGCCGAAAGGATTATTAAAAGAAAATAAATTAGGTACGGGCTCTTCAAACTGGATACCGTCCAGTTCAAATTTATTGGAGAAAGACAGCTTCTTACTGCCGTTGACTTCAAGTTGTAGAGCTCCTTCCCCTTCATAAAAGGCAGTGCCTACAGAATCTGCCATACGATGCTGATCGTCTTCATCGAAATCTTTTACCACGAGCCTGTCGATCAACACGTACATTTCTTTGGAAGGTTTCCACTTGGGATCTTCCAGCAATTCTTCAATACGATAGATCGTGCCATCATAGAGCCGCGAAAAACCTTTTTGCATCAGGATATTCAATTCTTCCTGGGCATTGCGGTGGGTATGCTGTCTGAAGGGGATTAATATCAACACTTTGTCGCCGGTGTTGAGCTTAGACATGGCTTCTACCACATCCTTCACGTCATCCTTCTTCACTTCGCGACCGGAAACAGGGGAAATCGTCTTACCTGCACGGGCATATAGTAAGCGCAGGTAATCATACACCTCTGTCATACTGCCCACGGTAGAACGTGGCGTGCGGGTAATTACTTTCTGCTCGATGGCAATGGCGGGACATAAGCCTTTGATATAATCCACATCCGGTTTTACCATGCGCGCCATGAACTGCCGTGCATAAGCACTCAGGCTTTCCGCATAGCGTCGCTGGCCTTCGGCAAACAGGGTATCGATGGTCAAAGAAGATTTTCCGGAGCCGGAAACCCCCGTAACCACCACCAATTTATTGCGTGGAATCTCTACAGAAACGTTTTTCAGGTTATGAACACGGGCCCCTTTGATAAAAATATTATCAAAACTTTTCGCTGGGCGTACGGTACCTGCGGTACTACTTTTTTTTATTGTGTCAGGCATAAAGAAAGGATCACAAAAATACTGCAAAAGGAAGAATACTATTTCAGATATACTTTAACAGTTATATCAATTTAAGATAATATATACAAATGCTAATGAAACGGGTTGAGAATTGTCAATAGGTATAAGTATTTACCACTGAGTGAGTAAAAAGTTTAAAAGTTCTCTTAAAGTTTTGTTTTTTGAAAAAAGTCTATATCTTTAGTTGGTAATTTGTACAATAAATCAGAAAACTAAAATTTTACTGCCTATCGACTTATCACTTCTACACAGAAAAGCCGCTCAATAATAAAATCCATTCATTTTTTAAATATCCTATCACCTTCAAAACCGTAGAAGTTTATGAATTTACTACGCAAAAAGACCGACCATGAACTCATCCAGGATTTCCAGGATGGAGACCTGTATGCACTCGAGACGCTTGTGCTTCGCCACAAGGACAAAATGTACACTTCAATTCTTTTCCTGGTTAAAGACAAATATCTGGCCGAAGATATTTTCCAGGACGTGCTCATCAAGATCATCGACACAATTCGTGGAGGCCGTTACACAGAAGAAGGTAAGTTCTTACCCTGGGCAATGCGTATTGCTCACAACCTGTGCGTAGACCATTTCCGTAAGGTGAAGCGTACCCCTTCTATTCGTACGAGTGACGACCGTGACATCTTCGAAGTGATCAACTTCACTGAGGAAGGTGCAGACATGAAAATGATGAAAAAGCAAAGCCACGACCGTGTGCGCCAAATGCTTGACTTGTTACCCGAAGATCAGCGCGAAGTAATTATTCTCCGTCATTACGCAGATTTAAGCTTTAAGGAAATTGCATCGCTTACCAATTGCAGCATTAATACTGCATTAGGAAGAATGCGTTATGGGCTTATCAATCTGCGCAAAATGATGATGCAGAAAAAGATCGCCTTATAATATTATTCATGTCTCTTGACAAAAGTTTAACGGTGACCGTAAAAATGGGAACGGATAACTAATTAGCTTTGTTAACCAAAATAGAGACTGAAAAAATATTGTCATTCTGGCTCTCCATCCGACCTTTTGATTGATGACATTGCTTGCCAGCCGGAAGGCTGAAACAGAATGACGCCTAATTGAATCCCCGCTTTATAAGCGGGGATTTTTTATTTCGTATTCCCCTGTTTCATATCCCACGAACCAGCACCTACATACGTCAAATTTGTCCGCCTCTTTTAAAACCTAACCGCTGCTCTTTTCGTACCTTAGTACATGGAAGACGATAATATAGTTAAAGAGCCCGCTGTGGATTACAGCAAAAGAAAATATACAATAGAGGAATACCTGGAATCGGAAGCGAAATCCGATATTAAAAGGGAGTACTACAAGGGCGAGTTGTTTGCCATGTCAGGGGCTACTCTACCACACAATATAATTACTGTCAATTTATTAATCAGCTTAGGAATACTACTTAATGGAAAATCCTGCCGACCTTTCAATAGTGACCTACGCATTCATATTCCTGAAAACACGCTATTTACTTACCCTGACATTTCAATTATATGTGGAAAACCGGAGACACTGAATGATGACAATTTTAATGCCCTCAATCCAACTATTCTAGTTGAAGTTTTATCGCCATCGACCAAAGCTTACGACCGTACTAAAAAGTTCGACCTCTATAAGGATATTCCAACGCTAAAGGAATACATACTGGTAGATTCTCAATCCATTAAAGTAGAAGTCTGGCGTATTGATCAAACCAATCGCTGGACATTACAAGAATATAAAACGCAGGAGGAAATACTGGAATTCAAGTCGGTTGGCGTTACCATGCTGCTGATGAAAATTTATGAAGACACCGACTTACTTCGGCCATAAACGATAAAGGGCTCCGGTGAGCCCTTTATCGTTTGTATAACCCTGGTTCGTTTCCTCACGAACCTTATATAGTTCTATTTTGCAGCAGTCTCCTTACCGCCTTTCTTAAAAGCATCCAGCCCACATTCCAGCCATTCCTTGTATTCTTTCTCATTAGGCGTATAGCCTACAGGTCTTGTCAACAGCTTTTCATCAGGAGTTATCAGCACGTATAATGGCTGCGACACACTGGTAAAGTTCTGGCTCTGCAGTGTAGCATAAACATCCCCTACTGTCTTGATCTCTTTCTTAGAGCCATCAGGCATTGTGTATATAAATGCTTTATCAGCCGGTAGTTTAGCGCGGTCGTCTACATATAGAGAAACCAGCACATAATCCTTCTCGATGATCTCTTTTATCTCAGGTACAGGCCACACGTTTTCTTCCATCTTACGGCAGTTCACACAAGCCCAACCCGTAAAGTCGATCAGCAATGGTTTACCCTGCGCCTTTGCCAGTTGCAACCCCTTCTCATAATCATTCATCACCTGTGCTTCCACGCCTTTAAAGGCGTCCTTGCCATAAATACTATATGTAAGCGGTGGCGGGAACCCACTGATCAATGCACGATTGGCATGCTTTGTTTTCGTTAAACCCGGTACCAGGTATACGGTAAAGGCCAGGAATACCACAGCTAAAGCAACGCGCACTTTGGTCAATTTAACCGGTCCCTCATGTTTGAAACGCAGGATACCGAACAGATACAGCACCAGCAGAACGCCAATAATGATCCAGATACCAAAGAACACTTCTCTCTTCAAAATACCCCAATGTTCTACCAGATCTGCGTTGGACAGGAATTTCACAGCCAGCGCCAATTCGAGGAAGCCCAATACGATCTTAACAGAAGTAAGCCAGCCGCCAGATTTTGGCAATGACTTCAACAAACTGGGGAAAAGGGCAAACAATGTAAACGGCAACGCAAGCGCCAGACCAAAGCCTGCCATACCCATTGTCAGTTGCATAGCACCTCCATTAGTCGACAGCGAGCCTGCCAATAAAGAACCAAGAATAGGGCCTGTACACGAAAATGATACAAGGGCCAGTGTAAGGGCCATGAAGAAAATACCTACCAAACCGGAACCCGATTTCGCACCGGCACTATTTGCCAACGCATTCGGGACCGTAATTTCGAATAGTCCGAAGAAAGACAACGCGAATACCACAAATATCACGAAGAAGAAAATATTCAACCATACGTTGGTAGAAATAGTATTCAATATCTCAGGATTGCTGCTATCCAGGAAGTGAAACGGAATACTCAGGATCACATAGATCAGTAAAATGAATGCGCCGTACATCACAGCAT
>JAGIBF010000073.1 GCA_017744515.1 Niastella sp.
GAGAAAACTGTGGAGAAAACTGTGGAGAAAACTGTGGAGAAAACTGTGGAGAAAACTGTGGAGAAAATACTTGAGGCCATAAGAAACAATGGAAAAATCACTATGAAAGAGTTGCAGGAGGTGACAGGGGTAGGACGCAGAGGTATAGAATGGCAGCTCAAAAAGCTAAAAGAAGAGGATGTAATCAGGAGAATTGGGCCTGATAGAGGAGGGTATTGGGAAATAATATGAAAATAAGTAGCTCCTCCTATCGTACAAACCGGTAAGTGCATTTGATCAGGAAAATGTTGCGTGCGCGGTCATTGCTGAAGGCGTGGTCAAACAGGCTTTTGGGCAATGACCTGTCGAGGTCGGCGGAGGCGTCGGGTGTATTGCCTTGTGACCATACCAGGTACAATTCTGATCCGGGTTTGTATTCCCAACGGACAACAAGGTTGGAGCGGAATTGTACGAAGTTGAAATCAGGCTTGTTGAAACTATAATCGGGGGTGCCATCTCCATTTTCATCAACTTTATAGCTGCCATTGCTAAAGGTGATCTCCGAAGGATTGAATACGTGGAAGCGATCATCATAGTTTTTGGCCAATGGATTAGATACGTATCCGAAATTGTCGTACAGCGGACGGGTGATGAATGGCTGTCCATAATATTGCAGCGTAAGGTCGGGGGTGATATTGTAGCTCAGGCGGCCAGTAATGCGCAAGGTGTTTTGCTTAACCCGCCCTACGATGGTGCGGGTAGTATTGTTGTAGGATATGGCATCTACAAACTGGTCCTGCCTGCGGCGGTAATAGCTGTAGCTGGTGTTGAGATTTATTTGCAATGCATTTAATGGCTGGTACCTGATACCTATCGACACATCATTCTGTACGATCGTATTATCATAGCCCCAGCGATTAAAGGTGCTGACCTCTGCCGCTACTTTCTTGCGGAGATCGCTGACCACATAAATATTATGGGACAGGCTGCCGGGTAAGCGCATGGAAGCAGTGCCCCGCAGATCGGTATTGGACACCTCGTACGCCGTCCAGGTAAGACCGGTGCCTGTTTGCCAGTTGTTCATGAAGGTGGCGTGGCTATTGGTGTTGAATGCCTGGTAAAGGAATTGTCCGCCATAATCCCACCTCGACCAATGGTTGTAGTTGATGCGTGCTGTGCGGAAAATAAAGAATGGTCTTTGCCATTGTGCGCCTACCCAGGTAAAGTGGTTGATCTGATTGGCGGTAAGCAAGAAGCCAATGTCGTTTAACTCCAGGCCGGGCGAGCGGAGTGTAAGGCCTGTTTCAAATCTTAGTATCTGGCCGTGCTTGCCTTGCAAGCCACCGATCTTGCCAAAGCGTATGGTGCCGCCCATACCGGATAGTGCGGTACGGTTACTATCAACCGATACTTCCGGCGCATCGGCGCGCTGGAAAAGGTGTTCAAAAGCTGTTTGTGTATTGAGAATGGCCTGCGTGGTTCCCTGTACCTGACTGAACACAATGTTGCTGCGCAGATACCAGGTGCGGTTTTTCCAAAACTGCACAAAGTCAATACCGCCGGAATAAGCGCTGCGATGCAGGAAGTCGCTTAATCCTTTTTCACGGTTTACGGCTGTGAAAATACCGCCTATAATAGTATTGCCGGATTTGATGTCTTTTTGCACTCTTCCTACGAAATAATTGGTCAGTGGTTCTACCAATTCTTTTCGTCTGCCGCTGCTGTAATCGATGGTAGCCATTTCGCGCTGCGTTACGCTTTCCAGTACACCGATGCTCCAGCCTTTCTTCGTTTTGCCGCTAAACTTGGCGGCGCCCAGTATGGACGTGTTCTGTGGATGTTTTACGTATTCGCCATTTTGCACATTGGGGTAGCCGTGAGGCGAGCTGCCGATGCGCCGGGAATAGAACAGCAGATCGGAGTCGTAATCTCCACCGGCTTCGGAGCCGGTCAGCTGGTAATCGAAAATATTCCTGCTTTCAATAAAGAAGGGTCTGCGCTCTTCAAAGAAGTTCTGGAACCCGTCGATGCGGACCTGGGAGGGATCGGCTTCTACTTGTCCAAAATCGGGATTGATCGTGAAGTCGAGGATCAGGTCATTGGTGACAGCGAGTTTGCCATCGAGGCCGGCGGTAAGTTTGGTATCGAAACCTTTGGCAAATGGGTTGCCTGGTTCCTTTTTGTATTTATCAGCTTGCGTAATGATGTAGGGTGCAATTTCTACCTGCCGGTGCATGGGAATATTCTTAAGACCGTGCAACTCACCAAACCTGCTCACCCATACGCCAGAGTTTTGTGGTATGTGTTGCCAGTAGGACCGTTCTTCTTTTCTGAACAG
The DNA here is from genome assembly GCA_017744515.1 of Niastella sp. GTDB lineage: Bacteria > Bacteroidota > Bacteroidia > Chitinophagales > Chitinophagaceae > Paraflavitalea. Next base: position 2,318 of record JAGIBF010000073.1, read on the forward strand.
GCGCCTATTGATCTGCAGACCCCATACTTTTTCGACTTCATTGCCATACCGCAACTGGCTGAAGGGTATTTTCATCTCGGCCGTCCAACCATCAACGCCTACGTGCGTTTTGGCATACCAGATAGGGTTCCAGTTGGCATCCCAGTTCATGCCATCGTTCGAAGCCAGTTCATCGCTCCTCACTCCTGATACTGAAAGGGTAAAAGAGAAGGCTGTACGGAGATCATGATAACTATCTATATTGATCTCTACCCAGTCACCGGGAAACTGGTCGCGCCTATCCATGCGCCGGACAATGGAGTCGGGCGCTGCATCGTGGCAGCGATAGGCGATGTACAGGTATTTTTCATCGTATAATATCTTGAAACTCGTGGGTTGGGAGGGAGGCTTTCCTTCACTGGGCTGCCATTGGATGAAATCGCCACCCCATTCAACGGCATTCCAGGCTTCTTCTGAAGGGATACCATCAATATTGATAGTGCCATTTAATGATCGCGTAAAATACTTCTTTCTGATGATCGAATCAGCAGGGTTGGTTTGGGCTATAGCAGCAACGGACAGTAGTAATAGGATGATAAGGTAGATGTTTCTCATGTTAGCCTGGTCATAAACGAATGCAATATTACTGGATTTATCTTATCCTACACACATTTTGACTAATTGAGCCAGTGGATTTAAACGAAATAGAGAGATGTGATAATTTCATCACCGAAAACGATTTCTATTCATTCAGTGCTTAATAAAATTATACCCATGGGAGCCCTTCGTTTCCTGAGAACAGCCGTTCTGGCTTTGTTAATTTGTTTTGTTGTTCATCCACTACATTCCCATGCCGGGACAGGGTCTTCCGGCATCGTGTCTGATTCTTCAGGAAAGGAATTGTATATCCCTGCCAAAGTGTACCGTATACCCGAAAACAATGATTACAATAATAAGGAGAGTGAGTATAGTTTCAGTCGCTCAGTGCAGTCGGACAATATCATCATCTTCTGGCATAAGGAGTTTGGGGATGATCCAACTAAGAATCCCGATGAGAAAAAACGTTTCGATGTGCATGCATCGATCAAGGAACTGGAGCGTTTTTACAATTTTTATGTAAATGACCTGAGGTACGTTGTGAAAGGCAAGTCATGGACTGATAAATACAAGATGATCCTGTATGTGATCAATGGCGAAGGTGCTACTGCTTTTGGTGGTGGAACAGAAGATAAGGTGGGTATGTTGTGGACGCCGGCTGTGCGCATGAATAAAGCACCGTATGGTGCACTGGCGCATGAGCTGGGGCATTCATTCCAATACATGTCGCGCGCTGATAATGGCCGTGGACCAAGGGGTGCTATTGGAGAGATGGGTGCTCAATATTTTCTGTGGCAGGTGTATCCTGAATGGATGACGTTTGAGAATTATCACCTGGTAGATTTTATGAAGGGAACGCATTACGCTTTCCTGCACCCGAAAAATATGTACCACTCTCCTTATGTGTTGGAGTACTGGTCTGAAAAGCATGGCAAGGAGTTTTATGGCAAACTGGCGCGCGATACGAAAGAAGGTGAAGATGTGGTAGCTACCTACATTCGTATGAACGGACTGACGCAGGCGCAATTCAATGACGAGATCTTTGATGCTTCCCGTAAGTTCATGACCTGGGACCTGAAAAGAGTGGAGCAGGTGGCTAAGCAATATGCCAACCAACATACTACTGTGATGAATGATGCCGGCGATGGCTGGTACAAGATTGCTTATACGCATGCGCCTCAGAATTATGGTTACAATGGTATCAAGCTAAAAGTGCCTTCCGCCGGTACAAAGGTGAAGCTGCAATTCAAAGGTATTGCCGGTGCTACCGGTTATGATACGGTGAAGATCGACAAGGCAGGCTGGCGTTATGGTTTTGTGGCATCCCTGAAAGACGGCAGCCGTGTGTATGGTGATGTATACCGCGATGCTAATGGTAAAGGAGCTTTCAAAGTGCCTAAGCATACAGAATACCTGTGGCTGGTAGTAAGTGGTGCGCCTACAGCGCATTGGCCTGTTTCCATGGGCAGACAACAACGCAATGATAATACACCTGCTCCCAAAGAAGAGCAATGGCCTTACCAGATCAAATTATCCGGTACTACGCTGGATGAATCTATTATCAAGTAAATAAGCATAAAAGGCAAAATAAGGGTACGGACGAAAAAGGCGGGATGATCTGCCTGACATGGGATCTGGAAAAAGGGTTGCATCTTGCCCTGTTTTCCGGATGCCATTTTTTTATTAATATTGCACCACTTGCAATGAATCACGTCTTCAAAATATTCGATTCGTACATGGCTTTCCTGCGGAGTGCCTGTGCGAATGTGCCATAATTCCTTCCTTTTTATTCCACCTTTTTGCTGACATGGACTTATATGGTCTTCATGTCCATTGATTTATTCATCAATAAACTATTTACTGTGAAACGAATGGCTGTTACCGGCATGGGTAAAGTGGGCTCATTAGTAGGCACTTTACTGGCTGATATGTTTACTGTTACCGGCATTGACCGTCAGGCGCCTGCCGCTGCTGTGCCTTTTACTGTTGTTGAAGGGGATGTAAGTGATCCCGACACCTTGCGAAAGTTGCTGAAAGACCAGGATGGAGTAGTTTCCTGCCTGCCTTACCACCTGAATCTTGCTGTTGCCCGTACTGCCCATGAGCTGGGTATTCATTATTTCGACCTTACTGAAGATGTGGCCACTACGGCGGCCATCCGCCATATGGCCATCACGGCCAAAGGGGTGATGATCCCACAATGTGGCCTGGCGCCCGGTTTCATCGGCATCGCCGGTGCTCACCTGACAAAATCTTTTACCCGCCTGCGGGATATCGAGCTGCGTGTGGGCGCGCTGCCCCGCTATCCCAATGGGCTGATGGGGTATTCCTTTACCTGGTCGCCAGCCGGGGTGATCAATGAGTATATCAATGATGCCGAGGTGATCCACAACGGTGTACGCAAAATGGTGCCTTCGCTGGAAGGGTTGGAAACCATCAACATCGAAGGCCAGGAGTTTGAAGCTTTTTCTACATCCGGCGGATTGGGTACCTTGTGTGAAACGCTGGAAGGTAAAGTTGATACGCTCAATTATAAAACCATCCGCTACCCGGGTCACGCCAGGCTGATGCGCTTTTTGCTGTATGAGCTGATCATGAAGGATAAGAAGGAATTGCTGGAACAAATTCTTACAGAGGCCAAGCCTCCTGTGCGGGAAGATGTGGTGTATGTATATGCTGTGGTGGAAGGATGGGATAATAATAGCCTGAAGCGTGAAGAGTTTTACAGGGCTTATCATCCGATCGATATTCATGGGCAGAACTGGCGTGCGATTTCCTGGACTACGGCTGCTTCTGTAGCGGCTATTGTAGAGTTGGTGGCCAAAGGTCAGTTGCCACAGCAGGGATTTGTAAGGCAGGAAGACGTGTCGCTGGAGCAGTTTTATAATACGCAATGGGGCCGTCTCTATGCGGAGGAACAATTTAAACATCAAACTATCGGACATGGAAAATAAACATCGCTTGTTGCAGGCTGTATTGGATGGCTTAATTCGTCGTTATAAGGATCGTGTGCCCGATGTGGCGCTGATCATCGATGCCATGATCGCCGAAGGGATCATTACGAAAGAGCAGGACATAGAGAATGACCATATCGCTTTCCGTACACTGGGGGTGCCGCATTTGGGCGTGGGTTCACTGGAAAAGGTGTTCATGTATTATGGCTATGAGAAGCGGGATTACTATTATTTCAGCGAAAAGAAACTGAATGCCTGGTGGTATGCGCCGCCTGTAGCAGGGTTGCCTCGCATATTTATTTCTGAGTTGCGCGTAGGCGATCTCAGTGAAGGTGCGCAAAAGATCATTCATAGTTATACGGACAATGTTAAAGCTGACCCGGTGGATGCGCTCGACCTCGATGATACCAATGCTGTGGATCATTACCTGCATAGTTCTTCCTGGGAGTTGCCTTCATTGGCTGATTATGAAGCGTTGGCCAAAGAATCGGAATATGCTGCCTGGGCTATTTACAACCGCTATTACCTCAATCATTTTACGCTTTCTGTACACAACCTTCAGGAGGGATACAATACGCTGGAGGAATTTAATGCTTTCCTGGAGCGTAATCATATTGTACTGAATGATGCGGGTGGTAAGATCAAGCGTAGTCCTGATGGTGACTTGCTGCAAAGCAGTACGGTGGCTGGCATGGTAGAAGCGGAGTTTGCCGGTGGCGACCGCAAGCGGATACCGGGCTCTTATGTGGAGTTTGCAGAGCGTCGTGTACTGGCTCCTTACCGTGACCTGCCGGCTGATCAGATCACAGCTGCTCATCGTCGTGAAGGTTTTGAAGCTGCGAATGCCAATAAGATATTCGAGAGCACGTATATGGAGCAGGCGGGGAAGAATGTGAAGTAATGAGTCGTGAAATAAGCCAACAAGCTATATAAGCAAAAGCCCTGTTCTATAAGAAGAGCAGGGCTTTTGCTTATAAGAGTAATGTGTTTATAGACGAGCATGGCGAAGTGGAGCTTTGGAGGCATATATAATCGGTTCTCCCAATTCCGCTTCTAATTTAGCTAAGGTCTTAAGGGTTAGGTTGTGATAGCCTTTTAACCATTTATTGATCTCGGAAGGCTTTTTCTTCATTTTATCGGCGAGGTCTTTTTGTGTATAACCTTTAGCCTGAAGTATTTGGTTGATCCTTATTACAATATCCGTGTATTGACGCACGAAAATCCTCACTTCGTCTGGTGTTTCTTCCTGTATTTTTTTTGCAACTTTACTCCTCATTTTCAAACTGTTTATAGAAAGATTTCTTCATTTCCATCTTGTAGTGTGATCTTTCTTTGTTTAGTATCTATAACGATCTCTTTATTCCTTATAGCTTCTTCAATGCGTTTAGCAAACCGGCAGGCTTCTATCCATTTTAAATGCAACTCTTTACTGCCTTTATTAGTTAATGAGGATTTGATGCCACCATTGAATAAGACAACCAGGTCACTCCGGTTGTTGATCCTTAAGGCGTAAAGTCTCAACGGGAAATTGGGATAAAGAAAGACGATCTCGCCAACGGTTACTTTACCTTTATTGGGTAGCCCTACTACTTCGTTTTCAAACCGGTTGAATAGTGCATCGATGGCGCCGTGATCTTCTCCTATACTGTCTAAAACAAACGTCAACAGTTTTTGAGTGGCTTCCTTCAAGTCAGGTTTTGAATGATGTTTCTTGAAAAACTTATCGGTTTCATTGTCTGCTGCATCTTCCCAACGAACGGTATAAAACGTGCATTTATTTGCTTCGTCATCCCAAAGTTCCAATGCAAAGGTATTCACTTATAAGTTAATTTACAAGCTGGATATTAGATCAGGTTAGTGCGGCAAACATATTTAATATTTTAATTATTTAATTGGTTTTTTCCATGTTTTTACCAATCTACTCTTGGGCTTACACGCTGGTCGAATTTGAAGATCTGGTAGGCGATCATGAGTTCGTGGGAGCCGCTGCTGAAGCGGCCGAGCGGGGAAAGGATGTGGTCGTAGGCGTAGGCGATGTTGAAGTTGCGGGCAATGTGCAGGCCCACCATGCCGGATACGGCATCGTTGTGACGCCAGGAGGCGCCCACCCACCAGGTGGAGGAAAAGGTGCATTTGGTGTTGAGGTTTATGGCTGCGGGGTTAGAGAAGTCGGTGCGGGCGAGTGCGGAAACCAACAGGTGAATGTTTTCCTGCTCATCGAGCCGGAAGTTGTAACCGCCAGATAAGAGGATTTCACGCTTATAAGTGGACAGGCTGTTTTTAGCGTCGATGAATTTGGATGGGATGATCTGTTGCATCGAAGCGCCTGCAAAGAAGCGACTGGAATAAAGCATGATGCCGGCATTCAGATCGGGCGATACTTTGTTATCGTAAGCATTCATCAGGACCGGATCCAGTGATTGATCGGGGTAAATGTTTTTGGAGGCGTCATAGCGTAGTTGCTGCATGCCTGCAGACAAGCCGGCTGAGAATGTTACCTGCTCTGTAAGGGGCAAGTGCCATGCATAGGAGACATTGATACAATTCGAAACATAAGGCCCGATATTATCCTGATAGGCAATGAGCCCAATGCCATGGTGGCGCTCCACAGGCAGCAGGTGAAAGAATTGTTCGCGGTCATCTTCTTCAGGTAATGTTAATGGTGTGCTTTGTTCTGCTGTATAACCCAGTGGCAGGTTGGCTGTGACCCAGGTGGTGACGGGCGCGCCTTGTATACCGCTCCACTGGCGGCGATGGCCTATACGGATATCTGCATAGTTCTCCAAACCCGTCATGGCGGGGTTTGAAAGGAAATAATTGAGCGTATATTGGGTAGTCTGCGGGCGACTTTGTGCTTCACTCGCAAGTGCTGTCAATTGTATCAGTATACAGCTCATTATTATTCTCACGCTATGGTTGATCCGTGACATTTATCTTAATAAGTTTATCCATCCACTGATGGCTTTGCTGCCATCTTTAAGATCAAGTACATAATAGTATACGCCTGCAGGCAGCTCCTGCCCATTATTGTTTCTTCCATTCCATTGAATGCCGGTTCCCTTTGCCTCAAATATTTTACTGCCGTTGCGGTTGAATATCTGCACACTGGCATTGGGGAAATCATCCAGCGCGTTTACTTTCCATACATCATTTACGCCATCGCCGTTGGGAGAAAAAGTATTGGGCACCTTGGTGAGGTCGATTAGTTGTACCGGTATCGTGAACGTTGTCTGACATCCTGCAGTGGTTGTTATTATGACGCTATATTGACCGGATTGGCTGACTTGTATGGTGCGTGTGGTATCGCCATTACTCCACCTGTATTGTCCGCCTTTGATGAATGGGGCGGAGAGTTGTACAATATGTGTGTTGCCAGATAGCGTTGGTCCGGTCGTTGTGATTCCGCCTGTTGGTAACGGACTGAATTGTACTGTAACAGGATCACTGATGGGGGAGCGGCAGTTGTTGGCATCGATGACCTGCAGGCTATAAATGCCTGGCTGGGTAGCTGTGATCCGTTGTGTGCTGGCGCCCGTAGACCAGTTGTAAGCGGCTGCAGTAGGGCCAGTGAGTTCTACATTGCCTCCCGGACAAAGTGTTAGTGAACCACTATAAGTGATCGCTGGCTTTGTGGGTAGCGCATATACGGTGAGTATGGCATCGGGGGTAATTATGTTGCCACAGTCGCCTGTCACTTCGCAGCTAAATCGTCCTGCGGTAGATGTTGCTGTGCCGGAAATGGTTAAGGTGTTGGTGCTTGTGCCAATGCAGGAACTGCTTTCGGTAAGCGGATTGCCATTGAGTAACCACCGATAGGTAAGGTTGACACCAGTTGCCGCTACTGTAAACCGGGCAGGTGTACCTGCGCAAACAGCCGTATTGGCTGGTGGTGTTTGGATGCGGGTGCTGGGTTGCACGGTGATATGCACTGGAGGAGTTGGTATTGAACAGCCTTTGTCGTTACTGATCGTTAGACTGTAGTCGCCTGTTTGCGTGACCTGTATACTGCGTGTGGTAGCGCCGGTTGACCAGCGATAGTTGTAAGGCAATTCGTATTGCCAAACATCGGCTCCAAAACCACTGTTTATGGAACCAGTGGCTATGTATGCTTTGTTGCCAATGACGAAGGTGGCTGCACCATACCTGCCTGCGGGTATGTTCTGGACGCGGGTCCAGGTGAGGGTTGCAGGATTCAGTTGCCACAAGTCGTTTAGCAGCGCCCCGCGATTGCCCATTCCTACAAAGGCTTTGTTGCCATCGGTGAAGGCAATAGCCCCGCCCCGCAAACCACCGGGGAAATCGGGCATGACCAACCAGGAATCAGCAGTGGGATCATAGCGCAGGCAAACGGCTGACTGTGGGGCGGTAACCGTAACATTACCATCACGGGTTGAGTTGCCGGTACACACGTATCCATAACCATTGAGTGCAAAGGCTGGTGCGTAGGCCATGCCATAGGGCATATCATTCTTGCGTGTCCAGGTATTGTTGACGAGATCATAGGCCCATACTTCAGCCAGGGCAGTGTTGTTGGCCGTGTTCAACCCACCTGCTACGATCAATTGGTCATTGAGCAGGAAGCCTTGCACGATCTGCCTGGCTGTGCCGGGGAAGGTGGCTTTGCGGGTCCAGCCATCATGTGTGGGATCGTACATCCAGACCATTTTATCCTGACTACCTATTAAAAAGGCCTTGCCTCTCCAGACTATTGCAGGGGAGACGCCTATGTTCACCGGCAAGGTAGCCTGTTTGGACCAGGTGTCGCTTGCCGGGTTGTATTTCCACATTTGTGTGGCGTTGGTATTGCCGCCGCAATAGTAGCCGAAGCCTCCTATTGAAAAGCCGGTAGCGTACCTGCCGACCAATGGAAAATCTGATTTCCGAGTCCATTGATCACCCCGGGCGAATAATGTTTTTACCTGGCCTTCACAGATCGTGGGGGAGCCGATAAATCCGATCGTAGCAGGAATGGGTTGTGTAATTACATTCAATGGTTCGGTGGCGACGGCACATCCATTTACATCATATAATGTAGCGCTGTATGCGCCGGTGGTATTGATAGTGATGGATGGCTGCGTAGAGCCATTGGGCCATTGCACTGTTTTGTTGGGATGATAGGACCATGTTTGGGTATTGCCTGCCGAACCAAAGACCACTAAGCCTTTACCCGAGAGGCTGCTACCTGTCATATCCCATTGTGCAACGCCGGGATGGCTTGTTTTGAAAGTCCAGTTGCCGTTGTGGAATTCCAGCAGTTCATTGCGATAGCCTGTAGAAGTTGCACCACAAGCTATGTAAGCCCGGTTGCCGACAGTAAAGACTGCTGCATAACCGCGTGGATCTCCGGGCATGGGGGCTTGTGGCTGCCAGTTGCCGGTGACGGGATCGTACTGCCAGCAATCGTTAGTAAACGAAGTGGCGCCAGTGCCTCCTGCTATGTATCCTTTGTTGTTCAGGCTGAATGATGCTGCATTTCTTCTTCCGGTGGATGGAAAGCTGGCGATGGAAGTCCACTGGTCGAGGCTTGGATCATATTTCCAGCAGTCTGTATGAAAACCTGTTATTGATTGTCCCAGACCAACATATCCATTTGTACCGATGGCAAATGCTGCAGCGCCGGTTCTGGCGCCACCGGGAAAGCTACTTTTAGCGGTCCAGGTATTGGTAGCCGGATCATACTCATAAAAGCTGTCAAAACGCTGAAAATTATTGTTTCCCAATCCCACATACCCTTTGTTATTGCGCGTAAATGCTACAGCATAGGCCCGTGCGGGACCTGGCATGTCGGCTATTTGTTTCCAGGCGCCGGTGATTTCATCAAATTCCCACCAGTCTGAATACCAGGTTGCTCCTGTTGTGCTAATGCCTCCACCAATATAGCTTTTGGTTCCAATGCTGAATGAGGCAGCTCCTGTGCGACGTACGGCCGGAATATCGGCTTCCCGGCGCCATACGTTGCCGGTGTCGGCATAAAGGGTAAGGCTCTCGCCCGGGCAAAGTTCCGGCGCTCCGGAAGGTATTACCGCAGGTGCAGGAGTTGCAGGGCATTGTGCCTGCGCCAAGGTGAAATACATCAAGCTCACCATGCATAACAGGCCTGCCTGTAATAAGCATTTTCTCATACGATTGTAAAGGGTAGTGGTATGCGGGCGGATCAAATAGCGGGTAATTCCATAGGAAGGGCCAGTAAAATCTTTTTGTGGTGTTAAAGCTAAAGAGGAAGGCGGATGCGATTGAGCAAATGTAGTTGAACTCCGTGAAATGATCGGTGAATGCGGGGAGTTTGTATGTTAAATAATAAGATGGGGAATCCTGAATTGAGTCAAGAGTCGGGAGTCAAGAATTGAGTTCAGAATTGTGAGTGTTTTGGTTTGATCGTGTCATAATCCCTGGCTGGTAGCCGAATGTATCTTATTTTATTACTTTGTGTTTTCTCCGCAGGGTCTTTTGAAAGGTACTCTGCGGTTTTAAATTAATATTGGTTCATGAATAAGTATTGTATTGTCATCGGTATTGTTTTTTGTTTGAATGTACCTGTTTCACTTTCCGGGCTTGCTCAGTCAACCGGGCTTACTGCTTTTCCGCTTTCCAATGTGCGGTTGCTCGATGGGCCGTTCAAAGATGCGCAGCAGACAGACCTGCGTTACATGATGGAACTGAACCCTAATCGTTTGCTGGCGCCTTTTCTGCGTGAAGCGGGTTTGCCTGCCAAGGCAGTCTCTTATGGCAACTGGGAAAATACCGGTCTGGATGGACACATTGGTGGACACTACCTCACTGCCTTGTCGCTGATGTATGCGTCGACAGGGGAGGAGCGGGTGAAGCAACGACTGGATTATATGATCGATCAGCTGGAGCAATGTCAGCAGGCCAATGGAGAAGGATATATCGGAGGTATACCCGGTGGTAAAGCCATGTGGGCAACCATTGCTGCCGGTAAAATAGATGCCGGTGGTTTTTCGCTCAATGGTAAGTGGGTGCCTTTATACAATATTCATAAGCTGTATGCTGGTTTGTATGATGCCTGGATGATTGGCGGTAATCAAAAGGCCAGGACGTTATTGGTAAAGTTGTGTGACTGGTGTGTGAAGCTCGTATCGAATCTGTCCGATGAGCAGGTACAGCAAATGCTGCGGAGTGAACATGGAGGTATGAATGAAGTGTTTGCCGATGTGGCGGCCGCTACCGGCGATGAGCGTTATTTGACGCTTGCCCGCCGGTTCTCTGACCGTCGTATTCTCGATCCTTTGTTGCAACAAAAGGATGGGCTTACTGGTATGCATGCCAATACGCAAATTCCTAAGGTGATCGGGTACAAGCGTATTGCAGAATTGGCGCATGATACTGCCTGGGCCAATGCGGCTGATTTCTTTTGGACTACCGTGGTGAAGCACAGAACCGTGTCTATCGGCGGCAACAGTGTGCGGGAGCATTTTCATCCTGCCAATGATTTCAGCTCTATGGTGGAATCGCGGGAAGGGCCGGAGACCTGCAACTCGTACAATATGCTTAAGCTCACCAGGCATTTGTTCCTGAGCAAGCCTTCCAATACTTATATGGATTACTATGAGCGTACGTTGTTCAATCATATTCTTTCCTCTCAAAACCCCAATGGTGGATTTGTATACTTTACACCCATGCGTCCGAACCATTACAGGGTGTATTCGCGGCCACAGGATGGTTTTTGGTGTTGTGTGGGTTCCGGCATGGAGAATCACGGTAAGTATGGGGAGTTGATCTATGCGCATAATGATAATGATCTGTATGTAAATCTCTTTATTCATTCTACATTGGAATGGAAGGAGAAGGGATTGAAGCTGACGCAGGATACCAGGTTCCCCTCGGTCTCACTTTCAAATATTAGGTTGTCGCTGGCAAAGCCTGCGCGGTTTACTATTTATGTACGTTATCCTTCCTGGGTGACGCCGGGCCACATGAGTGTGAAAATTAACGACAGGCCAATCGAGGTAAAGCATGATGGCAGCTCTTATATTGCTATCAACCGGCAATGGAAATCGGGAGATGTGATCACTGTTTATCCGTCTATGCATACGGAAGTAGAAAGGTTGCCCGACAGTTCGGCATGGGTTTCTTTTGTTCATGGACCTATTGTGCTGGCTGCTGCTACGGATACTTCGGGGCTGGATGGCCTGTTTGCCGATGGCAGCCGTATGGGGCATGTTGCGGCGGGACGACTCGTTTCACAGGATGATGCACCGCTGGTGGTAGGAAAAGAAGATAAATTAGCCAGCAAAGTGCAATACCAGCTGTCGAATAAGCGGGACATGGTATTTCCTGTTTCTGGTCTCTTTTATCAGCCGAAGTACAAGACTCTTTATCTGCGGCCTTTTTATACTATTCATAATAAGCGATATGTGATCTACTTTCCTTACGCGAGTCCAGATAAGCTGGAGGAGGTAACAAAGGTGATGAAGGAACAGGAACAGGCGCGGCTGGCGCTGGATGCCATCACTGCCGATGTGGTATATGGTGGCGAGCAGCAGCCTGAGTCGGACCATAACTTTAAGGCCGACAAGGCCGAGGCGGGGCTTTTCAGGGAACGCAATTTCCGCAATGCCAAAGGTTGGTTCTCGTATGACTTGCGTAATGCCGGAGGGAAAGCAAAGAAACTGCGTGTTACTTATTATGGCCGTGAACGGAACAAGCAGTTTGACATATATGTAAATGATGTATTGCTGACTTCGGTAAAGATGGATGGCACTGGTGAGGATAAGTTTATGGATGTAGATTATTCTTTACCTGATAGCTTGCTTAATAGTGCCCCATCTTCTGTTACTGTAAAGTTTGTTGCGAAAGAGGGGGCTACGACTGCCAATGTTTTCGAAGTAAGATTATTGAAATAGTTGATGCTTTCGCTGAGCAGTAGGTGCTCTGATTACTGTTTGTTGAAATCGTGTGCATACCTATTCTGCATTCGGATTGGCGGTGCTGTTATAAAGGGGTAATTTAAGTAGGTAATCCTTATTTGGTCATACCTAAAACCTTTATTATGCTGCATCAACATCCCACTACCACTTCGAGGAAACCTGCTGCTTTAACCGGTGAGCTTATCGACAGCGCTTACGCCTTGCAACTGAAGCAGGGATTTCGTGAAAGATTCCCGCAAGAAATTACCAGCATCTTCATTAAAACGGCTACTGTTTTCGATGCTGTAAAAGAATTGCCCCAGGTTTCGGGCATACGGTTTATGTATGGCATGGAATCGGCTAATGATCCTACTTCAAAGGTCATACTGCTTATTCCCTGCAACAGTACTTCTGCACATCTCGCCATCCCCAACACAATTGTACAACCCCAGGGTTACCTGAACCACCGAGGGGAAAGGGTGGATCTTAAACGAACCTGGGAGCTGTTGTATAATCATGCGGTCCATTATGCGTGTCTGCTGCCGGAAGTTAAGTTCAACAAGATCGTGCGGGGTGTTTTCTTTGGCATCGATAGCCTGCATGCATTGCTGAAGGAATATACGCAGGCACATGGCATGCATTATTATTTTGGATGGGATGAGACTGTTGCTGGTCCGGCCATTCAACACAAGCCTGTGTTGCAGCCAGTGCAGGCTGATGGTAATAGCTATAATATATACATGGATTACGGTTCTCCCTGTCCACCAGTATGTCCTGGGGAAGGCGACTCCTGTGTTGCAACCAATTCAGTGAACATTGGGCATGTGTTGACAAATGATGAGGATGCAGAGTTGAATATTTACAGGCATTACAGGGATAATTATTTCCTGGCTAATGCCGGCAATGGGCCGCTGGTGGAAATGTATTATTATGTGTCGCCTGCGTTAACGGAGGCGATACAGGATACGGGCCGGGCAAGCGCAATTTATACCGAATTGTATAATGAAGAGATACGTCAGTGTAACGTGCTGATCGGCGAAGGTAAATATGAAGCTGCCAAGGTGTTGTTTGAACAAACAATGGAAAGGTTGATGAAAACTTACCTGTTCCATTAAAAGATAATGCAGGCAGATGTAACCTGTTAAAGAAAACCCACGCTGTAGTTCATAGCGTGGGCTTTTAATTTATTAGTAGCTCTGTGTGCAAATGATCACAAAGCGCAGTTTTCGTGGTAATTCTTGAGTACGATGGGCTCCTGTGCCATTTCAATGCCTTCGTATCTTACTAATATGTCATCCAGTACTGCTTCAGCTTCTTCTACCGTAGATGCTGCCATCAGGGGTTGACGCAGTTCTGCAAAGCCGGGCAGCATTTTCAGGTAATAGAGATAGTGACGACGCATGGAATAAATGCCGGCTACTGGTCCTTTCCAGTCTACTGATTTGCGGAGTTGTTTCCTGCTTACCGCCACACGCTCTTCGAGGGTGGGGCCGTGCATCAACTCACCAGTTTTGATATAGTGTTTGATCTCGCGGAATATCCAGGGGTATCCAATGGCGGCGCGGCCTACCATGATGCCATCTACGCCATAACGGTTCTTGTATTCTACTGCTTTTTGCGGTGAATCGATATCGCCATTACCAAAAATGGGTATGTGTATGCGTGGATTGTTCTTTACTTTGGCAATGAGGCTCCAGTCTGCCTCGCCTTTGTACAGCTGGCAGCGGGTGCGGCCATGAATGGCCAGTGCTTTGATACCTGTATCCTGTAAGCGCTCTGCCACTTCCTCTATGTTCTTGCTGTTGTCGTCCCAGCCCAACCTTGTTTTAACGGTTACCGGCAGCTTTGTGCTTTTTACGCAGGCTGTGGTAAGTCGTACCATCAGGTCAATGTCTTTTAACACACCGGCTCCTGCGCCTCTGTTTACGATGCCTTTGATGGGGCACCCGAAGTTGATGTCAAGCAGGTCGGGATTGGTGGCGTCGACAATTTGGGCAGCGAGGGCCATGCGGTCTTCATCACCGCCAAATATCTGGATGCCTACTGGCCTTTCTTCGTCCAGTATATTGAGTTTGCGGCGGGCCTTGATGGCATCCTTGATCAATGATTCGCAGGAAATGAATTCTGTATAGAGAAGATCGGCGCCATTGTCCTTGCACACCACGCGGAAGGGAGGGTCGCTCACGTCTTCCATGGGCGCGAGAAGGAGCGGGAAATCAGGGAGTTCTATGTTGTCGATCTTGACCACAGTACGGTATAAATGGGTGCAAAAGTACGAAGAAAAAAGCAAGTGGCTGGCGGGCGCCGGGAACTGTTCGTTGCCCGACAGCCACTTGCTGCTGCTCTATACTAACTGTGACCTACTGATATATCCTGATGTAATCCACGATCAGCCATTGCGGGAAGGTGGTGGTGGCGTCGGGGTTGCCGGGCCAGTTGCCACCTACTGCAAGGTTGATGATCACGAAAAACTCCTCATTGAACGGATAGTTGTTGGAGCCCAGGTCGGCTTTGTTGACGGTAGAGAACACATTGCCATCCAGCAGCCATTTGATCTGGTCCTGTTTCCATTCAAGGGAGAATACATGAAACTGATCGTTGAAGGTGCCTGAAGGCAGGGTGGTGTTCCGGTTGATCTGTGTGCTACCGGGTCCGGGCCCGAAGTGGAGGGTGCCATGGGTTTTGTTGGGCTCATGGCCTACTACTTCCATCAGGTCGATCTCGCCGCTTTTTGGCCAGCCGCCAAACACGCTTTTCTCCGGCATCAGCCAAAAGGCGGGCCAGATGCCTTTGCCTTTTGGAAGGATAGCGCGGATATCTATACGTCCGAACTTGATCGGTTTCTTTCCTTGTGTAAGGATCTTGGACGATGTGTAGTTCTTTCCCTGAAAGCTTTCGGGCCTTGCTTCAATGATCATTTTACCGTCCTGGAAGAAAAGGTTATCCGCTCTGTCTGTGTAGTATTCCAATTCATTGTTGCCCCATCCACATATGCCCGGACAGCCATCGCCATTCTGGTGACTCCAGATAGTGGTGTTGAGCGTGGGGCCACTGAATTCATCGCTCCACGCCAGGGTGAGGCCCGGATAGGAGTTAGGGGCATCGTATCCTGTATTGGTATACGCTACTTTGGTGTCGTCGTTGCGGATGGTGCCAATGCCTGATTGTTTTGATAAACTGCCATTGACAGGATTTTGCAGCTGCACTGTAAACGCATCATCTCCTTCTTTGATATCGTCGCCTACTACTGATACGATGATCTTCTTTTGTGTTGTTCCTGCCGGGATGGTGATGGTTTGGTTGGTGGCTGGCACAAAATCTTCTCCGGCTTTTGCCGTAGTGCCAATGACGGAATAGTTCACCGTAACTTCTTTGGTCGTCTTTTTGTCCAGGGTTATCTCAAACTCAAATGCCGTGTTGCCGCTGTTGCCTTCAAAGAATGTAACATCATTGACGGAAATGGCTGGCACCACCGGAGTTTCCTCTCCGGAACCTCCACTGCTCTTGCTACAACTTGCCGAAGTGAGTGTAAACGACAGGGAGCAGAGGAGCGCTGAAATTAGCTGAACCATATAACCTTCTCTTTTAATCATAAGGTAGTTATTTAGTGTCTTTCTTCATCATCAGGGTGAGCCGCCCTTTAAGGTCGACCCACCTTGATGGCTTAGACAACCCTTCGACAGCCCTTCGACAAGCTCAGGGTGACAATACTCAGTGTGACAGAGGGTGACATTGAAAGATATTTATTTAGCTTTGAAAGTAAAGGTCCATTGACCCCAATCGTATTTTTTATTGATGACCATTTTAGTGGCTGTCATTTCAAGGATATCGTAGGTGATCTCTGGCTCCGGATTTCCGGATGTTCCGTTTTCTCCGGCCTTGTACAAAGCCATGTAAGCACCATTGCCTATTACTTTCAGCTTGTTGTTGGCTATCACTTTGAAGTTGAAGGTGCCACCGCCCCAGGGCTTGTACTTATTGGGCAATTGGCTTACGTTGATGCAACCAACCGGAAATCCAATATCTGTAGGCCATGGGTTACCGCCTTCGTCATCTACGCGTATATCTCCTTTCAGGTCCAGTATGAAGGTGCCATCTTTTTTGAACGTGTATTCATCATTGAATGCGCAGGGGCGACCGGTTACATCTCCTTCGCCGCTTGTCCACCAGGGGCCACCACTGGGTGGACCTACTACCAATGCGCCGCCTGCCGGCTGATCCAATACCCATGTTTTGGAGGTGCATCCTGTGAGGAGCGCTTTTCTGCCTGCGCAGCCGTTAGGATCGTCTGCTGCAACGTTTACCTGTGCAGTGGCGGAGTCTAAACCGCCATCAGACATTACCAGCAGCTTGATGGTATAGTTGCCCATGTCGGGATAGTAGGCCGTGTCGACTTTTTTGCCTTGTCGTGCACCGCCACCGTCGCCAATGTTCCAGCGAAAATAGAAGGCTTCGTTGGTAGTAGACGTGAGCAGGTAGGTGTTTACTTTTCCTGCTACGGGTGTTACGGTGAAGGCTGCCTTGGGTTTTGCGCCGATATCGCCGAAGCTGGTCTTGGGGCTGCAACCGGGCATGAAGGCCGGTACCAGTAATAGTAGTAAAGCTGTGAGCTTCGAGCTGCGAGCTTCGAGCAAAGCTTTGTAGTGGATATATGATTTGTTGTTGCGTAACATCGTTGTAAGTTTTTGTATGAGTATAAGCTGTCTTGCTGAGTCCCGATATGGCGGGATAAACTCTGTCGAAGGGCTTCGACAAGCTCAGCCTGACAACGTTAATTGTATCCTTTGTTTTGCTCCAATACTTTATTGGTTACATCGATCTCCTGTTGTGGTATGGGCAACACTTCGTTCTTGTTGGCTTTGAAGCCACGTGGTCCTAATACTTCTACTGCTTTGCCGGAACGTACGAGGTCGAAGAAGCGGTGTCCTTCAGTGGCCAGTTCCAACCTACGCTCTTTATAAATGTTGTCCAGTGTAGCAGATATGGAAGTCAGCCCTACGCGATGGCGCACCGTGTCCATCAGGTATTGTGCTCTTGCAGCGTTGCCGCCACCACGTACCAGCGCTTCTGCTTCCAGCAGGTAAGTGTCGGCCAGCCTGATCTCTATTTCATTCATTGGCCAGTTGATCTCTGCGGTACCTACATTGGAGCGGAATGCTGTTACCGGTGCATATTTCCGGACAAAGTAGTCGGTGTTTTGGTAACGTGCTGTGTATTTAGCGCCTTGTGCTTTCATCGCAGCGCCATCGATGATGGTATGGGGGAAACGGGGATCGTTTTTCATCACTGCTACGAGGTCTTCAGTAATAGGACAGAAACCCCAGCCACCTGAATAGAGCGGGCCATTGTAGTCGGCCGCGCCTACGTATTGAACGGCTACGTTACCTTCGCCTCCGTTGATCCAGCCCCAGTCGCCCCAGGCGGCGAGGTTGGAGTGAGGGATCTCGAGGATCGACTCTGCATTGAATTTGTTATCTGCACGGAAGATGTCGCCAAAGTTGGGCAGCAGACGATAAGCGGGTGAGGTGTTCACCTCATTAAGCAGGCCGGCTGCTTCTGCCATGCGGGTATTGTTGTTCTGGTAAATGATCGCTTTGCCCAGCATGGCGGTAGCGGCTCCGCGGGTGAGGCGTCCGTATTCTGCCACCGGTAAAGTAACCGGCAGGTCGGGGCGTGCTTCTTTCAGGTCTTTTTCAATCTGTGCATAGATTGCTGCCGGCTCTGCCTGCTTCTGGCTGTACAGCTCACTGGTAGGGATAGGTCCTGTAAAGAGGGGTACCCTGCCAAAGAAGCGGACGAGGTCGAAATAGAAATAGGCGCGCAGGGTTTTGGCTTCTGCAATTACGCGTGATTTGAAGTTGGCGGACAGGCCATCTACTTTTTCAATTTTCTCCAGCAACAGGTTGGCTCTGTATACGCCGGTAAAGTTCTTTTGCCAGAGTCCCAATTGCGGCCCCCTGAAAGGATCGAGCGTAAAGTTGTCGTACGCCACCCAACTTGGCTGGTCGGAGGCATCACTGCCACCTGCATACGCATCGTCTGATGCGGCAGACAGCAAGGGCATTTTCATGGTATATCCTCCTGAGGTGCCCCATTGCATAACGTCGTATACGGATACCAGTCCCTGAAATGCCTGGTCCTGGTTCTTGTAGAAGTTGTCTTCCAACTCAGTGCCTTTGGGTTGCAGCTCAAGGAAGCTTTTGCTGCACGCGGCTGTTGCTATGAACCCGCCAATCAGTACGGGCCACCATTTTATATTGAATCTTTTTCTTGTCATTGTTCAAATTTTTGTGGATTAGAAACCTATGTTGATACCTGCCATCAATGAGCGTGGCTGTGGATAGATGCCACGGTCTATGCCGTAGCTGCCACCACCGATCTCGGGATCGAAGCCATTGTATTTGGTAAAGGTGAACAGGTTGTTACCTGTCAGGTATACACGTACTTTGGTCAACCCTGCTTTCTTTGTCAGGTAATCAGGAATGGTATAACCGATCTGCAATACTTTGATGCGGAAGTAAGCGCCATCCTGCAGGTAGAAGTCTGAGCTGCGGCTGAAGTTCTGGTTAGGATCATTGAATACCAGGCGTGGGAACTTGTTGGAGGTTCCTGCACCTGTCCAGCGGCTCAGTGCTTCTGTAGTCCAGTTGGCAGTGGGCAGGTCGAAGCGGCGGAGTGCCTGGAAGACATCATTGCCGGCAACGCCCTGACCAAACACCAGGATGTCAAATCCTTTCCAGTTGGCTTGCGCTGTGAAGCCAAAGCTTACGTCTGGTGTGGGATCTCCAATGATGGTGCGGTCGTCGTTGTCGATCTTGCCATCGCCGTTGTTGTCCACGAAGCGGATATCGCCGGGTTGTGCATTGGCTTGTAATAAGCCGCCATCTTTATTGCGGTAGTTCAATACTTCTTCCGGTGTCTGGAACAGTCCATTGGTCCTGAAGCCAAAGAATGAACCGATGGCATGGCCTACTGCAGTGCGGGTCATTTCCACGCCCTGTGGCCCAAATTTTTGTCCTTCGAGGAACTTCTTATCGGCTCCGAGATAGGTTACTTCATTTTTCAGGTAAGAAACGTTGCCGCTTACTTTGAAGTTGACATCGCCAATCCTGTTGCTATAGCCCAGTTCCAGCTCTATGCCACGGTTTTCCATATCGGCAATGTTGCCAATGGGACCAGCGTTGCCTGCATAGCCGGGAACTGCGATACCCAGCAGCATACCGGATGTTTTCTTGTTGTATACATCCAATGTGACGTTGAAGTTGCGGAACAGTACCGCATCTACGCCGATGTTGATCTGTGAGGTCTCTTCCCATTTCAGGTCTGGGTTGGAGATCGCATTGGGGCTAACTCCATTTACCAGTACTGGTGTGAGGCCGATCGTGTAGTTTCTGCCGCCGCCTACTGTAGAGAGGTAACGGAAATCGCCAATGCGGTCGTTACCGGTAACTCCATAAGAGGCGCGTACTTTCAGGAAGCTCACGGCATCTGATACCGGGAAGAAGCTTTCGCGGGAGGCTACCCAGCCTACTGATACGGAGGGGAAGTAACCATATTTGTTGTTGGGACCAAACTTGGATGATCCGTCACGGCGAATAATACCCGTGAACAGGTATTTGTCGTCGTAGCTATAGATCACACGACCGTATAGGGATGAGAGTGATTCCTGGTACTCGCCGCCCCAGAAGAACTGGTTGGTTTGTGGTACGGGGAATGCGAGTGAAGCGTCTTTGATATCATTGACCGGAATGCCGCGTTTGGTACCTCCCTGTGATTTGCCGTTGTTCTTTTGGGCTGTGGTACCTGCCATCACTGTAAAGTTGTGGCTGCCGATGGTGCGGTTATAGGAGAGCTGGTTTTCCCAAAGCCAGAACACGCCACGGTTCGACTCGCGGGTATAACCGTTGAGGGTAACCTGGTTGATCGTGTTCAGGTAATGTAAGGGGGAGAAGCTTTCATTGCCCCAGAAGGCAAGGTCTGTACCGATGGTGCTGCGCAGCCTCAATCCCTTGATGGGTTCTACTTCTCCGAATACATTGGCTACCACTTTGTCGGACCAGCTGCTGCCCTGCGCTACTTTTAAAGCTGCTACCGGGTTCAGGATCTCTGAGCTAACGATGGTGGAAATGCCGTAGGGGTTACCGCCGGGGTCACGCACTACCGGCTGGTTGTTGTACGGACTTGAGTTGATCAATGCGGGATCGGTAACGATGAATGGGGTGATGGGGTCCATATTGATGGCGCGGTTGAGGGGGGTGCCCCACTCGCCATTGGTTCCTACGCCTACAGAGGAGATGCGGGTGTAGCCAACGTTGCTGCCAAATGATATGGCATTGGTGATCTTATGGGTGGAGTTGAACCGGACGGTAAATCTTTTAAAGTTGGAATTGTCCGGGGCAACGATGCCTTTCTGGTCGAAGTAGCCAAATGAAGCGTAGTAGGTGGACTTATCTGAACCTCCTGAGAGGCTCAGGTCGTGGTTCTGGATGGGGGCGCCATCGTCAAAAACCTTGCTTTGCCAATCGGTTCCCTTACCAAAGGAAGCAGGATCGGTAAAACGGGGCGCCTGTCCATTGGCTACGTAGGCTTCATTTAATAAGGTAGCGTACTGGGTAGCATCCAGCAGGCTCAGTTTGCGCCATGCTTTTTGGGTACCGAGATAGCCATTGTAGTTGACAGCTATTTTACCTGTCTTACCTCTTTTGGTGGTCACGATGATTACGCCGTTGGCAGCGCGGGCTCCATAAATGGCGGCTGAAGCGGCGTCTTTCAGGACTTCGATGGATTCGATGTCGCTTTGGTTGAGGTATTCGATACCGCCACCGATCTGTACGCCATCTACTATATATAATGGGTCGCTGTTGCCGATGGTGGTAGTGCCGCGGATACGTACGGTGGCGCCTTCACCGGGCTGACCAGAGTTGGTGGTGATGGTAAGACCGGATACACGCCCTTGCAGCGATTGTTCAACACGTTGTACCGGCATGTTTTCGAGGTCGCTGGCTTTTACCTTGGAAATGGCCGTGGTAACGGCGCCTTTGCGCTGGGTGCCATAACCTACTACGACCACCTCATCCATGCTGCCAGATCTTTCTTCGAGGCTGATGGTGATAGCGGAGGCGTCGCGAACGGTAAATTCCTGTGTCGCTGTGCCGATGTGGGAAATGACCAATACTGTACCTGCGCGGGGTACGGTGATGGAGAATTTGCCTTCGGCATTGGAGGTGGTGGCAGTGGAAGTGCCTTTTACAACAATGGTAGCATTGGGGACCGGCGTACCGGCGGCCTTGCTGGTTACCGTGCCGGTAACGGGGATGGATTGTCCATAGGCCTGGTTAATAAGCAGTGTTTGGAGTAGTACTGCAAGACTTAGCAGTACAGCTTTCATTTTCATAAGCAAACAATTTAGTTTCGTGATTGGCAATCGTACAGCGGGCAGTGTTCGGACAGGTTCAAGCAAGGCATTGAGCAGGGTGAAACCGGTCTGGTCTGATCTGTTTTTTGCCGGTTCTAAAGTTAGACTCCGGTACTGCACGAGCATATTTTCCCACTACATCACCACTACATCACTCTGTTGCAAGTCAACAAAAACAGGCTTTTGGGGTACAACAATACTACATCATCGAAAAAATCTTACTTTCACATATGCCTCCGGTGTTGCCGGATGTGCTACCTTGAACAGGAGGACGAAATTTGGTTTTTGATGTGTCTGGTGCTGGGGTGAGCCACCCCGTGGAGGGCGACCCACCCCAGTACGACTAACGATATCCAACCTGCTTATGAAGAGGTCTAAACGATTGCTACTGCTACTTCTCCTCCTGGAGATATCCTGCTTTGGGCAGAACACTATTGGTTTGCCCGAGATCATCAATTATTCCAAGCATATTTATGGGGGTGGGACGCAAAACTGGGACATTCAGCAGGATGTTCATGGTATTATGTATTTTGCTAATAATGAGGGTATGCTCAGTTTCGATGGCACGCACTGGCGCATTAACCCCCTGCCCAATAAGACCATCGTCCGCTCGATTGCCATCGGGAAAGACAAGCGCATTTATGCGGGCGGGCAGGATGAGATCGGTTATTTCTCCCCTGATTCGACCGGTGTGCTGGCTTTTACTTCGCTAAAGCATCTTATTCCTGAAAAAGAGCGCTCTTTTGCCGACATCTGGGACATCATTCCCTGGGGTAATGATATCTTCTTCCGTTCGATCCATAAGATCCTGCAGTACAGCAATCAAACCATGATCGTTTACCCGGCCGCATCGGAATGGGCCTTTATGGGTATTCATAGCAATCAGCTGGTGGCGCAGGACATGAGTTATGGCCTGCTGCGTTTTGGCCAGGGCACCTGGCAGCCCCTGATGCGGCACGAGGATATGGTACCGGGCCTGTATACCAGTGCTTTGATCCCGGTTGGGAAAGACAGCTCTCTGCTGACGACGCTAAAGGATGGCCTGTTTCTGCTGGCCGGCAACCGGCTTACGCCTTTCCGTTCGCCCGGGCTGGCTGCTATCTCCAAAGAGACCATTTATGGCGGGCTTGCGCTGGGGCGCGACTGGTTTGCGCTGTCTACCAGCCTGGGTGGTTGTCATGTTTTCAATATGAAGGGGGAGCTCGTGCAAAGTTTTACGCGCAAGGAGGGGTTGCAGAATAATAATATCACCAGCATCTTCCGCGACCGGAACAACAATTTGTGGCTGGGACTGGATAACGGGATCGACTTTGTAGCCTACGACAATGCCATCAAGCATATTTATCCCGAAAATCTGAATGAGGGGTCGGGCTATGCGGCGCTTATCCACGACAATTATCTCTACCTCGGCACTACCAATGGTTTGTATACGGTGCCTCTCACTGCCACGGACGATCTTAGTTTCGTAAAAGGGCAGTTTACGCAAGTGCCTAATACCAAGGGGCAGGTGTGGGGCCTGTCGGAGATCAATGGGCATGTGTTGCTGGGGCATCATGACGGCTCGTTCCTGGTTGGTCCCGGAAATGCCTCTCCTGTGAATGCCAAACCTGGCTGGGGCTATTGGACATACCTGCCGGTGAATAAGGTGTTGCCTTCTGCGCAGGTGTTGGCAGGCACTTATCATGGCCTTGAGATACTCGAGTACAATAACAATGTTTTTCACACAGGCCGTAAAATAGAAGGGTTGGATGAGCCTGCTCGTTTTATCACTTTTGATAATAATAATATTGCGTGGGCTTCGCATCCGTATCGTGGTGTTTACAGGATCGAGATGGGCATGCAGCCTGCACGTATTAAGTTGTACACTGATAAGGATGGACTGCCTTCTTTCATGAACAATCACGTATATACGGTGAGGAACCAGGTGGTGGTGGCCACGGAGAAGGGTGTTTATGTGTATAATGCCCGTGCTGATAAGTTTGAACGTTCGCCGTGGTTCCAATCCATTTTTGCCAATACCAGCTTGCGTTATTTGAAAGAGGATACGGATGGGAATATCTGGTTCATTCATGAGAAGCAATTGGGTGTGGTTGATTTTTCTGCTGCCAGTCCGCAGATCGTGTACCTGCCTGAGCTGAATGGTAAGATGGTGAGTGGCTTCGAGCATATTTATACTACCAATGCGCGTAATATTTTTATAGGGGCCGAGAATGGTTTTTATCATATCAACTATGAGCAATATCGCCGAAACAAATACCTGATCCAGGCGCGGATCAATGCTGTTACGACTACCGGGCCTTCAGACCGGCTCATCTTTGGTGGTTATTTTGGTGAGGTGGATGATATGAGTGGTCAGAAGCAGGAGGCTATTCCTGCTATTGCCTGGAAATGGAACTCCTTGCATTTTGAGTATTCGTCTTCGTTATACGGACAGCAGTCGAATATTACTTACAGTTATCAGCTGAAGGGTTTTGATAACGGGTGGTCGGACTGGTCGAAGAAAACGGAGAAGGATTATACCAACCTGCCGCCGGGCCATTATTCTTTTGAAGTGAAGGCGCGTAATAACCTGGGCAATGAATCGCCGGTGAGTAGTTTCTCTTTCCTGGTATTGGCGCCCTGGTATAGAAGCTGGTGGGCTTATAGTGTGTATTTCCTGGCTTTGTGTGCGCTGGGTTATGCGTTGTACAAACGGCAGCAAAAGAAATTCAGGCGTCAGCAACAGCGGCATGAAGAAGAACAAAAACGGTTGCAGTATTTGCACCAACTTGAAATGGAAAAATCGGAGAAGGAGATCATGCAGCTGCGTAATGAAAAGCTGGAGTCGGAGATCGATCATAAGAACCAGGAGCTGGCTTCTTCTGCCATGCACCTGGTGCAGAAGGGTGAGTTGCTAACGAGGATCAAAGATGAATTGAAACGCCTTAAGAAAATGCCTGCCAATGGTAATGGTGATGATGGGGAGGAGTTGAAGAAGTTGTTGCGCATCCTGAATGAAGAAGATAAGATTGATCAGGGGTGGGAGCAATTCGCTTTTCACTTTGATCGTGTGCATAGTGATTTCCTGGTGGCCTTGAAAGAGCATTATCCGCAATTGACTGCGAATGAGATCAAGCTGTGTGCTTACCTGCGCATGAATTTGTCGACTAAAGAAATTGCGCAATTGATGAATATATCGGTGCGTGGTGTAGAGATCAGCCGCTACCGCCTGCGCAAGAAATTACAGTTGTCTACTGATACCAATCTTTTTCAGTTCCTGCTGAATATAAAATCTGCCAATGCCTGATACCCAACCTTCTTATTGTATCGCCCGTATCTGCTATTGTCATCTATAATATGATGGAATACAGGGCGTAATTTATCCACATCTTTCCGGGTATAGTGAATGATTAATCCGGGATTAAAAATTGGCGCGAATGTTGCGTTCTGTGAACCATCCAATACCTCGTTATTACCCTTCCTGTTGATCGCATCCGTAGAACCAGATTCTATTGAAGAACCATGCCCAAGGCGAATTGCTGCTGAAACCCAAAAATCAAACTTACGTATGCGAAAGTCCGCACTGTTATGCCTATTAGTGCCTGTATTAAGTTTTGCCCAGGAATCAAGTCGTTTACATCTTACGCTCTTTGGAGGTGTTTCCAATTACCAGGGTGATCTACAGGGCCGTACTTTTACTTTTAATCAATCTAATCTTGCTATTGGCGCCGGTTTGAAATATGACCTTACGCCCAATTTTGCTATTCGTACCGGCATTAATTATGGTACGGTAAAAGCGAGCGACAATCAGAATACTGAAGCAGTTTTGCGTGCCCGTAACCTGAGTTTTGAAAGCCGGATATTGGAAGGCAACCTGTTATTGGAATACACGCTGTTCAACATGGAAGATAAGAAGATATCTCCCTATCTATTTGGTGGGATAGCTTTGTATCATTTCAACCCTTATGCGTTTGATACGCTGGGTAACAAAGTGTTCCTGAAACCTTTGAGCACAGAAGGGCAGGGGCTGGCTGCTTACCCGGATAGGAAAGAATATAAACTCACGCAGTTTGCCATTCCTTTTGGTGGTGGTATCAAATTCAGGGTTAGCCCCAATGTGATACTTGGTTATGAGATCGGGTTGCGTAAATTGTTTACGGATCATCTCGATGATGTGAGCAACACTTATGTAGATGAGTTCCGGTTGTTTGAAGCCAAAGGTGGCAAGGCTGTGGAGATGGCGTATCGTGGAAATCAACTTAAAGATGGTCTGCCTTATCCTGCAGAAGGTACTCCCCGCGGTGGCACTAAATATAAAGACTGGTATTATTTCCAGGGTCTCACGCTTAGCATTGGTATTGGCGGCAGCGGAGGTGGTTTTGGTGGCGGCCGTGGTGGTGTGGGTTGTCCTAAGAATGTATATTAATCGTTTTGTACTATCTGCTAATATGGTATGCGGCGCTCTTATGAGTGCCGCATTTTTTGTAGCCACATACGAAGTCCTGCATTTTACCCGCTATTTCCCGTCGTTTACACCATTGCCGGCATTTAGTTGTTGTTGCGGTATAATTTGCCGGTTAACTTATGAAAAGGTTAATTATACTGGCAATAGGGTTTGCAGTAACGAGCGGTGCTCAGGCCCAGACGATCTTCTTTGAAGATTTTGATGGTATTAATGGCCCCACCTTTGGCGGAGCTGGTACGTACGCTTTTGCTCCGGGTTGGCGGGTTTTCAATGTAGATAATAATCCTCCTAATGGACAGGTTGGTTATGTCAACAATGGTTGGATAAGGCGTGAAGACTTCGGTTTCAATGTTACGGATAGTTGCGCTTTCTCGACTTCTTACTATTCACCGACGGGAACGGCGAATGATTTCATGTGGACGCCGTTGATCGGTCCGCTGCCTGATCACTGTGAGCTAAGCTGGCAAGCGAAGGCTTATGATCCAGCTTACGCTGATGGTTATGAAGTACGGATCATGACAGTGGTGCCTACCGGCAATACAGGTGATGCCGGCAATCAATTAACCCACTCCACTGTATTGTTCAGCACGACTGCAGAGAACAATGCCTGGACAACTCATACTGTAAGCCTGCATGCCTATACCGGGCAAATGGTATACATCGGTTTCAGGAATAATTCGGTTGATAAGTTCCTGCTTGCTGTCGATGACGTGAAAATAGAGCGGGTGGTGCAGTATGATCCCCGCGTGATCTATGCCAATACATTTGAGTATACAACTTATCCATTACAACAAGCTGCCAATCTTCCGCTGTCTGGTGTTATCCGTAATGAAGGGGTATTGCCTATAACCAATGTAAGTATGCGGGCGGAAGTGTATAATAGCGCACAAATATTGGTGTATACACAAACCAGCGTACCTGTGGCTATCATGAATCCTGGGGCTACCGCTAGCTTTTCTGTTGCCGGTTGGACGCCAACCGCCACCGGGCAATACCGGATCAAGTATTTCCCGGTATTGGATCAGGCTGAGTCTTCTACTGCTAACGATACTTTGTTCAATACTATCAATATTCATGATTCATTATTCGCGCGGGATGATAATGATGTGTCAGGCAATTTGGGTATTGGCGCGGGTAACGGTTACCTTGGACAGTCTTTTTCTATCCAGTCTACTACCAAGCTTCGTTCTGTTTCTGCAGCTTATACCCGTGGTTATACTGGTAGGAAGTATGCTTTGACAGTGTGGAGCACCGCAGGCGGAAAACCTGATGTGCTTATTGGTTCCACTGATACATTGTTGTATCCGGATGATAATGCATTAACGGATACAATTCCTATCCATGGCGGCCCGCTCACATTGACACCTGGTGAATACGTGGTAGCGGCCGTGGAATTCGATTCGATGCTGGCGCTCATCCAAACACGCGGCATCTTTACGCCTGGCAAGGTATGGGTTCAGTTTAATGCGTTGCCCTGGCAAAATATTGAAGCTTTTGGCAGTAGTTTCATGCACCCATTTTATATCCGGTTGCATGTAAGTAATGCCGCTGTGCTGCCTGTAAAGCTGGTATCTTTCGATGGACGTCATACTCCGTCCGGTAATCAATTACAATGGAAAGTGGCCGATCAACAAGGTATTCTCTCGTATGTAGTGGAGCGAAGTGTTAATGGGGGAGACTTTACATCTATTGGGTCGGTGCCTGCCAATGATCAGCTGTCATATACTTATCGTTTTACGGACGCTGCCACGCTTACCGGTAAGATCGATTACCGGCTAAGGATCGTTGAGCAGAACACTGTCAGCTACAGCAAGGTCATCCGCCTGGCTATTGCCGGAGAGTCAAAGGCTGTTTTGTGGCCCAACCCGGTGCGAACCACGACTTTACTACAAAGTAATGACAGGTTGCTGCTGAATACGACGGCCTCGCTTGCTGATGTGCAAGGGAGGATCATGAAGACGTTCAAACTCACCCGTTTACCTTTTGCTATCGATATGTCTATATTGCCGGGAGGGGTTTACTTCCTGCGGTTGAGTAATAACCAGGTGCTAAGGCTGTTGAAGGAGTGAGGAGGGTTGATACGTTAATAAGTTGAAAAGCTTAAAGGGACGGCAGAAGGGGAAGTGGGTAACAGGAAGGGGAGGCTATCTGGTAGGTGGCTGAGTGGGAGCAGGTATGGAGATACTGGGGAGTTGGGTCCCGATAAAGTCTCGATAAGGTCTCGACAAGGTCTGGATAAGGTCTCGATAAGGGTACCTGGTCAACTGCCAGGGTTACGGCAGGAATGAGCAGGCCGCAAGGACATTGTATAAGGAATTTTGTTCATAATCAATGGATTGCGATTTTGTATCGAGATATCCCTATTTGATGGTCAAACACCTGCCGGGTTTTCACATCTCAGCGGGCCTTACTTGTAATGTACGAAATTTTGAGGACGGAGGCCATGGCTGGTGATTGGGATCTTTCTGCAACAATACTGCATCGAGGTGAGCATCTTCCTCCTTACCTTTGCCCCCGCAAATTGAAGCGCATGGCATATAAGAATCAGCAGCATTTTATCGAGACTTTGGAACAGGCAGGCGAACTGGTACGCATAAAAACGTATGTAGACCCCAAACTGGAAATAGCCGAGATCACCGACCGGATCAGTAAAACGCCTGGTGGTGGCAAGGCTTTGTTGTTTGAAAACACCGGTTACGATTTTCCTGTGTTGATGAACGCTTATGGCAGCGAGCGCCGCATGTGCCTGGCGCTGGGTGTGCAACACCTCGACGATGTGGCACGGGATATCGAGGCGCTGTTTAAACTATTATCGTCTCCCAAGGAGAGCATTTTAGATAAATTGAAGCTGCTGCCCAAACTGGGTGAGTTTGCTTCCTGGATGCCCAAAGTAAAAGGTGGTCGCGGCGCCTGCCAGGAAGTGATCCTGCAGGGGGATGCTGCCAGCATCGAAAAGCTGCCGGTGATCACCTGCTGGCCCAAAGATGGCGGCCCTTTCGTGACTTTGCCTATCATTCATACTAAAGACCCAAATACAAATGTCCGCAACGTGGGCATGTACCGCATGCAGGTGTTTGGACCGCAACTTACCGGCATGCACTGGCACCGGCACAAGGTGAGCGCCAAACATTTCAGCGAATACAAAAAGCTGGGCATCAAAATGCCGGTAGCAGTAGCGCTCGGCGGCGACCCTGTTTATGCTTATTCTGCTACGGCCCCATTGCCGGAGAATGTGGATGAGTACATGCTGGCCGGTTTCCTGCGGAAGAAGAAAGTAGAACTGGTAAAATGTATTACGCAGCCTTCTATCGAAGTGCCTGCTGATGCAGATTTTATAATTGAAGGTTATGTGGACCCCAGCGATGAATTGATCTGGGAAGGGCCTTTTGGCGATCATACGGGCTATTATTCGCTGCCCGACTGGTATCCTAAATTCCACATCACTGCCATCACGCATCGCAAGAACCCTGTATATCCTGCTACCATTGTTGGCATTCCACCGCAGGAAGATGCCTGGCTGGGCAAAGCTACAGAGCGCATCTTCCTGGCGCCTATAAAGATGACGATGGTGCCTGAGATCATGGATATGGATATGCCGGTAGAAGGGGTTTTCCACAACCTGGTGATCACTAAGATCAATAAAGAATATCCCGGCCAGGGACAAAAGGTGATGAATGCCATGTGGGGGGCCGGACAGATGATGTTTAATAAAATTCTTGTACTCGCTGATGGCAAGGTGCCGATCACTGATTATAAAACGCTGGCGCAATACGTATTTAAACACCTGAACCCAGCGACCGATATTTATTTCTCTCAAGGTCCGATGGATGTGCTGGATCATAGCTGCAGCAAACTGGGCTTTGGCGGCAAGATGTGTATCGATGGAACGGCAAAGCAGGAGGAGGAAGTGGATGATAGTTACGTGTTGCAAGTTTCAGGTTGCAAGGTGGATCATAAAATAATTACCTCGCAATTTTCAGAGATACGTAATCTTAACACCAGTTTGTTGGCGTTGAACATTCCTTGTATCGTCGTGTCTGTTGAAAAGAACCGGAAGGGGCATGTACGTGAGCTGCACCAGCAGTTTTGTCAGTTGCCTGCTATGGAAGGGGTGAAGATGATCTTGTATGTAGAGCATACGGTGGATGCGAATGATCTTCCTGTTGCTTTATGGCGTTTCTGTAATAACCTCGATCCACGCCGCGACAGCCTGCCATTCGAGCGTGCTTCGCAGCAGCCTGGTAAGAAATGGGCTTGCATGGGATTTGATGGCACGATCAAAACAAAAGCTTTCGATGATTTCCAGCGTGACTGGCCCAATATTATTGTGGCGGCTGACGATACCATTACTTCCGTAGACCAGAAATGGCCTATGCTGGGCTTGGGTGAATTCCTGCCTTCTCCGTCGCTGAAGTTCAAGGGACAGATCTATGGGGAGGAAGCTGTTGTGGAGTAGAGAGTCTTGAGTCGAGAGTTCAGCGTCGTGCGCAGTTGCTTTGGCTCTGAACTCTCGACTCCGAACTCTGAACTCTGAATTTATTGCTTCCTGATCACAATCCGTTGCGCATCGTCCTGCACTACTTCGTCGAAAAACTTCTGCACTTCTGCATAGTCGGCAGCCGGGATCCTCATCTGATCAAGGGTAAGGGCAGTTGTGGAGAATATAGCTTTTTTACTTTCATCGAACCAATATTTGGTGGTATAGCTGGCATATTTGCACTGGGCTTGTTTGGGCCTGGGCAATGCATCTACGACAAATCCTTCCGGCAACTGTAACACTGTAGTGTCGGAATTTTGGAAGGGGCTATGAAAGTAGTAGTCGTGTTTCCGCTTTTCTGTTTTGGGCAATTTGTATTCGTTGAACCTGTATAACCTCGGGCTGAAGAACATCTTATTGCCTGCGATGAATTCGGGCACTTTTTCCAGCGTCATGTCCAGTTCTGTCATGGAACTGGTTTCGTCTTTCTTGTTGAAGGCAAAATGGTCGGGTTGTTTAAATCCCATATTATTTACGATGATCTCTTTTTGGTCATCTTTTTTAGCATCCAGTAAACTCATCATCATCTGCCTGAACATACCCGTGGTAGAAAAGGTAGAGGTAGTTTTGCCTGAGCCGTCTGGCTGGATGGTGATAGTGGAGCTCATCGTAAATTTATTATTGCTGCATTTGCTGGCGGGTGTTGATACGAGTACGCCTCCTTCTTCTGTGACCAATAAAGCATTTCTGTTTTCTGTAGAGCTACCCAAAACACCAAAGTCGGCCGTTTTGCTGGTGCATTCCAGCCAAATGCTGTCTTTAGGCTGTGGCACGCAGAGGATCACATGGTTAAAATAGCTCATGGGGAACCGTGGGTCGATCGGCTCCATATTATAGGCGGCAAAGATCAGCGCAGCATGGCTTTTAACGCCCACTGCTTTTAATGCAGCCTGCATGTAATTTGTGAGGCCCTTACAGTCGCCATATTTCTTTTGATCGGTAAAACCGGCCGGTAAGGAGCGCCATCCGCCAATTCCCAGTTGTATGCTTACATAGCGGCAATTTTTTTGGAGATAGTCGTATATGATCTTTACTTTTTCACGATCGTCTTTGGCATCTTTTACCAGGTCTTTAAAAAAGGCTACCCTGTTTGGTGGTAACACATCCAGTCCTTTATGCATTTCATACGACCATGCGCCGAGCCCTTTCCAGGTAGTCATATCGCCATTGTATTCATCCATTTTAAACCGGGTTGGCGCAAGGAGAATGCTGGGGGTGATGCTTAATGCAGCGCCTGCCTCCTGTTCTACATAGGGTAGATTGCTGCCTGTCCACTGATAGGTTTTGAATTTATCATCTTCTGTCACTTTTGGGGGGAGGGTAATATTTTTTTCAAAGTAACGAAGGTCCAGGTCTTTGGGCACCTTAGCTGTGAAAGTAGATTGCAGCACACCATGGCCGGGCACATACCTTGGGTAGAACAGCGTGCCTTTGTAACGCATCTCGTAAATATATTCAACGGTAACAGGGTAGGAGGCTGCCGGTATGCTGAGCATATATAGATTGCCATCTTCGATCAGCCCTTCGCCGGATGCCTGCATATACAGGTCTTTTTTACGGTATTTATTGATCTGTTTGCCCCTGGCATCATATACTTTGATGTCTACATCTTCCAGTATGCTGAATTTGTCGGTGGCTTTGATGAAGTTGAGAGCGCCCTTATACTTGTCGGTCATTAAGGTATATACTTCATGGGATCTCTCTGTGGCCCGGTCTATTGCTGTTACTTCAAAGAATGTGTTTTCATATCTCTTGATGACATTGGCATTCTTTTTTACCGAATCGGGTATTGTGGCAACATCATAGGAAGGCAACTGGGCGCTTGCTGCCAGTGCGGCCAGCATTGCAGACAAGGTTACTGCTATTATCCTTTTCATAATCATTGCTTTTTCTTGAATACTACTTGTTCATTCAACAGCTCGAACATCTTTTTATAGAACTCTTTCAATGCCCCATATTCTTCGGCTTCATAGAGACTCTTTTTAAATTCGATCCTGAACCGGGCGAGTATTTTTTTTGAGTTGGCGTCGTTGAACATTTCTCTCACGAATATCACTGTTTTATCTTCGTTGACCAACTGAAGTGATCTGGGCAGTTCATCGGGTTCATATCCTTCGGGTATATCGATATACGTGCTGAAGGATACATTTTTCCGGTAGCCAAAGTTGATATCGCTAAAGCGGTTGACTGACAGGAAGGGGTTGTTTTCAAAGCCGGAGAAAAGGTTGACAGGTACGAAAATGTAATCGCCTGTGGTGGTAGCCTGGCCTTTGAACTGCAGGTGTTGACCAAGGGCGAGTGAGTCGTCTTTTTCATTTTTGATCCCGATGCTGTCGATCGTGAGGGATTGACCGGATTTACTGCGAATGGCATCGATGTATCTTTCCCGCCCACGTCTCCAGGAGATTAGGCGGTTGATGCGTGCATACTGCAGGCTGTTGAGCCATGCTTCTCCCGTTATTGTTTTATTGGCATCGATTTTCAGGGATACGGTAATGCTCTCTCTGTATTGTTGCGATTCATCTGAGATATTTATTATGCCACCTTTTTTACGGTGCACAATGAATGCGTTGGTATTGAGGATGCTGAGGGGCACCATTTCCGGTTGTCCATACGGATCGGTGGCATCGAGGAAATATTTTTTGTCATCGATCACTACTACCGTATAGGTGGCATTGAACTGGTCTACAAATGGGTATTGGGTGGATACTTTGCCATGTTGTCTTTCGCTTACCAGCATGGGGTATGCTTCCAGCCCGCTTTCCTTCAGGAGGTTTAGCAGTATGAGGTTGATGTCTGAAATACTGCCGATCTTTTTATTCCAGGCTGCTTTTACGCCATCGGGTGAGTGGATGCCGTAAAAACGGTTCCAATTCATGTAATTGCGGGTGTAATTGTAGATACGTTTCATTTTTTCCATCGGGGAGGGGAGTGCTTTCATCTGTGCGATGAAGTCTTCCGTTCCACTGATGTTCTTTCCTATCTGCGACCCAAAGGAAGGGGACGAGTTCAGCTCTTTGGCTACCTCATCCCAGGACGTCATGTATTTCTGTTTACCAAATCCACCATTGTTGTACCCCGATAGCTGGAAGGTTACCCTTTGGAGATAATCTTTCCGGGCATCCATGTAGGGCTCATCGCGCAAGCCGGGAATGTTCTTCATTTGGAAAAATATCTTCCCGTCGCGGTTGTCAGGCTTTATGTCGATGGGAAACTGCTGGCTTTTGTGTACCATGTAGGCAAACTCATAGTTGGGTGGGATGCCAAGGTTGAATTTACTGAGCACCACCGGTAGTTCCTGCTGAAATTCCCAGTCGTCGAGGTTGAAGTAGTTCTTTTCGGTGCTACGGTACCTGTATTCGATGATGCTGCCTGGTTGAACCCCTGGGAAAGTGAATTTTTTAAAATGCCAGAACTCGTTTCTCGGCTCGGTAAAGATGGACTTCCTGTCTACCTGCTGAATGACCTGTTGTCCGGTGGCGTCGAAATTGAACGCCATGGCTTCTATGTCTTCGATGCGCTGGAAATCATTTCGTGCATAGAAGGGGATGACGGTATTGGCATATTCCACTCCCTGCTCTTTCAGGATTTTGATGCGGATACGCCTGTTGATGATGAGGTGGCGTTCATCATTGTAGTCTGCCACGGCCTCATCGACCAGCACGATGGCGACAGCCTCACTGTCGAATGCGCAAACTTTTAATGCCTTCTCTTCTGCAGTCAGTTGCCCCCAATTCTCAAACTCCGGCTGCGCCATTGCCGCTACATGCCACAGCAATGGCAGGATGATCAACAAGGTATTTCTTTTCAGGTGGCAAACCATTCCATGCTCAACGCTCATGTATATCAGGATTTAGCTTTTTTTGCGGATCGCGTATTGCTCATTCAGCAATGCGTATAATTGTTTGTAAAATTCCTTAAAATCCGGGTATTCTTCAGGAGAATACAAGGGTTTTTTGAACTCCAGTGAAATGCGTACTGCGAGGATATTTTTTTCGGAATTGATACGACGGGTGATGGAAATACTGGTATCCGGCATGATCATGCGTACGCTTTTGGGCAGGGCCTCAAATTCGTACGATTCCGGGATGGTGATATTGGCTACGATCTGGTAGTTTTGGTTGGCGCCAAAGAATACATCGGAAAACCGGTTGTCGGCCACGAACGGGTTTTTCTCCAGGCCCGTGAACAGGTTCACAGAAAAATACTTATAGTCGCCTGAAGCGTTGACTGGCTGGTTGAACTTGATGGTTTGCGTAAGTGGCAGGGTGTCGATGTCCTCGTTCTCGATGCTCAGCGTGTCTACCTTTACGCCTGGATTGCTTGCCGTGAAGAATTTTTCTATGAACTTATCTTTCCCCAGTTTCAGGGTAGGCATGCGCTCTATACGGGAGTAGTCGAAGCAGGTAACGCTGGCATTGCCTTTCATGAGGCCCTCCTCGTCAATGTTAGCTTGTACCACGATCGTTTCACGGAAGTGTGGTTTGTCGCTCCATATCACACGCCAGCCCCATTCATAGGTGTCTATTTTCTCGATCACCAGTCCTTCTGAATACATTACTTCGTAAGGAATGAGATTGGAAGGGGTGTATTTTTCAGTGGCATCCATAATGTAGGATTTTTCACCGATGGTTACGTGGGCCAGCACTTTATTAAAGTTGCGCCAATCGGCAAAGGATGTGTTGACGCGTCCGTTGCGACGGGTGCTTACCAGCAGGGGAGAAGCTTTGAGGCCGGCGTCTTTCAGCAGGTTCACCAGGATCAGGTTGATCTCGCCGGAGGTGCCTTTTTTATCTTTCCAGGCGCTCTTGACGCCGTTGAGGGCCCAGATGCCGCCATAATTGTTCCATTCCATGTTCTTGCGCACATAGTTGTGAATGGTGGTCATCTTCTGGTAAGGGTCGTTGAGCTTTTTCAAGGCTTCATCGAGGTCTACTGTGCGGGGAATATCGCGTTTCAACTGGATGCCGAAATCCTCATCTTCCATAAGCCCTTTGATGATCTGCGGCCAGTTGCGTATCAGGCTTTGGCGCGGCATGCCGATGGGGTTGATGGCTATGGGCCTTGTCTCGATCCGCTGCAGGTAATCGTCGTCGCATGAGATGAAGGGTTCATCGCGCAGGGCAGGGATGTTGGACATGGTCAACGTTTTGATGTTGCGACGGCTCTTGTTTTCCGACTTTTGCTGTACCGGCAGTACGACGAGTGGTGTACAAACGAACTCTATTTCTTCCGGGAAGTCTACGCGGTAGCGGCTGTACTTTACGGGGATGTCCTGTTGGAAATACCAGTTGCCGAGGCCGATGTTGGTATGGGTGTATTTGTATTCAATGATGCTGCCTGCTTTTACCTCCGGAAAGGTGAATACCTGCTCAGTGTATCTTTTGTCCAACGGCTTTTCGTAGATCAGCTTCTTTTCTACTTTTGTGGTGATGATATTGCCCCCTGCATCCAGGTTATAGGTCTGGGCGGTAAGCCCTTTTATATTTTCATCATTCCGGTAGCTGTGGTAGCGAATATGGATATCGGCAGCATTCAGTCCTTTGTCTTTCAATATTTTGATGCGTACATGGCGTACGAGCTCTATGGAGCCCATGTTGTCGAGGTAGGCTTCTGCCACGTCGAACAGCACAAGTGCTTCGGCATCTTTGTCAAATTCACATTCTTTTAACTGTAAGTCGGCTTTCTCAACAGTACCAAAAGCGGGTACATCCTTATCTCTTTGGGCAAAAACAGGCAAAGTGAGCCCTAAAATTGCGATCAGGGCAATTGTCTTTCTCATATTAGGAGTTTGTTTTATTGAACCTGGGAGGTTCTGCCTGTATAGTCTTGCGTAATAACGCCAGAATTACCGGCCTGGTATCCAGTACCTCAGCAGGATTAATAATTTTTATTTATTGGCATATATGAATGGCGGTAGTTAGTTTTGCCAGTGGAGGTGGATGGTTGGGAATGAACAGGTGGAATGATCCAGGTATCAGGTACCTGCGGTTTTGGAGGGGTTGCATGTTGGGGGTTATTTGGAGCAATAATAAAGAAAAAAAGTCCTAAACAAATATTAAAAAATAGCACTTGACCATGTTCGTGAAATCATCTTTTATGGCGATCTGTTGGGTGGCAATGGCCGGGTTCGGGTATTCCCAAACGAAAAAGCCTGCCCCGGTTAAAACCATGAATGCCAAACCTGCGGCCACAAAGCCTAAAGGCCCCGTTAAGCCGGTGGGACAGAATACGTTGTTGTTCGAAATATCCGGCAACGGCTTGCAGAAACCTTCGTACCTGTTTGGCACCATGCACATTTTGTGCGATCAGGATGCCACGTTGAGCCCTAACCTTAAAAAGGCTATCAAGGATGTTCAGGTGATCTATTTTGAGCTGGACATGGACGATATGAACGAGATCATGGGGGCGGTGAAATACCTGCGCATGAATGATGGTAAGAAATTGTCGGACCTGCTGACCAAGGAAGAATATGACCGGGTAGATAAATACCTCAAGAGTATTAAAGCGCCTATGCCGCTTGCTTTTATGAACCGCTTCAAGCCTTACTTTATTTCCAGCGTTATTGGTGAGCAGGCCATGGCCTGTGGCGATGCCGATAAGAAGAATGGCATGGAGCAGCAGATCATGAAGGAAAGCAAGCAATACGAGAAGGAGATCAAGGGGCTTGAAACCGCAGAGTTTCAGGCGGGATTGTTTGACAGTATTCCTTATGACAAACAGGCCAAAGACCTGGTGGCTTATATCGACAGCATCGATAGCTACAAGAAGGCAACGCTGGATATGGTGGATGGTTACCGTAAGCAAGACCTGAAGCGCCTGGATTCGCTGGTGCAGAAGAGTGACCCCGGTATGGAGCAATATATGGACTTGTTGTTGTACAGTCGTAACCGCCGCTGGGTAGGCAGTATGCCTGGCATCATGGGGCCGCGTACGGCACTGTTTGCAGTGGGAGCGGGGCACCTTGGCGGTGAGCAGGGCGTAATCAACCTGCTGAAGCTGAAAGGGTATACCGTGACGCCGGTGAAGAATTAAGATTGATAATTATAATTGCACGAATTGTATTAAATGAAAAGTAGCATACTACGTATATAATGGATATACTTAGTATGCTACTTTTTATTATTGAAAGAACGCAATTCTAAGCTTCTGAAAAACCAAGCGTGTCAGCGCAAGCACCCGGTTGTACTTTGTTATACGGCATGCTTGCGCTATGATAACCTATTTTAAGACTTTCTGACGCCAGGCATCTGCAGCCAATCTTTTAATTGTATTTTTATTTAAAATTGCATTTTTATTGCTTAACGTTATTTCCGCAGCCTTAAACCACTCTTCTGGTATATCTCCTAATTTCTTGTCAGGTACAAACTGGTATTTACGGCTATTGTCGACTCCATTATCAATAACGGCAAATAGACCTGAAACATGATCTACCAGTTCTTGCACTTCTGTACTCTCTTCAACCTTTATAAATAAATCCCCCTGTGCTAAAAATCGTCCTTCTGTGATTTTTACAGCTTCTAGAAAATTATTAAAACTATCTATATTATCGCCGCTCCACCAGGCATCGCCTCCTTCAATTGTGCCATATTCTGTATCAAGAAACAGGGCTCGCTCCTCGCTGGTTAAAAAAGCGCCAACTCTTTTATATGACTCAAGGGGTATGTCACCCCACGTTGCAGCCCATATAGTTGTTTTAGACAAGTAAAAATCTGCCGTAAACCTCGAATCATAGAATCTTGATATTGTAAACCCAAGTGTAATAAAAAAGCCAGAGGAAAGGTTTTTGACAAATAGACCTTCAGCCGCAGTAACAGGATCATTGACTTCTTTATATTCCAGTTTCCTTAATCCTTCACGTACTTTACTCAATAATTTTGCTTTAGTCAGCCTCATAAGTTATTACTGCTTTTGGGGACCAATATACGTCGGCGATCTCGGTAAATATTGAGGTCTTTAGGATCAATCTGCCACCTTCTACCTATTTAGCGGAATCCGGGAGCTATGCCTTGTAGCGATATGGAAGCAGGTCCTGTATTTCAAAACTGATCAAGTTGCAGGCGCCCTGTCCGAAGAAGAACAGGGCGTATTGATAAAAATTATCTCCGCTTAGTGAGGTACTACAAGGCAAAGGATGGGCACCGCCACGGCGAGTTGTGGAGCACTTGGTGTCTAAGTTTTTCAAGCAGTCAAAGGAAGGGCTGAAGCCTGATGTGAAATGTTTGCGGTCTGGAATGTCATTCAGTGCGCACACTGGACGCGCTGATCCATGGCAGGTATAAAGTGGACACCGTACGGCGAGGGAAAAAGCTGTGGGTGACTGTTGTGCTTGAAAAGCATCCTTCCTGTGGGGATGTGAAGCAGCTAACGGGTTATCATCTTAATGTGATTGTGTTGTATCCCAACTTCAACAAGGACACGCTCACGAAAGAGGTGGCGCAGAGTGCATTGATCCCGCTGGACGCTGCCCTGGCTCCTGTTGCATTTGAGCTGCCTGCTCCTTCGGCTAAAACACCTTATACTCTTTTGCTGGGGATCATGGGTATGCTTCATAAGCAGCATGAGTCGAGGAGTTTTCAGGGGCTGGCGGTGGTGGGGTGAGTTGAGGGGAGGACACGAATTAGGGCGAATTGCACGAATTGTATTGAATGAAAAGGAGCCTACTAGGTAGTGTTCCATAAACTGTGTCAGTAGGATTAAAATGGTACTCATCGGCATATGATGTTCTTTTCTGATGGAGCTGATGAGCGTTACCGGTGATGCAAAAGACATCATGTGACGATGAGGCTTCACTATTCAGAGATTTAGTTTC
>JAGIBF010000074.1:0-40053 GCA_017744515.1 Niastella sp.
TCTCAATACTCACTTATTCTTCTTTTTAAATTATACTAGAATGCACAACATTATCCTAAAATCGGGTTTAATTTTCGGTCTGTCATTCCTCAGTTCTAAAACTTTCTGTCAAGAAACGAAGCTCATAGATAATTTTGAATATAAGCTTACTTATTATGAAGGATTTTCAAAAACAATAGATTCACTTTCGGCTATTCCTAATTTTATAATTGAAAATATCAATAAGTATATTAAATCGAGTTTTGGCAACCTGTCTTCATCAATACATTTTTCACATGGTCAAATTATTGATCTTGCAAATTACTTTAAGAAGAACCCTTCTACATATACAAGAAAGTACTTGCTCCCAAAATATGATCTAGAATTTATTTTAAAAGATTCACTGATAGGGATAAAGAGTTATGGTATAACAATAAAAGCAGATCAATATGGACAAGTTATTTCCTGTAATTGGCCAAGAGAAGGTTATTCAGACAAGAGTAAATTCCAGCCAATTTCTGAATTAGGAAAAAATGCAATAAAAATAGCCTCATCCAAAGGGTTTAACATTAACAAATATATAATCTCTTTCGGCTACAATGAAAAGCACGAAAGGATGTGTTGGCTGTTTCAATTTCCATATGAAAACAATGGAACAAAGGAGTTATTTAACGTAATTGAAATGGACTGGATTCACATGGAAATAATTGATGAATATGGCTTAGGAAAATAATCACTGAATATTTTATTATCAGCGCTACGCCATCAGCTATTCTTGAAGAAACACACTATTATCCTTTTGGACTCACAATGACAGGTATTAGCTCGCGCGCAGCGGGTAAGCTACAAAATCGGTATAAATACAATGGTAAGGAGGAACAGCGGCAGGAGTTCAGCGATGGCGCTGGACTGGATTGGATTGATTATGGAGCGAGAATGTATGATGCACAGATTGGGAGATGGCATAAACAGGATAGGTTTTCGGAGAAATATTTATCCAGTAGCCCTTACGGTTATGTTATAAATAACCCCATGAAATTTATTGACATTAACGGTGACAGTCTTAATGTTCTTGAGAAATATCGAGAAATATTTATGAAAGCACTCGAAAGTAGATTCGGGGAGAATGCGAAGTATTTTGGTTATTCTCAAGCAGGTAATTTAGTTTATAATGGGGATACAAAGAAGCTTTCAAAAGATGAACAAAAGTTTCTTAAAAACATGAGAGGCTTGATGAATGAGAAAACTATAACCAATATAATCTATGAAAGTAAATATGAGGGAACCGATTCAAAGGGAAATAGTTTTGTGATTGCCCCTCATAAGTCTGGAGGAGAGGCAACGGCTTCTACAAAACAGAACCCGACATTAACTCAAAACTACGTATTGGTTGATCCTGTTGGAAAGTCTCCTATAACAGTTTTTGAAACAACGGATGAATTTTACAAAAACCGCTCTAATGGAGTAATTGGAACCGATAATTTTGTTCGAAACGATAATGTGATTACGAATCCAGAAACTTCCACCTGGCATGGAATAGGACATATCATTTATGCGGGAAAAACCTTAAACAATGTTATTGACTTTGATAATTCTTCGCGCGCTCTGAATAAGACTAAGAATCCGGATGGCACATTCACGGCAAGTCCAATGACTCCAAGAAAGTACGATGATACACATAATAAAACAATCATATGGTATGGGAATTAATTATTTAAGCAGGGATAGACTACAGTATTTAACTCCCCTTGCATTAGGTTGCTATATTTGTTGTATAGTCTTTTCTTGTGAATCAAGAAAGATTTTAAGTAACGCTTCTGGAATTGAGCCTGTTGATAGTCTAATCGAAGCAAGGGTAGATAGTTTGCGATATGTTATACTTAATGACACAAGCAAATATGACAAAAAGGATTTAATTCACACGGCAATTGGAACACAGAACGCAGACCAATATTCGTCGCTTTTTATTGTCAATTCTGAGTATTTTTATTTATTAGATATTATTAGCCCTGACAAGGTTTTAGAATTTGTAGATGAATTTCTAAACAGCAGTCACATTTTTTCAATACAAATAATTTCCGATCCCGAAGCAACATCCACTTATGGGCGAAGAGGCAAGAATGGAGTCGTGTTAATTAAAACAAAGTCAAAGAGCCTGGTCAATTATCACGTCGGTGGGTTGAAAGTAAAAAGTCGAAACAAAAATAATTTTGATCAATTCATTAAGGGGGATATCAGGACATACGACTGACATTTAGACAAGTATCCCTTTAAACTTAAGCTGAATCACCGTTATAAGTAAGACGGTTATTTTTTGATGATCAGCGGGTATACATCATCCGCCATCCATTGGTTCAATGGCGTTTGATTTTTCCCGTCGGGTGTCATCCTGTATATTTCGTGACTCAGGGACATGTCCCTGTTGGAGTTGAAGTAAATGTATTTGCCATCGCGGCTCCATTGGGGGCTCTCATCGCGGATGGCGCCACTTGTGAGCCGCTTGTCGTTCTTGCCATTGGCATCCATGATAAAGATATCGGGCGTTTCATTGGCCCATGATACATAGGCGATCTTCGACCCATCGGGCGACCACACTGGGCTGTTGTTGCCATCTCTCGGATTGCCGGGCCACTGCCTTGGCGAAACAGATGTGGTGACCTGCCTTGTGACGCCCCCTTTCGCATTCATCAAAAACAGTTGCTGCGACCCTCCCTGATCGTTGCCGATCAATACGATCTGTTCGCCGGTTGGCGAGATACGGAAAGCCCCAAACCGTTGACCGGCCGGCGTGAGGCGCTTTCTATCTGATCCATCCAACCGCATAGCATATACACCGGCCACTCCATTCTCCACGCCAATAAAGCCAATGGACTGCCCATCGGGAAACCACTGGGCCTGCCCGGCCGATATACCGGTGTTTATTTCTTTTTCATTGCTTCCATCGCTGTCGACCGTAAAGATGCCAAAGGCGCCCGTGCTTACATTGATTGCTTTTGTAAACAACAGCTTACTGTTATCGGGCGACCAGGCAGCATTGCTGATGAACTCATCATTGGTAGCTAACAACTTACGCGTGCCCGTGGCTTTATCGAGCACATACAATTGCTGCCTGTTGTTTTCGTATGTATTGAAGGTGATCTTCTGTCCATCGCCGGAGGCCGTAACCGGTGCGCATTGCAGGA
Source organism: Niastella sp. (assembly GCA_017744515.1). GTDB lineage: Bacteria > Bacteroidota > Bacteroidia > Chitinophagales > Chitinophagaceae > Paraflavitalea. Next base: position 3,162 of record JAGIBF010000074.1, read on the forward strand.
TCCGGTCGGACAACAGGCGCTGATTGGTGCCGTCCATGTTCATGATATACAACTGCCAACCGGCACTGTTGTCGATGCGCCTGGAAATAAAGACGACTTCGGCGGGTGCATTATCAAGGAGCGCGGGATTGACTACCGGATCGGGACCGGGCTCCTGATGGTCTTTTTTGCAGGCTGCCAATGCCAGGAGAAAGATGGCTGCGTATCGTTTCATGTGAAGGGGGTGTTTGTTGCCTGACAGCCTCCAGGCTGGCAACGTTGCATGAAAAAGGCAGTTCGACAGGCTCAACGTGACATTAGAGACTCTTCGACGAGGCTTCGACAGGCTCAGCCTGACAATAACAGGCTTAGCCTGACATTTGAGATACTTCGACAACCCTTCGACAGGCTCAGGGCGACATGGATATGCCTGTTTATAAGGGGTTTGTTGCATTCATAACGTACAGTTGCGCAACCGGTTGCAAAAGGCTGCATCTATATTATTGATTATTTTTTCATTGTGTATTATAGAAATTGCGCTTACCTTCGTGCGCTCAAATACTTCACTGCACTAAAAAAGTTTTTATGAGCATGGTTGATTCGTTTGAGAAGATCCCCGTCAACATCTACACCGATCTTAAACAAGGTTCCAAATCAGTAGCCCGCGAAATTGCCGATCTGATCCGCAGCAAACAGGCCAAATGGGAAAAATGTGTTTTAGGCCTCGCTACCGGCTCCACTCCCAAGTCATTGTATGCAGAATTAGTAAGGCTGCACAAAGAAGAAGGACTGAGCTTCAAGAACGTGATCACCTTCAACCTCGATGAATATTATCCCATCGAAAAGGATGCGCTGCAAAGCTATAATCGCTTTATGCACGTGCACCTGTTTGATCATATCGATATCGAGCCTGCCAATATTCACATCCCCGATGGTGAAATGGCGAAGGAAAATATCAAAGCGCATTGTCTGCGTTATGAACAAATGATCGAAGAAGCCGGCGGCGTCGACCTGCAGGTACTGGGCATTGGTAACAATGGTCATATTGGTTTCAACGAACCCGGCTCCAGCATTTACTCGCGCACCAGACTCGTGACACTCGACAACTCCACGCGCATTGCGAATGCGTATGAGTTTGCCAATATATCACAGGTTCCCCGCCTCGCCATCACCATGGGCATCAGCACCATCCTGAAGGCCAAGCGTATCGTATTGATGGCCTGGGGACCCGGCAAAGCGCCTGTGGTACAGAAGTCTGTAGAAGGGCATGTTGATGAGCAGATCCCTGCTTCTTTACTGCAACAGCATAATGACTGCACGTTTGTGCTGGATGAGCTGGCTGCCGCCGAGCTTACGCGCTTCAAAAGTCCGTGGCTGACCGGTGATACGGAATGGACGCCTGCCATGATACGCAAGGCGGTGGTGAACATGGCATTGAAAGTAAACAAACCCATCCTCAGCCTCACCAATGGTGATTACCGTGACAGTGGTCTCAGTGACCTGCTGGTGGAGGAAGGCGATGCATACGAGATCAACCTGAAGGTTTATTATATGATGCGGGACAGCATTACCGGCTGGCCTGGTGGCAAGCCCAATGTGAACCTGCCCAATCATCCCGAACGGAGCGAGCCTTATCCCAAACGCGTGATCATCTTCTCTCCTCACCCTGATGATGATATCATTTCCATGGGCGGTACTTTCCAGCGCCTGCACGACCAGGGGCATGATGTGCATGTAGCGTATCAAACATCCGGCAACATTGCCGTTACGGATGAGTTCGTGACGCGCTTCATGGATTTTGCGGTGGGTTTTGAAGATATGTTCAGCATCGACAGCACCAAGAGTAAGGAGATACTGGAGCAGGCAAGGACTTATCTCAAAGGGAAGAAATCAAACCAGATCGATACAGCCGATATACGCGCTATCAAAGGATTGATACGCCGCTGTGAGGCGAAAGCCACCTGCCGCTATGTGGGCCTCAGCGATAACAACTATCACTTCCAGAACCTGCCTTTCTATGAAACGGGCACCATCGAAAAGAATCCGATGGGCGAAGCTGATGTAGAACTGACCATCGACCTGCTGCGTAAGATAAAACCGCACCAGGTATTCTGCGCAGGCGACCTGGCCGACCCGCATGGCACGCATAAAGTTTGTCTCGATATAGTATTCGAAGCATTGCGCCGCATCAAGAAGGATGGTGACGACTGGGTGAATGATTGCTGGATGTGGCTGTATAAAGGCGCCTGGCAGGAATGGGATATCAGTGAAATTGAAATGGCGATCCCCATGAGTCCCGACCAGGTGATGAAAAAGCGTTATGGCATTTTTATTCACCAATCGCAAAAGGACATGGTTCCTTTTCAGGGTAGCGATGCGCGTGAATTCTGGCAACGTGCTGAAGACCGTAATGCTAATACAGCAAATCTGTATGCACAGCTGGGCCTCACCAAATATGCAGCTATGGAAGCATTCGTAAGATGGCATTATTAGTTTCCGATTAGTCGACATTTACCCATTCTGACTATATAAAAAAGCCTGCGAGTAAACTCTTTTACACGCAGGCTTTTCGTTTAAGAGCGGTGCATCCCGCAGAGCGGGACAGGCTCTACGGCGCACAAAACCTTTAAATACATTTTTCTACAAAGCTGTAGCCCCTAAAGGGGCTTAAATACATCAACCAACCAACTAACTAACTAATGAACACTGTATGCTAAGCTGTAATTACTTCTTCTTCAATCCCGGCAGGAAGCCTGTAATGATGCCGATCAACGGCAGGTAGGCGCATACTTTAAATACGTAACCAATACTGGTGAGGTCGGCCAGTTTGCCCAGCAGGGCTGAACCTAAACCGCCCATCCCGAATGCAAAGCCAAAGAAGAGGCCGGCAATCATGCCCACTTTACCCGGCACCAGCTCCTGTGCATAGACGAGAATAGCAGAGAAGGCGGAAGCGAGGATAATACCAATGATGGCTGATAAGATGCCTGTCCAGAAGAGGTTGACATGCGGCAACAACAAAGTGAAAGGAGCTACGCCTAATATCGATATCCAGATAATGTACTTGCGGCCAAAGCGATCGCCCAGCGGGCCCCCTAATAAAGTGCCGGCTGCAACTGAACCGAGGAAGATAAACAGGTAGAGCTGCGATTGCTGTACCGACAGGTGGAATTTATCAATGAGGTAGAATGTAAAGTAGCTGCTCATGCTGGCCATGTAGAAATACTTGGAGAAGATGAGCACCAGCAAAATAATGATGGATATCACCACCGTCGTCTTTGACAATCCATTATCGACTACTTCTCCACTACCTTTTTTAGCGGTACGCAATATCAAATGATCTTTGTACCACACTCCTACTTTCGACAATACAATGATGCCGAGGATGGCAGCGACACTAAACCAGATGGCGTTTGACTGGCCATGTGGTATGATGATGGCAGCAGCCAACAATGGCCCAAGCGCACTGCCTGCGTTGCCGCCCAGCTGAAAGATCGATTGTGCCAATCCACGTTTGCCACCAGAAGCGAGATGCGCCACGCGTGATGCTTCCGGATGAAAGATGGAAGACCCGACGCCCAACAACGCTACCGCCAGCAGGATTGTATAAAAGCCAGCCGCCATCGACAGAGTTACCAGCCCCGCCAGTGAAAAGCCCATGCCAATGGCCAATGAATAGGGCTTGGGGTATTTATCTGTGTATTGCCCCACAAAGGGTTGCAGCAAAGAGGCCGTGATCTGAAATGTGAATGTGATCAACCCGATCTGTGAGAAGGTGAGCTGCAGGTTGCTCTTGATGAGGGGATAGATAGAAGGGATCACCGATTGCAGCATATCGTTGAGCAGATGCGCAAAGCTGATCGTAAAAAGAATAGGGAATACCGTCGTGTTCACCAGCGCCCTGGGGGTCGCAGTGCCTGTCGTTGGGTTCATACTCATCTATTGAATTGTCTGCAAAAGTAAGACAAACTGCGTTAGTGGTCTTTCACCGAAAATGGCATAGGCAGTTGTTAACAAAAAAGGCCATCCTGGCGGGATGACCTTTGTGTATGTTAATTTGTTTAAGAGGCTTCGACAGCCCTTCGACAGGCTCAGGGTGACAGCGATTCAGCCTGACATTAATCTCTTACATACTGCGTGATATGCCCAACTCGAGGCCGCGCAGCTCGGCCAGCCCTCTCAACCTTCCGATAGCGGAATAACCTGGATTGGTTTTCTTCTTCAGGTCGTCGAGCATCTGGTGTCCATGATCCGGACGCATGGGAATGGAGCGGTTACGCTTGCGCATGACCTGTACGATCTCTTTTACCACGCTGTACATGTCTACATCTCCTTCGAGGTGGTTGGCCTCGTAGAAGTTGCCCGATTCATCACGTTGCGTGCTGCGCAGGTGAATGAAGTTGATTCGATCACCGAGACGATTCACCATGCCTGGCAGGTCATTGTCGGCACGCACACCAAATGAACCTGTACAGAAGCAAAGTCCATTCGCTTTGGAAGGCACTGCTTCAAACAGCGCCTTTACATCGGCTTCGGTGCTTACCACACGGGGTAATCCAAATATTGCATAGGGAGGATCGTCTGGATGAATGGCCAGCACCGTTCCTACTTCATCTGCCACCGGTGTTATCTGCTTCAGGAAATAGATGAGGTGTTCCCGGAGTTTCTTTGCATCTATGCCATCGTATGTATCCAATGCAGCCTGGAATTGTTGCAACGTGAAGCTCTCTTCCGAACCGGGCAAGCCTGCAATGATATTGCGTTGCAACAAGGTCTTCTCATCATCGCTCATGCTCTGCAAACGTTGCTCAGCTCCCTGCAATTCCTTTGCACTGTATTCCTGCTTAGCACCTTTGCGTTGCAGCAGCAGCGCATCGAATGCTACGAGGGCAGCACGCTCGAAGCGCAGTGCTTTGGAACCGTCTTCTACCGTATAGGCCAGGTCGGTCCTTGTCCAGTCGAGCACCGGCATGAAGTTGTAGGTTACAATATGAATACCGCACTTAGCAAGGTTGCGGATGCTCATTTTATAATTTTCGATGTATTGTTTGTATTCTCCTTTCTGAATTTTGATGTGCTCATGTACAGGAATACTTTCCACCACATTCCAGCGCAACCCAACTGCTTCTATTTCGTTCTTACGTTGCATGATCTCTTCTACTGACCACACTTCGCCATTGGGGATATGGTGCAGTGCGGTAACGATGCCGGTGGCGCCAGCCTGGCGGATATCCCATAAGCTAACGGGGTCTTTAGGGCCAAACCAGCGGAATGATTGCTCCATCAGAGTTATTTGCTGTTGATTGCTCATTGAAAGGATGAAATGTTTATGAATGAATATTGGAGAGCGAAGATAGAAGATCAAGTCGGAAAGTCCGAGGTCGGAAAGTCCGAAAGCCTGAATTTTCCAACTTCCAGTCTTCCCGACTTTCGGACTTCCGGACTACAAGCTCACGCCACGCCGCCAGGGAATAAAATCATCCTGGCCCAGTTGTACAGCTTTGGGCTGTATACGGCCGCTGGCCACATCAATCACATATTCCATAATACGTTCAGCCGCCTGCTCGATCGTCTCTGTGCCTTCGATGATGGTGCCACAATTGATATCGATGATGTCGGGCATCTTCGTAAACGTTTTCGTATTGGTCGACAGCTTTACAACCGGGGCTATGGGATTGCCCGTGGGCGTACCGAGACCGGTAGTAAACAACACGATATTGGCGCCGGCCCCTACTTCGGCGGTGGTGCTTTCCACATCATTGCCGGGGGTGCACAGCAGGTTGAGGCCGGGTTTGGTAACGCGCCCGGGATAATCCAGTACAGCCGTTACCGGAGAAGTGCCGCCTTTTTTGGCAGCGCCTGCCGATTTGATGGCATCGGTGATCAACCCGTCGCGTATATTACCGGGAGAAGGATTGGCATAAAAGCCGGAGCCATCTGCTTCTGCTTTCGCATTGTATACGCGCATCAGGTCCATAAAGCGCAAGGCAGTGGCTTCGTCCACGCAGCGATCGCTCAACTCCTGCTCTACTCCACACAACTCGGGAAATTCCGACAAGATCACAGACCCGCCCAGGGCCACCAATATATCGGACACGTAACCCAGTGCCGGGTTGGCGGAGATACCGGAAAACCCATCTGATCCACCACATTCCAGGCCAATGCACAGCCTGGATAAAGGGGCGGGTTGACGGGTACTATTGTTTGCCTGCATGAGGCCTGCGAAAGTTTGCTTGATGGCCTTCTTCAGCAGCTGTTGCTCTGTGCCTTCTTTCTGTTGCTCCAGCACTACCAGCGGCTTGTTGAAATGCGGATCACGTTTCATGATCTCCGCTTTGAGGATAGAAGCCTGCGCATGCTGACAGCCGAGGCTCAACACCGTGGCACCTGCTACGTTGGGATGCGTGATATATCCCGCCAACAGGCCACAGAGGGCATCGGAATCGAGGCGCGTGCCACCACACCCCATATCATGGTTGAGGAACTTGATGCCATCCACATTGGGAAATACACGCTGTGTTGCCTGCTCCGTAAATACTTCTTCCAGCGGTGCTTCCAATATCTCCGCTTCGGGCCGGCCATTTTGGTACATTTTTACCAGCGCTTCCACATCGGTTTGAAATGCCTTCGTTTTGCTGTAACCCAGCTGATCGATCAATGCTTCTTTCAACACTTCCACGTTGCGGTTCTCGCAAAACACCAGCGGGATCACTATCCAGTAATTGCCCGTGCCTACGGAACCATCGGCCCGGTGAAAGCCCATAAAGGTTTTGTCTTTCCATTTGGAAACATCCGGCTGTTCCCATTGCAACCGCCGATTGCCGAGGCTAAACTCTTCAGCTGCATGATGAATATTTTTGGTAGTAATGGCACCGCCTTGCGGAATGGCCGCATCTGCCTTGCCCACCAGTACTCCATACATATAAATATTATCGCCGGGGTTCAACGGGTGCATCGAAAACTTGTGTTTGCCGGCCACCGGATCAGTGAGGGGGAATTTATCGTTGTTGAGTTCAATTAAAGTGCCCTTCGGTAAGTCTTGTAAAGCCACCAGAACATTGTCACCAGGATGTATCCGGAGGTATTTGTTTGTTTGGTCCATATCGTCTTTTAGGTACTAATATTCTTTAATACAAATAAATAAAGGCAGGCAGTTGCAAAGTTTTACGCAGTTGTCATAATACTAAGCTCAATTAGCATATCGTGACTACAAATTTACGATTTATGTCCTGATCGTAAAGGGCTTGAGCATTTTCCGCCACTGACCTGCATTACGAAAACAGGTATCCTGAACTGTCCTGATTTTCGAAAACGTTTGCATAAATAAAGTACATGACATTTGATAAGGCAATGGAAAAAAATATACAATTTGTACCGTCTTATATATTGCTATATACTGTTCATTAAATTTGCTTGCCATGGTATACCATCCATGTCTCCCGTCTATATTTCCGGGTGGTTTTCGGACTTTATCTGCTGTTTTCCGAAAACCCTGCCCTTCTTAGCTGCCTAAACAAAGACCATGACACACCCACGTATTATCACCGAGAACTTCAAATACCCACTTGCATGCGACCGCAACTACTAAAAGTATCAACAGGCCCGCGCCATTCATTCAGCGTACGCCGTGATCTTGTTCCTTACGTCAATAACCGCTGGCACTACCATCCTGAAATAGAGCTGATCCATTTCAAGAAGGGAGAGGGCACTCAATTCATTGGTGATAGCATTAAACGTTTTAAATCGGGCGACATTGTGATGGTGGGCGCTCACCTGCCTCATTACTGGCGCTTCGACGACCTGTTCTTCGAAGAAGACACCCGTGTGCAGGCAGACATCCGGGTAGCTCATTTCTGTGAAAACTTCTGGGGTGATCAATTCCTGCATCTTCCCGAAAACGTCAATATCAAAACCGTACTGGAAAAAGCCAAGCGCGGCATCCAGATCACCGGCAAAACAAGGCAGCAGGTGGCCGATCTGCTGGAAAGGCTGCTGCATACCGATGGCTCCGAAAGGATCATCATCCTGATGGAAGCGCTGATGACTATTGCTGAATGCAAACAGCTGACGACGCTTTCTTCCATTGGTTTCAAGCATGACCTCGTAGACGCGGAGAATGAACGCGTGAATGCTATTTATGAATACTCCCTGAAAAACTATAAGCGCAAGATCCAGCTGGAAGAAATTGCAGCTGTGGCTAATATCAGCCCCAACTCTTTCTGCCGCTATTTCAAATCGAGGACACGCAAAACATATTCTCAATTTTTGATAGAGATACGCGTGGGCCAGGCTTGCAAACTGCTCATCGAGAATAACCTGAGCATCAAGCAGCTTTGCTATGAAAGCGGTTTCAACAACTTTACCAGTTTTCACAAGTATTTCAAAATGATCACCGGCAAAAGCCCGCTCACATATCAGAAGGAATTTATGGCTTAGAGAGAGGAGGTATGAAGTAAGCGGTAAGAAGTTGGAAGATACATTTGCTTAAATACTGACATTTTTGTGATTCCTGTACTCTATATTTACCCGTGACCGCGTTTCTATCAAGTGACGCGGCTTTTTTTCGGACCTGATATAGCTGCCTATCAACTTAAATAATAGTATGAAACCATTGCTGCCCCTTTTATTTACCGCCTTTCTTTTGCCGTTGCTCTATGTATCTGCTGCCGCTCAACTGCCGGAAGTATACATTATGGACGCCACCAACCTTGCCAGTGTAAAACGGTCTGTGCAGATGAAGGATAAAGCCACTTTGCAAAAGCTGCAACCGTTGTTGCAGGAGGCCGACAAGCTACTGGAGATGAAACCTGTGTCGGTGATGGAAAAAGCTTTTACGCCGGTGAGTGGCAACAAGCATGATTATATGAGCCAGGCCCCTTATTTCTGGTATGACAGTTCGAAGCCCAATGGTCTTCCTTACCTGCGCAGGGATGGGGAACGCAATCCGGAGATCTACAAGATCACCGACCGCAGCAACCTCGGCAAACTCGATGGCGCCGCCCGCACGCTGGCGCTTGCCTGGTACTTTACCGGCAAAGAAAAATATGCCGTCAAAGCAGCATCGTTGTTACGCACCTGGTTCTTCGACGAGACTACAAGGATGAATCCTAACCTCAATTATGGGCAGGCTATTCCCGGTATCAATGATGGCAGGGGGATTGGCATCATCGAGACCATTGCGCTGACAGGCATTGCTGATGCTGCCGGCTTATTATATGGTTCAAAGGCATGGTCCATTAATGAGCTCCGCGCATTGCAGCAATGGTATAGTGAATACCTGAACTGGATGCTGACCAGCAAGAATGGTAAAGAAGAACACGCCGCCAAGAACAATCATGGCACCTGGTATTATGTGCAGGTAGTAGATTTTGCCCTGTTTACCGGTGATACAGCCAGGGCACATGAACTGGTTGAAGAAAGTAAGAAAACATTGAACGGGCAGCTTGCTGCCGATGGGCAACAGCCGCTGGAAGTAGAGAGGACCAACGGCCTTGGCTACAGCACCTTCAACCTGCGTGCGTGGTTTACCCTGGCCAGACTGGCAGATATGGTAGATATCGATCTCTGGAACTATACTACTCCCAATGGTGCGGGCCTGCGCAAGGCCGTGGACTGGCTAACGCCTTATGCCATGGGAGAAAAAAACTGGAGCTGGCAACAGATCGACAAGTATAACAACGAAGACTTGTATCCGCTACTCAGGCAGGCAGGCAGTCTATGGAAAGTGCCGGCCTATAGCGCGCAAGCACAACAGCTGGCAAAAACCATTAAAGACCCTGTGAGGACATTGAGTTATAGCTATTAAAAAACGGGTTTATAAGTTAATAAGTTGATAGGTTGAAAAGGGAAAGGCAACAGTCTTCCTGACGCATTACACTTTTGCTGCTTGTAATGAATCTTTAAAAGCAGCTACAATACTTTTATTATCGCGCTTCAATAAACTTTCATTGACGGTGATGCGTATGGGATCATTTCCTCTGCGGCCTGGCATGAAGATGTTGTATTTTTTATTGAGGGTTTCGCGCAGCTTTGCCAGGTCAACTGTATTGCCGGTCTCCAGGTAAAAGATATTGCTGCCGTTGGGTAATGGACTGATCTTTATACCGGGCAAGCCGTTCAACTGACCAAACAACTCCTGTGCCTGCAGCGCCATCTTCTTCAACCGTTCATCGAGTCCTTCAAGGTGATGGAATGCCATGGCCGCATTGACCCAGCTTTGGTACATGGTGCCGCCATGTACTTTCATGAGGTGGCGCATTTTGCCGATCACTTCTTTATCGCCACACAACATGGCGCCACCCGGCGCACCAAGGTATTTATATAACGAAATATAGACCGAATCGAAATGCCGGGCATATTCACCTACGGAAACACCATTGAAAGCTGAAGCGAGGTGCACGCGTGCTCCATCGAAGTGCAGCTTGTATCCTTTCTCTTTGCAGAAGGCGGCTATCTTTCTGATCTCCTCTACCGGTACTGTTCTGCCATCGCAACGGCGCACCGGGCTTTCGATAGCGATAGCGCCGATGCCGCTTTTAAATACTTCTCCCTCTTCATGGTATTTCAATGACGCCTGCAACATTTCGAGTGTGAACGCAGGCTCATTGGGCGCGAGCGGTATCAGCCTTTTGTTGTGTATCGATTGCGCCGCATCCGCTTCATCACGGAATACATGGCTGGCTTCCTGTACAAATACTTTGGTATTATCACCACAAAGCACCGCAATAGCCAGTTGATTGGCCATGGTGCCTGAAGGCATATAGATAGCCGATTCCTTGCCGGTAATGGCCATGAACTTCTTTTCCAGCGCTTCGACCACGCCACCTTCACCATACGAATCGGGCTGAATAGCATTCGCCGTGTTTGCCTCCTGCAATTTGGCGATCAGCTCGGCAGGCTTATACATGGGGCCGTCGAAAAAGAAATACAAGGGAGCAGATTGATCCATAGATTGATGACTGGCGGCCAGTCCGCCGAAAGGGATAGCAGCGCCCAAAGTTGGCAACGCAGCGATACCGGATGTTTTCAGAAAATTCCTTCTGTGCATAATAAGGTAGTTTTAAACGGTACAGTGACCGCTTAAAACTACCGGATTGAAGGCGGGTTTCCAAATTGAACCCATACTTACAGGTAACATCTTTCCCAAATGCTACCTGCAAGGTCTTAACAAAAAGGGCCCGCAGTTAACTACCGGGGCCCCCTCTGGTTTGAACGTATTCATGACACATGAGAATGTCTGGCGTAATCGTACGGACTCTACGGGCAGGCTGCAACTTAGCAGTATTCATCTATCAAGGGAAGTACAATAACGAGTCAATAACACTTGTATAACAATTCAGGAGTACGTGCTGTGCACCTGGGGCCTTCGACTACAGAGAACAGGCTATAAGGAATTAGCTAAAAAATACAATGTATCTGTCAAAAAACAATCAGCAATAACATACTGATAACATATCAGTAACACATGCAAATTAAGTGTTATGAAGTTATCATGACGAGCAGCAACGCCCGTTAGTCTTCTGTCCCTACCGGATAAGGGAATCTGCCCAGGCTATTTATAAGGTGGTGCTTTACCGTTAGCCGGGTCGATTCCTGCTACAACAAATTCTACCATCAAATTGAAAAACATGAGAAAAGTTTTATTGCTACCTGTAGCATTAATATGGTGCATGGTGGTATTGGCGCAAAGCCGCATCGTGACCGGAAGGATCACCGATGAAAAAGGAGATCCGATCCCGTTTGCCACCATCCGAATCGCCAGTACCGCCACAGGTGTTGCAGCCGATGAAAATGGATTCTTCAGAATTTCAGCCCCCGACAATGCCGTACTGGAGGTCAGCGCCTCCGGTTACACTACCAGGACCTTCAATACAACCGGCCAAAGCGCCAGCCTCACGATCAGCCTCACCAAGACCAATGAAGAACTGACTGCCGTTATCGTAACTACCGGCCTGGGTATTAAACGGCAGGCCAAAGAATTGGGTTATGCAGCCACGTCATTAAACAACCGCACCATTGTGCAGGGTAAAGCCGTGAACGTGCAGCAGGCGCTGAACGGTAAAGTATCCGGCGTATCGGTGGCTACCGTGAACAGCGGCGTATTTGAAAATGCCAAGATCAACATCCGCGGTATCCGCTCTCTTACCGGCAACAACCAGCCGATGCTCGTTATCGATGGGGCTCCCACTCCGTTGGGCTACCTGTCGTCCATCCCGCCGGATGATATACAAGACCTCACCGTGCTGAAAAGCGCCGCTTCTGCCGCCATCTATGGACCCGATGCCGTGAACGGTGTGATCATCGTGACCACCAAGAAGGGGGCCAGCAAAAAGATCAGCGTGAACCTCAACTCCTCCGTGCAACTGGCACGCGTAGCCTACTTCCCCAAGCTGCAAAAAGATTTTGGAGCAGGCGCCGGTGAAGTAACAGACCAGTATGGCAACTATGGTTATGTGCCTTACGAGAACCAGATGTATGGCCCGCGCTTCGATGGTTCGATGCAGGACATCGGCGTGGCACTGGAAGATGGTTCCATACAAAGGGGGCCTTACTCCAACCTCTACTTTAAAGAGAAGAAAAAGTTCTGGAACACAGGCGTTACTTACCAGAATGCCATATCGCTATCCGGCGAAGACTTTTATGTAAGCGTACAGGATGCCAAAATAAAAGGGTTGATGCCGGAGGATGAGAACAGGCGTACCAGCATACGTTTCAACGGAAGCAAGAAGTATGGCAACCTCACCGTGAACTATGGCCTCAACTACGTGTTGCAGAATTACGATGTAGTGAACGAAGCCGGTATGGCCAACCTGCTGCCTGCTTACAATGGTAGTGTGTTTTTCCTCGTGTTGCAAACACCCAGCAATGTGCCGCTTACCTCCTACAAGGATTGGCGCAACAATAAGTTTGCCCAGTATTCCAATTATTATAATGAGTACTCCTTAAATCCCTACTGGATCATCGGCAACCTGCGCCAGCGCGGGCGTGAAGATGACCTTATCGGCAACATCGATGTGAACTACCAGTTCTGGCCCTGGCTCAAGGGAACTGTACGCGCCAGTACCAACCTCGCTTTTACCAACTTCAAGAACACGACAGCGCCTATTGAAGTAACCGACTGGGCACATGCCAACAGAAATCCTACCCAATATACCAACCGGCCCGGTAGTGTATTCGACGATCAGGCTACTACCACTACCATCAACCTCGATTACTTCCTCAACGGTGATAAGGACATCAGCAAAGATTTCAACATCAAGTACCTCGCCGGCGGCATGGTGCGCTCCAACCGCGCGAAGGATGTAGCCATCGGCGGCAACAACCTGGTGGTGCCTTATTTGTACAATGTATCGGTACGCAGCGGCGATGCCAACGTGCCTTTGTATCCCAACAATGCCAACACGGAGAGTAAGTTGCTTTCAGCATATGGAAGTATCGGTATCAATTTTCGCGACTGGGCCTTCCTGGAAGTGACTGGCCGCAATGACTGGGACAGCCGTTTGCTGCCGGATAACCGTTCCTTCTTTTACCCGGGCATCAATGGCGCCGTGGTGCTTTCGGATGCAATAGCCGGCATCAAGAACAGTGAGTTTATTTCTTTTGCCAAAGTAAGGGCCGCGTATTCGAAATCCGGTAATGTGAACGTAGGCGTTTATTCTTTGCAATCTACCTATTCACAACCGGGTGGTTTTCCCTATGGTAATACAGCAGGCTTCACCGCCAACCAAACCATTCCCAATCCCAACCTCAAACCCGAGTTCATCAAAACTTTTGAAGTGGGCGCAGAGATGGGCTTCCTGAAAAACAGGATCAACACAGAGGTGACCTACTTCCACCAAAAATCAGACAACCAGATATTGCAGGTATCGCAATCCTCTACTACCGGCTATACGATCGGGTTGGCCAACGCTGCCAGTTTCAAGAACTATGGTGTAGAAATGGACCTGGGCCTCAACCCGCTGGTGCATATCGGCAAAGGCCGCATCGATCTCAAGATCAATGCCACTTATAACGATAACCAGGTGACCAGTACCTTGAACAATATACCTGTGGTGATCGGTGGCAACTCAGGCTTTCTGCAAAACTCTGTCAGTTCTCCCACCGCCAACAACATCGCCGTGGTAGGTAAGCCAGCTTTTGCTTTTCAACTTACCGACTATGACCGTGATTCACTGGGCCGGGTGATCATCAACCCGACGACGGGTTATCCTTCACAGGCTGCAGAGCTGGCAGTGAAAGGCCGTTCATTACCACTATGGGTGATCGGTATTTCGCCTTCTTATTCTATTGGCAATTTTTCGGTAAGTATGACGTGGGATTATAAAGGCGGCCACTACTTCTATGCAGGTATGGGCAGCGATATGGATTTTGCCGGTATCTCTGCGCGTAGCGGAGAATATGGCCGTGAACGTTTTGTATTCCCCAATTCTGTTTATTGGGATGGCTCCAAGTATGTGCCCAACACCAACATTCAGGTGCAGGATGGTAATTATGCTTTCTGGACAGGCGCCGCCATCAATACGGCCATTGCTACGAACTATTTCGCCAGTGCATCCGCCTGGCGGTTGCGGGAAGTGAACATCTCTTATACACTACCGCAAAAATGGTTCAGCAATGTAAAAGCGATCAAGCGTTTCACCGTAAGTGCGGTGGGCAGGAACCTCCTGTTGTTTGTGCCTAAGTCGAACCAGTGGGGCGACCCGGAATTCAACTACAGCTCTACCGGCAACACATTCGGGTTGAGCAGTTCGTTCCAATCACCCGCATCCCGTTTATTTGGCGGTTCCATATCAGTACAATTCTAATCCATCTAAAACTGATCACAATGAAAACATTACAATATAAATTACTCATCATCCTCATAACCGCTGTTGCATTCACGGGATGCAAAAAGGGTTACCTGGATGTGAACCAGGACCCTAACCGGGTAACGGACGATAACATCACACCTGAGCTGATCTTTCCGCAGGCAGCACACGCAACCGGCGCAAGGCAGGCCAGCGGCAATTTCCAGTTCATCGAAAACTGGATGGGCTATTGGGCGCAATCCGGCGACTTTGCCATACAGCAGGATGAAACGACTTACAATGTCGATTTCACATTTGGTGATGTGTTGTGGCAAAACCAATATAACGTGCTGTTCGATCTGAACCGCGTGAAAGTAAAAGCACAGGCCAAAGGGGACTCCGTACTGGCAGGCGCTGCGATGACACTATCGGCCAAACTGTTTCAGGACCTCGTGGATATTTTCGGGAACATCCCCTACAGCCAGGCATTCAGGAATAGTGAGTTTACCCAACCGGCTTACGACAATGCAAAAGATGTTTATACAGCATTGCAACAAAGCCTCGACTCGGCCATCATTTATCTTGGGGAAACACACCGGGCTTCTTTCACCTCCATAGATATCGTCAATGGCGGCGACACGGATCTATGGATCAAGTTTGCCAACGCGCTCAAGCTGAGAATGCTCATCAGGCAATCGGAAGTATCCGGCTTCAATCCTGCAGCAGAGATCACGAAGATCATCAACAATGGCGGCGTATTGCATGCAGGGGAATCGATCGATGTGAACCCGGGTTATAATAATTCTGCCAACAAACAATCGCCTTTTTATGCCAACTATGGCCTCACGCCTACCGGCGCAGAAGCCAGTACCAGCACGCGCGCCAATGCCTACTTCGTGAACCTGCTCAACAGCACTTCCGACCCAAGGCTTTCCCGTTACTTCAAAGCTCCGGCCAATGGCGGCGCCATTACCGGTACGGTGTATGGCCTCGCAGCCGGCAACCCGGTGGGTGCAGCCAGCTCCAACATGGGGCCGGGCCTGGCAGGCAGCGCCTCACAGAACCAGTGGATCATGCCTTCTTTTGAAAGTATGTTCCTCGAAGCAGAAGCCATCGCCCGTGGCTGGATGCCGGGCAATGCACAGCAGGCGTATGAAAATGCCGTTCGTGAATCATTCACGTGGCTGGGCGTACCCAATGCTGTCAGTGCTGCCAATACTTATCTCGCCAACCAGGCTATTGCCAACTGGACCAATGCAGGGGCTACACCTTTAGCAAAAGCCAAGTTCATCGCTTACCAAAAATACATTGCGCTGGCAGGCATCGACCCGCTGGAAGCATGGAGTGATCTGCGCAGGCTGAACATGATACCCAACACCGGTTATATTTCTGTGAATCCCGGTAAGCTCGCCAACACTGTACCCGTCCGGCTATTGTATCCACAGAGTGAATACACAACCAACTCCACCAATGTCAATGCGCAGGGAACGCAGAACCAGTTCAGCTCCAAATTATTCTGGCAACCGTAAACACATTACCACAAAAATTCTATTATGAAACTATCAATAAAGCTAACGGCCATACTCACGCTTCTACTATCATTGAGCATGGTGAGCTGTTTAAAGGACAACCAGTTTGACGATGGATTGATACAGTCCGTGCATGGCGGCGGCCAACCCAACATCGTGGAAGTAAAATTAGCCGCCAGCTCGGCCGTTCAACTCCTCACGCTCACCTTCGACAACAGCAGCACAGATACCACTTTCAACCTCATACCCGTGCACCTGTCGAACGGGCCTGCCTCAGAAGACCTGCAGGTGACATTGGTACAGAAGAACTCACTGGTGACTGATTATAATGCGGCCAATGGTACCGGTTATAAGATCCCTCCTGCATCCATGTTCACGCTGGTCAATGCGGGTGGTGTGGTCACCATCCCGAAAGGAACGCAAACGGCCTACCTGCGGATAAAGCTCAAGCCTTCCGACTTCCTGGGCGACAGCTGGGCCATCGGTTATGAGATCAGTGCAGTAGATAAATCAAGCTATACAATTAGTGGCAACCTGAAATCGGGTATCGTGGCCATTGGTGTGAAGAACGAGTATGAAGGTAATTACCTGACCACCGGCTTTTTCTCGCATCCCACGGCTCCAAGGGATATCGACCAGGAAGATTTCCTGGCCACCATCGGTCCGCGGACAGTTTCGAAAACGCTGGGTGACCTGACCGGCACCAATATCAATATTACCGTCAATGCCAACAACACCGTAAGCATTGCACCTGGCTCCGGCACTTCCGGCACTTCGGCTTCCGTAGCTGCTATCAGTGGCGACCCGGTTTACAACAATACGTATGTCCCGGCTACTAAAACGTTCTGGCTGAAGTATGGTTACCCGAACCCCGGCCCTACCCGTATCATTACAGAAAAAGTGGTTCGAGAATAAGGATGAATAAACAGGCAATTCCATGAACAAGGGCGTCCCGGTTTCGGGGCGCCCTTTCCACGGGCATTGGCAAAAGATTCAGCTATTCTGTCATTCGCTTTCATATGACCGGATTTTGTGGGAATATTGGGTACATTCTCTGATCATATGAAAAGAAAACATTTACTGGTACTTGCCACTCCCCTGCTTGCTGTGATGGCATTTACTGCTGCCCGTGGTTTGCAATGGGAATCGAGGTTTGTACAAGCCGATAAGAAAGGCAACCTCACTTATACACCTGATGAAAAAGGCAATATTATTCCCGACTTCAGCCGGGTGGGTTATTACCAGGGGGATAAGGCTATTCCCGAAGTGCCTGTTGTAACGACCATCACTCCTTCCGGTGATGCAGCACAAAAGATACAGGCGGCCATCGATGCACTGGCGGCTAAAGCGCCTGATAAAAATGGATTCCGTGGCACTATCCTTCTGAAAAAAGGGACTTATCGAATTCCTGCATCGCTTGTCGTCAACGCCAGCGGCATCGTACTGCGTGGAGAAGGTGATACAGAAAATGGCACCAGGCTGGTAGCCACTTATAATACTCAAGAACCTTTGATCAGCATTGCAGGCAGCGGCAATCCACAACCTGCCGGCAGCCGCATCAAAATCACAGACCCATACGTGCCAGCAGGCAGTTTCTCTTTCAATGTAACTGATGCCAAAGGCTTCGAGGCAGGCGATGCCATCATCCTCAACAGACCCGGCACTGACAAGTGGATAGAAGATACCAGGATGAATCAGATGGAGGAACGTGGCGGCACCAAACAATGGAAAGCCAGCGAATACAATCTCGAATTTGAAAGGACCATTACAAAGATCGAAGGTAATAAAGTATATATCGATAATCCGGTAATGCAGGCGCTCGATGCGCAATATGGTGGTGGTGAAATTTACAAGTATACCTTCAACGGCCGCATTCGTGAAATAGGCGTTGAAAACCTGTACATGGAATCTGTATATACCAGTGATACTGCCGAGAACCATGCCTGGGATGCGATCAACATCAACAAAGCGGAGCAAGGCTGGGTGCGCAACGTCACCTCCCGCTATTTTGGCTATGCCTGCGTGAACCTGGGCGATGATGCACGGTATATCACCGTTAGAGACAGCAAATGTTTCGATGCCAAATCAGTGATCACTGGCGGCCGGCGTTATTCTTTCTGCAACAACGGTCAGTGCAACCTGTTCATGAACTGTCATACCACAGAAGGCAGGCATGATTATGTGACCGGTTCCAAAACACTTGGCCCTAATGTATTTTATAATTGCACCGCTAAAAAGACGCATGCCGATATTGGCCCGCATCATCGCTGGGCAGTAGGTACTTTATATGACAACATCGTCACTGACGGCGAGATCAATGTACAGGACAGGGGTAACTGGGGCAGCGGTCATGGCTGGGCCGGCGTGACGCAGGTGTTGTGGAACTGTACCGTAAAAAGAGCTGCCGTACAAAGTCCCTGGGTATCGGGGAAGAATTACAACATTGGTATGAAAGGCGATAAATATGATGGCCGTCTGAAAGGCCGCCCTGATGGTGAATGGGAAGGACAGAACAAGGCTGGTTTGCAACCTGCTTCTTTGTATATGTCTCAACTGAAAGCGAGGAGAAAACAGCTGTGAGTTGCGAGCTACGAGCGAAATGCACTTTTGCTTCGATCGCAGATTTCTCCCTGCGCCGTTAGTGCTCGCTATTCTTTATCCCGAATGGCTCTGTTCGAAATGACAGAAAGGGGAAATTGTTCTATACTTTGGTAGAGTTTCGGGGGATCAGGGCGGATTTCAGTACTACTGTTTCACTCATGAAGGGCGTCTTGTTTTTCTCCAGCCTGCGGAAGAGGACCGACGCGGCTTTCTTGCCGATATCGAAGGCAGGTTGTGTAATGGTAGTAAGTGAAGGATTCAGCAGGGAAGCCGTTTCAAGGTTTGAGAAGCTGATCACCTTGATGTCTTTCGGAATATCGATCTTCAACTCTTCACATAGATGATAGCTGGCAATGGCCAGTTTCTCCACAGAAGCAAAAATGCCATCGGGCCTTTTCTTACCCGACAGCAGCTTGCGCAGCACAGGATAGCTTTGTCCGTTGTCGCTGCTGCACAGAATGATCAGCTTGCGATCAGGTTTGATGTTGTAATGCTCCAATGCTTCAAGATAGCCGCGCATCCGTTTATTGGTGATCGACAAATGTTGCGAGAACGATAGATAAGCAATTTGTTTGCAACCACATTGAATGAGGTGCTCCGTGGCTTTAAAGCCACTATCATAATCATCTGTCGTGATCCTCGATGTATCGATATCATCGCTCACCCGGTCGAAGAAGATGATGGGAATGCCTTTGTTGTGCAGTTCTACAATATGGCTGCTGTTTTCCGTATTGGCAGCTACCGACATCAAAATGCCATCTACTCTCCCACTCTGCAGGTGGCGTGTGATGGACACTTCTTTTTGATAGTCTTCATGGGTAAGGTAGATCAACACATGGTATCCTTTTTCCTGTGCAATGGACTCGATGCCGTTAATGGCCAGGGAGAAAAAGTTGTTGGCGACTTCGGGGATCACCACTGCTATCGTCCGGCTTTTTTGTTTGCGCAGGCTGCTGGCATACGGGTTGGGCTCATAGTTCAGCTTTTGCGCCAGCTCAAATACGCGCTTCTTGGTCTCCGGACTGATATCGTAGCTATCCCTCAGAGCGCGGGACACCGTAGAAATGGCAAGATTCAGCTCTTTGGCAAGTCTCTTCAGGTTGACAGGTTCCATATTCAAAAGGGTGCTGTGTTAACAGGCAGCCTTAAAGATACAGAAGGTTTCCGAAAACGGTTCCGCAAAAAGGCCTGGCATTTCCGGAAATACAGGAGTTCAGCGTTCTGTGTTCAGCATCGGGAGTAGCACTAAACGCCTCAGCACTTTAAACTCCCGGCTCCTCACTCAATTCACCCTTGATTACCCTCAATTCATTCAGCCTAAATAGGTATGTCCACTCCAAGAGCTTATTTTAGCCTGCCTTCTAAACATGAAACTGGCACATTACACCAAAAAAGATTGGTTGATCATCAGCCTGCTGTTGCCTCCGGTGATCATACTGGCCAATTATTGCATTTTCGGGAAACGCTACTTTTCCGGGGCGGCTATCTTTTGGTGGTCCACGATCATTTCCGGTGGGTTCGGACTGCTTTCCTGGTATCTGCAGATCCTCATCGCCATTATCATGAATGGCCGGTACCCTAAATACAATCAAACTATCCGGCGGGTGTCGATCTCGATGGGGCTGTATGTGCTGGTGACGGTGATCACGGTGGTACTGGTGTTTGTGTTGTACGACCGGTTGAGCTTTTTTCAATATAAGCTCAACCTGCTGCGCATGCTGCTGGCGGCAGGTGTCTGTGCCGGAGCTACTATCGTAGCTGCCAGTTTCCATGAAGGGGTGGCGTTTTATGAAAAGTGGAAAAAGGTGACGGACGAAGCCGAGCAGTTGAAAAAGGAGAACCTGCAGACCCAGCTGGAAAGTCTCAAGGCGCAGGTAAATCCACACTTCCTGTTCAACAGTCTCAACTCACTCTCCTCCCTCATCAGTGAAGACCCGGCCAAGGCCGAAAAGTTTCTCGATGAAATGTGCAAGGTGTACCGCTACCTGCTGCGCAATAGCGAGGATGATCTGGCACCTTTGTGGGTGGAAATGCAGTTCATTCAATCGTATTATCATCTGCTTAAAACCCGCTATGGCGAGAGTTTATTCCTTGAAGTGGATATTCCGGATGAGCTGGTGTGGCATCGTATACCATCCCTTACGCTGCAGATGCTGGTGGAAAATGCCGTGAAGCATAATATGATGTTTAAAGACCGGCCGCTGCAGATATTGATCACCACGCTTTCCGGTCCGCGGCTGATCGTATCGAACAACCTGCAGCGCAAGAAGCGTATCTCTTCCAATAAAGTTGGGCTCAACAACATCGTCAATAAGTACAAGCTGCTGAAGCAGGACGATATTATCGTTCAGGAAGATGAGAAGACGTTTGCGGTGGTGGTGCCGCTGATAAAAGTGGAGGAGGGATAAGCCTTACTTATACATTCGCGGCAAGTGTTCTGATCTTACTTTCCGTTGCAACATTTTTATTGATAATGTTGCGCCATATATATGCAAGTACTTCCCTGGGCACTATGGAATTTGATCGTGCAGGTCTTAGCGCCAACAAAGAATCATAAGCTTTATTAAGGAACACAAGTTGACCAACATCGGTTTTAGCACTTTCGTAGCCAAGTGCTTTCAACACCTCTCCGAGCTGCTTGTAGTTTAATTTGATATCGTTATTTATGTGGAACAATCTTAAAATGATTGGTTACTCAAATTAAAGAGTACTTTGATACCACCCTAACCACAGGAGTTTTAAATTAGCTATGCAGGTTGTGAAAGGTGATAACACGATCAGTGTCCAGTCGAAGTTGGCCGTATAGCAAAGAATCCAGGAAAGATATTTTACCACCCGAAATGCTGTAGGAACCTAATCCGGTAAACGGGTAGCGCTCATATATATATTTTGGTGTATGCCGTTGTTCCACAAAGCCAGCTACCACTAACTGGTAATTTTTCAATCCCTGTTAAAAATCCCCTAAAACCGGTATATGACCTCCCTACCCGCCGGACTATATTGCAGCTTGAAGTTAAGTAATGTAGTTCGTCGGATTTAATAATCAAAAAACATAGAGCGGCTTATAAATAATGATATTTATGAGTATGTTTGCGATCAACCCCTATCCTTCCTATCGAATCACCAGCTTATTAGTACTGTTTTCATTTTCCGGTCTTCTGTAATAGTCCCCTCCTATTAAAGTGCCGCAGTACTCAAAACCAGTCTTATACAAGCCACTTTTTTAACCTATACTTTTTTGTTATGAAAAGAGCATTTACTCTTTTGGCCATTCTTTGTGCCTTACTGAACAGCCAAAACACTTTTGCCAAGATCTGGCGATTGAACAACAATCCCGGCGTTACTGCCGACTTCACCGATCTTCAATCTGCCCATGCGGGCGCTGCTTCGGGGGATACGCTTCACCTCGAGGGTTCTCCCAATGGATATGGAAGTGTTACTTTCACCAAGAAGCTAATCGTGCTGGGACCTGGTTACTTCCTGGATGAAAATGCCGGCAGCCAGTCATTCTTACAGACTGCTAAGGTAAGTGGTATCACTTTCAGCATGGGTTCACAAGGTTCGATAGTCATGGGGCTCGACTTTCTGGGCGCCGGCATTGCCGTTCATACTGATGACATCATCATCCGCCGCAACAAGTTTTGCTCCCCGGGCAATAACATTCCCGATTGGAGCACAGGCACTATCAATGTGTATTATCATAGCGATAATAGCAACATTCCTGCTAACAATATTATTATCTCCCAGAACTATGGCCTTAAAATATTTGTCAACAACCCTTCCACCGGCATACTTATCACCAACAATTATATTAGTGTTAATGCCTGGGAGGGTGATGGATCCGGCGGTAATTGCCTGGCCACACATGCCAGTGCCATCATCCTGGTGCAGAACAATCTCTTCCGTCGCGGTAAGGTGACCACCTACAACAGCAACTTCACCAATAACATTATGTACGCCGGTTTTTTTGAAGGCACCGGCAATTTATATTCCAACAACGTTGCCAGCGGTACTCAGTTTGGCAACGCCAATGGTAACCAGCAGAACATCGTGATGACGAATGTGTTTGTAGGCGCTGGTACCGGTGTATCTACCGATGGACAGTGGAAACTGAAAGCCGGTTCTCCTGCACTGGGCGCCGGTTATGGCAGCACGGCACAGAACCCGATCGATGCAGGTATGTATGGCGGCCAAAGCGCTTACATTCTGGCTGGTATGCCACCGATGCCTGCTATCTACTCTTTCGAGGTGCAGCCCATCGGCAGCAATTCAGATCCTATCGATGTAAAGGTGAAAGTGAAATCTGCGGGAAACTGAGTTGTGAGTGCTGAGTAGTGAGTTGTGAGTGCGTTTGCTTCGACCCTTCGACAGGCTCAGGGTGACAGGAAGATACAATGTTCAGGGTGACAAGGAAGACAAGGTGATAGCGCTCAGCATAACAACGTTTCTGACAGATAATTCTATTAAAGTATGACAGGCATGCCCTGCCCGGGTGCTCCTGTCGTGCAATTGATAAACCCGTAAAACGGGGTCCCTTCCGACCAACACTTTTTTTATGCGAACCTTTCTACAACAGGCGTATAAATGTTTTATTGCCTTTCTGATCCCGGCATTGGCATTATTGACCAATGCCCAGGCACAATCCATCACGAAGGTGGAGTATTTTATAGATACCGATCCCGGATTCGGAAGGGGCACCGCCGTAGCGGTGACGCCTGGTACTGATGTTACCGCCAGCTTCCAGATAAACCTCAATGCTTTTTCTTCCGGCTTCCACTACCTGTATACGCGTGGTTTTATTCCACCTTACCAGGTAACGGAAAACGGCAGCCCGGTTACCAAAGGCGGGTGGTCGCTCACGAATGTGCGCGTCTTTTATAAAGAAGATTTCACTACGGTCAATAACCCCGCGAGTAATATTACCAGCGGGGAATATTTCGTAGATACAGACCCTGGCATCGGGAGGGGAACTCCTCTGTCCTTTACAGGAGGCCTTGACCTGACCAATGTTTCTTTTGCTTTTGATATTACTGCTTACACGCCAGGTTTCCACAACCTGTATGTGCGCTTCAGGAATGCCAACGGCACCTGGGGCCTTACGAATATCAGGACATTCTATAAAGAGAACCTTTCTACTTCCACCGGCGTTGTGCCCAATGTGGTGAAGGGTGAATATTACCTCGATACCGATCCTGGTTTCGGTAATGGTATCAATATTCCGGTAACACCCGGCACAGACCTTACCACGATTGCTTTTACCGCCGATGTGAGCAGCCTCGCGACAGGCTTCCACCGTATTCATACCCGTTTCAGGGATGCGAATGGTAAATGGAGCATTACCAACAACCTCGCTTTCTATAAAGATGCCGCCATAAACGGCAACCCCACTCCTTCCAACATTGTAAAGCTGGAGTACTTCGTAGATACCGATCCCGGCTTTGGCAAGGGTACGAATGTGCCCGTGACGCCTGGCATCGACCTCAACAATATCAGCTTTACGCTGAATATGGATAATATTTCCATCGGTAATCACAAGCTGTATCTCCGCGCCATTGATGCAAGGGGCTCCTGGAGCCTTACCAACCTGGGCGATTTCAAAGTAGATCCGCCTTCTGAACTTATTATCACCGTAGGCACCATTTCCAGCCCGCTTTGTGCAGGTGGCCCTGTGGCTGTTCCTTTCAGCGTGAATGCGCCTTTCGGCAGCAACAATGTCTTTACTGCACAATTGTCTGACGGCAATGGCAATTTCAATAACCCTACTAATATAGGTACACTTACCGGTCGCGAATCGGACACTATCGATGCGACTATTCCTGCCTATTTCGGCGCCGGAGCCAACTATCGCATACGTGTGATCGCCAATTCGCCCAACGACACCAGTGGCGCCAATACAACGGCATTGCGCATCATGCGTACGCCGGAAAACTTCGGCATCAATGGTATTACTACCACTTGTACAGGCGAGCAGGTGTACACTGCCAGCAATATTGCCGGAGCTGAATATAAATTCGAATGGAGCATCGATGGCGGCGGCACAATAGATACTTCCGGTGCTACTGCTACCATCAACTGGACTGCGGGCGGACCTCATGTAATTACACTCAAGGTTTCCAATAGCTGCGGCAGCAATACGGTGACACGCAATGTGTTTGTATATACGCGTGTACCACAAACCAAACCCGTGATCACTGTCAATGGCCGCAACCTGAGCATACCGGGCTATACAGCCGCCGACAGCGCGAATGGCTATCAGTGGTACAGAAATGGAGCGGCTATAGCAGGCGCTACCGGTACCGGCTACAATGCTGCACAGGATGGCAGCTATACAGCTGCTTATACCAACACCTGTGGAGCAGGCCCGCAATCGAACCCCGTCACTTTTGCCGGTGAACGCCAGAACCAGACCATCACTTTCCCCACTGTTCCTGCATTGAACTTTGGTGATGGCTACGTGGTGTTGCAGGCTACTACTACTTCAGGCCTGGCTATTACCTACAACATTGTGAGTGGTCCTGGTACGCTGAAGAATGATACGCTCACTGCAACCGGTGCAGGCACCATTGTGGTAAGGGCCTTCCAGGCAGGTAATGAAGATTATAATGAGGCTTCTGCTACGATCAACATTGTGGTAAACGCCATCCCTGCTACCCTCACTTTCAGCAACCTGACGCAGGTATATAATGGTAATCCAAGGACACCTGGTGTAACCACCAATCCTGCCGGATTGCCCATAAGCTATACATTTGACGGCAGCGCCAGCGCTCCTGTGAATGCAGGTGCTTACAAAGTGATCGCTACCATCAACCACCCCAACTATACGGGCAAGGACAGCGCTACTTTCACTATTTCAAAGGCTACACAAAGCATTACGCTGGGTGTAACGCCTGATAAGGTAGTAGGCAGTGCGCCGTTCAAATTGATCGTGAATGCTTCTTCCGGTCTGCCGGTAAGTTTAAGCCTGGTAACCAACCCGGCTGGTATTGCCACGCTGTCTACCGATACTGTTACTATTATCGGTGCTGGTATGGCCGTAATCAAAGCCAACCAGACTGGTAATGCCAATTACAATGCAGCGCCTGAGGTTGTCGACACTTTCTTAATTGTACAAACGCCGGATCTTGCTGTACAGAATGTAACGTCGCCTGTTACCACCGTTGCTCCCAACGATGTAGTAACCATCAACTGGCGTGTGAGCAATATCGGTACGGGTGCTTCGGCTTCGGACTGGACAGAGCGCATTTATATGCAATCTTCTACAGGCCAGAACCGCACGCTGATACAAGCAGTAAATTATACGAATGCTTCCCCGCTGAATGCAGGCGCCTTTGTGAACAGAACTGCTACTGTCACCATCCCTGCTTTGTTCGACATCGGCAGCACGGGTGTATTTGTAGTTGAATTGTTGCCCGGCACTTCTGTACAGGAAGCTCCCGGCAGCCAGGATAACAATACCGGTGTGCAGCAAACTACCTGGACTACCAGCAAGCTGCTGACACTGGAGCTCTCTGCACCGCAGATCACTGAAGGCGCAGCGGCTATTACCGGCACTGTAAGAAGAACAGGCGCCATGGCCGATGCACTGACCGTGAACCTGTCGGTATCCAATCCTGCGAGGATCACCTTGCCGGCAACTGTTACCATCCCTGCCGGACAAGCCGGTATCACCTTCAGCGTTGCTGTGCCTGACAATGCAACTATCGAAGCCACCTTAAGCGACAGCATACAAGCTACTGCAACCGGCTATGGCAGTGCGAAAGTGAAGCTGCAGGTAATAGATAACGATCAACCTGCACTTACGATCACCAACATGCCAACGGAAGCGATGGAAGGTACTACTGTTACCTTCCGGGTAAATACCAACCTTGCTCCTGCTACACCGCTGCAAGTGTTCCTGACTTCCAGCAATGCGGCCCGCTTCCCTGTACCTGCTTCTGTGACCATTGCAGCCGGCGCGCTGTATGCAGAAGTGCCGGTAACGCTGGCACAGGACAATATTCCTGAGATCACCGCTACTGTAAATATCAATGCAGGTGCGGCCAACCACAGTGCAGCCACTGCCAGCATCAGTGTCACCGACGATGATGTGCCTGGCCTGGAACTGGTACTGGAAACAAATCTTGTTTCTGAAGGCGCCGGTGCATTTGCCACCAAGGCAACGCTTCGCCGTGCGGCCAACAGCCCCAATACTGCCTTTACGGCCAATCTCTCTGCCAGCCTGCCCAATACGTTGATCCTGCCACCGAGCATATCCCTGGCAGCCGGTCAAAACGAAAAGACATTCAATGTAGGTGTGGTAGATAACACACTCGCCGATGGTCAACGTGTAGTTGCCATTACAGCGGCCGTGTTTGTAAACTCGTGTGGTTGCAGCGCTCCGCCTACAACAGCGGGCCATGTATCTGCCAACCTCACCATCACCGACAATGACGGACAAACGCTGACCATCACTGCTCCTGTACTGACCTTACCGGAAGGCATGAGCAATGCCGGCACCATCCGCATCACGCGCAACTCCGATGTTACCGCAGGTATGCTGGTGCAGCTGACTTCTTCCAATACGAATGAAGCTACTGTGCCTCCTTCTGTGCTGATACCAGCCGGTGCTGCTTATGTGGATGTACCTGTAACGACTATCAACGATGGTATTCCTGATGGTGATCAGCAGGTATACTTCCAGGCTACAGCCAACGGATTCTCTACCGGCTCTATCTGGGTAATTGTATCGGACCGTAACAAACCCGATCTGCAAGTGCCTATCGCCAAGCTGAACAATCCGGTCGTACAAGCCATGACCGTGTTCAACTACCAGCTCACCGTGACCAATACCGGCTTCTCCACTGCACCTGCGGGCGTGAAAGTGCGTGGTTATCTTTCAAGGGATAATGTGTATGACTATGCCGATACGCTTGTATCGGAAGATGTGATCAATACGCCGATACCAGCCGGTCAAAATGCACAGGTAGTGAATGCCGTGCAAATGCCAAACCTGCCTGGTCAGTACAAACTGATCTATGTGGTGAACCCTGACCAGACCATGGAAGAATTGCTGACTACCAACAATACTTCTGCTCCGGTGAATGTGACCATCAATCCTGATTACACTGCGACAGCTGTCGTGAATGCCACTTACTTCCTGAAGGGTGCCACCATCCCTGTAACGGGTGTGGCCACCAGGACCAATGGTACGCCGGCTGCCAATTCAAAAGTGGAAGTGTATATCATCACGAATGGCCTGCGCAGGGAACTGATCGCGACAACCGATGCCAGTGGTAACTATACTACCGAGTTCAAGCCGCTGACCAACGAAGCGGGTCATTATATAGTGGGCGCCAGCTACCCTGATCTGGGTGCTACTGCCGAGCAGGACAACTTCGATATCATGGGTGTGCAGGTTAACAATGGTACGCCTGTACAATTCAAAGTAATGCTCAACGAACAGCTGACAGGCACTTTCCCTGTACAGAATGTGAGCAATAAATCTCTTGCCAACTTTACACTGAAACCGATAGCACTGCCTAATGGCGCTACCATGCGCTTCGACACTGTGGCGGTACTGGCTGGCAACACCACTGTTCAGCTTGGTTATAAAGTGACCGGCACTGTTCTTTCTGCCGGCAACTACTACGAACTGACCAACCTGCAGGCTATTGCCACAGAGGGTAACATACAACAAGTACCTGTGTTCTACTATTGCCAGGCACAGCAGGCTTATATCGTTTCGAACTTGTCGAGAATAGATGTAACGGCTTCTACTGCCGGTGGCGACCGCGTGGTCAGCTTTATGCTTACCAATAAGGGTGCCGGTGCAGGCGCCATCACGGTGAGCCTGCCGCAGGTGAACTGGCTTACCAATGTAACGCCGCTTACGTTGCCAGCACTGGCAACCGGTGATACAGCCATCGTGGTGGTGAAATTCAAACCGCTGGATGAAGTGCCGTTCAACTATCCCATTACCGGCACCATCGCCATCAGCACGCAGAACGGTAATAGCTTCGGCTTACCATTCACTTTCGAGAAGAAGTCGGAATCGAAGGGTACTGCCAAGGTTACCGTCACCAACCAATTCACTTATTATTCTCAGGATGCACCTAAAGTGGCTGATGCGCATGTAACGATCAAAAACTACTTCACCGGTGAAGTGTATGCAGAGGGCAACACCAATGGGTCCGGTGAATTCACTGCGGCCAACTTACCTGAAGGTAAACACCGCGTTGTAGTAGAGAAGGAAAAACACCTGCCCTTCAACGGTACCGTTACCATCAATCCGGGCCAAACGACTGCCGTGAATGCGTTTATCAACTACCAGGCCATCACGTTCAGCTGGACTGTGGTGCCTACCGGTATCGAGGATCAGTATGATATTACGCTCACTACACAATTCGAGACGCATGTACCTATGCCTGTGGTGACTATCGATATGCCGAAGAATATGCCTGCGCTTTCCGGCACAGAAACATATGCCTTCAACGTAACACTTACGAATCATGGTCTAATTGCAGCAGAGAATGTAGAGCTGCAATTACCCAAAGACGATGCAGAATATGAATATATCACCAACTATGTAACCGGCACACTGCCTGCGCAATCGAGCATACAGGTGCCTGTGATCCTGCGCCGCCGTGGCACGCCATTGCCTGGTGGCCGTGTAGGGCGCTCCCTCGCCAGCTTTGCGGGCCTCAGTGGCTATAATGCACGCACCACTGGTACCACTTGTCAGGATTATGCAGTAGTACTGTACGTGTACAAGTGCGAACTGGCTACCGGTCTGTGGCAGAAAGTGGGTTCTCTGATCAATTACCAGGGCCGTAGCTGTACGGGTCCTGTGACAGGTATCGTGGAAGGTGTGTTTGATGGCGGCGGCTATCCCAACCCTGGCCCTGGTACTGTATGGTATATTCCTTGTGAGCTTTGTGAAGTACCAGGATGGGGCCCCTCAGCCTATACACCGCCTGCGTATACTGAAGAGAAGAAGAGCTGTATGCAGTGTATCAATGATATGATCGGCGCTGCCTTCTCCTGTGGTCTGCCGGGTGGCAGTGTTGGTGGGCCATTAACGTGTATCAATGGCACCCGCATGGAAAATGGCGAGTGGACAGATTATCTCAAATGCTTCATACCAGTGCCTCCCATCATCGATTGTCCGAAGAGCATCATCGACGCCATCAATACCTGTATGAGTACAGGTGTAGGTGGTGGCAGGATGACGAAAAGCACCAATGCGCGGGAAACCAGCGGCATCAATGAAGTATTCCTGCAGATCAGGGACGACTTACAATTTACTATAGACGGATTTGCCTTACTTGAAAAATGGTCGAAGGAATACATGGGTGACATCCTGAACACGGGCGCCTGGAGTGATCTGCAAAACATGCTGCCTGAAATCGGCAACCTCGATTCTATTACCCCTGCCAAGCAAGCCACTATACTGGCTGCCATGACAGGTTATGATATACAGCCTGCTGCACTGCAAGCATTCTTTACAAGATGGAATACTTCTCTCTATGCGAGAAGCCAGGGAGTATTGGCGCCCAATGCGCAATACCCCAACATCATCAACTGGAACAATGTCAAGATCTGGGCCGACTCCTTCATTATCAGGCATAATACTGCTATCGACAGGGGCTTCAAGTCGCTCGATGATATGTACCGGAAAACAAGGGCCGACCTTGACCAGATCCTCGATCAACAAAGCAACCAGGCAGTGTGCGCTTCTGTAACTGTACAGCTCAGCCAGCAACTGACCATGACACGTGAAGCTTTTGAAGGCACATTGGAGATCTTCAACGGTCACCCAACTGATGCGATGGATTCACTGAGTGTAACATTGCAGATCACCGATGAGAATGGTGTTCCGAGCAATGGCCTGTTCGAGATACAAACGAAGAGCCTGAACAACCTGGCCAACGTAACCGGTACGGGCGTGATCGCCTCTCAACAACGTGGCTCTGTGAAGTTCCTCTTCATTCCTGAGATCGGTGCAGCACCGCAAGCGCCCAAGGTGTACAACTTCAGCGGCTTTGTAAGGTATTGGGACCCGTATGCGAAAGCTATGGTAAACATGCCGCTCTCGCAAGTGCCGCTGACGGTGAACCCGAGCCCGAACCTGATGCTGCATTACTTTATGCAACGTAATATCATGGGTGATGACCCGCTCACCACACCAGCTATCGAACCTTCTGAACCTGCAGAGCTGGCCGTGATGGTGGAGAATCAGGGTTATGGACCTGCTGTGAATATGATGATCTCTTCTGCACAGCCGAAGATCATCGAGAATGAGAAAGGTCTTGCGATCAACTTCGAACTGATCGGCTCAAACCTGCAAGGTCAACCAAAGAATATGGGTGTTATCGATATCAACTTCGGTACTATTCCTGCACTGACCACCCGCATCGGCCAATGGTACTTCACCAGCTCATTGCTGGGTAAGTTCATCAGCTATGAGGCCAGTGTGGTTCATGCCAACAGCTTTGGCAATCCAGACCTCAGCCTCGTGAAGGGTATCAAACTACACGAACTGACGAAGAGTATCAAAGCATACGGTTCACTGGAAGATGGCATTACCGACTTCCTGGTAAATGATCTCTTCGATGTGAATGATGTGCCGGATATGATCTACTTCTCGCAAGGGAATAAGACATCGGCCGTAAGCCCCGCCACTTCCGGCAGCTTCTCGGGTAATGTATCCGCTCCGACCTTTACCAATACGCTGACGGTGACGCCTTCGGTAGCCGGCTGGAATTATATCAAGCTCGATGACCCGGGTAATAAGCAATTCGAGCTGGTAAGTGTAACACGTGCCGATGGACAGGTGATACCGCTGAACAATGCATGGCTCACGTATGTGACCTTGCCGGTAAGCCGTCCGCCAGTATATGAAAACAAGTTCCACTTCGTAGATACGTTCTCTACACAGGCTGCTACCACTTACACCATCGTGTGGAAAGCCAAGAGCACCAATAAACCTGAGGTAGTAAGCATCAACGGTGCACCTGCACAGGTATCGGCTACCCAAGTGAAAGAGCTAACCGTGGTGTTCAACAAGGCTATCGATCCTACGACCTTTACGAAGGACGACCTGACGCTGACCTTCCAGGGAGGCGCCAACCTGATCGATAATTCAGTAGTGATCACACAAGTTGACTCTGCTACCTTCAAGGTAAACCTGACCAGCCTCACTACCGGTAATGGCTTCTACGCCTTTACGGCACAGGCAGCCGGTGTAACCGACCTGTTTGGCACTGCCGGTGAAGTTGGTAAGCAAGTGACCTGGTCGCAGTTCCTGAACGTGCCCACCGTGGAAGCCTTCCTGGCTATCCCGGCCAGCCGCAGGGCTAAAGCCTTCGACACGCTGAATGTACTGTTCAACCTGCCGATCGATGTGGCTACTGTGACGCCGGCCCGCTTTACCATCACCAAAGAGGGTGTAACGCAAAGTGGTTCGCTGGTGATCGATTCGGTAAGGGCAGATCATAAACTGTTCTACCTCTCTGGTCTTGGCAATATCCTTACTACCAGCGGCAACTATGTACTGACAGTAGACCTGCCGAATATTCAAACGGACAATCACGTGGCAGGCGTGGAAACGCAGTCTATCACGCTGACGGTTGATAACTCAGGTCCATCGATCGTGAAACTGGAGAAACTGGCTACCGGTGGTCTGGACGCACAGCATATACCGCTTGTGAATATCGAGTTCGATGAAAATGCTATCGGCTTCAATATAGCAGCGCTCACACTGACCCGCAATGGAGAAGTGGTGCCGCTGACCATCACGCAGCTTTCGAATACCGACCTGCAACACTGGAAAGCCGGTAATTTCGGAATGGATACTTATACTGATGGCACGTATACTTTCATCATCGACATGAGCCAGGTAAGGGATGCACTGGGCAATGCCGGAACCGGCACCCAACAGATCAGCTGGACCGTCAATCGCTCGGCACTGATCACCATCAGCAACCTGAGCGTGACACCTGACGCCGGCTACTCGAATACCGATGGCATTACTTCCGGCGACACGCTGCAGGTGAAGTTCAACCTAAGTGCAGATGCTTCGCAAGTGACTATTTCGCAGGCAGATCTTGGTGGTGAATCCATACTTACTACTGTGCCGAATGTAACAGCCGGTAACGCCTCTATCCCTGTAACACTGCTGAAAGGAGGCAATACAGGTATCAAGGTAACAGCTACCGGCCTCAACGGCGGCATCGATACAGCCAGCGTTCGACTGTTCATGGACCAGGTGGCGCTCACTGCACAATGGCAGTTTGCCAACGGACAGAACATCAGCAGGCAGGTGGATACCATACCGCTGAAGTTTGGTGTGAAACTGCTGAGCAGCACCGGCCTCGATACTGCTATGCGATTGACACGTAATGGCGTCGCCTTGTCTACCAGCGGATTCATCGTACAAGCGCTCAACGATACTATCTATAATGTATCTGGTATCCGTGGAGCAGGTATTACTCCTGGTACTTACCGGTTAACGTTCAATGCGCAACCGTTCAGCAAATACAGCAGTGGTAAGAGCGGTGAAGGGCTGGTAACAGTAAACTGGACCGTATTGTCTACCAACCGTGCGCCTGTGGCCAATGCAGGAGATGACAAGACAGTAACGGCGCCTCAAACTGTGCAGCTCGATGGTTCTGCTTCTACCGACCCGGATGCTGATGCTATCACGTACAGCTGGGTAGCTCCGGAAGGTATTACGCTGAACGATTCCACGCTCGCAAAACCAAGCTTTGCTGTGACAGCTGCCAACCAGGGCAAGACATATACGCTGTTGCTGATCGTGAGTGACGGCCACCTGTTTACCACCGACGTGGTGAATGTAACAGTAGCTGCTGCACCTGGTGGCCTTATCGTAGCGGCCAAAGCCATCCTGCAAGGGCCTTATGTAGCGGCCAACGGGTTGATGACGGACAGCCTGCGCAGCAAGTCGCTGATACCGCTCACTGATCCCTACCCAGCCCTCGGCTTTACTGCCATCGGCACACCGGCTGCGAACATCAGCGCTTCTATATTAACTGCCACCGGCAACACAGCGATCGTAGACTGGATATGGCTGGAGCTGCGCAACAACGCTGATCCTACTCAAGTGGTAGCAGCCCGTTCAGCGCTCCTCCGCAGGGATGGTAGTATTGTGGACCTTGACGGGGTATCGCCTGTTTACTTCAACAACACCGCCAATGGCTCGTACTATATAGCTGTACGACACCGTAACCACCTTGGCGTGATGACACTGGCTCCTGTTGCGCTCAACACCTCTACAGCCACCGCCATCGACTTCAGCTCACCGGCTACGGCCACCTGGGGTACCGATGCACGAACCAACCAGGGCGGTGTAATGATGTTGTGGGCCGGCGATGCCAACGGTGACGGTACGGTAAGCTATAACGGCGGCAACAATGATAAGAATGCCGTGCTTGGCGCGGTAGGCCTTACTACCAGCAACAATGTGCTGACTATCTATCACCTCACGGATGTGAATATGGATGGATCAGTGAAATATAATGGTGCAGCCAATGATAAGAACGTGGTGCTGGGCGTAGTAGGATTGCCCACGCCTAACAGAATAATCACTCAACAATTACCCAACTGATAAATAGCAAGCGATGAGGACTAAATTATTCTTTCTGATAATCGCACTGGTAGCAGTGACCACGCTCCAGGCGCAGAGCTACCAGATCAGGGCCGTGAACAAAGGCGGTGGCGTAGTAGGTGTGGAAATGAAGATCGCTACGGGCACGCCGCCTACGACAGCCGATTATGTGACGGACCTGGTGTTTGGCCTCAAATGGCTGGCGAGCTATAACGTAGACCTGGAAGCTACCGTGACCAGCACCTACCATATTGCCAAATCGGGCACGCGCAAAACGCAAGGTATTTATCATTACCAGGCTTTCTTTGCGGATCAAACACCGTTTCTTTTCCCGGCCAACTGGCCAGCAGATACGTGGATAGAATTGCTGACTGTAAGAAATACTATGACGGGTACCGGTACCGGCACTTTTGAAGTGGTTGAAGCGGGCTTTGATATTACCACCGAGCCTAACATCGGGGTAAGTCTTGCCGACTTTTCACCTGCCGTGATGGGCAGCGCCACGCTGGTGCCCTTGCCCGTGAACCTGACAAAGTTTGAAGCAACGCCGCGTCAGAACCATATTTTGTTGCAATGGACTACCGATCTGGAACAGAATTCCAAAGGCTTCGATATCGAGCGTGCCGACCAAAGTAACCCTGCCAATTTTAAACGATTGGGTACAGTGGCCAGCAAAGGTGCAGCAGGCGGCAATTACGAATGGGCCGACCGCAACGTAACCGGGGGTATCAAATACTATTACCGCCTGAAGCAGATCGACCTCGATGCGCGGTATCGGTATTCCGATATCAAATCGGCCATCCTGGATGATCAAGGCAACAACAATATCCAGCTATGGCCCAACCCGGCTGATAAGGAATTGCAGGTGACGCTCGATGGCGTGTCTGCCGAGAAAGTATTGATCAGGGTAACTGATGCGCGGGGACGTGTAGTGATGCTAAAGGATTACAACCTTAGTTCTGGCAGAAAGACAACACTCAATGTAATGCCATTGATGCAAGGGCAGTATTTTCTAACGGTAGAGCATAATAAAAATGTGTTGGGTGTGAAGCCGTTCTTCAAAAGAGGAAGTTGATAGGTTGATAAGTTAACATGTTGAAAAGTTTATTGGGCAATAACGATTAGAGGTGACACCTTTTGGAAAGTCACCTCTAATCGTTGATAGCAGGCAGTTGGCGGATCGGTTTTTTGTCCGAAATTGCTGCCCTGTTATGACAACGAGGATTATTGCACCACCGAGGCATCTTGCAAATTATATACGCTTTTACTGGCTGCTGGAATTTGACGGCATCGCTGCGCATGACAGCCTTTTCAGGGTATTCGCCCGCAAATACCCGCGCATGGTATTTCAGCATTGTGAGGGCCGTTCGGGCATCTACCATGGCGACGACTACCTACCGCTGACCTACCTGAGCGGTTTGAATACGCTTCCTTACGACTGTGGCATTCATCCTTCTATTTCCACCATCGGGGTGAGCTTTTATCCACATGCCATCCGGCCTATATTTGGCATCAATGTGTCGGGCATTGTAAATGAGCTGCCCGATCTTTCCCACTTCGTCAAAACATCACTTACCAATCAGCTACTTGACGCCCGCACTGTAATGCAGCGCACGACCATTCTTTCGGCATTCTTTACCAACCGGCTACGCAACAGCACAGCTCCCGATAAAATGTATGTACAAGGCTGGCGCATGTTACTACGCGAAACGCATGAGCACCAGGTGCGTCAACTAACGCGTACTTTCAACCTCTCAGAGCGGCAACTGGAACGCCGGTTCAAAGACCACCTTGGCCTTACTCCCAAACAATATCTCAAGATCAATCGTTTCGAGAAAGCATTGAACCTGCTGCAAGCCGGCAGTTGCAACAATCTATTCGACATTGCTTATGAGCTGGGCTATGCCGATCAATCGCATTTCATCCGGGAGTTCAAACAATTCTCCGGCAATACGCCAAAACAATACTTAAACACAGATAAGATCTACGACGAGTCTTCTTCCTTCATATTAAAGAACAGTCCTGTGTCCGGCGAAAAAGTGCTGTGCCGGCAAAGCTTGTATGCAAGCCGTTAAAATGTCGGGTTTGTTCTATTTCTCCGCCGGGTGATGCTTTTTCTTTGTGCCCTCTACTACGAACGTGGCCATGAGAAACGTTCACCTGCTTCAAGCGGCTTGTATGTACCCATTTGCGCATGGGGCTATGTGAGCAAGACGCTGGGAGTAAATCTGAAGGATCATAGTTGTCCTGTATCATTGCACCCCAATGTACAGGCAACTATTCCTTTTTGTGATTAACGGACGCGCTCTGCCCTGCCCTTTTTTACAAATTGCATCTGTTTTACCCTTTCGTGCTATTAGTACAACGGCAGTACACTGCTACCTCGCCCTTAC
>JAGIBF010000074.1:40105-68804 GCA_017744515.1 Niastella sp.
TGCAAGTCCGGAAGTCGGAAAGACGGAAAGTCCGGAAGACAGAAGTCAAACTCCAGGGAGGACGGGAAGTAAGGATGGATAAAACCGACGTTTTATTTTTCCTGCTTTCCGGCGTCCCGGCTTATATATTATTGAATATGTTGAATAACACTTACCAGCTCACCTGTGGTTGCAAATCAGCGGTGCGCGTTGTACTTTGGAGGGGTATAAGATTTATTATGAAACTGATCAACCTTTTAATTGCAACAGGCATCTTTATTATCTGGGCCTGTAACTCAGGGACTCCTTCTACTACAACTTCCCGTGATTCACTTATATCTGCCAAGCCTGCTACACCAGCTTACGATACTGCTATTTT
Organism: Niastella sp.; assembly: GCA_017744515.1. Taxonomy (GTDB): domain Bacteria; phylum Bacteroidota; class Bacteroidia; order Chitinophagales; family Chitinophagaceae; genus Paraflavitalea. The sequence continues at coordinate 40,464 of JAGIBF010000074.1, forward strand.
GCAAGCTTCTTTCCAGCAGGCAGACACTGCTTATAATGATTACCTCGCTGCACAACTCGCTCCTATCCGTGCAAATTTTAAGCGGATCAATTCTATTTCGAAATGGACTTCCACCAGCACTAAAGCACTTGAAGAGACAACGGAAGGCGGTGAAGCGACATTTTATTACGTGAATGGTGTTTTAGAAAAGATCGCTACCCGTCATTTCGGAGAGACTTTTCAACAGCTAACAGAATACTACCTGCTCAACGGGCAACTGTCTTTTGTATTTGAAAAGGCACTCAAGTATAACCGTCCTATTTATTATGATTCTGCTGCGATGAAGGAAGGCAACGATGATGAAGTTTTCGATATTAAGAAGTCGCAGGTTGAAGAAACAAGAAGTTATTTTAATGAGGGCAAACTTCTTCACCAGGTGAATAACCAGGATTGTGGCTCTCCTTTTTCGTCAGAATATTTAGCAGGGGAACAAAAAAGGTTTATTGCAACATTCGAGCAACTGAAAACTATGCGGTAGAGAAAACGAAACACAAAGGGAAGGCCAGTGTTATTTTTTTTCCTTTAACCAGCTTTTAGGAAGTCCATATTTTTCAATAACCTTCTTTGAAGCTTCTGCTTTTTGAACAAAATAAGGATCATTGCCATAATCCCGTACATCGGCACTGATTGTGGCATTAGTGATCAATTTACCTTTTTTCTTATCCTTATGAAGCATATAAATAAATGCTTTTATTATAATGTAAAGCTACTGCATTTTCCGCTTTACGACAAACGCCTTGTAATTACACCCTTGTTTAAAGGGAATAAATCCTTGATTTTCAACAAGTCCATAAACATCAAAAAAGATATTTACCTCTGTCCAGTATTTGTTAATCCCCATTTGATAACGACGTGTTCGAGCAGGGCAGCTACCTTCAGCATATACCGTTGCGTCTGGGTAGTTGGCTGTAAAATCCATAACAGTAGCAGCTACAGTAGCTAACACTCTTTCAGCATCTAAGTTGTTACTAATAACAAAATCGTCAATTTTTCCCTGCTCTTCATTCCAATCTCCAAATCCGAGGTTGTAGTAACTAAAAGACGGTACTGTAACTAAGGTAAATCTTACAATCTTTTTGATAACGCCTTTAGGACCTTCGCTATAAAATTCATAGTCCAGAAAACTTTTATTTGCCTTGTAATCGTACCGCTCAAAATTCATCTGTTAAACTGTAAACTTCAATAGTTAAATAAATACATTGTATAACTCAAACGTATTTCATACAAAAGGTCAAGTTAAACCTCAACTGGATCCTACCCTAACCATTACAGTTTTAAATTATCCTCATAAGTTGTAAAATAAAAAGGGTGAGCTGTGTGCTCACCCCTGGGAAGACTGGAAGCTGTGAGGGTTACTCACTGCCGGAATTATTGTTTTGATCGTTGTTATCGTTGTCGTTACGGTTGTTGTTCGTACCGTTGTTATTATAAGGCCTGTTCGTTCCTGAACGTTTGTGGTAATAGTCTTTTTGTGCCTGTACCACGGCCTGATCCCTGTCCTGCCTTAATTGCCGGATCTCCTGTCTTTTCTCGCGACCCGTCATATCGTCCTGCATCCTGACGGATTTGATCCGGTCGGCATAATCCGACTTGATATCGGCAATCTGCCGGTCGAGCCTGGAAGGTCTGAACCCATTGTTATATCCGTAAGGCGGATAATAAAAGGGAGAATAGAAACCGTATCCATACCAGGGAGAATAGAAAGGAGAATAACCCCAACCAAGACCTACTGAAACACGGGGCCTAACAACAACGTGGCCACGGCCACCAACTTTTTGGGCGGAAGCGCCTAACGCCAGTCCTATCGTTAACAAGATCATCAGTAACTTTTTCATAACTCACTATTTGCTTATATAGACCGCAAAATGTGGGCAAAAGTTAAATGTGGCAGGCCGTAATAACCATTCAATAACGAAGGGCGGTCATAATGGCCGCCCTTTAACAATCTCTTATGAGTAGTATGGTAATCAACTGCCAACCATTACCGCAGCAATGCTGTGGCACACCAGAGTACGGGGGCCTGGCCGTGCATATCGCCGGTAATACGCTCGCGGTCGAGGTAATACTGCCGGTCATTCTTTTTATTGGTGCCCTGGCAAACCTCGCGGATATCTCCTTTTTCGTCGATATAAGAGATCAACGCCAGCCATGCTTTGCGGGCAGCGGGTTCGTAGGCTTTTTTGTCGAGCCAGCCTTCTTTTACACCGGTGATCATGGCAAAGGTGAACATACCCGTGCAGGATGTTTCAGGCCATGACTCCGCATCGTCGATCAATTGACGCCACATACCGCTTTCGGCCTGGTATTTCAGCAGGGAACTCATCATCAGCTTATATCCCTGCATGATGCGTTCCCGGTTGGGATTGTCTTTTGGCAGTGAACGCAGCAGCTCGGCCATACCTACCGCCATCCAGCCGTCTCCCCTGCCCCAAAAGAAGGGGACATCTGGTGCATGGTAGAAAAGTCCGTTGGGCTTTTGCAGCGAATCGAGGTATACCACCATTTCTTTGGCAGCACGCTCAATGTATTTTTTATCGCCGGTAGCACGGTAGGCTTGTGCCTGCACTGCTGTGATCATAAACATATCATCGATCCACATACGGGTCATCCAGGTAAGTCCGCGGTTGTAATAATCATGGCTTTCCGGTTTTACGCGCGCGCCTTCAGGCGGCCCCCATTGCTTATCGGCAATGCCCTTGCCCATGTCGAGATACCGCTGATCTTTCGTTTGCATGTATAGCTCGAGGGGAACGGAACCAAATACACAATAATCAACGTGATCGGGAACGGGGATCATACCGGCCTCTGTGGAGAATAGGGGCTCAAACCGATCGGCCAATTGTTTGGTCAATCCTTTATCCTTACTTTCTTTGGCGAAGGTGAGAGCCCCATACCAGGCACAAACTTCGGGATAGGTAATGGTTTTGGGTGGCTGTGGCCTGCCATAGTTCTGGTGGGGTGACTCCACAAAACGGGCCGCCACTTTCTTACCTACTTCAAGGGGTGAAGTTCCTTTGGGCCAGTTCTTAAGGCCAGTACCTTTATCTGACTGAGCATGTGACGTATAACCGGTGAAAGACAAAGCGCCTGCTGCCAGCAACAGGCTTTTGAATGTTGTATTCATAGACATCAATTGTTAGTATAATCAATAAGGTGAGCCACCCTGCGAGGCCCAATGCTACCTGCAGGATGACTCACCGCCGTTTAAAGCGTCAGTAAAAAGTGAATGTAAACTGATAAAAACTGCTTGCTTATGTCATTTGTAAACCTTGCTATATTCTGTGTTCACTTCTACTAAACGTATGCAATAGACAGATTAAATTTCAATATTCGATTCGGTGTGTTTACTTCCTATTCAGCTATTTTAGCAGGAGAAGAGTAAGTCGGGAGTTGAGCGTTCAGAGTCAAACTTATTGCGTTATGGGCTCAAGACGGACACTCCTCAGTTTAAACAATTCCTTTCCTTGTTGCAATGGTTTTACGGTAAGGGTATACAGGCCGGGCTTATTAATGGCGGTGATGGCTACCGCATGCTGAATGAACATCAACGGATTGCTCTTATCGAATTCTGAAGAACGCAGGCTACGGAAGAGGTATTCTTTTCCATTGATCTGCACACTCCCCTCCTGCCGGGCGCTTTCTGCCGAACAGGCGTATTCAAGGATCACTTTATAATCAGCGGCATCGGTAACACGAAGATCGAAAGCTGCTATATCACCGGGGCCCGCCATATTGGTTACGCAAACCGCATGTTTCCAATCGCCAAAGTAATGACTATATGTAAGGCTCTTTACCTGAGCACTGTCGGAAGTTTTAGCATGTACTGCTTCAACGATATTTACCGGAAACTGTGCTGATATAGTTACCGGCGCAGCAGCATCGTAGGCAGGGGTTTGGCCAGTGTATTCGAGTACCAATATCGTATTAGGACTGTTGCGGTCCATAGCGGGCAGGTTGACAACCACATCGGTACCGCTTTTGGTAAAGCTCACTGCGCGTTTGCCTGCTAACGTGTATACTTTACTAACGGAGACCAAACAACCGGGCAGCAGCAACTTTCCGTTTGCCGGAATCTCCAATACGTGCAGGTATAATTTGCCGGGTTTGGCTGTGGTAACTCCCCAGGGTTGAGCGGGAATAAAACCATAGGTGGTGCCGTAAATGCTCTCGCCGTTCTGCTGCAGCCATTTGCCTGTTGCTTTCAGGTATCCGGCTGAATAGTGTGGGATATTGCCTTTACCATCGGGACCTACATTCAGCATCAGGTTGCCGCCTTTGGAGGCTACATTGGCCAACAAGCGAATGATCTCATGGGGCGATTTGAAGTTCATGTCGTGTTCTATATAGCCCCAGGAATCGTTGTGGGTATAGATAGACTCCCACACTTCATCGATAGGTGCGGGCGGCACTTCAGAATCGCCAAAGTCGCGATAGTCACCCAGCCCCTGTCCTACCCGGCTGCTGAACAGGCTCTTTGGCTGCAACACGCGCATGCTGTCTACCAGTTGTTGTGTTTGCTGTTTGGTGAGTCCGCCCGGCATATCAAACCACACGATACCCAGTGGTCCATATTGGGTCAGTAGTTCTTTCAACTGGGGAATGGATTTCTCCCGGTAATAGCGCAGGTAATCTTTTTTGGTTTCATCGAAGTCCCAGCGGTTGCCACCGCCATTGGGCTCATGCCAGTCGAGGAACTGGGAATAATAAAATCCGAATTGTATGCCCCGCTTACGTGTGGCTTCTGCCAACGCTTTCATGGGGTCTTTTTTATAGGGCGTGGATTTGACAATGGTGAAGTCGCTCACTTTGGAATCATACATAGCAAATCCTTCATGGTGTTTTGCTGTGATGACCATGTAGCGTATGCCTGCTTCTTTGGCGAGGGAAGCCCAGGCATCGGCGTCAAAGTTTACAGGGTTGAAAGAAGCAGCTTCAGCCGCGTATACATTGGCAGGTATTTTCGCCTGGTTCATCAGCCATTCACCGCTGCCGTAATAACGTTTATTGTTCCATACGCCCCCGAGTTTGGAATACAATCCCCAATGGATGAACATGCCAAACTTTGCTTCTTTGAACCATTGAATATTGGGGTGTTGTCTGCCGGAAGCAGACTTATCCCACATTTCATCCTGGGCATAGGAAAATATAGCAAGCGGCGCCAGTAAGCAGATGCCTATCAATCGTTTCAGGATCATAATCTATTTATAAATTACCCTTCAACTCTACTTTGATCACGGAAGCGATCTTATCTGTAGGGCTTGCAGGTAGCGTCAAGTTGAGCACATCGCCAGTGCTATTGGTTTTAACGGCATTTCCATTGCTCAACAATTTTGCGCTCACGATCTTATTTTTAATGCCGGTTACTTCTAACTTTCCATTGGCAGGCCATTCGAATACAGATAAATAAAGGATCGTATTGCCATTGTTTTCTTTTTTGGTAATGCGCCCCCAGGTCTGTGGTTGCAGCGGGCTACCTTTTGTTTCATAGATAGCTTCTCCATATACTTTCATCCAGGCGCCTACCTGTTGAAGCCGTTCAATGCTTTCTGCAGGAATGGAGCCATCGGCTTTGGGGCCTATGTTCAACAGGTAATTGCCTCCTTTAGAAGCAATGTCTATCAGGTTTTGTATGAGTGTAGCCGTAGGTTTCCAGGCGCTGTCGTAACTCTTGTATCCCCAGGAGCCATTCATCGTCATGCAGGTTTCCCAATCTTTACCATCCATCTCCCCTACTTTGGGAATGCGCTGTTCGGGTGTTGTATAATCGCCCGCAAAATTGGGGCGTTTGAGGCGGTCATTGGTAATGATATGTGGTTGCAGCTTCAACTGTTCGTTGAGCTTGGTTGCAAACTCATCCGTCATATCGGTTGGCGTATCCCACCACAATACTGCTACATCGCCATAATTGGAGAGCAATTCCTTCACCTGTGGCACCGCTACTTCATCCATGTATTGGGCCATGGTCTTAGTAGTTTGTGCAGGATCCCAATGTCCTTTATGCGCGGCAGTATAAGCATCAATGCGTGCAGAGTCGGGATTGGTCCAACCTTCACTGGCCACTTTGCGGGCAGCTGCACCACCGGGATTATTCCAATCCTGCGCATGGGAGTAATAGAACCCTAATTTAACGCCATATTTGCGGCAGGCTTCTGCCAGTGGCTTCAGGAGATCCTTGCCGTAAGGAGAAGCATCAACAATATCCCATTTGCTGGCTTTGCTATCGAACAGGGCAAATCCATCATGGTGCTTGGCAGTGATAACGATGTATTTCATGCCTGCCTCTTTGGCCAACTTTACCCAGGCATCTGCATCATATTTCACCGGGTTAAACTCCCGGGCAAACTGCTGGTATTCTGCTACGGGTATCTTGCCCCGGTTCATGATCCATTCTCCAATGCGGTTGATCTTTTGGCCTTTATAGGTGCCGGCAGGAACGGCATATACTCCCCAATGAATAAACATTCCGAAGCGGGCTTCGCGCCACCATTCCATGCGTTGATCTTTCGTTAAAGCAGTAGCTGGCTGTGCCATAGTGGTACCCGCGAGGATACAAGAGGCTGATAGCAGGCAAATAAATCGTTTCATCTTTACAAGTGTCAATTTGAAGAATATAGCAACCTTAATAAACAGCAAATTAATCAGATATAATTTACGCTTATTCAGCCGATTGGCATACCATTCAATTCTATTAGCATTACCTAATACTTCACAATGATCCTTACCGCCTTTTCTATGCCATCTGTAATATGCAGGAAATAGAGGCCATTCAGCACATGGCTGATATTGAAGTTGACTTCACTGGCCGTGCTGCCGGCAGGTATGGTAGCCGAGGCAACGACATTGCCGTTGCGGTCGATCAACAGGAAGGAATATCCCCGCTCCTTTTTCTTGTTGAACAGCTTCACCTTTAACGGCCCGGTTGTTGGGTTGGGGTATACCAGCAAGGAAATGCCTGGCTTCAGGTAATCGAGCCCTAATACCAGTATGGTTTGTTGTACGGGTGCTGCGGCTGCATAGTTTTCATTGCCGGGCTGCTCTGCCTGAATGGTTACCAGTCCTTCATCGTTCAACTTTAAAGAATTGCCTGTCAAGGTAGCCGGACCAGACAACACATTAAAGTTTACCGGTAATCCGGAAGTTGAAGTGGCCGACAGGTTTACTGTTTCGTTTTTAAGCTTTGGCGCAATGGCATCAAAAGTAATGGCCTGTGATGCTTTATTTACCGTAACTACTTTTTCTGCTACCGCCGGAAAGTATTCTGCATTGCCAGCCTGAGTAGCGCGTAATACAATGCTACCTCCACCAGTTATCGTCACAAACGAATCAGCCAGTATGCCGGGACCGGAAACAACTTCTATAGTAAGTGGCAGCCCAACATTACTGCTTGCCAGTAATTCGAAAGGATCATCGCCAAAGGTTTGATCGGGTATCTCTCCAAAGGAAATCGTCTGTATTCTTCTTTCAAACAGTTCCCATTCGGCAAACTGGGTGCCCGTGTGGCCGTTGTTGGCTGCTATGTGCAGACGGTAATAAGTATATAATGTAGTGTTGCTGTCAATAGTGTAGGTTTTGGTGAGAAAGCGCGAAGCGAAGTTCTGGTTTACCTGGCTATCCAATACAGCCCAGTTGACGCCATCATTAGAACCTAACAGTTCCCAGTTCTTAGGATCGCGCTCCGGCACATCATTGGCTGATGTGATGGTATAGCGGGTAACAATTGCAGGTACAGTAGACTGATACTGTACCCATAGGTTGGTCCTGCCACTTCTGTAATATTTGGTGGTAGTGTTGTTGTCTATAATGCCGGGCACGTCTTCTGTTGGCTTGGAAGTATTGGGATATTGCGCCGTGATCTGTCCGCCATTATCGGTAATATCGAAAGAGGCGTTGGGCTCGCTGGTTCCATAAGGCACTTTGGGTTCCTGTGCAATGCGGGTGGCCCTGGCGCGCAGGCTATCCCAGATACGTCCCTGTGCCTGATCGGGTGTAACAATGTTTTGTACAGCCTGTGCGCCCAGGCGATCCTGTAGTTGTTGTAAGTACAAGCTGCGCGGTAATACGTGCGTGCCCCAGCTTTCCCAGTAGCCACCACTCGTTTGTTTGGGCCCTATACAGCCGATGCCCCAACTCTTTGATGTGGGTGCACTCTCTACTTCAATATCTCCTTTGTAGGCATAGCAGTTCCAGAACATCGTTTGCGCACCCGCCCAGCCATGTCCGCTGCCGGAAGCTTTGCGGTTCTGCACGTGGATCTGTCCACCGTATATATTATCAAACAGCAAGCCTGTCGACCAACGGTGATGGGGACCAATGTCCGACTGGGTGTTATCGGCCATACAATCGAGGAATACGTTGGGTCCTGGCACGCGTGAACCGGTTACGAAATCGTGACGACCGCCCCAGGTCATGCAACGCTGGAACAGGTTGAAGGTTGCATTGCCTTCGAGGTTGAAAGAATATTTACGTCCACCAGTTGTTACCGATTTAGGATCGATCATACCGCAATCCTGCACGGTATTGTAGCGCGACATATTGGAAATGCTCACTGCCGCATAGCCGAAATATTTGGCTATCACATCCCGTACCCAGCAGTTCTCTGTCCGGTTCAGCTGCACTGCATTCCAGCCATGGCTTTCATCGTCATTGTTGACGAAATAAGATTCGAGGCGCAGCATTTCCACGCCGCTATTCTGAATACGACCTGTAATATTCGATTTGAATACGTCGCCACCGCCGTAAGCATCTTCCATCGGGTCTACTACAGGTATATCGAATGTAAGTGTATTGCCTTGCACAGCAACAATCGTACGTTCATAGGTATTACGGTATGCTGAGGCTGTCCATCCATACTGGCGCATGTCCAGTGTATCGATCCATGCTTCATTGGGTGTTTTTTGGATCACTATCTTGTCTCCCACCAGGAAAGCATGGCCTGCAGCTACATCGAATGTTTTGATACCGGTAGCCACATAAGGGGTAGTGATCTTCTTGCGGCTGCCGCTTACTTCGGCATAACCGCTACCGGCGCCTTGCAAGGTGATGAGTGTATGTTGTTCTTTTTTAGTGGCAATAATCACAGTGCCTTGCAAGCCAGTGCCTTCTCCCCGTAGTACAACACCACTGGTGCGGATAAATAAAGTACCTTCCACAGGGTATACACCTGCTTTCATCAATACAGCGCCCCGGAAGCCGTTGGCGTCGGGTGTCAATGCACTGACTTCATCGATAGCTGCCTGGATCAAAGCCCGGCAATCGCCGGCAACAGGCTCTACCGTTTTCATTACCGGCAGTACCGGCAATGCCACACCGCCTCCTTTGTAGCCAGCATTGGAAAAGTCGGGCACTTTGTTCACAGCATTTAGTTGCCGCTCATTGGCATATTGGCTATAGACCAATTGACCGTTTTGCAAAGACACCAACGGCGACTGTGCAACAGCGTGTAATTGTAATAGGAAAAATGTTAAAACAACAAGAAATAGACGCTCTTTTGGCGCCTTACATGGGGTAAAGTTTATTTTCATAATGGCTTTTGCCAAACTAACTGATAATTCTTCACCGCTGTTGCTAACTGTTTTGCTTTTTATTCAATGATCCTGGCAAGAATAGTATAGTGGCATATAATACACTACACTCTGGTGAAATACATATACCAGTTCCACTCCCAGGTTTCGCCTTTATCGGCCGAAAAGGCCTGACTCCATACCGGTTGTGCGGGATTGGTAGCATCCCAGTTGAATCGCACAATGATCTCCTGATCATTGTAAGTATCTTTTGTAAAGAAGTGTCCTACTCCTTCATGGAAGGAGCCTACTACCGGTGGGTCCATCGTTACCATATTGCTGTCGGCCCAATAAATGCTCCACAGCCGGGTGGCAGGGTTAAACAGCCTGAGCGTCATTCCTTCAAAGGGTTTACCGTCGAAAGTGGTACTGAAAGTATCTGTATTCCCCATGCCGAGCAATATCTTGCGTAGCTCCTGCGTGGCCGGGAATTCTGTCCATTCCGTGCAGTTATTCAACCTTGACTTCAGCTTGCGGTTATGCACCTGCCAGCGACCTTGCAGGAAATCAAAATCATGCTGCGAAGAAGAAGCAGAAGGTGTAATGATCAGGTCGCCTTCTGTATTTAACTGTATGGGATCCATGGCTATATTCTTATGTTTTAATTAATATAAGGGAGGCTTCAACAATCCTTCGACAAGCTCAGGATGACATTGGAAGACTAATGCAAAGTAAAAGAGGGTCACTGACAACCCTATGTCAGCAAGTTTTATTGGCGGAAAAATATTTCCAGGTATTCTTGGGCTTTGAGGGTATGTGCTGTTTTGGGAAGGGTTTTACGGTATTGGTAAGGCTGAAGGTTTATGGTTGTTTCCTGAATGTCAGAACTTCCTCCTTATCCGGGTTGCCAACATATCGTACAAGCGTGAGCGCGGAGTCTTTTACCACAATATCGAAATCTGTAAAGGTGCTGTACCTGAACAGTCGGCCTCTCTCAAAGGTCATGCCCAGCTTCCAGGCTCCTTCGTTTTTAAAGAGCCGCCAGGCGCCGATGGCATCCAATACCAGTCCACCTTTACTGGCTGCGTCCAGGCAATCCGGTAGACGTACTTTAAACGCAGAATCGGGGTTGAGGCGTATATAGACAGAATCGCGGGCATACCTTTTTTTGTCGAGCATGGCGTAAGTGGCTGTAGTGGCATACCAGGTGCCGGCAATGTCTTTTACTTCTTTTTGATCTGTGACAGGTTGGCCGTGTACAGCACTATTGCCTTTAGATCGGCAACCGGATAAGGCAATTCCCAAACCAACGATCAGTAACCATGTGCGCATAGAACTCATTGAGGTTGTAAATGTCGGGGTTAGTTTGGATAAAAAGAAAACACCGTACATAAAACTAATATCTAATAAATACCGTATAGTATTAGTATTAGTATAACTGGTACGCATGGCATTAAACATAAAAGTAAACCTAGACAACCATTACGAGCTACAATCTACAGATGATGATTTCCGGTATAGCATTTTCGAAAGTACTCTAACTGATGGCAAAGTATCACGATTAGGTGTTAAAATAAGCTCTGAACAACATCCATTTATGCCAGATGTTTATAATCTTGCCTTTGGACCTGTAAATGAAAAGAACGAAATTGACGATCGCATTAAGCTTACGCATCAAGATCATTCAAAAGTATTTTCAACAATTGTTTTAGCGGGACTGACCTTTTTAACCAAGCACAAAGACAAATATCTTGGAATTGATGGCTCTGATACCCGAAGAGCGTATATGTACTATCGATGTATTCAGAATAATTTTGAGTACCTGAATTCTTTGTTTACTGTTTATGGCGTCAATTATTATCTCAGAATTTTAAGGGATGAATCAACAGACTATAATCAAAAAGATTTTCTGGCCATTCCAAAGGTCATAGAAAAAGGAGAAACTCTTCCCCCAACCAAGTTGTATAACTATTTCATATTCAATACCAAACAGTGCGCTCAAGAAACCACCGTCATATAATAAAAGAAATCTTAATTTTAAGTTATGAAAGAGAAGATATTGAAAGAAGTAGAAGAGCTTACCAAGAAAGCCAAAGCTATTGGCAAGCCTGATTTTAAAATCAGTGTAAAGTCAGAAGAAACCTCTTCCTTAGGTAAGATTATAACTACTAAAGAACAAGGCGAGTTCTTTATGAAAATGTTGAAAGCACTCCAATAACTCATTATCTTCAGCAAGTATAGCAAAGGTTATCAAATATAAAAGTACCTTTTCTGGTCAGGAAATCACCTTAACAATTGACGAAAGTCTCAATAAGTTAAAGGGTAAAGTACTTGCTCCCAAAAAACTGGCGGAAGCAAATGAGTTATTACGAAAGCTTAAATCACCACTACCTAAATAAATCTTTTAACTAAAAAGCCTCCGGATGGAGGCTTTTTAGTATCTATTAAATCCTTCTTGCTTTACTTTTTCTTTCCTCTTAACAATGCCTCCAAGTAATAGTAATCAGCATAATTCAGCGGCACATCTACTTCGCTGTTGGAGGGCTTGGAGCCGGTGCTATGCAACAGCAGGAAACCAAAGTTTTCGCCGATGGGTGAACGGTAAGACCTGGTGAGGTTGGTCACGATCTTATCGGCTGTGGTGCGGTACCGTTTGCCGTTTTTGCTGTAGCCTGCGAGTTCATATAAGCCTGAAGCAATAACCGCAGCCGCAGAAGCATCGCGCGGAGCATTGGGAATATCCGGCCCATCGAAATCGTAATAAGGCACGAGGTCTTTGGGCAAGCGGGGATGGTTCAATATGAAAGCGGCAATGTGTTCGGCCTGTTGCAAATAAATGGGATTCTTTGTATAGCGGTAACACATCGTGTAACCATAAAGTCCCCAGGCCTGCCCTCTTGACCAGGCTGATTCATGGCTGTAGCCCTGGTGTGTATTTTTCTTTACCACTGCACCCGTGGTGGTATCGTAATCAATCACATGGTATGAGCTGTAGTCGGGACGGAAGTGATTCTTCATGGTGGTATTGGCGTGTGACACCGCGATCTTGTAGAAAGAGGAATCGCCCGTAAACTTCGTAGCTTCAAACAACAGCTCCAGGTTCATCATATTGTCGATGATCACCGGAAAGCCCCATACTTCTTTGTGGTGGTCCCAGGAACGGATGCAACCCACGGTAGGATTAAAACGGGTAGACAGTGTTTTGGCGGATTGTATGATGATGTCTTTATAAGCAGCATCGTTCGTGAGGCGATAGCCGGTGCCAAAGCTGCAAAATATCTTAAAGCCCATATCATGGGTTCCTGCGTTCGTTTTCTCCCGCTCGATATTGGCTGTATACGCTTTGGCTTGCGTGAGCCACTCCTGCTTGCCTGTATATTGATACAGGAACCACAGCACGCCGGGAAAGAAACCGCTCGTCCAGTCGCGGGAAGTCACCAGTTTCAACTTTCCATTTTCAATGGTGCGGGGCGATACCAGATCGGCTTTGCCTTCTTTTGCAGCAGATACTGATTGCAGCATTACCTTTGTTTGTTTTTCAGCATCTGCCAATACGGCTGGTAATTTTACCTGCGCCTGCAGGCTACCTTGTAATAAAACGCCTATCGCTAAACTACCTATTAACCTCATAATATAGTTTTAAGGGACTTGAATCAATTGTATTTCCAATAGTTTCATCAATTCTTTTCCTGCAATGGTAACCGGTTTGATATTTACCTGGTGGGTACCAGCATTTATGACCGCCTCGCCAAGGGTTTCCGTTATTACAGTTGTCTCTGTCTTCGCCTTGCTTACGGTTTTCTCTTCTTTCATCTCATCGATATCAAGTACATACGTACCTCCAGCTTCTGCACCTGCAAGATATTTAATGACGATCTTATATTTTGCAGAAATTGTAGTATTAAACTGCCAGTGCAGCCACTGGTCTTTCGATGCCCAACCATCGACATAATAGCGCCCCGCCTTTCCGTCTCCGTATTGTAGTCCCTTACCCATCCTCACCGCATCGAAGGCCAGCAAACGGGTCTCCGGTATATTGGGGGCGGTAAAGCTAACGGTATCGGCTTTCATGCTGCCTTTCAGTTCCAATACAACTACCGTGTTGGCTGTATCAGGTGCTTTAACCGGTAGTTGTATGACAAGGACATTCCGGGCTTCTTTTTTTACAGGCAATGCTTTCCTGGTAGCATCGATCAATAAAGTTGCTTTATTAACAGGCGTTTGCAAACCGCCTACATAAAGTTTTCCATCCTTCGGCCATTCAAAAACATGCAGGTAGAGCTTGTTGCCTTTGCGGGTTGTAACACCCCAATTTTGCAATGGCATACCTGAGATACCGGCGCCTCCTACGCTTTCATAATTCCTGTCTACCCATTTGCCGATGCCCTGTAGAATGGTCACATCTCTTGTATCAAACGTGCCATCACCTTTAGGACCGATGTTCATGAGCAGGTTGCCACCACGGGCAGCAGCTTTGGCCATCAACTGAATAAAGAAGGCTACAGACTTATGACTGCTATCATATTTGCTGTACCCGTAAGACTCATTCGTGGTGGGGATGGCTTCCCAATCTCCTTCCACCGGGAAGAACTCTGCCGGACGGTCGGCCGTATTTTTATAATCGCCAAAGCTGATCGCGGCACTTCTGGCCAGGCGGCCATTGACTACCACATTGGGATCAGTTTCACGAATGGCCTGCAGGATATGGATGTTTTCTGACAGGGGCAATTTGTGAGGTGTATCAAACCATAATATGTCCGGATGGTATTTATTGATCAGCTCTTTGATCTGTGGAATGGCTTTTTCTGCTACATACTTTTGTGCTTTGGGCAGCAGTTCGGGATGTACGTCGAACCAATTTGCACCGCCATGCAACAATTTATCGCCACCGGGATTGTTGTATTCCCAGTCATTGCCTGGTGCATCAGGATGTTCCCAATCGAAAGCATGGGAGTAGTAAAAGCCGAAACGCACGCCATGTTTTTTGCAGGCAGCCGCCAGTTCGGCCATGGGATCACGCTTGAAGGGTGTTTGATCGATGATATCGAAATCGGATACTCCGGAATTGTACATGGCAAATCCATCATGGTGTTTGGCCGTGATGATAAAATACTTCATACCGGCCTGCTTTGCCTGCAGCACCCATTGTTCTGCATTGAAGTTTACCGGATTGAATTGATGTGCCAGGCCGAGGTATTCTTTGCGGGTGATCTTTTCCTTGCGCATGAGGTGTTCGGCATAGCCGCCCACCTTCTTTCCTTTCCATTCACCGCCGGGCAGGGAGTAAACACCCCAATGGATGAACATGCCAAACCGGGCATTGCGCCACCACTGTATGCGTTGTTCATGTGTTTTCATGGAGGTAGTCCACCACCCTTTCACCGCTTCGTCGATCACTTTTTGATCGCGGTCTTTGGAGCGATTGAACATTTCCTTGTCTTCGTCGCCGGCAGTTTGGGAGAAGGCATGAATATTCAAGGAAATTCCCAGGCCTGTTGCAAATAATATTCTTTTATAGCTACTCATAAATTATTACAGTTCTTTGCTTTTGCTTCGCAAGCAGCTTTCTCACTGCGCCGCTGCTTACTAAATTTTCATAGTCGCTGATGGCTCCGTTCGAAATGACAGAGAGGGGAGTTTACCATATTAATGGGTTTCTTACGGGCAGGTTTCGTATCACTTCTTCTACTACCGGGGCGTGGTCTAACTTCTTCCAGGTAGTCAACCAATTCTTATCGCCATAGGCTTCGGCACCAAAGATGAGGAAGGGATGGGCCACCGGCCAGTTCTCCCAATACATCACATCCTGCTTAAAAGGCCATTTGCTTTTATCGGCTACATAGGGATACAGAAATTGAACTCCTTTTTTCATAGACTGGCCATCGGGTGTTTGGAACGCCCACAGGTTATCTTCCTTAGTCGAGAGAATACGACAAACCGTTGTCATGGCATCGAGGTTAAAGAGTGAATAGCCGTAGGGTTTGGTCCTTCTCAACTCCTGCGGAAAGCTGCCATCAGCCGCCATTTGGTTGGGCAGCAGTACTGTTTTATAACGATCGCGACAAAAATCCATCAACGACTGGTTGGCGGTAAACCTTGCAAAGGCAGCTACCTGCATTACCCAACAGGTGCCGTGGTTGTTGGTGGCATTCATCTCGTCCTTGCCATATTTGTGGGTTGTCAGCCAATCGAGGTATTGAGCAAACCAATCTTTCACACCTGCCAACATCTTTTTATCCATATCGCGTGCATCCTGCATCGCCATCAATGCCTGTACTACTTCCATAAAATGGATCGTATCGATGATGCCTATACCGCGGCCTGTAAACCTACCTTTGATGGCTTGTGCATACAGCAGGTTCGGGTTCATGCGTGTTGCTGTATCAATGAACCAGGCACGGCAATGCTTCACTGCCTGCACTACATATTTTTGATCGCCAGTAATTTTACAGGCTGATGCCAGAGCCCCCATGATGCGGCTAAACCTGATCATAGCCAGGCGGTGGGCTACAAAGTTGTCGGGGTTCGTCATCCCATCCTTTTGTATATAGGGGCTGTCGGGAAATTGCGGGTTGGGCCACCAGTAGTCGCCTTCGGAAAAGAAGTCATGCCTGCCGCCTGCGCTGCGGGGAGAGATGCTGGCAGTAACTGTTACGGGTTCCTGCTGTAAAGCCCAAGCAGCTTCTTTCAACACCTGTTTGCGCAAGGTTTTGCTGATGGCTTTTGTGTAATCGAACTGCGTTTGCGCAGTGATATTACCAGCTTGCAACAGCATCAGCAAAACGAACCAGTATCTTCTTGTTTTAAGCATTTTTCTCTCTTATTTATCGTGCACAAATTGGGCTAAAGCCCAAGGATATTTTGTCTTATTAATCCCGGCCCTAAAGGACCGGGCAATTGTGAAAACAGTTCGGGTTCAAAGTTTAAACTCAATATCAAGTTCAAAGCTCAAGCTATTTTCATCTTTTTCTTAATAACCCTTCGACAAGCTCAGGGTGACAGTTTAAGCCGACGGTATTGGATATATTATCTAAGCTTTCACTTTGTCATCATCGTGAATGTCACTTTACCTATCGTATTTGGTTTGCCGGCAACAGGTGGCGTAATGCTTCCTTTTACCTGTCCGTTAGCTTCTTTTGAAACGGTGATCGTGCGCCAGCTGTATGCTCCTTTTTCATAGTTGAAGGTTTCGCCGTCATCATCATACAGTTTATAGGCACCTTGCTTTTCACCATAATAACGCACTTCAAGGTCAACGACTTCGCCTGCTTTGGGTGCATGCAGCGCAGCCCGCATCATAGGAATGATACCTCCGTCTTTTACATATACGGGGATCTTATCCAATCCCGGCGTTACCGTGATCACTTCTCCGTTGCCGGCGTAAGCCCCCGTGTAGAAATCGTACCACTTACCTTTTGGCAATATCACTTTGCGGGTGGTTTGCCCGGTAAAGAGGGGCGCTACCAGCAAGTATTCTCCAGCCATGTATTGGTCTTTGATCTCTTTGGAGGCTGCTTCTGCATAGGGGTTCTGCTCCAGATTTTCATTGACTGCTTCTTTCTTCACTTCCTGTTTAAAACCTGGTTCGAGGTTCATGGCCCGGAAAGGTGGCGTTCCCTCATAATGGTATTTGGCGAATTCCGTGTACCAATAGGGCATCATTTGCATACGCAATAAAGCGAGTTGTTTTACCTGCTCTGCTACTTCGGGGTAATTCCATGGTTTAGTTCCGCTCGACCAGGCATTGATCATGGCCATGGGTGAAAAGATCACTGTTTGAAAGCGACGCAGCCACTCTTCACCTGTTTTGGAGGCTCTTACTTCCGGCGTCCACAACACACCTGCAAAGCCGCTATTGATCAATGCCGTGATAAAATCTTCATGGTTATAGTAATCATTGTAGATCACATAAGGGAACGAGGAAGCACCACCATTGGAAGCACGTACCAATCCAAATGTGCGGGCGTTTTGCTGGCGGTACATATCCGTGCTGTAACGTTGTGCCAGTACACCATACGTCTGCCGCAGCTGCTCGGCACTATTGCCTGATGGGAAAGTAGCTACATCAGGCCAGAGGTAATGATCATAACCATCCACTTCGTCGATCTTATAGCCGCTCACTCCAATACCCACCTGATCTTTCTTCAACTGATCGAAGAATATCCTGCGTGCCTGTGGCATGGAGAGATCAGGAACGGCGCCTACCCACACCGTATGTGAGCCGGTATAGGGTTCTATGGATTTATAAATAGAAGCATCGGGAGATACATAAGGATTCAGCCACAGGTTGATGCGAATGCCTTTATCCAACATCTCTTTTACAAATTGTTGCGGCTGCGGAAAGCGTGTTTTATCCCACTCGAAGGTACAGGGATAGGATTTGCTTTGCCATCCTGGCTCCAGCCCTATGAAGTCTAACGGAAAACCTTTTTGTTCAAAGTCGCCGGCTTCTTTCTTTACATCGTCTGCATTGTACAGTCGTTGTACGCGTTGAGTGAAGCCCAGCCCCCAGCGCGGCGGCAGACAACCGCCTCCGTTGAATAAATTGAAACGGCGCACTGCATCGAGAGAAGAGGGGCCTGCAAATACATATACCTCTACTCCACCGGCTGGCACTAATATTTCTACTGCATCTGAATAAGGACGGGCGGCCCAGGACTTATCAAGGTTACGGTCTTTGGCCACCGGCGGATCTTTGCTGTCTTTCCGTACACCTGCTCCTGCATATACATTGAGGTACCTGGCTGCATTGATGAATACACCGTATCCTAATGATGACACATAGAATGGCGTGGGGGAATGCGTGCGGCCGTTGTCTTTGCCGCCAAAGTGGTCTACATGTAGTTGCAATATCCTGCCACGCTGGTGAACGGTTTGAAAGTTAAGTCCAAAGCCATATACCTGTTCTTCTTTTTGCAAAGGGAAACGTAAGTAAGTTTTACCATCCTGCACCCGGGCGGCAATATCAGCCTTGGCAAAAGGAAAACATCCTTTGGCAATAGCTGCCATTGCTTCTTTATTGGGAACGCTGCCAGCAGCTTTCAACAGGTCAAATGCTTCCGGTTTACCTACTGTGGCTTTCCACACACCGGGCGCTACTTCGGTCCATGCGGGGGATTGAGCGCTTGCTGCAGCAGAAATACTTATAAGGAAGGCAATAAAGTAAATATGCTTGAAGTGTTGCATTGAATATTTATGGTTTGTCTTTAGCTTGTTCTTTCTTTTTCTTCGCAAGCAGATTTCTCACTACGCCGTGGCTCCCTGTTTTTTCAATTCCCTAATGGCTCCGTTCGAAATGACAGAGAAGGGTGAGCTTCCTTCGAAATCACAGTGTTAAACACCTTAGTGCTTTGCCTTTGCTTCGCAGGCAGATTTCTCACTGCGCCGTGGCTCCCTGCATTTTCAACTCCCTAATGGCTCCGTTCGAAATGACAGAGAAGGGTGTTTACTTTTCAGTGCTCACCACCTATATCTCTTTCATTTCACACCCACAACTGTGTACGTTTTTCCTTTGACTGTCGGGAACTCAATCACATATTCGCCTTCCCTATCGATAGACTGCAATGGCGCCCGGGCATTCTTTTCATACACCACTTTTCCGTATGCAATATTCAACGGATTGGCGTTGCTGCCTTGTACAGGATTGGCTTTTACTTCCACTATTTTGACAGGGGTAGTGGTTTTAATGCGACAGATGCCCCCTACGCCCGAAACGATCTTTGCCGTAGCGAGCTTTCCGTCCTTCCATTGAATGTCTACCATGAAATTGCCTCTTGCTTTGATACCCTTGATACTACCAACGGGCCATGCAGCCGGTAATGCAGGGAGCAAACTCAAGTAGCCTGCATGGCTTTGCAGCAACATTTCTGTGATGCCTGCCGTAGCGCCGAAATTGCCATCGATCTGGAAGGGTGG
Source organism: Niastella sp. (assembly GCA_017744515.1). Taxonomy (GTDB): domain Bacteria; phylum Bacteroidota; class Bacteroidia; order Chitinophagales; family Chitinophagaceae; genus Paraflavitalea. Next base: position 59,918 of record JAGIBF010000074.1, read on the forward strand.
ATGTGCATCAAACAGATTGGGATAGGTGCCGCCTCCGCTCATCTGTCCTTTTTCTTTAAGGGGATCGATATAGGTAAAGGCATCGCTCAATATTTTATAGGCATGATCGCCATCCTGCAGCCTGGCCCACCAGTTGATCTTCCAGGCCATGGACCAGCCAGTGCTTACGTCTCCGCGGTGGATCAATGATTGTTTGGCTGCCGCCGCCAGTTCGGGGGTTTGCTGTACCGTGATCTGGCTGCCGGGATATAACCCAAACAGATGAGACAGGTGACGGTGTTTATCGTTTGGATCATCCCAATCGCCATACCATTCCTGCAACTGTCCGTACTGGCCAATGTGATAGGGATAGAGCTGATCGAGGGCTTGCTGTGCCTTGTTTCTGAAACCAGCATCAATGTTGAGGGCTTCGCTGCTTCTTATCACGGCGGTAAACAATTCGCGCAATAGCGACATATCCATCGTGCTGGCCAGGGCTACCTGGTATTCTTTTCCTTTCAGCTTGATCGTATTCTCCGGAGAGGTGGAGGGATTGGTGACCAGGTAAGGGGTTGTACTATCCCTGATGAGCCAGTGCAACATAAACTGTGCTGATCCTTTCATCAGCGGATAGGCTGTCGATTGCAGGAACTGGCGATCGCCGGTAAACAGGTAATGTTCCCACAGGTGGGTGCTGAACCACACACCGGCCATTGGCCAGCAGCTCCAGCGGGGCATGCCGCGCGGGTCCCAGTCATAACCGCCGGGCGGTGAGGTTTTGGCCCACAGGTCGGAGTTGTGGTGTGTAACCCATCCTTCGTCGATGTTGTAATTTACTTTGGCTGTCAACGCTCCATTCACTGCCAGCTCTTTCATGAAAGCAAACAATGGCTGGTGGCATTCAGAGAGGTTTGTATTCTCCGCCAGCCAGTAATTCATTTCTGTATTGATGTTGGTGGTATAGTTGCTGCCCCATGGTGGTTGCACATGGTCGTTCCAGATGCCCTGCAAATTGGCCGGTCTTGAACCCGGCCGCGAACTGGCTATAAGCAGGTAGCGACCAAACTGGTAATACAGGGTTTGCAATTGGTTGTCATCTTTCGTATTGGCGAATTGTAGCAGCCTTTCATCGGTAGGCTGTTTTACAGCCGCTTCATTAATACCCAGATCCAGCTTTACCCGATTGAACAATGACTGGTAATCGCTCACATGCCGTTGCTTCAATTGCACCCAGGATGCAGTGATTGCTTTTTTAAGGTTGGCGCTTGCTTCGATATGCGGGTCTTTGCCTTCTTTACCTGGGGACTTATTAAACCCATTGAAACTGGTGGCTTCTGCGAGGTATATCGTGACAGCATCGGCATTGGCTACTTCCAATTTATTCTCTGCCTGTTTCACCGTGCCTCCTTCTGTTTTGATATAAACCTGCACTTCAAAGTTCATCCCCTCGCCTTTCGGGTCATCATCGTATTCAACTTGTTTAGGTTCAGTATCGCGGTTGGCGACAAACTTTGGCGCTTTGCCAGTGAGGACTAACAGGTTATTGGCAGTAGCTTTTGTGCTGTAGCGAAGTTTGCTGGTGAGTGTGGTGATAAAATTAATGCTCTTGCTTTTATTGGCTGTTAGTCTTATCACCATCACTTTATCCGGAAAGCTGGTAAAGCTTTCCCGCTGGTATTGTATGCCGCCTGTAGTATAGCGTACTGTAGTAATCGCGTTGCTCAGATCGAGGTCACGATAATACCCTATACCCAATGTATCTGTATAAGGAAACTCCAACAGCAGATCCCCCATTGGCAGGTAACGGGCCGAATAAGGGCCTTGCATCTTCTTCCACAGGTCGGCGGCTTTAATATAATCTCCTTCAAATACTGCTTTGCGAACCTGTGGTAATACCATGGGGCCATTGGGATTGTTACCGGGATCGGGAAAACCGCTCCAAAGTGTATTGTCATTGAGTTGGTAGCGTTCGGTCTTTACTTTGCCAAATACCATAGCGCCCGTCTTTCCGTTGCCTAATGGCAGGGCTTCTTCCCAGGCCTGGGCAGGTTTGTTGTACCATAATTTCAGGTGAGGATCGCTTTGTGCATTTACGGCAAAGCTGCCAATACATATGGCAATGAGAGAGGCAATACGTTTCAATGGCTGATATTTTATATGATTACTTCAATGGCACTTTCACTTCCTGGCGTTTTTGATCACGGAAGATGATCACTGGAGCGGAAGCATGCCATTGTACTTTCATTCGTGCATTCAACAGGTCTTGTATATTGTTGACTGGTGCGCCGGCCAGTTCCAGTATTACATCGTTGGGCTGTATCGGTCCATGCCAGGGTGATACTGTCGGCACTTCCAGTACTAATACACCTATTTCTTTGTCCATACCTGTGGCAGAACGCTCAGCCAGTGTGTTGAGGTTCTTTACTTTCATGTCGAGGAAAGTATAAGCGGCCGATGCGTCGGTGCTAACGCGCATAATAATAGGAATTGGAGGGCTTTCTGCCAGTGCCGACAGCCAGCCTGCATCCATGCCATAGTCCATATCAAAGGGCTTAAAGCCAACGGCGATGGCTCCGGATGACTGCTTTACTTTATAGTTACCGGCAGCAGCATCTTCAAACAACGGATCGCCTGCAGCCGAATGAGCATCGATGCCCCACTGCTGTATTTTTCGTAGCGCCGCTTCATCCGGAAAGAAATTACTGTCTACTCCCCCGCCCCAATCGGGGATACGGATGGGCAGGTAAGGGCCTGAAACGATATTGTGCTGAAATGTATCGAGACTGTTTCGGAACCACACATGGGGATGAAAAGAGTTGTTGATGATAATATTGTTTTTCACCACCCGGTGAAAGCCTTCGCGCAGTTTCAATCCACCGTTTAAACATATGTTGTTATAGATGTAATAATTAGAGGAACCATCATCAAGATCGATATCCCATCCATTGTCGCAACGGAAGCGGTTGTTATAAATGTGTGTGGGCAGCATTGCATCCAGCTTCCAGAGACCGGGATGTGCAATCATCAACGAATCCATCACCGCCCGGTTAGGATGCCAGAAGCGGTCGCGGCCCCAGGAATTGAAAGCGCCATGATCTCCGGTTTCACGTACTGTATTGAATACGTCATTGTTACATACCTGGTGGCCGCCCCAGGTGCCTTCGCTTATATTGATACCTGCGCGGGGTACATTGTAAATGACATTCCGGGCAACGAGTATTGACCTTGCCATGGATAGCTGCACACCTGCTACTTGTTTTTCTACTAACCCAATGTCATGGATGAGGCTCAGGGCTACTATACAGGAATCGGGGAAATCATTGCCAATGGGTCCGGGTGTTTGATCGAGCTGGTTGTATGGTACAAACTGCTCATATCGAAAAGCAGGAGAACGCACGGACTGTGGATTGCCTACAAAACTGACAGCTCCGCCTCCTGCTTGTGCTATATGACAGCTGTACACAATGGTATGCCGGTTGTAATTACTGAACAAAACAGCATTGCCTCCTGTAGATAGTATAGCGCATTTTTCCAACCCGCAATACTCGGTATAGGCAAAATAAACAGCTGCCGAACGATGAATGGTCCAGTCACTGCGCAGCAGCGGCTCTTTATTCAGCATAAATGTGCGCAGTGTGTGCTGAAGGCGAAGGGCTTTCAGGTAAATGCCGCGCACAGGTGCATTGGGCTTACCTTTGAACGTGACCAGACTCTCCAGTACCGGCACTTCAATAACAGCTGTGCCCATATCAGCACCGGCTGCCGGTTTATAATACAGGGTGTGACGGGAATGATCAGCATACCATTCTCCGGCAGCATCCAGCTCTTCGAATATATTTTCTACATAACGGTATTTTTTGTGCATCAGCGAAGGACGATTGTTCTGCCAACCTCCTTCTATTTTCAGCGTGCTATCTGTTTCTTTACCTGTAATACGGTAATGCATTCCACCCCATTCACTGGCATGCAGTGCATGGATATACCCACCGGCAGGATTGGCCCAACCTGCAACACGCTCTTTACTGATGGCATCGGCTGCTGTTCCCTGCAAGGGCATTGCTTCTCTTTGAAAATTGGGGTACCGCGCCAATACCTGCAGAGAATCATTTACAAAAAACTGATCAAAGGCAGGTAGACCAGCTGGTAATTGAGCACGAAGCATTCCTTTTTTGTGTCGCTTAAAAACCAGTCGTAACCGTATGGAACCTTTAATGACAGCTGGCGTTCCTTCATTCATTGCCTGGAAATACAAAGGTGTTTTTGAGGACCGGCTATCTTCTTCCGTAAACTCCAACGGAGCAGCAAGATACCAGGTGCCTTCCATCAGGTATACGGTTACCTGCTCTCTTTTGTATTTCCGTGCTTCCAACTTCGCTCTTTCCAATGTAGCAAAGGGCAGCTCCTTTGTGCCAGGGTTCTTATCGTTTCCTTTTACAGCAACGTAAAAATCCTTAGCTGCTGCAGTTTGCATGCACAATAGCAATATGGCGAGGAGTATCCGCATAAGTTATAAAGTAATAGTGGCTGTTGTCATGCCATCACTTTTAACGCTCACTACATTTACGCCTTTGTTGGTTTGTATTTTTATGGTGGCGCGACCATTATACATTTGTACGTATCTGCTGCCGGAGGAAGTGCCCTGGTTATCGATCAGTTTACCGTCGCCGGCCAAGCCAAAACGTATCCAGTTGGCAGCATCCAGGCAAAGAACGTCTTTAGCGTCTAACAGCTTCACTTCAATAGTAGCGATGCCGTTCTCTTCTTTTATTTTGGTAATGTTCAGCTTTGCCGGTTTGCTCCAGGTGTCTGTCTGGTATTGGAAAGTGATGGCATCGCGTACAAATTCTTTTCCCTTGCGGGCGATCACGCTAATGGTATTCACTCCTTTATTAAACCGCAGGTTCCAACGCAGCCCTGCTGCCGGGAAGCTCTGTGTATTGCGTTCCTTGATGCCGTAACTCTTACCATTCACAAACAGTTCTGCTTCTTCACAGTTGGAATATACTTTCACCATCTTCTCTTCGTCCGGAGTGCCCCAACGTACCGGCCAGCTATGTCCATAAATGCGCACCATCGGCTTGCTCGTCCAATATGACTGGAATACATAGTAAGCTTCTTTTTTAGTAAGATCGCGTTCTACTACGCCCTTTTGGTTCATATAAGGAACCGGGTTGTCAGGGCGCACAGGTGTAGAGAAATCCTTAAAGGGCCATTGGGCAGTACCTGTAAGCCAAGGCATCGTTTCCTGTTCTTTCAGGTGCCAGTCGATCAGGTTGCAGATATAGGATTCACTCCAGTCGCTATCTTTGGAGGCGCGCGCAGCACCACCATAGAGGGAAGCATCGCCCGCACGCTCATCGGCTGTGCCGCTGGCTTTTATGTTCTGCAATGCTTTATCAGGACTTTCTGAATGCCGGCCGGCATGGCTATCGCCTCCCCACTCCACATGCAGAAAGTGTTTTACTTTTTTGAACTCTTCTTCCGATACGGATTTGTATTCGGTATAAATGCCTCTGTACCAGCCGGCCCATATCGATGGTGAGTAGACGTCTACAATATCCTTGCAGAAGTCACAACGGCGGATGGCTGTTTTGCGAGTCGGATCGAGTTTGTGTGACAGGTCGTTCAGTTCTTTCATGAACGTTCTGATCTTTTCTTTGTCAAACTCCGGGAAGTCGCCGGGCCAATCGTTCTCGTTGCCCAATCCCCAGATGATCACAGAAGCATGGTTGTAATGCTGCTCGATCATGTTGCGCAGCATACGTTTTGCCTGTTCCTTGTATACATCTCCACCAAGACCGCCCCGGCACCAGGGAATTTCTTCCCATACTACAATGCCCAGGCTATCACAGAGGTTGAGGATGGTGCGTGATTGCTGGTAGTGGCCCAGCCTAATGAAGTTGACGCCCATTTCTTTCATCATCACCATTTCTGCGCGCATCTGTTCATCGGTCATGGCGGCCGCCACGCCTGCATGGTCTTCATGGCGGTGTGTGCCACGGAGCAACAGGCGCTTGCCATTCAGCCTGAAGGGGCCGTTGTCTACAAACTCAAAATTGCGGAAGCCGATCTTCTCGCGCCGGGTATAATTGCCTTCGGGTCTTTTCAGCGTTACTTCTACCGTGTACAGTTTCGGTAAGTCTGTCGACCACAATTGTGGTTTCTTGATAGTAAAGGTGGTCAGGTTGAGCTCTCCTTCACTGATCATCATTTCTTTCGAGAACTCTTGCACCAGCTTTCCTGCCGGGTCGAATAGCTTTATTGCCAAAGAGGTATTGCTGATGCGTTGTGGATTATAAAAGCGTGCTCTTACGGTAAGCTTACCCGTTTTGCCTGCGTTATCTGTTTCGGCCAGTGCAAATAGTTTGTCAACTGATAAAGCTGGTGTATATATTAGGTTCAGGTAGCGGTAAAGGCCGCCGTACAGGTTGAAGTCGGACAGATCGGAAGGGATCAATTCCAAATCGCGGGAATTATCGGTACGGATAGCAACGGGCACTTTGCCTTTGAACTGTTTTTGGCATACTTCGGTTTGGGTAAACGCATTAACGGCCTCCGTAATATCGACTGTAAATTCATCATACCCGCCTACATGGGTTCCCACTTTCGTGGTGTATACGTATACTTCTGTTTTCTGTCCTGCTCCTTCGAAATGCAAGAGGGTCCTTCCATTGGTATAGGGATTTTTAATATCCAACTGTGTGCGGTACCATGCAGGCCCCTGGTAGTAGTTTACATCCGGGTCTACGGCATCGGTAGCATTTACGCAGTGAGGCAATGATACTGTTTCCCAGAGGGGTACGCTTTCGGGGTTCCCTTTACCCACGGGGCGTACAGCTTCCCATATACCTCCGAGGTCCTGTTTGAGGAATTCCCAGTCGCTGTTCAGTCTTGTGGTTACCTGGGCATGGGCTGGCAAAAAGCATCCAGCCATTACAATACAAGCAATTATAATCCTGTTCATGCTACGAATATCTGGAAACATTGTTTTCAACAGGTACCGAATGCGTTAAAATATGAGCGAAAACGTTGACGAAAGAAAGGTGAGCCGCTCCCGCAGCACTGCAAAAGCCATTCTGCAGAGCGACCCACCTTACTTTTATTGAGGAACCTGCCTTAGTTGCTACTTATTATTCAGTTCTGTAGGGTGACAATGCTACACCGTATACATGCACGATACCGTTGGTAGCGATGTAGCCGGCTGACCGGTCGTCAGCTGTTCCATTGTGTACAATGGGACCGAGGTCGCTGTTGCTCCTGATCTTCAGGGTAAATTTTCCCTCCTGGTCGAAGCCTTTGCCGGCATTTACATATCCCAGCATCGACTCTTTGGTAGCCACCGTACCAGCGGGCAGCAGGGATTGTACATCCTTGTTCAGGTTATTAAGGTCTTCAAAATTGTATTTACCCTGTCCTATCAGGTAGAGGAAATAATTTTTAACTGTTGTCTGATCGTAATCGGTCCATTTAGTAGCAGGTGTTGTTTTAGGAACGCCTGTCACCGGATCGAGAACAGGGTTGCCATTGACATCTTTTTGCACGATGGGATAACTAAACCATATACCTCCTACTACCTTACCGGTTGCGTCCAACCTGCGTACTGCCTCATTGTGCAGAAAGATAAAAGTGCGATCGGGCTTATCATATTCTGCCAGATCGATACCTGCATATTCCAATCCGAGCCTCATCCATTTGAATACTGTGTCTTGTGGTGTAGCGCCATATGACCTGTTTTCGAGGAACTGGCGTACGCTGATGTTGATGTGTGGATCGAGGGTTTGCGGAACGTAGTTATAATCTTCCTGGCGGCTCAGGCCAAAGAGTTTCTTACAGCCGGGCAACAGCACCACTACGGTGAGCGCCAGCAGACATGTACGTACTATTGTTCTTATATTCAGTGTCATGATAGTAATGTTTTTAATCTGAGTAGGCAGCATTTTGTTTCAGCTTCTTATTGGCATTGAGCACCGACCTGTTGATGGGCCATACTATTTTCCGCAGATCGGGGAAGCCCACCTGGTCGCTACCTGCCGCCAACTGACGCCTTTTCAATACAGGGTCCATCACTTTTTGAACGTGGTTGGTACGCACCAGATCAAACCATCTTTTGCCTTCGCCATATAGTTCATATTGTCTTTCCTGCAGGATGGCATCTTCCATCGCTTCTTTGGTAGCTACCGCCGCATCGCCGGCAGTATATTCTGTAAGTCCTGCACGTTTGCGGATAAAGTTCAGGTACTTCAGAGCGCCTGGCAGGTCATTGTTGCCATTCAGGGCTTCTGCATACAACAGGTACATATCTCCCAGGCGGTACATCGTTACATAGGCTGGTATTTCCTCAGCTCCGGTGGCAAAAGTCCATTGGCCAGTTGGGTTGGCCGGTGTAGCATAATACTTAATAAATCTATCGCGGTTATTGGCATACACATCATGTGTTTGCCTTACGCGGATATCGGGCAATGGCGTGGTGTTCTGATAAGGCAGGAACCAGTTTTGCCACATGCCCTGGTCAATGATATATTGTTTGTTATTGGGCGTAAATGAGATACTCATACAGGCACAACCGCTGGCAGTAAATGACCAGTCGAGTGTCCAGATGCTTTCAATGCTGGTAGCGGGACTGGTAAACATCTGCTTCCAGGTAGCTGTGGGATGTAAGTCGCCGATCACATTGCCACCATATACTTTACCAGTAGGCGCTTTGGCCTTGAACAGATTCTGTATCCAGGTAATGGCATTGGGATAATCCTTCTTCCACATATACACATCTGCCATCAGAGCACAGATAGCGCCTTCGCCAATGTACCAAACTGTAGGCGTTTGGTTCTTCAGGGTCAGCGAATAGGCTTTCTCGAGGTCTTTCAGGATTATTTCATCGATGATCTTTGAAGCTGATTCACGTGAACGC
>JAGIBF010000074.1:68814-80793 GCA_017744515.1 Niastella sp.
AAAGGTTCTGTCCAGATGGGTGCATCGCCCCAAACTCTTACAATGTAGAAATAGGCCATTGCACGCATGGCATGGCTTTCCGCCAGTGCTTTGTTGATCACATCCTGCGTAACCCGGCTGTCGTACTGGGCAGCTCCGGCTACTTTCCTGATGTTCACATTGGCGCGATAGATCACATTGTACAAGCCTGTCCAGGAAGCAAACTCATTGTCGGGCGTAAGGCCGTTCAATGTTATTTCGTTTACCTGGTTGGTCGTATAGCTCAGGAAGCGTTCAAAGTTATCGGAACGATGCTCGCCCCAGATGTGATAACGGTCTTTGTATTGCGACTCGCCTACCATCTGGTACTGAAACAACCGATACATACCAGAGACGGATGCATCTACATCGTATTTGCTTTTAAAGAACTGCGTTTCGGCTACTTCCGCCAACGGGTTCTGGGTAAGGAACTTCTTGCAACTGCCCATCACCAGGATCAACAGCAGCAAGGCAGGAATATATATTCGTTTGTTGTGCATTGCAATCGTTTTTAGAAATTAAGATTTACTCCTATACCTACTTCTCTGCGCTTGGGGTATTTACCGCCATCTTCACCGGGCGTGAGCACGTTGCCTGAGCTGAACTCAGGATCGTAGCCGGAATAATTGGTATAGGTGAGCAGGTTGTAGCCAAACACGAAGGCGGTAATGCCTTTTGCATACACTTTTTTGGACCAGGTTGGTTTCAATGTGTAGGTAAGTCTTACGCTTGACAACCGGATGAATGAACGGTCTTCGAGGTAAAGGCTGTTACCGCCTGCTTTCAAACTACCACGGTTGGTCCTTTGCGGATAATAAGGCATGGTAGCAATGTCACCGGGTTTTCTCCAGGAGTTGGCCAACACCTGTGGAGAACCAGGGCCTGTATTGGAAGGATAGTTGGCATTGTACTGCAGGGTATTGTAGATCACACCACCTGATGATGCATTGATCAATACGGATAAACCCCATTGTTTGTACCTGAAGTTGTTGATAATACCGAGGTAGAAATCGGGCTGGTAATTACCGATCACGTGCCTGTCGGCATCGTTGATGAGGCTATCACCGTTCATGTTTTTCCACTCTGTATCTCCGCCTCTAAACTTACCGGCAGGATCGTACAGGCTGTATACTTTGTCGGTGTAGGGCGCTCCTTTGTAAGTATACACAGCCTTGCCATTTTCATACAGGGGCTTACCGTCTTTATCCAATACTACTGTCAGCTTTTCCCAATTGGCGGTGTATGCGTTGGATTCATCCCACTGGTATACGCCCAGGTTTCTCCAACCAAAGAAATTGCCGATGGGTCCGCCTGGCTCTACATACCATTTGCTGCCAGCCACGAAAGGTACACCATCAGCCAATTCTATGATCTTACCACGTTCGAAGGAAATATTACCACTGATATCCCAGTTGAAGTTTTTGGCAACAATGGGTGTACCGCCTACTACAAACTCAAGGCCCCTGTTCTCGATAGAACCTACATTGGTTGTTACCACTGTAAATCCTGTTTCATTGGCCAGCGGGCGATCATACAGCAGGTCTTTGGTGGTTTTGATATAATACTCGGCAGAGAAGTTGAGCCTTCCTTTGAAGAAGCTCAATTCGATGGCCGCATTTTTTTGTATTACGGTTTCCCACTTGATGAAGTTGTTACCAAAACGGTTGCTGGTAACAGCGCTGCCAACTCCTCCATAACTACCAGCGAACTGGTATTTGGTGAGGTGATCGTAATAACCGATCTGGTCATTGCCTACCTGTCCATAACCCGCCCTGATACGGGCGTCGTTCAAGAACCCTGCAGCCCACTCCATCCACTTCGCATCTGAGAAACGCCAGGAAGCAGAACCTGAGAAGAAGTTACCATATTTATTCTGCGGACCGAAGCGGGATGAACCATCACGACGATAGACACCGGACACGTTGTAGGTGCCTTTGTAGCTATAGTTCCAGCGGGTGAACACGTTTTGACTGGTAACACCTACTGCATCGGTGTATGATTGGAGCGGGAAGATGTAAGATGGGAAGGTAACAAAAATCTCTTCGTTCACTACGTTCCGGTATTCGGTGTGGGTGAGGTCATTCCTTCTTTTATCTGCACTAAATCCAACTGTGCCCTGGATAGAGTGATCACCGATCTTCTTGTTGTAGTTGAAGAATGCCTGGTATTCCCAGAAGAAGTTCTTGGCCATTTCATTGGAACCGCTGTTCTGGTCTTTATTGGCGGATAAAAAACGGGGAGAGAAATTGATGTTCTGCCTGTTTTCAAGGATGGCATTGAACATGGTTGTAAACGTCAGGTCTTTGTATATCTGGTATTGGATATTGTTGTTGAGCTGGCCTGACATGGTCTCTGTCTGATTGATCTCATATAGTGCATTGGCCAACGGATTGCGTTTGGAACCAATGTAGCTGGTGAGTGAACCATCGGGATAGAATATGCGGGAGAATGCAGGACGGTCGAACGCTACATTCACTGTACGGCCTACCGGTATGGCATTTCCTTTTTGCCAAACGAAGGTGATATTGCTGCCAAACTTCAGTTTGGGGGTAGCCTGGTAATCGATGTTTGTACGTGCCTGTACTCTTTTGATATAGCTGTTGGGGATAATGGCTTTGTCTTCGAGGTAGTTAAGACCGGTATAATAGCTCAAGCCCTGGCGACCGCCGGCAACGCCGAGGTTGATCTGGGTTTTCCTGCCTGTTTCACCCAGCAGCAGGTCCTGCAGGTCGTTATCTGCGTTGAAGCCAGGATTCAGCGAATCCGTATTGCCACCAGCGCCGGGGTTATCGTTCTGCAGCCTTCTGAATTCACGCACTCCTTGTGCATTGTTCATCGGCAGTTTGTGGGCCAGTTTACCAAATGTGTTTGTGAAGTTGAGGTCAATGCGTGGTCTGCCTTCTTTACCTTTTTTGGTAGTAATGATGATAACACCATTGGCAGCCCGGGAACCGTAGATGGAAGCGGAAGCAGCATCTTTCAATACTTCAATGCGTTCAATGTCCATCGGGTTGATGCTGGAGCCATTGGGATTGATCACACCATCTACGAGGTACAAAGGTCCGTTGCCCGCGTTGAGTGAAGAGGCTCCACGGATCTGGATGGTGCCTTCAGCACCGGGTGCTCCTCCTCCATCGTTGACTACGAGGATACCGGCGCCCTGGCCTTGCAAGGCATCAAACAGGTTGACCGGTTGGCGCTCTTCAATCTGCTTGGAGCTTACAGAAGAGATAGAACCGGTCACATCGCGTTTCTTTTGTTTACCTCCATACCCGATCACCACCACATCATCGAGGTTGGAAGTGCTTTCGCTGAGGGAAAGGCTGATGGTAGTTTTGGCGCCTACCTTTTCTTCTTTGGTGAGGTACCCTACAAAGCTAAATTCCAGGACCGCCTTGTCGTCGGGCACAGTAAGGGTGTACTTTCCTTCTGCATTGGTGGTAGCACCGGTTGTAGTTCCTTTCAGGTTAACGCTTACGCCTGGCAGCGGATTACCTTTCAGATCGGTAACCACACCCGTGATTTGCCGGGACTGGGCTTGTGCAGACGTGTAAAGCAACAGCGAGCACAGAACAAATAGCGGGAGACACCACCAGGGCCTGGTCCTGTGCGGAGCCCGGGCGTGGGGAGAGAGCTTCTTTTCCATAAAGCATGCAATTTTCAAGTGTTTTGCCATCATTGCCATTGTCGCTGGCAGTGATAGCCGGAACGTTTTTGAATGGGGTTTATAAACCCTGCCACCCCAACATTTTGTGCCGGGGTAGGATAAAGCAATTAATTCGTTAGTCGTTTTGTTTAATTGCAGGTCTAAGCAGGTTACTTATGCAATTACGCAACAAATTGACCAGCAAGATTTCATGTTATTGCCATTATAATAACCTATTTTGGCAAGGCATATGTATTTTCACAAACATTAATGAATATTGAGGTTAGAAACGCGGGATTGTACAGGATGGATTGACCCATCATTGATGTAGCTTCGATCACCCAGTATAAATATATGAGTACCAACAAACGATATGCGCTGGCGCTGGACCTGAAGAACGACCCGGTGCTGATTGCAGAATATGAAACTTATCACACAGCCGTATGGCCTGAGATACTTCTCTCCATCCGCGAAAGCGGCATCGAACATATGGAGATATACCGTATCGATAACCGCCTGTTCATGATCATGGAAGTGAATGCTGATTTTTCTTTCGATAAGAAAAGTATTGCAGATGCTGCCAACCCCACTGTACAACGCTGGGAAGAGTTGATGTGGCAGTACCAGCAGGCGCTGCCTTCTGCAAGGCCGGGTGAGAAATGGTTATTAATGGATAAAATATTTGACCTAAACAACAATCAATAATCAGCTATGCCAGGAATTGCTTCGCCTACCGTTTCGTCCAAACAAACAACCGGCATGGGGAAAACCCTGCTACTCCCCTTTATCCTTGTTACCAGTTTGTTCTTTTTCTGGGGATTTATACACAATATTGATCCAATATTATTAGCGCATTTACGCAAAACATTTCGTCTGAATGTAGTTCAATCATCCTTCGTAGACTTTGCCGTCTTCATTGCTTATTTCGTGATGGCTTTGCCTGCGGGCTATATTATGCGCAAGTATGGTTATAAAGCCGGCATCATACTGGGGTTATTGTTGTTTGCCGGTGGTTGCTTCTTATTTCTTCCTGCTGCGTCTACGCGCACGTATGCTTTTTTTCTCGGAGCACTGTTTATTATCGCCAGTGGGCTGACCTTCCTGGAAACGGCTGCCAACCCTTATGCAACTGTATTGGGACCACCAGAATCGGCCACACAACGTCTCAACCTCGCTCAATCATTCAACGGATTGGCTACAGTAGTGGCCCCATTAATAGGGGGGCACCTCATATTATCCGGGAAAAACCATACCGATGAGGAATTGGCAGCTATGAGCGCCACTGTCCGCGAGGCTTATTTTCAATCAGAGGCCGACAGTGTAAAAATGCCTTATCTTATTCTTGGGTTGATCTTGTTGTTGGTAGCTGTCGTCTTTGTGTTCGTCAAAATGCCCGACACCAAGGAAGATAATGATGGGGCGAGCAAAAACTTCCTCCACGCTTTCAGGTATAAGCATCTAACCGGCGCTGTGATTGCGCAGTTCTTTTATGTAGGTGCGCAGGTATGTGTAACCAGCTTCTTCATATTAGTAGTGACCAAAGCAGCCGGGATCGATGAAAAGGCAGCCGCTAAATACTTAGGTTATGGCTATGGCGTTGCTTTCATGGCAGGACGATTTATTGGCACTTTTATTATGCGTTATATCCAGCCTCAAAAGTTATTGACCTTATATGCTATCATCAATATATTGCTTTCAGTGGTTGTGATGTTTGCTGAAGGAATGATCATCGTTTATGCATTAATCGGCATTGGCTTCTTTATGAGCATTATGTTCCCGACCATCTTTTCACTTGGGATTTTCAAACTTGGAAATGATACCAAGCTTGGCTCATCCCTTATTATCATGTCCATCGTGGGTGGAGCAGCCTTACCATTCCTGTTGGGGGCTATTTCTGATGCTACCGGCAATATCCAATATGGCTATTTAGCCCCGCTGTTGTGTTTTGTGGTAGTATGCTGGTACGGCTGGAAGGGTTATAAGGTAAAGCAAGTCGGGAGTTAAGAGTTCAGAGTCGGGAGTTACCGACCGAACAGGACAGTTACATACAGTTCGTCATATAATTTTACACGTTTAATTTTTAGATCAGATGTTTTCATTAGCTGGTAAGAAAGCAGTCATCACGGGAGGTGGAAGCGGAATAGGCAGGGCCATCTCCGTATTGTTTGCCAGGCAAGGCGCGGAGGTTCACATTATTGAACTGAGTGAAGAAAATGCCGCTGCTACGGTGCAGGAGATCATAGCTGCGGGCGGTAAGGCCACTGCACACAGCTGTAATGTGGCCAGTCAGGCTGACGTGCTGGCAACTTTCAACAACATAGGCGCCCTGAACATACTTGTAAACAATGCCGGTATTGCTCACATCGGTAAAGCCGACACCACGCCCGAAGCAGATTTTGACCGCGTTATCAATGTAAACGTAAAGGGTGTGTACAATTGTCTTTATGCTGCCATACCGCAACTGCGGGCAGCCCAAGGTGGTGTGATCGTGAACATGGCTTCTGTTGCTGCCTGGGTGGGATTGAATGACCGCTTTGTGTATTCTACTGCCAAAGGCGCTGTAATGTCTATGACGTTGTCAGTGGCCAAAGATTATATCCATGAAAATATCCGTTGTAATTCGGTTTCTCCGGCACGGGTGCATACCCCGTTTGTGGATGGTTTCTTAAAGAACAACTATCCCGGCCGTGAGGCGGAGATGTTTGAAAAATTGTCCAAGACTCAGCCAATAGGCCGCATGGCCGAGCCGGCAGAAATAGCAGCACTTCTCCTGTATTTGTGCAGTGATGAGGCTGGTTTCATCACCGGTTGCGACTATCCTATCGACGGCGGGTTTATCAAGCTGAATAGTTAATCAAAAGTCAGACTGAGTTTGTTGAAGCCCTTCGACAAGCTCAGGGTGACAATCAATTAATAATAGAATGCGTGTTGCCCTGTTCATTCCGTGCTATGTAGACCAGTTTTATCCCAAGGTAGCTATTGCTACCCTGAAGTTGTTGCAGCATCTGGGGTTACCCGTTGAATATCCAATGCAACAGACCTGCTGCGGCCAGCCAATGGCCAATGGTGGTTTTGAGCATTTGACCGGCTCCTGCAACAGTAATTTCATCAAAGCTTTTACCGGATACGATTATATCGTTTCTCCTTCCGGCAGCTGTGTGCTGCATGTGAAGGATCACCTGCACGATCATAAGCAGGAGGATGCTGCTACAGCTGTGCGCAGCAGGGTGTATGAGTTGTGTGAATTCCTTACTGATGTAGTAAAAGTCGATTCCATCAAAGCATCTTTTCCCCGGAAAGTGGCCTTGCACCAGGGTTGTCATGGACAAAGGGGTCTGAGGCTGGCTTCTTCTTCTGAAGTGGTGGCGTCTCCTTTTTCCAAACCGGTACAGTTGTTAAAGATGGTAGCAGGTCTGGAACTTGTGGATCTCGACAGGCCTGACGAATGTTGCGGTTTCGGTGGTACCTTCTGTGTTACAGAAGAAGCGGTATCCTCGGCCATGGGCCTTTCGCGTATCGATGATTACACAAAGCATGCCGCTACTGTAGTGACCGGCACCGACGTAAGTTGTCTTATGCACCAGGAGGGATTGATCAAAAGAAAAAAGCTTCCACTGGAAGTTATGCATATATCTGAGGTACTTGTATCAGGCTTATAGTTCATCACAGCTACGAGCCGTGAGCTACGAGCTGCGAGCCTTTGGTTGCATAGTACTGCGCTGCTTTTAGCTCGCGGCGTACAGCTTGACGTCTGAAGCTACATATACAAAAAATGAACACTCATAATATTACACATCCTGAAGCGGCCACGGAGTTTCTTAAGAACAAGGAGCGTGTGCAATGGCATGATGAGACTTTGTGGTTTGTGCGGCACAAGCGGGATAAGATCGTGAATGAGATCCCTGAATGGGAGCAATTGCGTGAGCTGGCATCGCAGATCAAAGATCATACGCTCTCCCGCCTCGATGAATACCTGCAGGAGTTTGAAGCTGCTGCCATCAGCAATGGAGTTACTGTTCACTGGGCATCCGATGCAGCAGAACACAATCGTATTGTGCACAACATTCTCGCCAAACATGGCGCGCAGAAGATCGTGAAGAGCAAGTCCATGCTTACCGAAGAATGCCACCTTAATGAATACCTCGAAACGCAGGGAATTGAAGTGGTGGATACCGACCTTGGTGAACGGATCGTGCAGTTGAACAAGGAGATGCCCAGCCATATTGTGTTGCCCGCCATCCATATTAAAAAGGAAGAAGTGGGTGAGATATTTCACCAGCACCTTGGCACTGAAAAAGGGGCTTCCGATCCCTTGTATCTGGCGCTTGCAGCGCGGGAGCACCTGCGGCAGAAGTTTCTTGCCGCCGATATCGCCATTACCGGTGTAAACTTTGCCGTAGCAGAAACGGGCGCTATCGTAGTATGTACTAATGAAGGTAATGCCGACCTGGGCGCTCACCTTGCCAAAGTACATATTGCCTGCATGGGTATTGAAAAGCTGATCCCCCGCACTGAACACCTGAGTGTGTTCCTGCGCTTGCTGGCGCGGAATGCTACCGGACAAAATATTACTGCTTATTCCAGCCATTTCCGAAAACCTGCTGAAGGTTCAGAGATGCATATTGTCATTGTCGATAATGGCCGTACTACTCAGTTGGGTCGTGAAGCTTTCCGCAACTCGCTGAAATGTATCCGTTGCGGTGCGTGCTTAAATACGTGCCCTGTATACCGGCGCAGTGGCGGGCATAGTTACCACAATGCCACTGCTGGCCCTATAGGCGCTATATTGGCACCTAACCTCGATATGCGCAAGAATGCCGATCTTCCTTTTGCCTCTACCCTATGTGGTTCCTGTACAGATGTTTGTCCGGTAAAGATCGATATTCATAATCAACTGTACCAATGGCGCCAGGTGTTGACGCAGGAGGGTTATGTACCGGCCGCCAAAACAGCCAGCATGAAAGTGATGGCTGGCGTACTTTCGTCGCCGGCACGGTATAGCTTTGCCGGCAAATGGGCGCGCAAGTTTTTGCGCTGGTTCCCGGGGCTGGCCATGAATAAAAAACTGAATCCGTGGGCCAGGCAAAGAGAGTTGCCTGAGCCGCCGAAGGAGAGTTTTCGGGAGTGGTATAAGAAGAACAGCCGCGAGCTTTGAGCTACGAGCTGCGAGCTAAGTACAAAACACAAATATTATCAGTGAGCAGAGAGAAGATATTGGCGGCTGCCAAACAGAACAAACCAGCGCTGGTGCCTTTACCGGAGGTGACAGCATTTACTTTTGCTGCCAATGACCTTTTGGCTGCCTTTACAGCTGCTATCAATAAAGCCGGGGGCGCTGTAATGCTGTTGAACGGCATACAAAAGCTGGCTCAGCAGATCCAAGAAGTATACCCGGATGCCAAACGCATCGCCAACCTGATTGATGGGGATACTGCTGCCAATAAGGAATTATTGAATGAGGTAGCGCTGCTCGATGTGGTGGTACTGAAAGGGCAATTGGGTGTGGCTGAAAATGGGGCCGTATGGCTCACGGATAAGGATTGTGTGGAAAGGGTGCTGCCATTTATTACTCAACACTTAATATTGCTGATCGAAAAGCAGACACTGGTGGGTAATATGCATCAGGCTTATGCAGTGATGGGAAAGCAAAATCCTGATTATGGGGTGTTTATTGCAGGGCCATCCAAAACAGCTGATATAGAGCAGTCATTGGTGATTGGCGCACATGGTCCGAGGAGCTTACAGGTTTTTATTGTAGAACAGCTGTGAGCTATGAGCCGCGAGCTGCGAGTTAAATGCAGGAGAAAAAACTAAATTATAAATAGAAAAACTTACATAAAAGAATATGAAACTAATCCGATTTGGAGAACCTGGCCAGGAGAAGCCGGGTGTATTGCTGGATGGAAAAAGATATGACGCATCATCTGTCACACGCGATTATGATGAAACTTTCTTTACTGAAGATGGTATTGGCAAGCTGAAAGCTGCGCTCGATAAAAAGCCTACCCTGCCCGAAGTAGCGACATCTGTTCGCTGGGCAGCACCACAGGCAAGGCCTTCCAAGATCATCTGCATCGGTCTCAACTATGCCGACCATGCCCGTGAAAGTAATATGGAGCCTCCTAAAGAGCCCGTTGTGTTCTTCAAATCCACTACTGCACTTGTAGGTCCCAATGACGACCTGATCATTCCTAAGAATAGTGTAAAAACCGATTGGGAAGTAGAGCTGGCTGTGATCGTTGGTAAAAAAGCTTCTTATGTTGAGGAAAAAGATGCAGCCGGTTACATCGCTGGTTATGCGCTGCACAATGATTATAGTGAGCGCGAGTTTCAGCTGGAGCGTGGCGGCCAATGGGTGAAGGGTAAAAGCTGTGATACTTTTGCTCCATTAGGTCCCTGGATCGCTACTGCCGATGAGATCAAAGACCCCAACAATCTGCGGCTATGGCTGTCGGTGAATGGTAAGATGATGCAGGATGGCAATACCAGTAATTTCATCTTCAATGTAAACTTTGTTGTATCCTACCTCAGTCAGTTCATGACCTTGCTGCCGGGCGATATCATTTCAACCGGAACACCAGCTGGTGTGGGCCTGGGGCAGAAACCTACGCCCGTCTACATCAAACCGGGCGATGTAATGGAGCTCGGCATCGACGGACTGGGCACCAGCAAACAGATAGCCAAAGCATATCAACCATAAAATAATTATTGCCGTATGGATCTTCAATTAAAAGATAAGGTCATTATCGTAACTGGTGGCGCCAAAGGTATTGGAGAAGGTATTTCCAAAGTATTGGCTGCGGAAGGCGCTATCCCGGTGATACTGGGACGCAATGAGGAGGACAACCTTAAAACCGTGAGCGAGATCAAAGCTGCCGGTGGTCAGGCTGCGCAGGTAATAGCTGAGCTAACCAAACCGGAAGCATGCGAGCAGGCTGTCAAAGCAGTTATCAAACAATTTGGCCGTATTGACGGGCTCGTAAATAATGCCGGTGTGAATGATGGTGTGGGTCTGGAGAATGGCAGCTATGAAGGGTTTATCGCTTCGCTGCACAAGAACCTTGTACACTATTACCTGATCGCTCATTATGCGCTGCCTGAACTGAAGAAGTCAAAGGGCGCTATTGTGAATATCAGTTCCAAAACTGCTGAAACTGGTCAGGGCGGTACGTCGGCTTATGCAGCTTCCAATGGCGGGCGCAATGCGCTGACCCGTGAATGGGCTGTTGAGCTGCTGCCTTATGGCATCCGTGTAAATGCCATTATCGTGGCCGAGTGCTGGACACCGTTGTATGAAAGGTGGATCAGCGGCTTGCCCAACTCTGAAGAAAAGCTGGCAGACATCGTATCTAAAATTCCGCTGGAGCATCGTATGACGACTGCGGAAGAGCTGGGCAATACTACTGCTTTCCTGCTTTCTTCCGCATCGAGCCACACTACCGGTCAGCTGATCCATGTGGATGGTGGTTACGTGCACCTCGACAGGGCCATCAGTAAATAATTATCAGCCCTTCACTTTATAATGAACAGGGAGAACCGCTTTGGCAAGTAGTTCTCCCTGTTTTATTTTTATCGGTCCGGTTTTACTATTTTCTTTCCCCCTGTCCCCACCGTTCTACCTTTGGCTTGCTGGCGAGCTTCCTGTATGCCATAAATGTGAGCACAAGTATCATCCCTCCTGCAATACTCCATTCCAATATAGATTGGTCTTCACTTTTCCGATTGGCACGTGCAACCATTGACTTTGGCAACGCAGGCAGGTCCATGCGTATTTCAGCGATCAATACTCCATCGACTGACCGATCATCATAATAATACATTCTTAGAAATGCATTATCAGGCAGATTGTACAGCCCGATAATGGTTTTTAGGGGAATGGCCATCGTGCTTTCTACTTGTTTATCCGGAAATGAACGGCTAAATAGTAGTTCCTCGCCCTGCCAGATCACGATCTTACGGTCCGCAGCCCCTGCTATACAATGGCTGTAATTGACCTTAAGAGTTTCATTGCTATCTGCCAGCGTAAGCACCAGGGCTTTACGGGTTGATACTAACGGATGATAATTGCCCTCTGTGAGTTCAAGCTTATCCCGCAGGTATACCTGGAAATTATCAACCGTATCAGCTTTCGCCTGTGGGGCGAGGGTCGTGAGGATACCAATAAAAATGCTATATAGGGTAACTTGTTTCATCTTTTAAAGGACGCCATTAGCAGGTAATTTACATAGAAATTTCTGTCCTTCATTGTTTTCAGGCTTTAGCTTCGATAGCAGATTTCTCACTGCGCTATCGCTCCGTTCGAAATGACAGAGAGG
>JAGIBF010000075.1 GCA_017744515.1 Niastella sp.
AATAAACCGGAAGGTTATTTATGAGTGGGTAAAAGAAAAAGCTCGAATTGGGCTGATACGGGTATTGATAAATATCGCAATGATCGCTTTCGGGTATTAGTTATATTTAGTAAGTAGTAGTGCCTAAGCAACCTTAATAAAACATCCTAAAATGGTTAAAGATTAGTTATAATACACATACATTTATCATGCGTTTACGTTTCTTCGCTCACAATTATAACAATATTCAATACCTGTAAAACTGTTTCTTATGAAACAAAAGCTTACTCTACTCCAAAAGGCAGCATTGTTTTTATTGGTTATCATCGGATCGGGCATCACTGCCAACGCCCAGTTGAAGATCGGTGACAATCCAACAAGCATTCAGAAATCATCCATCCTTGAATTAGAGAGTTCCCGCCAGGGTTTGCTGTTGCCACGATTGGCGGATACGGCAGCCATCAATGCGCTGACGCCTCCTGATGGTATGATCATTTACCTCAACTCAGACAAGAGCTTACGCCTGCGCAGCAACGGTGCGTGGAAAAAGATAGCTGATCTGTCTGAAGCAAGTTCCAACTGGTCGCTGACTGGTAACACGGGTACCAACCCCAGTGTGAATTTTATTGGAACGCTCGACGGGCAACCGCTGGTAGTTCGTACCAACAATGCAGAACGTCTTCGTGTGGATGCTGCCGGCAATGTTGGTATAGGCACCAATAACCCCACTGCGAAATTGAACGTGGATGGATCCGTGAAATTGCAAAACCTTGCTACCGGTACAACTGAAACAGATGTATTGGTACTGGCCGCCGACGGATCTGTTTACAAGAAAACCATTTCATCTGCCGCCTTTCAAAATGCTATACGTGCCATCAATGGTATTCAGCGTCAGGCGTTGTCTGTCACGGCACAGGCCAGCGACACTTCTAATAATGTGTTGGTCCAGAACAGAGACGCAGATAGTACTATCGCACTTTATCTGCCAGTACAAAATGGTTCATCTGCTTCCAAACCGTACGGCTTCTTAACTTATACCGATTGGCAAAGGATCCAAAGCAGTATCCAAACGCTGGCTATTGGTGCCGTAGCTACCACACCCAATATCAACGGCGCTTCTATTTCTGCTGATTCTACATCCCGTACGATAACATTGCATCCTGCCGATGCTACCAACCCTGGTATTGTAACAGCCGGTACGCAAACATTCGGTGGCGATAAAACTTTTAATAACAATGTTAATGTCAACGGCACGCTGCAGTTGAACTCCCTGGCCAATAATGCAACAGCCGATTCTGTGCTGGTTGTGACCAATGGTGTAATACAAAAAAGACAGGTGAGCGCTTCCGCTTTTGGCAATGCTATACGTAGTATCAATGGTAACAGGGACTCTGCACAAGGGATCACCTTCAGAAATACTGGTACTGATCTTACTGTATCTACGAATGGTACTGACAGTATTTACCTCAATGTGCCCAACGCTGCTGCCACTGCAAGAGGCGTGGTTTCTACTACGGCACAAACATTTGCCGGTACCAAAACTTTCCAGGACAGTGTGGCTGCTGCCAAAGCGATCCTCGTGGGTACAACCGGTAGCGCCAACTCTACTGTTCAGGTAGAAGGTTCTCTGTCGCTGGCTATTACCACTATTTCCACCAGTTACACAGCGGCTGTAACAGACAATACCATCCTGGCCAATACCAGCTCTGCAGCCATTACTGTTACTTTGCCTGCTCCTGGTGCTATTAAAGGACGTATCTATACCATTAAGAAGATCGGTAATGGCGGTATCGACAACCAGCTTACCATCAGCCCTAATGGCGGCACTATCGATGGTGGTTCTGCTTACACTATTTACAACGACTGGACTTATGTAACGCTGCAAACTGATGGCAGCAACTGGTACGTGATCAAGAAATAAGGTGGGACCTTGCTAAAGTTGTTGTTATGTCACTTGCCAAATTACCTGGTGCAGGACTTGTACTATTATTATGTTTCCATACAGGGTTTTCCCAGCAACTCCGGTTGGGGAATAATCCTTTTACGGTAGAGAAATCGGCCGTGCTGGAATTGCAGTCCAATAACCAGGGTTTATTATTTCCGCGGATCACAGACACACTGCTGATCAACGCGCTCAATCCGCCGGATGGCATGGTGATCTATTTCATGCCGTTGCGGCAGTTGCTGGTACGCGCCAATGGCTTTTGGAAAATAGTACAAAGCAACGGCGCGATCATAAATTTGAACGGCCTTGCCGGTGCCACGCAGACTTTTGCTACAGGCACTGCCGGTACCGATTTCAATATTGCTTCAGCAGGAACAGTGCATACATTCAATTTACCGAGTGCCTCCGCCACTGCGCGGGGGCTGGTTACTACCGGCGCACAAACCATAGCTGGCAGTAAAACATTCTCCAGCGCCCCGGTCTTTTCTTCCTTTACCCAGGGGTCAGTGCTTTATGCGGGCAGTGGTGGGCTATTGTCGCAAAGCAATAGCAGCTTTTTCTGGGATGCTACCAATAGCCGGCTGGGTATTGGCACCAGCTCTCCGGCATCGGCACTGCATGTTACCGGCACTAATCCGCTTACACTGACAGGTCTGGTAACGGGCCTCGCTACTGATAGTATTTTAACGGTACTGAATGGTGTGGTAAAGAAGATACATCCTTCTGTGCTTACCTCTTCTTCAGGTAGCGGGTGGTTGCTTACCGGGAATGCAGGGACGAATCCTTCCACTAATTTTCTGGGAACCACTGATGCACAGCCTTTAATCATTAAAACAAGCAACACACAGGTAGGGCGATTCGACGCCAACTCGCTTGCCCTCGGTATAGGTGCTACGGTAAACAATGCAACGCATTCGTTTGCCTTCGGGAATAATGCAGCAGTTGCCTTTAGTATTACCAATGCGCTGGCGTTGGGTGGGAGCGCAGCGGTGAACGGTTCCAACTCTTTTGCCATCGGTACCAGTGCTGTTGCCAACAGTCCTACTTCTTTTGCATTGGGTAATGCAGCTACCGTTGCTTTCGGTGTGACAGATGCTATGGCGCTGGGCACCAATGCAACGGCTAACGCAGTGAATAGTATTGCGATCGGGGGTAATGGCAATGCTTCTTTTAAAACAACAGCAGCCGGTATAAGCGGTATTGCTATTGGTAAAGCAGCTACTGCTAATGCCAATTACAGTATTGCGATCGGTGATTCTGCTATCGCAGCATTTGTATCGAGCCCTCCGATTGCTATCGGCAAAAGCGCTTTTGTAAATGGTGCCAATTCCGTTGGTATCGGCACCAGCACCAATATTTCTAACGTTTCTAATGCAACAGCTATAGGTGCTAACACATCTGTGACAGCCAGCAACTCAACGGCCATTGGATACAATGCTGCTGTGACGCAGAGTGATGCTATTGTACTGGGCGATAAGTCTAACCCTAATCTTGCTGTAGGCATTGGTACGGATAACTTTACCAACGGCGCGCGGGAAAAACTGTTGGTAGATGCCGGCAATGTCAGCACTTCCTATAATGTTATCAGCGGAAAGGGAACTGTAAACAATTACCTGCAGCTCAACATCCAAAACCGTTCGGCGGGCGATGTGGCCAGCTCTGACCTGGTGGCTACTGCCAACAATGGAACGGAAACAACCAACTTTGTAGATCTGGGTATAAACTCAAGCGGCTTTACCAATACAACATATCCCATCATAGGTGGCGCCAACAATGCTTATCTCTACAGTACCGGTAATGATTTTGTGATCGGCAATGGTACGCTCAGCAAGAATCTTTTATTTTTTACAGGGGGCTTTGCTGCGGCCAATGAGCGGATGCGGATTACAGGAACTGGTAGCGTGGGAATAGGGACAACCGCACCTTCTACTTCATTGCACGTGCGAACAGGTACTGCAAACGATGGAGGACTGCGTCTGGAGAACCTTACCAATACTGCTCCGGTTACAACTGGAACAGCTGTGTTGGGTGTCGATGCTACCGGAAAAGTGGTTCGTGCCAAAACTCCGTTGTACTATAGCGGCACCGGCACCACTGCCAACACAGAAGAGGTAACGAAAATATGGGTAGCGGACTTTGCCAACAACGCAACAGGAACGCCTACTGTTACTATTCCTTCAAACGTGGCATTTAGTAACATTCTAAGTATACAAGTTACAGCCAAAGGGGGACCTGCTTTAACTACAGCACCTATTATAAGTGTGACAAGTAATACTTTAACAACTGTCACTGTAAGGCTTATTGAAAGTAGAACGCTGGCATTATTAGGTGAAACAACGGAGCCTCATACTGATACAAATACCAGAATCTACATACGTGTAGAAGGAAACTAGGTTATTATCTGATCACCATAACAATTCAAACCTGTTCAGGAAAACATTACATATTATTACTTTTATTTTCCTGCTATTAAGTGTATCATTTGTTGGGTTTGCCCAATCAGGGTTTTATATCCCTAATCAGGGGAAAATCTTTTTCAACGGTGATACGGCCACTATTTTTTCCAATGTGCAGAATGGCGGTAAACTGGGCGTAGGTAAAAACGCCGTAGTAAATTTCAAGGGCCGTGTTTGGGAAAATGAACCGCAATCGTCATTGACCGACGAGAGCCATAATGGAGAAGGAATCATTGGCGTTGGCGGTATGATAAGATTTCTGTCTACCGATACTACGCGGCAGTTTATTAATGGCGGGTATAATGCTGCCAGCCGCTTTGGGCCTGGATTTCCGAACCTGCAAATACAGAACAGCAATGGCGTAAGGCTTATCGGCAGTACTGCCAAAGTGCGTAATGAATTGAAGCTGACGAGCGGTCTTATTTACCTCGACAATAATATACTGGTAGTTGGCAATGAAGAGAATGCCGGGAAGATCACAGGATTCGATTCCGCCCGTTATATTGTTACCGGCAATGCGCCCGGCACGGGCATACTGGTCAGAGAAAATGTGCGGGCTGCTGATAACATCGTGGTATTTCCGATAGGTTCACATGCTCATCAATACACACCAGCCGGTATAAGGACCAAATCACTTTCGGGCGATGACTTCTATGTTACTGTTTTTGATAGCGTAAAAAGGCTGGCAACAGCTGGAGCCGATCTTAAAGAAGAGTCTGTAAACAAAACCTGGGAGATAGGCAAACGCTTCCGGCCCAACCAGGAAGAGGTAGAAGTAATATTGCAACACCTGGTGGCCGACGAAGGGGCTGTTTTCAATGCAGGCAGACGGTTTAGTTATATTTCCCGGTACACGAATGGTGTATGGGACATCGGGCCGCCGCTTATTACACCGCAGATCGGTTACCTGAGTACTGGCCCGCTGTTGTTGAATTCGGGATTGAATGAGCGGACGTTGGATGGCATCATGCCGACCTCAACCTACTATACCAAGTTTGTGGGTAAGGGCGATTCCGGCATTAACCAAACCAAAGTATGGCTAAGTGGTTATCGCATCAATTACCAAAACGTAAAAGTATACTGGACTACCAAGCCAGAGGTCAACAATAACTATTTCGTAGTGCAGCGCAGGTATAGCAACCAAACTGATTTTATTAATATAGACACAGTGGCTTCGAAAGCTCAAAATGGTAACAGCGAGAACTTCCTGAACTATGAGATCAATGATCCGAATAGCTATACTGGTATTACCTATTACAGATTGATGCTGGTAGACTTTAATGGAAGGGAAACCTTCTCCAATGTAGTGCCTGTAGGACGTATGCCGGGTATCAACCAGATGCTGGTATGGCCCAATCCGAGCAACGGCAGGTTCTTTGTCGGCATCGGTACTGCTGCGTCCATCAAGAGTATTGTGATCTTCAATGTGCTGGGTCAAAAACTGAAAGAAGAGCCTGTGAATAATAGAAACATTATCGAAATGTATCTGCCGATACCGGGTACTTATATCGTTGGATTTGTATCACCGGGCGGAAGGATCGTGGAATCTCAGAAATTGTTGATCAAGGGTTATGATTAATTGTGGAGTAGCCGCCACAAAAGGACATAAAAAAAGAGACTGTCTTATAAGTCCCTTCAGATTTTGATGGTAGCTGTTGGCTACCATTTTTCTTTCCCCGAAATGCTATTCCGGCTGCAATCCTGGCCGACTTTTAAGACAGTCTCTGTACGATAATTAAAGAACTATATATGTTGAGTAATTGTGCCCTTTGTTCTTTAGCCTACTTCCATTTCACCGGTAGTGCTGTTCTTGCGCAGGCCTTTCTTCACTTTATTTACCAGATCATCGGCAGTATCCTTGATCTTTTTTCTTGTTTCTGTTCCTTTGTCGGGTGCAAATAATGTGCCTACGAGCGCACCTACAGCTGCAGCAGCAACCATCCCAATAAGAATATGTTTTGCTTTCATAATAGTAAAGTTTAAATGTGAATAATAATCTCTTCACAGCTGTAAATACCAACACTGTGCCAAACCAATATGCTGGCAGTGGTCTACATCGAAAATTAATTGTTAATGCATTTCATCCGGGCACTTGTATAAATCAATAATCCCCACCTGTCCGGCGGGGATTACTGTATATGTAGAGCAAGAGATTTTATTATCCTCTGCGGCCTGGTCTCTCTGAACCTCCGCCGCCACCATTGCCACCACCTCTTGAGGGCCTGCCACCACCCTGATCACCACCACCACGATTGCCTCCGCCGCCGTTGTCCCTGCTGCGCTCAAAAGATCTTTGTTGTGGAGCTGCTGGCGACGCCTCACGTTGGCGGGGTTGCTGCGGCTGTATTACCCTGCCGCCACCACCTCCACCGGGGTTGCCGGGATTCCGGTCTGAACCCCTGTTCTGCCATTGGCGATTGTCATCGTTGCCGCGTGGTTGGTAAACCCTTGGTTCGCGGTTACCGGAAGCAGGATTATTGTTCCTGTTGTTCCAGCGGTTATTGTCATCACGCTGACGATTATTATCTCTTATGGTACGTTCGCGGCTGCCTGGTGTTGTAATGGCGCCTGGTGTTCTGTTGCCATTGCCGTTACCCCGGTTGTTATCTCCAGACCTCCATTCGCGGTTAGGGCGTTGTGCGCCATTGTTATTATTGTTGTCGCGGTTGAATGGCCTGTTGTTACCAAAGCGATTATCGCGTTGGTCGTTGGGTTGGCGATTGTAAGTTCTGTTTCCGTTATTGTTGTTATAACCACCGCGATTGTTATTATCAAAACGACCGCTACGGTTGCCATTGTTGTTATTATAATTCCTGTTGGCATAACCCTGCCTGTTGAAATCACGGCCCCTGTTGTTGATAGCAACCCGTTGATTATCCCTGGTCACTACACCACGTCCACCACGGTAGTTGTAAATATTATTGGTGCGATTGATCTGCACAATGTTGATGTTGGTACGGCTGCGGTATCCATTGCTGTAGTAACCACCTCCGTAATAGCCGCCACGGGAGCGGTAAGGTGTATAGCAATACGAAGGACGGTACACGCGGGGGCCCCACCAGCCACCATATCCATAGCCCCAGGGGCTGCCAAAACCTATGCTGGTATGGAACCAACCGGCATTGTAGTTGAAACCGAAGCCCCAGCCAATCCACGGATTGTAGCGGATACCAAAACCCCAGGTATAAGGACGTGGGAAATAGTAGTGCCTGAACCAGGGCCTGTAATAGTAACCTGTACCGTACACGATCGTAGGACCGTAAGCGAATGTATTAAGATAGCCGGGCGTATAACCCATCCACACATAATCGGGCGTTACATCATAGATGTACACATACTTCATATTGTACACTGGATAGCGGGGAGGGATCAGGGCCACTGCTGAAGGCCTTACCACGGCCACTGACCAGGGACCTACTGCACTATAAGATTCAAACCAGATACCATTGTCTACAGAATAGTAACGACCTCTCCAACGGATCACGGAAGCGGAAGTGTTGACCGCATAATCCATTTCGGTTCCATCAATGTCTTCAAATTGCGGATCACCATCATACACTACATCAGCCTTCGCCTGCTGCCTGTCTACCTTAGCGGTTTGCGGCACTTCTGCGTCGGCCAAAGCATCCTGTGAAGCGGCTGTGCCTGCTACGCTTGCCAGTACATTGTCCTTGGGTGAACCTTCTTCGATGCGGGCAAAATCCTGTGGTAATTTATCCGATGCTACGAATTGCCATTGGCCACTCAGTGTTTTAGACTTGTACCAACGGCCAGAGATCAGCACATAATATTGTTGTGACTGCACGTCCATGAAAATATCGTCTTCTGAGTTGGACACGTACAACAGGTCTGTTCCTGATACCGGAGCAAAGTTGGCTTCCCCTTTAGATTGGATCAACTCGGCCGGTTCTGTGCTTACAATTATTTTGTACATGACGTTTTCGTCAGTCTCTTTTTCTGTTCCGTTATCCTTGCTGGCATCGTTTACCTGTTGTGCAATGGAATTCAGGTTTTGCGATACCTGGGTGGTCATAGCATAAGGACCGGTAGCAGCAGAAGCCGTATACCAGTGTTTACCACCGTAGAGGTAAAAGCGTCCATCGTTATTCCTGATGATCGTGAAAGGCGTGTTTACAACTGCATCTACACCCCACTCGCTATTACGTTGCAATTGGGGAGCACCATCGATCAACACCAATATGGAAGGTGTATTGCTGTATAATACCTTAGGAGGTGTATTGCTGATCTGCTGAGAAAGTTGTGTTTGCTGATTATTCAGGTCAAGCGATGTCTGAAGATCGCTCTGTGCAAAGGTAACACCGCCCTGGTTGATGTATTGCTCGAGGGCATCGGCATAATTATCCAGGTTGTCATTATTAGCATCACCAGGTAATTTGATATTCTCTATCTCAGCTTGCCGGATCTGTACCCGGCTGCCATTATTATCGGTAGTAGCTTTTAACCACGCCATCCCGAAAACCGGATCTGTTTTACCACTCTCCAGAACAGAAATAGCTGCCTTTGCTTTCAGGTTATTGCCTGAATAGGATTCCGGCTGCCACTGATACAGTTTGATCACTGTACCCTGTGAGGTGGTGACGGTTTTGGGCCATGCGTCCTGTGCAGCAACAGAAAAGCCAGACAGCAAAGCACTGCCCAGCACGCACAAAAGAGTATAGAATGATTTCATAAAGGAGCAATTTACTTTGAATAATCCCCGGTGGGTTTGTTATGAGTAATCAAGTTACATCTGTTAGACGACGAAAGCTATTAAGGGTTTATGAAAGTCTCAAACGTTTGCAAAACATTATCAAAAAGGGGTGTTAAGGAGAGCGGAAAAGAGGCTTAAATTATTGTGTTTGAGGGTATAATCTATGCTGCTTATTAAACAGACATTAAAAAGGGCCCGTGAAGGCCCTTTTCATTCCCATATAATCATTAGTGCTACTTATATCAGAGCCTAACCACGATTAGTGATAAAAGAAAAGCAATTCAAATATAGGGAATAAGCGGTAATATAACACCTCAGAGCGCGGAAATTTTTGGACAAAAATGACCGGCTTCAAGTAACGACAGTTTATTCATTGTTTTGAACAGTTCATACCGCTTGCTCATTTCTTCGAAAGTGAACGCTGCTAATATTGCGCTCCAATCGCTTCAAGGCACGGTGCCGGCGGCGAAGTATAACCATTTAAAACAAAAAATGTCATGAAAAAAGTATTCGTATTGGCAGGCCTGTTGTCTGCATTGGTATTCACCTCCTGCAAAAAAGACAAAGACAGCAATGATGACAACAATGGCGGAGGCGGCAATAATCCTACCACCAGGCTTGTTAAAAAAATGACTGAAACAGAGAACGGCGTTAACACGGTTTACAGCTTTACGTACAACGATGCTAAAAAGCTCACCCGCTTTGCAAGCGCCGACGGAAAAGAGTATGTGAACTTTACTTACGATGCAGCCGGCAACCTGACCAAGGTAGAGTCTGTTGAAGATGATTTCAAGAACGTGTATATTTACACCTACAATAACAATGTGCCTGTAACAGGTGCTCTGAAGACCTGGGAAATGAATGGTAATCAACCTGGCGACCTGATAGAAGACGATGAACTTACCTACACAGTAGAAAATAATCAGGTATCAAAGATCAAGCTTTACATGAAGCAAGCCGATCTTGAATTAAACCTGAACCTTTCTTATGCCAACGGAAATCTTACCAAAATCGAATCTGCGCCTAATAGCACCTATACCTACAAAGCCCAGTTTACTTTTGGTAATAAGAAGTCTCCTTTCCCACAGTTATCAAAATATGTACTGGACCAGGCTGGTTTCTCACTCATGTTCAGCTCCAAGAATGAGTTGATCTCCGCTGCGTATGATTTCCCCGGAACAGCGCTCGATTATACAATCACACATCAGTATACGTACGATGCAAACGGTTACCCACTTACATCCAATGATGGCGATGTACTGGTAAAATACGAATACCAATAATCATTAGACCTTATTATAGCAAAGAGGCCCTTCCGATCAATCAGAAGGGCCTCTTTGCTATTTCTTGATTCCCGAAATTATCCTCTGAGTGCTTCGATCTCTTCCGCTGTTTTAGGAAGATATTTGCCCAGCTTGCGATTGCCATCGGCAGTTACCAGGAAGTTATCTTCTATCCTGATGCCGCTGAAGTTGCGGAAAGCTTCGAGGGCCTTGTAATTGATAAAGCCGGTGTGCTTCTTTTCTGCTGCCCATTGATCGATCAGCGTGGGGATGACGTAAACGCCTGGCTCAACGGTGAGCACATAACCTGGCTCTACAGCGCGCCCCAGCCGCAGCGATTTCCAGCCAAACTCTTTGCTCTTTTGCAGATCGTCTGCATAACCTACATACTGTTCGCCGAGGTCTTCCATGTCATGCACATCCATGCCCATCATGTGGCCCAGGCCGCATTGGAAGAAGAGGGTGTGCGCGCCGGCAGCTACTGCTTCAGCAGTATTGCCTTTCATAATGCCCATAGCGGTGAGCCCTTCTACCAGCTTTTCGCAGGCGCCGGCATGTACATCACGGAAACGAACGCCCGGCTTGAGTAAGCTGACTGCGTGATCTAAAGAAGCCACTACCGTATTGTATACTTCCTTTTGCTCGGTAGTAAATTTCTTGCCAACCGGGAAGGTGCGTGTGAGATCGCCCGCGTAATGCAGGTCGCTTTCTGCGCCTGCATCCAGCAACAACATTTGACCTTCTCGGATGGTATTACCATAATAATGGTTGTGCAGGGTTTCGCCATTTACAGTACAAATGATCGGGTAGGCGAGTCTTCCCCCTGCTATGTAAGCTGCTTCCTGCACTTTGGCAGCTACTTCATATTCCTTCATGCCTGCCTTTGCGTATTTGATGCCGGCGAGGTGCATGTCGGCGCTGATGGAAACCGCTTTTTCTATCTCGGCTACTTCTATGTCTTCTTTGATCACGCGCTGGCGGATCACGGATTTGATCAATGGCAGTGAAACCTGGCTATCGACATCCTGTACCGGGATCTGGAGCCAATCAGCCAGTCTGATCTTATTTTCTGCACGATAAGGAGGCAGGATATGAACCGTGCGTCCCGCAGCCCGTGCCTTGCGAATCCAGGTAGCGATATCGTTATAAGGGGCAGTCTGTGTAACGCCTACAGCGCCCGCCATTTCCTTCAGGGAAGGCAGGGGACCAGTCCATACGATATCATCGATGCTCAGTTCATTGCCTAAGATGACCACCTCACCGCTTTCTGCGTCCAGAACGGCTACCAGGCCGGCCACATCCAGCCCAAAGTAATACAGGAAAGTGCTGTCCTGCCGGAACGGGTACCAGTTGTCTTTATAGTTCATGCCGGTTTCTTCATTGCCCATCAGTACGATAAGGCCGGAGCCCATGTTTTGCAGCAGCGTTTGCCGCCTGCTTTTGTATACGGAGGTATCGAATAAATTAAAATGCATGCGGCAATTTATTGAGTTTTTGGGATTTTCAATCGCACCAACATTAACGCCTTATTAATCCATATTACCCGTAGCAGGATATCCATGAATTGCTTTTAATTTTGCGTCATGAGAAAATCTGGCCTATTTACTTGTTGCCTGCTTTTATTGGCTGCATTTACCACAGAGGCCCAACAGGCCAGCAGCACGATCAGGTTCAAAACCATTGAAGAGCTACGGCAGTTCCTGGTACGCAGCGAAAACCGTTATCCGCTGGTGAGTGCGCACCGTGGTGGTCCCGAAAAAGGGTTTCCCGAAAATGCCATCGAAACTTTTGAGCATAGTAGCCGTTATCAACCACTTGTCATTGAATGTGATATAGCCCTTAGTAAGGACTCGGCCCTCGTTATGATGCACGATGATAAGCTGGACCGGACTACTACCGGCACAGGTCTTATTGGTGAATATACACTGGAGGAGTTAAAGAAACTTAATCTCAAAGACAATGACGGGAACATTACTGCTTTTCACATCCCGACACTTGATGAAGTGTTGCTATGGGGTAAGGATAAAGTGTTGTACACGCTGGATGTAAAGCGTGGCGTGCCCTTTGCGCGTGTTATAGAAGCTGTGCGTCGCTGCAAGGCCGAAGCCTGGTCTGTGATCATTACTTACAATGCCGACCAGGCGAAGGAAGTACATGAGCTGGCGCCCGATCTTATGATCTCCGTGTCGGTGTCGAGCCAGGAAGCCTATGACAGACTGCATGCCAATGGTGTTCCCGACAACAGGATGGTTGCTTTTGTAGGCGTGAGAGAGCCGGATGCTGCTTTATACAGTTTTCTGCATGAGCGTAAGATCATGTGTATTGTGGGCACGATGGGCAACCTCGACAGGCAGGCTGCTGCCCGTGGCGATCAACTTTATTATGACCTGATCGATCGCGGTGCGGACATTCTTTCCAGTGACAGAACGATAGAGGCAGGTAAACAACTCCAACAGTATGTGCGCGATCATCGCATTCGTTCACCACACGTTTATGTGCCCAGGCAGGAAGCTCCGGTGGATACTACGCAAAAGGTAGTACCGGGTCGCGTGAATAGCGAAGCGAGCAAGAAAAAGCCCTATGTGATTCTTATTTCCCTGGATGGTTTTCGTTACGATTATGCGAACAAGTACAATGCCTCTCATATCCAGGCACTGGCAAAGCAGGGCGTTAGTGCGGCATCTATGAAGCCTTCTTATCCCTCCGTTACTTTTCCCAATCACTATACCATTGCAACAGGTTTGTACCCTTCACATCATGGCCTCGTGGCCAATTGGTTTTATGATGAGTCGAAAGACCGTTCGTATAGCATGAGCAATAAAAAAGAAGTGGGAGATAGCAGCTGGTATGGTGGCACACCCTTGTGGGTGCTGGCCGAAGAAAACCAATTGCTAAGTGCCAGCATGTTTTGGGTAGGCTCGGAAGCGGCAGTAAAAAACACGCGTGCAACTTATTCCTTCAATTATACCGAAAAGATCGGCGTCGACAGGCGAATAGCGATTGTAAAAGACTGGTTGTCCCTGCCCGAAGACAAACGCCCGCACCTGATTACTTTTTATATCAATGAGCCTGATCATTCCGGGCATAACTATGGCCCCGATGCTCCTCAAACTGCCGAGGCTGTACACATGGTGGATACGGCTATTTACCGGCTGACTGAAGCGGTTCAACACACTGGATTGCCGGTAAACTTTGTATTGGTGGCCGATCATGGCATGACAACGGTTGATACTACAAACTGGATTTCCTTTCCGGCTGCTATTGACACCACTCAATTTATTATTCAGTCTTCCGGTACTACGGTATGCCTTTATGCAAAAGATAAACAAGCAATATTGCCTTTATATAAACAGCTGAAGCAGGAAGCAAAAGGTTACCAGGTGTACCTGAAAAATGAAGTGCCCGCTTATTTACATTACGGCGCTGCCGATGACCGCTACAACAGAATAGGCGACATCTTACTGCTGCCCACCTGGCCCAAAGTATTTGCCGGTCAAAAACCCAAGCCGGGTTATCACGGATTTGACCCCTCCAAAGTAAAAGACATGCATGCTATTTTCTATGCGTGGGGACCTGCTTTTAAGAAAGGGATTACGATCCCCACATTTGAGAATGTACATGTATATCCATTAATAGCCGGCTTGCTTGGGTTGCCCATTACAGAAAAAATAGATGGCAATAAGAAAGTATTGCAAATTGCGCTAAAGTAAACAGCTTATCAAGTATCTGTCTCCAATAAAAAAGCGGCCATCATAAAATGATGGCCGCTTTTTTATTGCTGAAACATTCAACTGTTCTATACAAAAGACATTACTTAATGTAATAGGTAATTCTCTCCCCGAAGTTAACACCAGACATACCGATTACACCAGAACCTGAACCGGCAACGCCGGAAGCAGGGAAGGCTTCATATTTCTTGCTGCCAACATAAATGTCGGGCGCAATTTCGATGGTGTCTTTCGCTGCAAGTGCTCCAAGAAGCGTTGCCATTTCTGCGGAAGTGATGGTAAAGCTGGCTGGTAAGGTGGCCACGTCCGCTTTAAACACTTTTGCAGCTCCGGTAACACCGTTTCTTTTCCTGGCCACTATATCGATCTTCGTAGGCGGCGTTGCATTATCGAAATACATAGACGTTTTGAACTTGCCCTGGAAAGTTGGCAGGTCGGCAACGTTAACGTTGGCTGTGAAACCACCAGCTTCAAGGTTGATGGTAACGGCAGGAACGCTTTCGATGTTGACGTTCTTAGGGATTGCTCCATCATCTTTTGAGCAGGATACAAATGCAATCGTTGTAGCGAGTGCAACGGCTGTAGCTATATTTATCTTTCTCAGTTTCATGATTTAATCTTTTTAATAGTAAGAAATGGATTAAGGCTGCCAGAATACTTTATAGTTTTCGGGAGTCTTTTGCGGTGGCGCATTTTTATTTAAGCCGATCTCCGTATTGCTAAATGGCAAAGACCAGGGATATTTTCTATCATTTTGCACAGGAGTCCTGGTTCCGTCAGGAGCAACCACGGCACTCACATTGCCTTCTGGCGCTGGTGCAAATAATACAGGGTATTTGGTCCTTCTGTAGTCTGTGTAGTTGTCTACAGGGTTTTCGATCCTGTTGATCCATTTCTCTGTCATAACCAATTCCATCTTTTTAGCGGCAGAAGCAGCATCAAAAGCAGCGAGTACGCCGTTTTTGTAAGTAGTAGTAGCGGCCAGTCCGGCGATTGCAGGAACTGTTTGTGCAGAGCCGGCAGTGCTTGGTTTAACGTAGTTGGCTACTATGTTGTCCACCTGACCAAATGATGCATCCAATGCTTTGCTGAAAGCGGCTTTGGCATCACCGGTGATTGTTCCGGCAAGGATCAGCTCAGCTTCGAGGTAGAGGCGGTCGGCATAAGTAATGAACTCATGCGGACGGGCGCCGGTTCCTGCTGCTGCAACACCGATTGAGTTGACAGCTCTTGCAGCGCTATCATTAAAGCGGCCACCTGCAGGATATACACCAAAGAGAGAATAAGTCTGGCTGTTGGAACCATCGCGGCAGGAGCCTGCAGAGCCGAAGATGATGGTAACGAAACCACCGTCGCGGTATTCCGTACAGTTTTCAGGTGTTGGGTTAGTACCACCTGGAGCCGATTTTTGGTTGTAGATATAATAAGGGATCCGTGGATCGGCAAGGCCGGTCAGGATGTCTGGATTCCATCCTTTCATGATCTCATACAGCCAGGGACTGAAAAGCTGGCCACCGCGCTGTGTAGCGGTATAGTCGCCGTAAGCCGGGTGACGGTCATCCGTTGTACCGAGTGGGCCGTAAGGCATCATAAAGCTTTCGGCCTGCGTGTTGATCAGGGTTGCGGGATTGCTGAGCAATGCTGCTACCTGTGTCTTAACGTCCTGTACCAGCCTTACCTGGGTATACAGTTTAAGCTTGAGGGTATTGGCGGCTTTGATCCACATAGCCGTGCTGCCTTTGTAGATGTAATCATCTGCGCCTGGCTTTACAGGGTTGGGAGTGGTATTATTGATATCAGCAATACCCTGATCGATCAAAGTAAAAAGCTGTGGATAGATATCGATGCCTTTATCGAATTTAGGCTGCGTGATGCCTGAGTCGAACTTGTCGTACTCTGAAAAAGGAACATCGCCATAAACGTCTACCAGCATGCTTACTGTATAAGCCTTCAGAATTTTGGAAACACCTGCGTATACAAAATTCTTTTCAGTAGTTCCGCGGTTGATGATCACGTTCAGGTTGGAAAGTGCACTGTACAATCCATCCCATCCGGCAGAACCGGCACCATATCTGTCTGCGCCTACACGGCCAGTCATCTGGTGGGTATATACCGACATCGTGTTGCCAAGGCCGGAACCCAGCGCGAGGTTGCCGGCAATATTGCGCTCGGCAGCGCTCAGCACGAATGCTAAACTAACAGATGATGGAGTGGGGTCGTTGATGTTCTTATTTACATCGAGGAATTTCTTACAGCCTGCTCCTGTCAGAAGGACCAGTGCAGCTGAAAAAGCGTATATAAATGAATTCTTTCTCATGATTGAATTGTTGCTTTTAATTAGAAGGTTACGTTTAAGTTAACACCGTATCTCTTGGAGCTGGGGGCACCACCAGTTTCAACACCTTGTGTACCGCTGCCTACTACAGAGTTCATGTCAGTATCGAAGCGGGTATACTTAGGTACATTGGGAGACAGGTACCACAGGTTGCGACCGTTAATTGCGAGATTGATGCCAGATACCTTGAGTTTGCTTACCCATTTTGTTGGCAGGCTATAGCTCAGGCTAATTTCTCTTAACCTGTATATGGTACCATCAAATACTGCATATTCAAACGCACCGTTCGTAGCGAAGCTGGCGCCGGTACCTGCAGTAAAGAACAGGTCATTAACAGTAACCCTCGTTTGGTTGGGTACAGTTTTTCCACCCACCAACATGGGCGCATAATGCTGGAGGCCATCTGCACCTACAACAGGATTGGGGTTTCCATAAATACCGGAGATAACAGCCATTCTTTCCCTGTCTTCAGTATCCTTGGTTACACCTCTACCCAGCATACCGTTGATGGTTTCAGAGTAGAAGTCTCCACCTTGCGTCCAATCTACCAGTACATTCAATGTAAATCCTTTAAAAGAAACAGTGTTGGTAAAACCTACTTTAAAGTCGGCATTAGGATCACCTACCATACCGTCATTGGGTTCAACCAGTGGCATACCAGACAGCGGATGGATCAGCAGCTGACCATCTTCTGAACGGGCAGAATAGCCACCTCTCAGGAAGCCATAAGGTTTTCCTGGTTCTACCCAGTTGAAACCACCAAGCTGGCTTCTTTGAAGGCCTTCAATCAGTTTCTCAACGGTGTTTTTGTTTTTGGTGAAAACAGTGCGGATGTCCCACTGCAGGTTTTTAGTTCTTATAGGGTTCAGGTCCAAAGCCATTTCCCAACCTGTATTGCGGATCTCTCCAAGGTTGGTATAGAACCTGTTGTAGCCTGTTGTTTGAGGAAGTGTAATGGCGTAGATGAGGTCGGTAGACTTTCTGTCGTACCAGGTCACTTCCACACCTATACGGTTGTTGAAGAAACGCATATCAGTACCCAATTCCAACTCGGTAGTGAACTCAGGCGTGAGGTTTGGATCGAAAGTAGTGTTGCTTCTTGTAGAAGTTGGCTGACCCAGGAAACCTGCTGCACTAAGACCGAAAACAGCTTCCATATTGTGAGGGTCTGCATCATTACCTACGCGGGCATAGCCTGCACGGATCTTACCGTAGTCGAACCAGTTGGATTTAAGGTTAAGCGCCTCAGACCAGATAAGTGATCCGGAAATACCAGGGTAGAAATAAGTAGCATTCTTATAAGGAAGCGTAGAGGTCTGATCCGCCCTGCTCACTACGTTAAGGAATGCAAGGTTTTTATAACCGAGTGACGCATCACCGTAAAAGCCAACCAGCCTTCTTTTGGTTCTCCTGTCGCTGTCAAATCTTTGGCGACGGGTATTGGTAATAGCAAATAAGCCGGGAATTACAAAGTCAGCACCATAGATCTGCTGATTGCGGGTATTTCTTTCGTTGATGTCCAAACCCACGTTAACATCGAGCGTAAAGTCTTTGCCGATCTTGGGATTAAGAAAAGCCACCAGCTTTCCGTTGATCTCCTGTTGTCTGTTTACTACCTCCAGCATATTACCAGCAGGGTTGTCAGCACCACCATAAGAAGACTTATCGATGATCTGATCCCTGAACAAGGTGTAATTATTGACACCGGCGTTCGCATCAACCCTGATCCAGTTATTGAATTTATAAGAAGCCTTCAGGTTTGCTACCAGACGGTCATCAACGGAAGTAATGACGTTGTGGAAAGCTGCCCAGACTGGATTGGTGTATTGGCCGTCGTTGAAACCGATCTGTTGTCCGGCTCTGTTTTCAGATGGGTAACCTACGATATCCCAGTTACGTGCCATGGTGTAGGTACGACCCCACTGCGATAAGAAGCTTTGTGCCTGACCGATGAAGCCACCTACTTGTTTAGACCGTGCATAGGATGCACTGGCGCCGATGGTCAGTTTGCCTATAGCTGTCTGGCCACCTACGCTCATATTACTTTTACGATAGCTGGAGTTGGTGATGTAGCCATCCTGGTCAAGATGTGACAGCGTTGCACTGAACAGTGATTTGCCTTCGCCACCGTTAACGCTAACTGAATGCTCCATCAGGTTACCGGTTTTGAAAAGGTCTTTTACGTTATTGGGATAAGCTTTATAAGCAGCTCTTCCATTGGGGAAAAGTTCAGGATAAGAAGCAAACATGGTAGCCCAGGTGCTGGCAGGAATAGAGTCAACACCTGAAGCAGAAGTGCCGATTACCACACCTGAAGCATTATAGATAACGCCTTTTCCGAACCTCGCTCCCCAGGAACCGTTGGAGCTTTGCGTTCTGAAGTTCGCGCCTGCGCCATAAGTGTTTTGGAATTCCGGAATGTTGGCCACTTTCTCGATGCTATAACCGGCCCTGTAATTTACGTTGAGTGATTTGGCGCCCCTTTTAGGGTTGCCTGATTTGGTAGTGATCAATACAACACCACCGGCGGCCCGTGAGCCATACAAGGCAGCAGCAGCAGCGCCCTTCAGGATGTTGACACTTTCGATGTCGTTAGGGTCAATGTTATTGATACTGGAACCGTAAGTTCCACCACCACTGAATGGGTTGGAGGTATTAATCACGTTGTTGCTGTAAGGAACACCATCCACCACAATCAAGGGGTCGGCGCCACCGAATGAGGATACACCCCTGATCTGAATACGGGAGGCTGCACCAGGTGCACCCTGACCAGCCCGGATATCCACACCGGGAACTTTACCAGCCAGTGTGTTCAACACGTTTGGTTCAGAACGCTGCAGCATGGTGCCGGGGTCTACTTTCGACACGGCGTAACCGATCGCCCGTTCTGTTTTCCTGATACCCATGGCCGTTACCACTACTTCAGACAAGGCATCTTTACCCGCACTGAGGGTAATGTCCATGGAAGCGCCTGATACGGGCACCTCTTTCGTAACATAGCCTACGCCAGACAAGACAAGAATATCTCCTCTCGAAGCGGAGATCTTGAAACTGCCATCTGCGTCTGTTGATGTACCTGTGGAATTTTTGCCTTTGAGAACAACTGAAACAAAAGGAATGGGTGCTCCTTTTTCATCTAAAATCTTGCCGGAGACGGTCAGGACTTGTGAGTTACCGGCGAATGCAAAGCAGAGCATCGCCAGCAAAAAACTGGAGAGTTTTTTTCTCATGTGAGTTTTGGTTTGTAAATGAATAACTTATTAATCCAAAATGAATATAAACAGTTTTATCAAGAAAAGAACAATTTATCGTTGAGCCAGATCAAT
Source organism: Niastella sp. (assembly GCA_017744515.1). GTDB lineage: Bacteria > Bacteroidota > Bacteroidia > Chitinophagales > Chitinophagaceae > Paraflavitalea. The sequence goes on from JAGIBF010000075.1 coordinate 19,764, forward strand.
TATTTAAGCCAGATCAAATAACTACTTACTAAACAATAAGTAATAAGTATTAAAAAATGGCCCTGCGAGCATTAAAAAATGGAGAAATACTCGACAAGTATAGTAATTACCACATAGATGAATTATGATCATATGATAAATTGGCAAGAAAAAAGACCATTTGTAGCTAACAGTAAACTATACATGTAGAGCGCTCATGAAAAGATTAAAGGGAGGGAAATCAGGGCCGCTGTTTTACCATCCATGCATCATCCTTGCAGGTTAAAGCGCACCTGGAACATAAATTAGCCTCGTATGGAGCATGAATGGGGCGAAACAAGCAGGGCGAATGCAAATTCTGATTGTTTAACATACAATGCGTTTTTCTGCTGGTAATAACACGAAATTTAATCCCTACCTTCCTGATTATAATGTGCTGGTAAGCCAGTATTTACCTGATAAAACCTTCTAAAAAAGCTCTTCGCTATGCGTCTGTTACTCATCATAAGTTTCATTGCCCTGTCCGTAATCTCTTTGCAAGGCCAGTCTGCCAAAAAGAAACCAATCCTCACCGGCGCGGAGCAGGTGAATAAATACCTCCCTTACCTGAAAGGCAAAAGAGTGGCAATGATGGCCAATCCGACTTCTATTATAGGAAAAAGACACCTGGTAGACAGCCTCCACGCACTCGGCGTAAATATTGTCAAAGTATTCGGCCCTGAACATGGGTTCAGGGGCAACGCAGGCGCCGGCGTAGAAGTAAAAGATGAAGTAGATGCTGCTACAGGTATTCCGATCATTTCTTTATACGGGGCAAAGAACAAACCAAGTAAACAGGACCTCGCCGATGTAGATATCCTGATCTATGACCTCCAGGATGTAGGTGTGCGGTTTTACACCAATATCAATGCCCTGGTCCGGTTGATGGACGCTTGCTATGAAAGCGGAAAAGAAATGTTGATCCTCGACCGGCCCAATCCAAACGCCTACCTGATCGATGGCCCCGTACTGGATATGAAGTACAGATCGGGCATTGGCATGTTTCCCATTCCTATGTCGCACGGATTGACGGTGGGTGAATTTGCGCGTATGGCCAATGGTGAAGGCTGGCTGACCAATAAAGTAAAATGCAGGATCAAGGTAATACCGGTGGCGAATTACAACCATGATATGGAATATGTGCTGCCTGTGAAGCCTTCTCCCAACCTGAACACGCAGCAATCCATTATGCTGTATCCTTCCGTGTGCATGTTTGAAGCCACTTATCTCAACCACGGCAGGGGGACTATGTTTCCTTTCACAGTTTTTGGTAGCCCGGAACTAAAAGGGATCTACGAATTCTCTTATACGCCCACCAGCATAAAGGGCATGTCGGCAACCCCACTGTTCATGGACCAGGTTTGCTATGGCATTGACCTGCGCAATTATGATGTGAGCCTGCTGCGTAAAAGCAAAAAGATCAACCTGCAATGGATCATGGAACTCTATAAAGCTCATCCGCATAAAGAGAAGTTCTTTGATTCCAAGCTGAGCCGTGAAATGAACACCATTGAAATACAGATTGGCTCCGGTCTTTTTCGTCAACAAATCATCGATGGTAAGTCGGAAGAAGAGATCCGGGCCACCTGGGAGCCCGGGTTAAGTCAGTATAAGGTAATGAGGAAGAAGTATTTGTTGTATCCGTGATATTAGGGCATAGTGCATCAAGAAAAGCGACTACAACTTTCGTTATAATCGCTTTTTTGTTTCTTGGTGTGGGGTGCCGGGATCGAACCGCAAAACACACGCAACGCCCGGCAGCTTTTGCTTGTCAGCAAAAGCATATGTCGGCCTATTTCCCCCCAAACCTGGCACTGCATGAACAACCGGCTACTTATATTTTCATTTCTATTGATTCTCTCCTTTTCCTGCGGAAAGGAGTATAGTTGTGAAGGCTGTCTTCCGAATCCGGCACCTCCGACCCCACCCCCTCCGCCGGTTGATCCTCCTCCGGTAACTATCAATTGCGAGCCGATTAACAATCTTGTCACCCATATCAGCTTTGCAGCCCAAGGCTATCATAACCTGGCTGTGTTGTCTGATGGTACAGTAAAATCATGGGGAGAGAATCTTCAAGGATGTCTTGGTGATGGCACCACAGCCAACCGAAGCACGCCGGTATTGGTGGTTGGCCTGAGCAATATCATTGCCGTGGCTGCCGGAGAGGTGCATTCATTAGCACTTGACAATGATGGAAAAGTGTGGGCATGGGGTAGCAACGAATGGGGACAATCAGGAAATGGTACGACAACTGATTCGCATATACCTGTACAGCTTTCTTCGCTCAGCGATATTGTAGCCATCAGCGCAGGGTTTGATTTTTCGATCGCGCTAAAAAAAGACGGTACGCTATGGGCGTGGGGCAACAATGTATGGGGCGTGCTCGGTGATGGTTCTTATACGAATAAATCATCACCGGTACAGGTAACTCTTTGTAAAGTCGTTTCTATAGCGGTTGGCGTCGCACATGTGGTCGCGGTAAAAAATGATGGAACTGTCTGGACATGGGGCGATAACAATCATGGTCAATTGGGAAACGGGACAGGCCAGCATCAATTTACACCAATACAATTATCAATTACAAATGTTGCTGCCATTGGAAATGGCGCACAAAGCTCTTTCGCTATCCAGCAGGATGGTAAGGTATGGGCGTGGGGCTGGAACAGTGTTTATAATCTGGGCATTGAAATATTTAATTCCTCTCATGCGGCTAGCCCCCTTTATGTCAGCCAGTTTACCGATGTCAAAGCGATTACAGGAGGTGCCGCCCACACATTGGTGCAGAAAAATAATGGATCGGTTTGGTCTATGGGCACCAACGCTTTTGGCCTGTTAGGTGATGGCAGTGCTGTTATTTATCGATGGGAAGCTAAGCCTGTTCCGGGGTTGTGAATGAAGAAAAGCGACTACAACTTTCGTTATTTCTCTTCGTGGTGTGGGATCGAACCGCCGACACAAGGATTTTCAGCTTAATATCAAGGACTTAATATCACTTCATATAAGTTCAATTCGTTGATTATCAGCACTAATCAAATTTCTCGTATCCACTCAAAACCATTCAAAAACGGCCATTGTTCGACTTATGTTCGACTTTTTTCGGCCTGTTTGCATTCATTATCTGCACGTTACACGAATTCCCCGTTTGTAAAAGAACGCTTTAGGCTGCGAAACTAAGTTTTTTCATTGATCGCCGACATTTTCTTTTTTCCGCGTTTCGCTTGTGAACTCACATGAATTAAAGATTGTACAACTTGCTGAATACCAGTTTTTAACGTGCGTCGATTTATCACAAACGGCCCAATGAATCACTAAATTGCCACGCCTCCACACATGAAGGCAGGCGGTTTAATGAGTTCGGTAAGCATCATACGGCGCAAAACTCCCTATAAAGATGGCTCCTACGCCATAGCTATTCAGATCATAAAAGATCGGCGGAAGTCACTGGTCACCATTGGCCGCGTTGATGCCGATGATTGGGATGACGACAAGAAGGAAGTCAGGCGATGCAATCCCAATCATCAACGGCTGAATAACCTGTTTCGCAAGAAGCTGGCAGAGGCAACAGATAATGCCCTCGACATTGAAACAAAAAAGCCGGAAGCCACTTCCAAAGCTATAAGGCAGAAGATAAAACCGCGCGTCGGGGTTTCATTTTTCGCGCAGGCCGATGAATACCTGAAAGTCAAGGAAGCCGAGAACTACAATATTTATGCGTCCGAAAAACCCCGGCTCAAACATTTCCGCGACTTCCTGCAAGGGCAAGACCTTGCGTTTTCTGACTTGACGCTTGGTTTGCTGCAACGGTTTGAGACCTGGCTAAAGACAGTTTATAAGCCAAAAGGAAAAAAGAAGAAACGGCTTGGTGAAAGGTCGGTCGTCAATCACTTTGTAACGATCCGGTCAGTTTTTGCTTTTGCAAGGGATCAGGGCGCTGTCGATGAAAAGATGACCCCTTTTGGTAAAAAAGGTTTCAAGATCGTTTTTCCTGAAACGACAAAGATCGGCCTGTCCAAAGCTGAAGTTATCGCCCTTGAAAACACGGAGATGGCCGATCCGCGTCATGAACATGCCCGGAAGCTTTGGCTGTTCCTGTTCTATTTTGCCGGGATGCGTGTGTCTGACGCTTTCCGCTTGAAGTGGTCGGATTTTCACGATGGCCGCCTGTACTACAAGATGGGCAAGAATGGCAAGGTCGGCTCTTTGAAAGTGCCGGAACAAGCAGCCCGCATCTTGAAATACTACGAACAATTCAAGGAGACAAAAGGCGATTTGGTATTTCCTGAATTGAAAGGCGTTGACCTAAGCGATCAGTATGTCACCAAGCGGACGATTGGCTTTAAGATCAGTGCGATTGATAAGTTCCTGCAAGAATATGTTGCCCCTGCTGCGGGCATTGAGAAAAGCCTAACCCTCCATATCGCCCGGCATACGTTTGCAACGCTGGCAGGCGGCGCAGTTGATATTCAAAAACTGCAAAAGCTGTACAGGCATTCCGATGTAAAAACGACAATCAATTACCAGCAAAACTTTATTCATGAAGATGCCGACGATGCACTGGATGCAGTTATAAATAAGGTAAGGAGCAAGCCCAAGCCTGAATGATTTTTCTTTTTCACCCGCAAAGCCTTTAAAGGATTCTACAAATGAAAGGAGCGTCGCAAGGGACGCTCCATCAGGGAGGCATTGCCAGAAACAAAAACATTGTACGGGCTTAGAACGAAGGCCAGATAAATTTATACAGCTTCCAACGCGAGGTTGTAAAAATCTGTTGTAGTATAGGAAGGGTAACGGCGGGCGGGCGCACCGGATAGCCGGGATAATCGTAATCCAGCAAACGGATCAGCCCGCCAATATCGGGATCGGAAGGAAAACGGCCCGGCACGTAGATGATCCGCTTGACAGGTGGCCGTGTCCCTTCTGCGGGGATCATGTTTTTGCCATCTTCACGGTAAAACCATATTTGCAACTTTTTGACCGTATCGGGGTGAATGACCTGTTCATCTGCTGTGTAGTAATTTGCATTGGAAAAATCGATCTCGACATGCGTGTAATTGGAATTGTTCACGCGCGGCGTGACCGTCATGGTTCCAAGATCAGCATTGACCAGTTTGATGCGGATGAGCGCAGCAGAATCGAAGTTGAGATGCACCTTGCTGGCATACCCATCCTGACTAAGAAATGAGGTCGGCTTGCCCGTATTATAATAGGAGTCGTGATATAGCGAAGCACCACCCGCACCACGCATCAGCGTCACACCACTGGAATCGTTGATGCCGACACCGGGGCCACCTGTTCCTGGGCCGTTGCCGCTCGTATCAGTTCCGCCTCTGGGTTTTGTGGTGTCTTTGCCGGGATTGTTGATCGGTGGATCATCCGGTAGGCCGGATGGCTCCTTGCTGCAATTCATGAATACTACAGAAGCAATGATAAAAGCACTTAAAGACAATTTCCAATTTGCATGATGTTTCATAAACAGGTTTTATAAATATTTCAGGTCTTTTAGTAATTGATACACAGTGCTGATATGCCATGCGCCCCTGACGCCTTGAAAATTCTTCACGCCCTTTATTATCAGCTTGTCCATGATTGCCCTTACCGTACAGAAACCTTTCTGCCATAGCCTCCGAATGATCGGACGCATTCTTTTGATATGCGCCTTTTTCTTGCGCTCCATCGTCCGTTTTCGCTTCCTGCTGTTGCCGCCGAACTTGGTGCCTTTCTTTGCCGCAGATATCAAAGAATTTTTAGTATTACGGCTGATATCGTCTGCCGCTTTCTCATCAATGATCGCCTGAAAGAGCTTTTGATATTTGTCTGCTGCCGGGCATTCAATGTTGATGAACTCAAACCCACTCTCGATCAGATCATAGATAAGACCCACATTCCTTGCCAAGCGGCTTTGGTTGGCCACGTACAATGGAATATTTTGCTTGCGGCAATAGTCAATCGCCTTCTGTGCTTTCGGTCGTTTTCGCGGTCTGCCGCTACCGTGCTCAATAAATATCTTGACCAGCACGATCCTGTTGATCTTGAAAAAGTACCTAACGATCCTCTCTTGCGCCGCTAACCCCAAGCCGCTTCGCTTTTGTCGAGGTGTCGAGACGCGCAAAAGCGCAACACCTTTCTTCATCTGCCTTAACCTTGAATCCTGTTCGTTTTATCCCAAGCATTAACTTGAACAAAATTTTTCAGAAAAAGGCAAGAGGCAGCATGACCTGAAACCCTGTGGTTTCGGGGATTTCCCGTTTTTGCCTGTCACAATTTTAAAGGTTCATTCCTGTTCGTTCATATCGTTGGTATATAAACGAACAAATTTATATTTGATCATCAATTCCGATACGCCCTGATTAGCAGCGAACACAATCATTACTTAACCAAAACTTTTCCACACATGTACAATGTATTGCTGCGCTTTTGCCGGATCAGACAGGGTTTGGATAAAAAGGACATTGCTGCCAAATTGGGTATTGCGCTCTCTGATTACAAACAATTGGAAGCGGGTACCTCTCCTCTGAACGTAAAACAAGCCACGATTTTAGCCAAGCTCTACAAAACCAAGCCCTCGTATTTATTGGATGCAGCAGATCAACTGGAAACCTTGCATACCCGCGCGCAGATTATTCAGATTTTAAAATCAGATAATGAGCGACTTAATGAGTTAATGACCGAAGGCTATGAACTTATTCATGAGAGCAAGCAACGCGCCGCAGAACAATACAGCTAACCCTTAAACCAATCTCCTATGCAAAAGCAGTTTGTCAACAGCTCGTTTTTCCATGCCCGCTTGTGCAAAAAAGATAAATGGGCGTTTTCCCTCCTGTACGATACGTATTCCGCCGCGCTTTATGGCTGGATCGAAAATATTCTTGTCGAACACAAGGAATTAGCTTCGCAAATATTGAATGACGTATTTCTAATGGTATGGAATACAATCAGCAGCTATGACAGGCGCAACCAAAAGCTGTTTATCTGGATGCTGAATATTACCAAGAGCATGACAGTTGCTGCCATGCAGCGACTGGACAAATGGCCCAGTAGTACAACGCTGGATGATATAGCGACAGGTCTACGCAAAATATTGCCGCATCTGGAAGATGGCCCCCGGCAAGTCTTCGAATTGATGTATTACAAGGAGTACACAAAAGCGGAAACTGCACTGGCACTTAATATTTCCGTGGAAACGGCAGACAAACTATACAAAGCCGCATTGATGCAATTACAGATTTATCTAACCAGTAACCTATAATATATCACTATGGATCAACAGAATGATGAAGATTACGCTTATAATATAACCATCCCCCTGAAAAAAGTCTTTGAAGTGCTTGCCCATGCAAGTAAGGTTATCCTGAAGCATTCCGGGGCAAAGGTGTCACGCATCAGCAAGCAGGATTTGCAAGATGACGGCATTTATATAAAAACACTTCTGATTGGTGAGTATCCGTATCGGGTGAGAGGCGGAATCATGCGAGGCCCGCAAGTATTGTTAAAAGGGCGCTTGCTGGAAAGATTAGGCTTTAAGCGTAAGAATTTTGTCCAAGCGATCATCGCTCAGGATTTTATTCTGATTATCCCTGCTGAATCTTTCCCTCCTGATGGCAAAGTGGATTTAGAGGAGCTAAAGAAAATTTTGAAAAACTGTAACCAATAATTCTATATATGCTTACGCAAAGTGACGAAAACATGGACTGGTTATTCGATCCTGACCGCGATATGCGCAAATTTTACCAGTTCTTGCAGGACTTCAAAAACTCGAAGCGGTTCAGGCTGGCTTTTGAAGGAATTGCCAATACGATATCACACTGCTGCAAGTCCCTCGGCGCATCGATCAGGACGTTGACAATTTCGACTTTGTCCTATCCGGGCAGTTCGGGCGAGTATTATCATGTGCCGTGGATCAGGTTACATGGGCGCTGGCTGGAACGTGCGGGCTTCAAGTCGGATCAAAAGGTGAAGGTTGTCACCTTAAAGGGTATTATTCTTATTGTGCCGGATAAACCGAACTTGAATACGGATTATTTGCAGTTCGTGGATTGGCTGAAACTGAATTCAGTTTGGCGCATGAAACGCGCGGCGTAGGTTTGATCCTTTATAGCGCTAAAAAGAAAAGGCCATAGCTGTCACCTATGGCCTTTCTATTAAAAAGTTTTCCGCTTGTGTTTTTCCAGATAAGCGTTAATCGATTCAGGGTTGTACAGGATCACTTTTTTCATCGGTTGGGTGAATTCGATCTTTCCTTCCATGCGCAGGTGAAACAACGTGGTTTTACTGCTTACATTGAGCATGGACATGGCAATTTCTTCCGATACCCATTTGGGCTGGTGGGCTGGCAGCTTATCCATGACGCGCTCGACCACCTTTTCAATAAGCATATAAAATGCTTCATCTTCAAGACAAATGATATTCATAAAAACTCATTTTAGTTCATCCTTAATTGTTTCTGCTCTTGCCGTTTGTCGGCTTCTTCCAGTGTAATCTTTAATTCTTGTAAAGCCTTTTCCAGCTTGCTGTTGGGCTTGTCGGTATGGAACAATTCGGGCTGTTGGGTCTTTGCCTGCTTGTTACGGTATTTTTGCAAGCGCCGTAATGCTTTCTTCTGTGCGTTGGTCAATGTGTCGCCTGTTATTTCCGAACCTGTGTCCAGCATGGTTTGCATTTTGGCTTGGTAGGTGCGCAATTCTTCCTGCCGTAAGTCGTAAGCCCTTTTTTGCTCCATGATCGCATCCAGCGAATTGTCCTGGAGTCTGTCGAAATACTCCGCGTCGATTGTCGTACGGATTTCACGGATAACGGTTTTATCCAGTTCCAGCGCGCATCCTTTCAATCGTTCCTTAACCTGTTTTGTCACCACACCTTTCAACTGCCGGACAAGATTATGGCTGATTCCTTTTTGATCGACGACTTTAAAAGGGCGGCGGGATTCACTGCGCACAATCCGGTAGCCGTGTTTCAGGGCAAGGCTGATAAACTCCTGCCCGGTGCGTGATTGCTGCCAGAGCTTCGTCAATACTTGCTTGATCTCTGGCTTGTCCTGATTGCGCCATGGCGTTCGCTTTTGTTCGAGCAAAATCTCGATCTCACGCCGGGCTTTCGACAAGGCATATTTGAAGTAGCTCGGAGAAATCATTTTCCCGGTAGTATGGTCGTAACGCTCATAAGCAATATGCATGTGAACATGCGATTTTTGATGGAGAACCATCACACGTTTTTGATGCTTATATTTCATGTGCTTCTCGATAATGTCCGTACACTTCAACCAATCCTCTGCGCTCATCACAGCGTCCTGCGGCGGATTTATAACGAGGTGAAAGATGCCCTTTTTACTTTTTGTAAGTGCGGCAGTCGCGCCCATCTCGCGCAAGGCAATATGAACATTGTCCGTATGGATACTGCCGCGAATATCGAATACCTCGGCATTGTCATTGGCCGGGCTGTTCATGAGATAGCGGCCAAGCTGTGCCCCTTTTCCGCGAATACTTCCAAGCAGGATCACAGGGATATTTTTTTGATGAGCTGGCCGGAGAGTGTTTTGATAGTGTCGAGTGCTTCCGCCAGTTGTTCCAATTGTTGGCCATCCTGTGTGAAACGGCCCGACCTGACAATCTGGCCCAGTACAGTATTGATCCGGTTGAGTTCTTCGACGGCCTGTAGCATGAGCGCATGATCCGGCGTTGCCTGTTGTTCCAAAGCATGGTCGCCCAATGCTGATTTACGGATATAGTCAGAGATAGACATTTTTGCATTAATCGCTCGTGTAACCAGCTCATGCGCCTCGTTGATGGTCAATCGAAGCTCGAAGCGTTCGCACCGCCGCTTGTCGGCAGCTTTATTGGGACGTGCCATAAGTTTAAATTTTGAAGGATGAAAAATTGCCAGCGTGAGGGTGAAGGGAGAACGCAGTGTCTCCAATCCAAGATGACCTGTACGTTATACGTACTTGGTCACATCTTGAACACCTTCAAAAAAGAAGGTGATGATAAGCCAGCGTGAACACCCGGACACTGCCGAAAGGAAAGCCGGGTGTTCCACGCTGACCGTTTTCCTTTACAATCGCTGTTCCCGATTTTGTGTTTTTTGTTTTCCATGCACCAGTTCGCGCACAATTTCAAGGATGGTCTTTTTCTGTTCGGGCTGCTGCTCTTGCTCCTGTTGTTTTTTTATTTGCAGGTTCAGTTCAAGCTGCTCGGATTTTTCGATCTGTTCGGCATTGAACAGGATCGACCGGATCGAAGCCACATTCTTGTATTCTACCTCATGCATGGTGGCAAGGCGGTCACGTTCCATGATGTGCCGTTTTTTCAGGTCGTTCAATTGTTTCTCCCGGCGCTGCTCGAAATAAGGTGATGGGTTTACGTGACGCTCGCGGTCATGGCGTTTCATCATCGCCTCGATCTCTTTTTCCTGTAAGTCGAGCATATCTTGCATCTCTGCAACTTGCTTAGCTGTAACTTGATTGATCGTCATTGTGACAATATTTTTTGCGTTGGATAATTATTGTACGGTATCTAAGCCTTACATGAAGTTGAGCGGTATATCGGCCTTCTTCATAAAGCCCTCATAGAACTCATCGACCAGCTTGCCGCCGTTCCGCAGCGTTTCCCGTTCTTCGTCGGTCAAACCTTCAGAGTTGGCATCGACATTCTCATATATGTTCTTGTAATAGGGCAGGTTCTGCAACACAGCCTTCCTACCGTCACAGATCGTAATGATGCTGTCATCCATGCGGCTGATTTCTTCGGCGGTAATCAAGGGCTGCTTTTCGGTGCTGTAGCTGGTGCTGGTAGTTTTCGTTGATCCGTCCTTTGATGTACTGGTGCCGTTGGAACGGTTTCCCTTGATGACGGTGCGTTTGCCGCAAAGCTCCGATATGTACTTTTGCGTCGCTAAATCCCTCTGCCCTCCAAAGGCCTGAATGACCGCGCTGTTAGCGAGAAACGATTCCCACGATTCACCGTATATATCACGCAAGGCGGTGATGGATTGGGCATAGATTGAAAGCTCAATGTTCTGGCCGCGCCCGAATGCAAAGTTCCTTTGCACATCAATCATTTTCTTCATCATGGGGAACTCGTCCAAAAAGAACCGCACGTTTGCGTTAGGCTTGGTGTTGCAGGCTTTGAGGCACAAACCCACGACAAGCCGAAGGAATGCCACATGCGTGTCCATGAACCTGTCGGGGATGCAGATGTACAAAGTGACGTTTCCATCACGCGATAAACTGTACGGATCAAAGTCAGAACGGGAAAGGCAATCCCGCAAGGCTGCACTTTCCAGAAAAGCCGTATTGTTTTGTGCATTGCTTAGGATACCTGCCATCGTTGCCCCGGCATCTTCCATGCCCAGCCATTCCTGTGCGGCAATACTGATAAGCCCGTCCAGCTTCTTGTTGTTCTTCATGTCAATCAGCAGGTTCGTAAACTCTACGGATGGCAATCGAAGCAGCTTGTATAGGGTGAACAGGTTCCGTTCTTCCGGCTTTTTAGCTGTGGCTATATGAGCCAGTATTGTTTTTATCAGCCCACGGCTACGCTCGATCCAATACGTATCTTTTGTACCGGGTACGTCCGGGCACAGGTAATAGGCAATAGAGGCACACGTATCCAGAATTTCATCGGGGTTCTTCAGTATAAAGTCGAATACGTTGAAGCCACAGGGCTTGACACCATGCCGTGCGCCCATTTCATCTTGCATCCGCAGCGGGTCGATAAGTTTCACGACTTGATTATATTCAAGCATTGCGCGAATTGTGGTGTAGGCCAATTCCCCCTTTATATCGACCCCTACCATACTGCCCGATGGCCGGATCAAAAAGTTAGGGATCAATAGCGCAGTGGTCTTGCCTAATCCTGATCCACCGAGCACCGTGTAATGCGCGGGCTTGCATCGGGTAAAGCGGCCGCCGATCCAATAATCACGGTTTGATTGCCTGTCCGGGTTGTTGGTGTCGTCAAACTCCTGCTTGCTGCACCAACGTGCATCTGTCGACTCGCTGTAATCGTAATCGGTGAAACCGGGCTGTTCGGCCCTGACCTTCCATTTGAGCATGATCCATACGAAGGAAGCGGCGAAAACAAGCCCGGCAAAGAAATGGAGGGGTGAATCTTCTGCATACGAAAAAAGAAGGAAGCCTACTGACGCAAAGGCCAGGATCAAAAGCACCGTCAATTTCAGGCGGTGTTGAATGTCTGATTTTGTCACAAGTAATATTTTTAAGTTTAATAAATCAGTTTGTCCGGGCATAGCGCGGCCCGTGCCTGTTATTCAGGCAGTCGGTAAAGGCCATGACTGGTGAAAAGAAAATTGGGAACGGTAGGGCTAACGGTGTCCAGCAGGAGCCGGGATAAATGATTTCTGTCCGGACAGAAATCATGAGGGGCTAACCATGACCGGGGCGATCAGGCCCGTTCATGGCTGGCAACAAGGGCTATGCCTGTTGATCCGTTGCCGGAAGCAGAGAGATAACTTTTGCACCTGTCTCATCTGGCGTTGCGTCCATCGGCACGACTGTCAGGACAGCCTTGCCTTCCCTGTGGGCCTGTAAAGCTGCTGCGACCTGTTGCTTCTGTTCCTTATACTCTGCCATTGGCGCTGGCACAAAGCCCGGAATGATACATGGATTGCAACGCTCTGATTGCCTCTGCGACTGCTCTGTTTGCGATTGATTGTTAGTTGGTTCCATAAAGAATGTGTTTAAAAGAATTGTATTTCCTTACATTTTTATGGATACAAAAGTGAAGTCTAAATCCGTGAATTTTGGATTCGGAAATTTCGATTTTTGATTGGAAATTTGCTTCCGTTTCGGAAATATCAGAAACCATATTTGGTGCAGCCCTATTCTAACTCACGAATAAATTCTCATCGAATCTTTTGAGGAGAAAATCTGATATGTTATTAATTAGCCACCTTCCATGCAAGCTATCAAATTCAACTATCTGTTCGTATCGATTTATTATAAATTGGCTTTTAGGTAAGATTTCTTCTGCGGCATCCAAAACTTCTCTATGCGCAAATAATTCAAATTGGAAATCAGGGCTGAATAAAGTTAATTGGTCAAGATCAAAGAATGTTTTGGTATTCTTTCCAGGTTGAGGAAATAGATTAGGGAATAAGCCTTCAATAAATCGGGCAAGATAAAAATAAGGTGCTACTTCTTTTTCGCGTTCAAAATAATATGGGTTCTTTTTACCCATTTTTTTGCTTTTATTTCTTGCGTCTTGTGTATGTAAGACTATTTGGAATAAACCATATTTCAGTCTTGCTTCACTATAATTGATGCATAACTTTATTTTCGGGTTATTGCCATTTGTGTAAGACCTATATTCATGATATAGAATTTCAAATTGAATATCTATTGTCGGTTCATAGTATAAAGAGAATGTATTGAAATCAACAAAACCACTTTCCCTTTGATACTCAGGAGTCAAAAGTACCCACCCTTGCAAAAAATTCTTAGAGGTTATTGCTTCATAATATTCGCATAGCAGGTTTTCGCAAATTTCTATTGCAGTGCTCTGTTGTTGTGCAAAATCTGGGTTGATTTTATTCTGATCAACCGGAGGAGCGCTATCTTCCTTTATATGTGGTAGATATTCACTAACGTATTCTTCTTTTAATCTCTCTGCTTGTACATCGTACTCATTACCTATGTATCTATTTTTTTCAGATACATCTTTTATATATTCGCAAGCTCTAACAAATGCAAAATCTGCAAAAGGTATTTCAAAAACTTCATTGGGCTTTTTTTTTCTTCGTCTTTTAACTTCCAAATACTTCTCATAGAAATATTTAGGCTTAACTCCAAATCTATCAGTTATAAAGGATATTGCTTTTAATTTGCTTTTTTCGTCTACTGCTTTTTTGCCCCAAATGTCATTAATCGATCTTCCCTCGTCAACTTCAGGCTTGAATTCGTTTTTGAATAGCTTTTCCTGAAAAGTTTCATAAAAATGCGAATAAACATTTGAGTGAATTTGCATTTGATATTTTTTTATAGCATTAATTTATTAAATATTTTGATTTTATCCAGTTGTTGGACGCAGATTATCATCCGGTTTTGGTGAACTAATTAATTTCTCTGCTGATTCAATCAGCGCATCTTGTGCCATAATGATTTTTGTACCTTCTCGATCTATGTAGGCACGGGTATTGGGCGTAAAACCAGTAGATGTTTTGAAATATAGAAGCTGATAAAGTTGTTTATTAAAATCTTTCACCGCATCAAGATATATCTTCGCTTTCTCGATACCGTATTCCTTGATATAGCGTTCCAGATTGCCAGCATTAAGCGGCTCTTCTCTTGTCTGCAACAAGTCTCCATTTTCAGAAAAATCATTAAAAACTGGCATTGCGTTCTCCTTCGATTTAATTAACATAGTATTGTAACTATTGCAAACGTAAAATGGTTAACATGGGCACTGAATGCTGAACGGGAAGATGTCTGACTGTTCTGGACATACGAACCCGTTAACTTTTGACCTACCCATCTTTACGAACTCCTTAATTCAACCGTCGCCTCGATCACCACGGGGTCGCGGTTCATTTCCGGCGGTATATAGCGGCTGTTGTACACCTGAATGATGCCGGGTTTCCCATGTGCGTATTGCGCAAACAGAATGTCCAGCCTGTAACCTTTTAAAACGACCTGCCGGGAGGTGAAGCACAGGATCATGACACCGTGGTCGGGATGCAAGAGCAATTCAACCGATAACAAAAAGGCATAGTAAAAAATCATCTTGCGGCCTTCCGGCATGTGCAGGGTAAGGCAATGGGCTGGCGGTGCTTGCAGAAGTTTCGCATGTAACCCTGCCCGGTTCCATTTGTGCAATTCCTTGCCGTTCTGCTTAAACTGGTTCTGGCGCATGTATACCTACAGGGTTTAATGGTGCCGATGGTTGTAAGTCCTGATACAAAGCTGTCCACGGCGACGGCTGTTGCAGCCGCGCATGCAGTTCCGCCGCAAACATGCTGTCATGGTCTGACCCGACCAGTTCAAGGGCAGATTGCCTGTCGCCCATGCCCGACACATGATCGAGCAAGGCGGCTTTGTCATCGGTATAGATATGTACCCGGTCCCGCGCCCGCGATATGGACACGTAAAACTGTTTGATGTTCGATGCGCCAAAGGTCGATGCAGGTTGTGCGATAAACACCTCGTCCACTGTCTTACCTTGCGAAGCGTGCGAGGTGGTTGCATAGCCGTGATTGATATGGCCGAATTCCCTGCCCAGAATATATTCAATCCTGCTGGCCGGGTTTACCAATACAATATTGCCATCATCCCTGACTGAAACGACTGTAAGGCTTTGGCCGTTGTTCAGCCGTTTGCCTTTGCGGTCGAAAGCGTTGCGCGTCACGGTCACCCTGTCGCCAGTTGCAAGCGGTAAGGTCGTCTTACGGTAGACTGTGAAGCGATGGGCCATATCCAACGGCAGGGATGCGGCGTTGCCATCGGGTCCAATGATCGTGACTTGATCGCCGGATGCAACGGTCACCTGCCAGATACTGCCGCGCGGGATGCCTTTCAGGCTTTGGCTGAACTGCACGGCGAGACCTGGCTGATACATGCGGGAGTCGGCCTTGTCGGCTTCGGTATAGTTCAGGTTGATATACCGGGTCACTGTCCTGTCTTCCGGGCCGATGGCGCCAGTCGCCCGCAAGGCGTTTCGTATGTCGGCGGTGACGGATTCGCCCTGCCGATGTGTGGGCGATACCACAAGGGCGGTTTTGCCACAGGAAACTGCATCCATATAATCCCTGACCAGTAGCCCGTTCAGTGTGTCGGGATCGGTTTCAATGATCGCGTTGAACGATTCCAACTGTTGGAATGCGGCTTTTACATTCCCGGCTGCCAGTTCCTCGACGGCCTTGCGGTAGCATTCATGGCGCTGGCGATAGATCCTGTTGATCTCTGCTGCCTTGATCCCGGCAACAGTGTTCAGGATGCGCAAGGCATCCCCGCGAATAACGCTGCTATGTTGGCGCGTGTCCCCAAACAGGATCAGCCGCGCGTTTTTGTCCGTGACCAGTTGCAGCAATGCCGTCATATCACGGATGCCGAGCAATCCCGCCTCGTCCACGATCAGCACACCGTCCTGCAGGGCCGCTTGCATGTTGGCATCGTTTAAGAGCTTGGCAACGGTGTCGGCTTCGGCAAAGCCTTCCTCCCGCATCACGCCGCGCGAGGCGTTGGCTGTCGGGGCCACCAGTGTCGTTTTTATCCCTGCGGCATGAATATGCGCGACCAGTTCTTTCAGGGTCGTGGTCTTGCCTGTTCCCGCGCCGCCCTGCACATTGGACACCCTATCGGATGAAGTCAGGATATGGGTAACGGCTTCGGCCTGATCGCCGGATACGGTAAGCGGCGGTACAGTTCGATATAAAGGAATGCATTGACCTTTTCCGGCTTTGGCAAGGTCAACCATGCGTTTTTCCTCGGCCAAAGCCTCGTCCGTGGTACACATGAGTCTTTGCCCGTCCTTTATTTGAATGATACGCCTGTCATCACGGAAAGCCTGTGTTATCTCATCCAACGAAAGGCCAGCACAGCCCAAACCATGCCGGTACGCGGTAGCAAGGATGCGCCGGTCATGGGCCACGGATGCGCGTTCGAAGCGTTGGGCAAGCGCATGGTCTATGCATTGTTCCGGGGTGATGGATAAAGCCCCTTGTGCGCTGGATGCGTTGCCCGAAGTCGTGTCATTCAGATTGAGTTCCGCGATCTGCCTGCGCCAGTCGTTTTCCAGATCGGCCATGGACAGGTCTTTTTTCTTCTTGCTACGGGTCTGTGCGCCGAGTTGGTCAAGCTGTGCTGCGTCGGTGATGTTCTTTTCCTTCGCAATCCGTTTCACCTCCTGCGTCCTTTTGGAAAACAAGTCGATGACCGGTTGCGGGATGGCGTCGAGTTCAAAGGCTGTGGCCGTCCTTCGGATGCCATAGCCCAACGCTATCAGCCGGTCGGCCAGCCGCTTGTAATAGCGTTCCTGATAATACGGCATATCACGTTTGATATCGCGGAATTGCCCGGCCTTGTATTGCTGTTCTGTATCATCCCATGTCGCGTTGAAGGTCGTACAATGGCAATGCAAATGCGGATCGGGAAAACTGTCATCATCCACCGGTCTTGACGTGAAATGCACAAAATCGGCATAGAGCAATTCCCCTGTCGGGCGGTTATCATCCTGACCATTCTTGCGGATACGGGTCTGGGCGTCGCATTCAATATCCTGCATGGTTTCGCGCACGCTGTCCTGGAATGCGGCAAGGATATTTTTGTCGCCGTGAATGGAAAAGGCAATCGACACGGATTTCGGGCAATGGAAATTTATATCGTAGTAAACAGTCCGGTTTTCAGCCGTTCTTGGTGTTAGCGATTGTCCCGTGGCCGGATTGATATTGTTGCACAAGGCATGAAACACTTCTTTTGTCGCAGGGCCAGTCAATCCCAACCGGTCGGCAACATTGCCCTGAAATGTGCCGGCGCATTCCTGCTCGTTGATGTAATACCCGGTTTGCGAAAGTGCTTCATTGAAATAGTCTTCCGCGTGGGCTGCGGATTGGACTTGGATCATGCGGATCATGGCGGCGTGTCCTGTACGATGAAATCATTGGATACGAAAAGGCAACGCCCCACGTGAGGCGTTGCCGCAGTTACAGGTGCTTTATTATGAAGGTGTGCAACCTCCGGGCTTTTTAGGGTTGAAGCGATCCAGCTTATCGGAAGATTCGACTATCCGGCTATGAAAGCGGGCTGCATCTGTGTAAACACTGATCGGGTATTTCGCTTCAAAGTGCAGATCACGTTCAACGCTAAAGCCGTAACGGTTTTTAACGCTGCTGATTTCTTCGAGGCTGACATAGCCAAGCTCGGGGAACCCTATGCCAAGATCGCATAGGCCGAAGGCGATATCCGGTTCTTCGGGATCGAGTTCCGTAATCAGCCATGTATGTGCCATGCCCGGCATAAACAGCTTGATGACGGGATAATGGTCTTTGTCCCGATTCTGGCCGTTCTTGATGAGCTGCTTGTATTGTGATTGCGTATAAAGTTCCATTGGGTTTCCTTTCTGTGGAAGTTGATTGGAACAAGGAGGGGCAAGCCGAAAGGTCAGCGACCATCCGGCAAAAATTTTGGGTGGGGCGGGTTGGCGAAAATTATTGTTGGAAGCAAGGGAGCGTTTTCGGCACATTCCCTTGTCCTATCTATCGGCTTTCACAGGAAAAGCACAAACTGTTACAGCCGCAAGGCAACGCTAATCAAACAGGCCGAGCTTCTTGATGTGCCATGCATTCACATCTTTATATGGCTCATACATGTAGTTCATAGGCTCGTGCCGGAGGTCGGATTCGGTCAGGAAAAATGCATCAAGCGAAGCCGTTGCGTCTTTTCCGGGCATGTCGTTGTCCATCCATGTATAGGCGACTTTATATCCATAGCCTTTGATATAACCCGTTGCCTTTTCCATGCAGGACAACGAATTCAGGATAATGGCATCATCCCTGAATCCTTTGCCTTCGTTGATCGTGATCACGCTCAAATAGTCCATGAAGCCTTCAAACAGGTGGATACCCTTTTTTTGTTCAGGCTTTTTGCCGCGAATAAACGTCACGTCTTTGGGGCGGATGCAGCCTTTGAATACCGGGTTCCGCAACTCCCACCCTTTTTCATCATTGCGTAGGGCAAGCGTTTTAAAGTGTTTTTGAGAGTTCTTGTTGTAGATCAATGCTTGTTTCAGGTATTTCAAACCAACAGATAACGGAATGCCACGGTCGGAAAGGTATTCGATCAATCGGCTATTTTCGATGGCAGTGATCTTTGTCAAGGATAAAGCACTGTCATCCTCAAAGTATGTGTCCGGCTCAACGGATTTGATAACTGGGGATAATCCAGCCATGTTTCCCAGCCAGCGCAATGCATCCTGAATGTTATGCTCTTGCTCCGGGGTCAGGAATTTCATGAGTTGTAAGGCAAGGTCAAGGGTGTTACCGCCTTTGTTGCCGTCCCCTCGGTCAATCCAGATATTCTTACCGGGATGGACGTCAAAGCTGGCAGTTTGCTCGACGCGATAAGGCGAAAGGTATCGCACTCTATGCTTTTGTGTACGGACGGGCTTGTGTCCGAGTTTCGTCAATAGATCAATAATAGATATAGCTTTAGCTTGCTCGATATTCATCGGGCCTCCATAAAATCAGATTGTGGAAAAGAAAAATTTAGGCGTACGGATTGAGTTCTTGCCTTAAATGGAAATCAAGATTTGATTGCCAGTAATAGACCTTGCCATTTTCTTTGAAGGGTTTCAGGTGGGAATGGATGCCTTTGCAGGCCCAGACAGACATTGTTCCATAGGTGCTGTTGATGTATGCAGCCGATTGGTGTCTATCCATTTTTACGTCGGTATTTGGTAGTGGTTGTTTCGATTCAGTTTTGTTTTTATTCGTCATATAGTCTCCGGGTTTCAAATACATTGTTCCAAAAGAATTCAGAACGGCGGATTTAATACGACAATCAAATATGCTTTTGCGATTTAATTGTGCCGATTAAAAACGATTGATACGTATGTATTCCCGGCTGTTTTTTATTTCACGGCGAAAGGCTGCTATATAATTTTGTGGCGGATTCTTCAGGCTGTTTGAAACAGTTTTTATTGGTGAGATCAAGGCATAAGAATCGATCTGAAACAAAAACTGGCGAATCACATACCAAGATGATTCGTTTTTCTTTCTTGTCATGATCTGACGAACTTTTCAAGCAAAGTGAAGTCTTGTGTATCTGCCGCTTTCAAAGCTGTTATATATTCTTTTCGGGTCTTTGCGGAATGCTTCATCGATGCCCAATGTTTTGGAAGCGGTGATCACGTT